>JAEUIH010000015.1 GCA_016795105.1 Planctomyces sp.
GCCGCGGCAGTCGCCAGCGGCGGCACGGAAGATTCCTTCTTCGCGTAGCCAGCGATCTCGTTGGTGATGTCGCCGGTATCCTGACGCTTGCGACATTTGACCGTGATCATCAGCGGGAGGTTGTGCAGTTCGACCGAGTCACCGGGTGCCGTCACTCCGACGGCCCGGCAGATCGCCGACAGTTCCGCACGAGCAATTTGAACGGCCGTGGCGTTCGGATTGTCGAGGTTCAGCCGAGCCCAGAGGATGCGGCCTTTGTAGGTTCCCTCCTGAATCTGAAAGGTCAGCTGCAGGTAGTGTCCCGTGCCGGCCTTCGTCGGTTTCTGTTCGGATTCGGTGATCACTGCCAGGTACTTGCCGGCAGGAATCGGATCGAACTTGGCGGCGGGTTCCACCTGGTTGGCGTCAAAGCCATTGAGATTGGCCATGGATCAGTTCTCCACATTCGTTTGAGCTGGGTTGGTAAAGGCCGCCATGAAGGCCGGCCACGACAGAGGAAGTTGTTCAGGCAGAGAAAAACGGTTCTTGGCCACACAGGACGGGCCACCGATCGTACGGAGCACGCGTTCGCCACCGTCTTTGCCGATGCCAAAGGCGACGCCGCGTTTGCGATTGAATCCGGCGTCTTCGGTTTGCACACGGATTTTGCGAGTCGCAAACATCACGGCGTCAGCCCATTCACACACGAGGCTGCACGCATGCTTGTGCAGCCGTGGCGAATAACGGTCATAGGCTGTGGCTTCGGGGTCTTCGAACTTCTCGATCCGGGCATGGGCAATGCACAGCACCACCATGCCGCGTTCCACTCGCAGGCGATTCAAGAGTCCCAGCAGATGACGCCAGTGCGACAGTGCGTGCGTGTAGCCTTTGGCATAACCGCCATCGACCTTTTCGATGCTGGTGACGTTGTACTGACGGCAGAGGTCATCCCAGATCAGTCGCTCCAGCCAGTCGAGCGAATCGATGACGACGGTCTGGTAGTCATGCGGCTCGGAGAGCAGCGTGTTCAGATATCCGACGACGTCATCGAACGACGTAGCGAGCGGAAACTTGTCGCAGTCAATCTCCGCCAGGCCGTCTTCGGTCTGAATGAAGACGGGTGATGGGCATTGCGAACCGAAAGTGGACTTGCCGATGCCTTCGGTACCGTAGAGCACGAGTCGAGGAGGAAACGGCTGTTTGCCGCGTTGAATGGATTTGAGAAGTGTCATCAGGATCGATCCTTTCAGAGGCTGTGAAGAGGTGTTTGATTTGTGTTGAAGGGACGTAGGTGATGTATGCCGTGCGGACGGCATCTGTCCGCTTTTGTTCGCTATTCTTCGAAGCCAGCATTCGTGAAATGAGCCCGGACATCTTCCACGGCGCGACGCAGCTGTCGGCGAGAAATGCCCAGCTTGCGGGAGGCAGCAGCGGCCGGTAAGACCATGAGACTGCGACAGATCGCCTGCAGCTCCGATGGCAGCTGGTTCATGACAAACTGGATTGCCTGGCAATCTTCAGAGTGTCGCAGACGAGCCTCATGAGATTCCGTATAGCGACGTTGGTCGCCGTCTTCGGTCATCTCAGCAGCAAACGCATCGCCGGGTGGTTCGGTGTTCTGGCCTGGTCGGCGGGCATGCTGAACTGGCTGCCGTTTCTCACGACGACGTTCTCGGATCAGCATGAACACTTTCGTGCTGAGAACGCATTCGACGAATGTGTCGATCGATGCTCGCTGCGGATCGAACTTAGCGATCTGTGCGAAGAGAGCGACCCACAATTCCTGCTCAAGGTCTGGCTGTTCCTGGCGTTTGAATCCCGGACAGCAGGACAGTCGGCAGGCTTTGCTGCGAACGGCGGCACGTGCGTATTTGGAGAGAAACGCCTCTGGTGCAAGGGACGCTTGCATTCATGATTCTGAGGCCGGAAGCAGACACCTTCGAAAGCCGCCAGAACTGGCGGAATGCGTCGTGCGATGGTTCCCTTCCCCATCAACAGAATCACAACGCGACTGACCCTCGGGTGATGGCCTCGGCGGCCTTCAGACGGCAGCCCCGGTGTCGCGTTTTGGGACGCCGTCGCGGCCGAAAATTCAGCCGCGATGGCGATGTAACTTATTGCCAGTCAACGGTATCGGTTGAGTCGGAAATTATTTTCCGGTTGTCGCAGCGCTGCGACGCGACAGTGCGCCGCACTGAACAACTGTTGTGGTTGACGGGAGCCTTGATTTCGACACCACTGCGTTTCAGTGCTCGGTAGACCTTGTCCTTTGAAATCTCAGACTTTGTTTGGATGGACAGAGCTTCCGCCGCCAGCCGTACAGACCCGTGCTGAAAATACGCAGCCACCATCGCTTCGTCTGTCAGCATCGAAGCAATCTCCTCCTTGACTTGTCGACGGATTCTCTTCGAAGAAACGCGTCCGGTCTCCGCTGGCATGGACTCGCAGACCATGTCATCCTGATCTCGCACCGCTTCCAGAAGCTGCATCGCGTCGATGCTGAATTTTCCGTCGCACCATTGCGACACGTGCGACAGTAAGACAAACGCCGGCGAACGAGTTTTCCAAAGCGGATCCGGAAGAACTCGACCATAGGTCAGCACGATCGCCTGTCGCGACGACTTCAATGCCAACTTCAGATCGGTTCTGGAAAGCGACGGGCTGTCGCGCAACAGCCAGACTTCCCGTGTCCTGTTTTGCCACGGAGCTCGGCCCAGTCGCCACAACTTCTGTGGAATCTCGACGCTTAGTGGTCCCGAGAGCGACAGCGTGCCGGCGATCGTTCTCGCAATCGCCTCCAGATCAAATTGCCACTGTTGCAATTCGTCTGGTCGCAGCTGCACTCGTCCGCTTTCCGGGCACGGGATAAACCATTTCGGCGCGACGCCGGGGTACTCGCGCAGGATCGGTTCCTCATCGTGATCGAGACAATCCGGACAGACCACATATTTCAGTGGAGACGTTTCTCGGAGCCACGATTCCTTCAGGATTGCGAGCGTGTCTCGGTCAATCCAATCCTCAAAACTGCTACTGGCAAATCCGCCGCAGTACCTGTCCAGCATCAACCAAAGTGTTCGCAACCAATCATGCATTGCAGATCCCCCACATCCGTAGACAGCGTTCACCGACAACTCTCAGATCATCGGCCTTTTCCTTGAGATTACAGGTATTTGGAGCGTGGACGCTGAAGGTCAGCGGACTGACTCGCAGTCGTCCCAGCGGCCGTACCATCAAATTGAATCCGACGGACAGAACTCTGAGCCCTTTGGGTTCGAAGGCGCGTTCGGCCAGTCTCTCCCTCAACTGTTGTTCCGCGGCATTGAGGTCCGTTCCCTGAGCGAATCCGATCTCCTCATACCGCACATTTTTCACGCATCGCGGTGCGAACCGGATATGAGTGAGTCGCACACTGGAGACGCGGTCTTCCGACGCAGTTGGCAGCTGAAATCCCTCTGTCAGGAGATGATCCAGCCGATACGCCGGCGTCTCAGCAAACGAAGGATTGGCTGGCTTTACGAGAACCGCTCGACAAAACGAGTCCTTCAGTTGCTCGTGGATCACTCGACCTCCTCGGGCAGCGACTTCCAGCGTCCCATGATGACGATCGAGTGAAAACACGTTCGTGAAGGCACAGTGCCCTGATAGCGGAGACAGCTGGCCGTTTTCGCGAAACAGCATCAGCTGGTCCGGCCAGTTATCGAGGTAGGCGCAGAAATAATCCACACCCGATTCCCGCTGATGGTGCTCGATATGGCAGTGACGACCCCGTAGCTGGGCCGAATAAACCTGCCGCAACTCGTCCTGCAGGGCTTCAATGCGCTGGCCGTCAATTTGCAGATCATCCGGCACATCGACATAGGATCGCTTCCAGAAGCGGCCCGACAGTGCTGCTTCAGCGACGGCCAGGAACTCAGCCTGTTCGAATGCATCCGGCAGATTGAGCCAGGCCCAGACGATCTGGTCGTTCCGATGCTCAAAGCGATCAAATTCACCGATGCGATGTGGATGTCGCTCCCGGATCGTTTCCATCAGCGCTGTCATGCCGAATTCCTGCGACAGCGTGAAGATCTTCTGCAGAACAATCTGCATGCGAGCACGCTCCTCATCAGGGATTGATTGCCAGGCCTCATATAGAGGCCCGGAGTTTCTGCGATGGACGCTTGCCATCTGTGACGGTGGCGTCCCTTTGTGGCGTGCGATGAACTCACGCAGGAGATTCATGGAAAAAGAGCGGAGAACACGAAGTGGGTCAAAAGTCTGAGCCATAAGAATAGTCGTTCCCAATAGACGTACGGAGAACGGCCTCCATTCCGGTGAGACGCGCAAAGCCAGCGCGCACGGGGAGCATCAAGAAGAGAAAGAGTGAGAGCGCAGCCGCAAACCAGCGAGCGGCGCGGGCGTCAGCATTAGTAGGCTGGTGGCGGGAACTCAACGGCAACGAAGCGGAGTTCGCGGTCCTGAGCAATGAAGGACCAGCCAGACCATGTGCCCCAGGCAAGTTGGAAAAAACAGGCCTGTGTCAGGCTTCTCAATGTCCGACTGTGAAGCATCGACGATCAATCCCGGAATCGCTGCAAACATCCTGCAGCTGTGCCATTTCTGACGGTTGAGTGAGACTGCGAATGTATCGTGTTGACAGGCTGTGTCAACACATTCGTCACGTTATCCGGCAGCGGGATCTGCCCACTTGAACGCAACTCGTTGCAGCCCAACGCTGTTTTGATCTCAACATTTTTCTGAACGCAGTTTTGGCCACAATCGGGGTCGAGGAAGTGTCGAAATTCGGGGGGAACTCCAGACGAGAGATTCAATAACCGTTCTTAATTGTTGCAGGCTTTTTCCGTTGCTTCGATGATCGACTTCCACATCTCTCGCTGCTTCGCCCAACTGACTTCCGCGGTTATGGGGCGCAACATCTTTTCGTGAATCGAATCATCGCCCTTAATGGTTCTGGGAAGGAAAAGAATGGTCTCCTGAATGTCGGGGGCCAGATGGAGCAGGTTCAAGATTTGCGTCATTCGGGGCTGTGTGATCTGCATAGTGCGAGCGAGTGACGATTGGTCGGTGGCCTCCCCGTTTTGCAGCATCTTCTCGAACTGGAGGGCGAGTGCCATCAGGCGAGACACACGGGGAATTCGCCCGGGCTCAACAGAGGGCACGACTGCTGGCTCACGTCGGATCCGTTTATGACCAGTGGTCACTCGATGGAAGACAATGGGGCGTTCCAGACGCATTAAGGTTTCTCCTTTGCATGTCGTTCTGTGAGCGTGCCAATGGCCGTATCATGGAAGCAGATCGCCATCGTCCCGCGACCGGCATCATATTCAACACGCTCAACAATCAGTGAAATCAACTTCGCTTGCTGTCTTGAGCTCAATGTCCGCCAGAGCTGATCGAAGTCGCCAAATGCGCGCGTGACATCGGTCTCAGAAATATGTTCTGACTCAAGGTCCTCCAGCTGTTCGTCCAACTCCGCAAGGCGGACCCTGGTCTTTGCGATCTTCTCGTGCAGGTCGGCAATCATTGTGGCGACGGCCGGGCTGGATGGCTCCATGGCGAAACGCCGCAACTCGCTTTCCTGAAAGATTCGGTCTCGACAGAACTGCTCTCGTTCGGCTGTCAGGATTTCTCGTTCCTCTGCGATACCCGCCGCAGTCTGCCGCAACACCTCCGCCTGCAGGCTGCGATCAAGGCCAATACTGCGAATCTGTTCAATGACCGCTTCCTCGATTTCTGCGGCCGGCAGAGTCGGTTGAGGGCACTCTTTATGCCCGGCGCTGTTGGCACGTCCGCATGTGTAGTACCGATAAAGCTTTTCTTTCCGCTGCGTGAATGTGTGAGTCATCATGCGATCGCAGGATTTGCATCGCAGGAGTCCTCGCAGCAAAGCACCATATTTGTTCCGGACATCTTTGCCTCCCGTGCGTCCATTCAATCGCAGGGTGGATTGCACCTGCAGGAAAACTGATTCATCGATAAGCGCCGGATGCTCTCCGGCGAATCGTTCGCCTTTGTGGACAACCAACCCAATGTAAATCGGGTTGGTCAGGAGCGAATACAGTGCATTCTTGTCGAATCGTCTCCCGCCACGAGGCACGTCACGCTTGGTCGTCCAGCTCTTGTTGTTCATTCCCTTTTCGGCGAGTCGCTGCACCACTGGCAGCAACGAACCCAGTTCCAGATACCACTCGAAGATCTTCCGAACCTGTGCCGCTTCCTTCACATTCACAACCAGCTTCGGACTGGGATTCGTCCGATCCACATCGTACCCCAGAACGGGAATCCCGCCGGCCCATTTTCCTTTGCGACGTTGCGCTGCCAGTTTGTCGCGAATGCGTTCTCCGATGATCTCTCGTTCGAACTGCGCGAAAGACAGGAGAATGTTGAGCGTCAGACGGCCCATTGAGTGCGTCGTGTTGAATTGCTGGGTGACCGAGACGAACGACACATTGTGCTTCTCAAATGTCTCCATGACTCGGGCGAAGTCCATCAGCGATCGGCTGAGGCGATCCACCTTGTAGACCACAACGCAGTCAATCTTTCCATCCCTGATGTCGGCCAGCATTCGCTGCAATCCGGGACGTTCCACATTGCCACCGGAGAATCCGCCGTCATCATAGAGCGTCGGAAGACACACCCAGCCTTCATGTCTCTGGCTGGCGATGTAGGCTTCGGCGGCCTCCCGTTGTGCATCGAGCGAGTTGAATTCCTGATCCAGCCCGTCTTCAGTCGATTTGCGGGTGTAGATCGCACAGCGGATCTTTGTTTCCGATGACTTCACCGGAGATTTTGCCCGGCCCATTACTTCGCCCTCAACCCGAAGAACCGGTACCCGTTGCAATGCGATCCCGTTATGACCTTGGCGACGGCCGAGAGAGACCTGTATCGCTGGCCCTCGTACTCGAAGCCATCTGATCGCACCTCGACCACAATCCTCTTTCCCTTGTAATCGCGATAGATCGGCGTTCTGTTGGGCGGCAATCGTCGATCGACCGACGGCTCCGTCCGCTGTCGTTTCTCCGCTGGTTTGACGCTGACCGTCGGGGAACGCTGCGCTGGCATCAATCGAACATCAGCATCTGCTGCCAATTCCGTGGCACGCTGCCGGGCACGTTCACTCAGGCTGCCGCCCTTGAGCGATTGCAGTCGCCAGAGAATCTTGCGGATCAGCCAGACTCGGTTCCGCGACCGAGGAGCCTCGCCATAGACGCTCACAAACCGTTCGTGCAGCTTGCTCACCGGCAGTTGGTGCAGTGCTTCGGATTCAACATCGACCTCGTCCGCCATCATGCTGTTTCTCCTCGTTTCTCTGACTTCCGCGCAGCGTCAAGCGTTGTTCGTTGCCTGGGCTGTATCACCTACTCGTTCGACAGACCCGAGCCATCGGGTACGCGGGACACACTGAGCCGTTTTTCGAGAACGAGTTCAACTCTGTTCGAAACGTCAGTGCTCAGAACTTTGGAATTCTGCTCGTCCCGCAGAATTCGGCGGACAGCCAGCGCCAGAATTGCGGCCACTCCTCGGCGTCGCTCTTCAGCTGTGAGCGGCTTCTTGTTGCGTGTCTTCATCCCGAATCTGTCTTCCTGCCAACTGCGATTCATCAGTTCCTGCAGAAAGTGATATATGCCTTAGCCGGGTGATGTGTCCGGGATTCTGCATCGCAGTGCAAGATACGGTTCAGTGAGATGCTGTTCGCCCAGTGTGTGTAGTATGGACATAAGCTCCACACGAGTTACGAACAACAAGCGTTGGCGCGAGAAACGTTGTGCGCACTGGATGAGCGGCGTGAAGAATTCTTTCTTCCAGCGTTCGAAATGCGCACCATGCCAATTCTCGGCATGGCTGGCGGACCGTTGTTAGTGTCACATTGGCTAGTGTTGCATGACGGACATCGTCAAAGCCGATCAGCCGCAGGTCTTCAGGTACGCGCACGTTCAGCTTCATGAGCGTTTGCTGCAGGCGAAATGCGGTAAAGTCGTTTGCACAGACAATGGCATCAACATCCTGGATCGCGTGTTTGACGAAGGGAAGATGAGAGGCATCACCGTCCATACGAATTGGTATGCCACTGTGCAGCTGATATTGAAGCATGGCTTCACGAACTCCCGTCAGCCGAGCATCAACAGAGCTGGCTGAATCCCGATCAGACAACAGGCGCAGCCTTCTCATGCCGAGTCGCAGTAAGTGATCGGCTGCAAGGAATCCGGCCTGCACATTGTCAAGTGCAACAAGGTCATAGTCACTCCGCAATGGGAACGGCATGAAGTCGCGATCGATCAGTACCACAGCGATACCAGCCTGACGCAGCAGATCCAACAACTGCAAATTGACGTTGCGACTGTCGTCCAGATGTTCGAACGGCGCAAAGATGACGCCCCGGACTCCTCGCTGAATAAACTGCTCACAGGCTTCACGTGCCAATGTTGCATCAAGATTGCGATCCAACATGGGATGCGGCGAACGTCCCCAGAGAACTCCGTATCCATGGAGCTTTGCGATCGCTCCCAATTCGCCACAAACAACGTCAAGAACTTCTGTCGAGCCACGGCCGGGGACAAGCAAACCTATCAATTGACTGTTTTGCTGATGTTCGCCGCTACGAACATACGAACCAGAACCAGCCTTGCGTTCAATTAACCCTTCCGACTGAAGGTCGCGTAACGCTCTCGCGACAGTGGGTCTTGAGGCGTGGAATCTTTGCACGAGTTGTGATTCGCTGGGCAGTTTGCCGGACGGGGCGAATTTCCCCGTGGCAATCTCAATGCGCAGTTCCTGAGAGATCTGCTGATGTTTCTGCATAGACTCGAATCGGGAACGTTGCGAATTGCAAAAGGTGGCCGGATCTCTCCAGCGGTCATTTTGGGGACGGGCCTTGGGCCGCCTTCCAAGCTCCAGATGCCTAACAACAAGTGCATCAGAGCGACAGACATGTCATCACAAGCCAGTAACCTGTAACTACAGGATAGTTATCAGGTTCGGGCCAGTTTTGCAACTCGACCGAATTCTGGATTCGTATGATCACTAATCCACGAGGCTTCTCGTCCACCGCTGGAAGACGAACAACGTTCGACCAAGTCAGGAATCCTTTTCATGAAATCGAAGCTGTATTTCTGGTCCATCGTCTCCGCCCTGGCAGGATTTCTATTTGGCTTTGATACGGTCGTCATTTCCGGTGCGGAGAAGACGATCCAGAGTCTCTGGGGATTGAGCAACGGTATGCACGGACTGGCCATGAGCGCCGCGTTGTGGGGGACCGTGCTGGGTTCGGCGATCGGACAGTGGCCGACCGATCGATACGGCCGTCGTCCCACACTGATTCTGATTGGCGTCCTGTACTTTGTGTCTGCAGTCTGGTCGGGGCTGGCGACCGATGTCTACTCATTTATCATCGCGAGATTCACAGGAGGCCTCGGCGTAGGCATTTCCACGATCGCAGCTCCGTTGTTCATTTCGGAGATTTCGCCCGCAAAAATGCGAGGACGACTGACGGGGTTATTTCAGTTCAACATTGTTTTCGGCATCCTGATGGCCTTCGCGTCGAATGCCATTCTGGACGGTGTCAGGAACGACTGGCGTTGGATGCTGGGAGTGGAGGCTATTCCGGCGTTCTTTTACACACTCTTGTGTTTCGTCATTCCTGAAAGCCCGCGCTGGTTGATTGCAAAGAAGGGCGACCGCGACATGGGGATGCGTGTGCTTGCCATGATCAGCGAAGATTCGTCGCCAGATAATTTGAATCGACTGGCCGATGAAATCTCAGATGCTGCAGCGACCTCGGCGACATCGCGAGGGTTTTGGTCGTCGAAGATGCGAGTTCCAATCGTGCTCGCATTTCTAGTCGCGTTTTTCAATCAAATGTCCGGCATCAACGCCATCCTGTACTTTGCCCCGCGGATTTTTGAGTTGACTGGGCTGGGCGAGAAAGCAGCGTTGTTGCAGTCGATCGGCATCGGCGTAACAAATCTGATCTTTACATTTGTCGGGTTGTGGCTGATCGATCGCCTTGGTCGTCGAACTTTGTTGTACATCGGTTCGTTCGGATACATTTTGTCCCTTGGGTTATGCTCGTTCGCCTTCTTTAGCGAACGATACAGCATTGTCCCTGCCTGCGTTTTTGGATTCATTGCGGCTCATGCAGTTGGCCAGGGAGCTGTGATTTGGGTCTTGATTTCCGAGATTTTTCCAAATCAGTATCGGGCCTCAGGTCAGGCACTCGGCAGCTTCACACACTGGATTTTTGCGGCATTGCTGACAACGCTTTTTCCGACGATGGTCACCCTGTTTCCTCCAGGCTATGTCTTTCTGTTTTTCTGCGGGATGATGGTTCTGCAGTTAATCTGGGTGATGTTTATGGTTCCGGAAACTAAGGGCGTGCCGCTTGAAGACATACAAAAGCAACTGGGAATCACGCCATGACCGGCCGTCATCAGATTGTTGGACTCGGAGAGGTCCTGTGGGACATCTTTCCTGCTGGCCCTCGATTCGGCGGCGCGCCGGCGAATTTCGTCTGCAGTGCGGCCGGAGTGGGTGGAAACTCGGTGCATGCGTCGATGGTCAGTGCAGTTGGACGGGATTCTCTTGGTGAAAAAGGGCTCGCGGAATTCCGAAGGCGATCTGTCGATGCGACTCACGTCGCGCAACTGGATCTGCAGTCGGGGCAGGTGCTTGTACAGCTCGATGCTCTGGGTCAGGCAAGCTACCAGTTCCTTGAAGACACGGCGTGGGACAACGTCCGGTGGACGACCGATCTTCAAACACTGGCGGAAAAAGCTGATGCTGTCTGCTTTGGAACACTGGGACAAAGAAGCAATGTCTCGCGCGAAACAGTCCGGCAATTCATCCACTCGACGGCGGACGGATGTCTGCGAATTCTGGATATCAACCTCCGTCCGCCGTACTGGACCGACGAAGTGATTCTGGAATCCCTGCCGTTGGCAAACGTATTGAAGCTGAACAGCGATGAATTGCCGATTGTGGCGTCATTACTTTCACTTCACGGCGATGAAGAGGAATTGATGTGCCAATTGCTTCATAAGTTCTCATTTCAAGTGGCCGCACTGACTCGGGGAGCGGCGGGCTCACTACTGCTCAGCAGGTCAGGTGAACGCAGCGAGTTGCCTGGTCAGGAAATCAGGGTGGTCGATACTGTTGGTGCTGGTGATGCATTCACGGCGGCTCTGACCGTCGGCCTATTGAAGAATAAGCCACTGGCCGAAGTTCATTCCTGGGCAGATCGAATTGCAGCGTTTGTGTGTACTCAGGCCGGCGCAACGCCGGAATTTCCGGATGAGTTTCGTTGCTGAAAGGCTGATCATGGTTCGATTCCTGTTTCTGCTGTTCGTCTTTTCCGGTTACCAGAACGCGGCTATTGCTGCGGATGACGTCGTTATCAATGATTTCGAAGCCGACACATTTGGCAACTGGATCGTGGAAGGCGAAGCGTTCGGGCCGGGGCCTGTTCAGGGGGCGGTCGACGGTCAAATGCCGGTTAGCGGAGTGCTTGGCAAGGGAGTTGCGAACAGCTTTTCGAAGGGTGACCAGGCTGTCGGAATCATCACGTCACCGGAATTCGTGATTACTCATAATCACATCGCGTTCCTCATTGGCGGTGGAAAGATTCCGGATGCACTTGGCATCGAACTGCTGGCAGACGGTCAGCGAGTTCGATCCGAAACGGGACACGAGTCCGAAGGCATGATATGGGAATCGTGGGATGTCAGCGAACTGATCGGCCGCAAAGTGAAGTTGCGAATCTTCGACAGCGCGACCGGAGGATGGGGACATATTCTGGTCGATCAGATCATCCTGACCGACACTTCGCGGCACGTTATTAAGGTTGATCGACTTTCCTCGTACCGCAAATCCAAGGGCTACTATCAGGAACCGTTTCGACCGCAGTTTCACTTCACTCCGGAAATGAACTGGATGAATGATCCAAACGGTCTGGTCTACTATGACGGTGAATATCACTTGTTTTATCAGCACAACCCTCATGCGAATGAATGGGGGCACATGAGCTGGGGCCACGCCGTCAGTGAGGACCTCGTGCACTGGAAGCATCTGCCGATTGCTCTGCACGATGAATATGGAGTGATGGCGTTCTCCGGCAGTGCCGTGGTGGATTTCGAGAACACGAGCAGCTTTGGCGTGAATGGCAAACCGCCGATGGTCGCGATCTACACGGGCCACAGTGCCGGACTTCAGACGCAGGACATCGCATTCAGTAACGATCGAGGCCGCACCTGGACAAAGTATGAGCACAATCCTGTGCTGGATATCGGAGAAGCGGATTTTCGAGATCCCAAAGTCTTCTGGCACACTCTGTCAAAGCGATGGGTGATGGTCGTGACGTTAGCGGTCCAGAAGAAGTTGCAGTTCTACGGTTCTCCAAATCTGAAAGACTGGACACTACTGAGCGAGTTTGGACCGGCGGGAGTTCCCAACAAACCGAACTGGGAATGCCCGGATATTTTTGAACTGCCAATCGAGAATGAGCCCGGCGGGACTCGCTGGGTTCTGGAGGCCGACATGGGTGGCGGAGCGATCGCAGGGGGGTCCGGCGGTGAGTATTTCACGGGCGTTTTTGACGGCACCAGTTTTGTCGCCGACTCAAAGGAATCCCAGTGGGTCGACTTTGGAAGGGATTTCTATGCGCCCGTTTCCTGGTCGAACATACCAGCCAGCGATGGTCGAAGACTATGGATTGGCTGGATGAACAACTGGGAAACGGCATTAAACCCCACCAGCCCGTGGCGCAGTGCGATGTCGATTCCCCGAGAGCTCACACTGAGGCGAATCAGCGGCCAGCTGCGACTGTGCCAAAGACCAGTGCGTGAGTTGCAGTTGCTGCGGACGGATTCGATCAGGTTGAAGAACGTTGAGCTCAAAAGCGAAACACGTAACATCGGTCTTCGAGGTCAGCAGCTCGAGGTAATTGCTGTGTTTAATCCGGGCGACGCAAGGGAATTCGGTCTGCGAGTTCTCAAGGGAACAAATCAGGAAACGGTTGTGGGTTATGATGTGAAGTCAAAGAGTCTGTTTATTGACCGAATTCGATCCGGCAACGCGGATTTTCATCCAGCGTTTCCCGGTCGCCATCGGGGACCATTAATTCCGGATGACAGAGGGCACATTCGCCTGCATCTGTTTGTTGATGCATCGTCCGTCGAAGTCTTCGGCAACGATGGGGAAACTGTGGTGACGGATCTGGTGTTCCCGGACGTCGGCAGTGCTGGAGCAGAGGTCTATTCATTCGATGGCACATGTGACTTGGTGGAATGCGACGTTTACCGACTAAAATCAGCGGTGCGTTAATTGAATGATGTTCAGAACGGTGCCATTTTGGAGTGGTGATAACTTTCACTCGGAGATCCAGCTTGAAGTTCCAAAATGACGGCGTTGCTTTAGTCACGTGGCGATAACCCCGCGGTCGCATAACCCCAAAACGCGATTTGGAAAATCCGAAACTGCTTAGTGAAGCCAGTGGGGGTCATAACCCGAGCCGGGGGTGTCTCTGTTTGGGAGAGACAAATCGCTCTCAAACTGGCCGAGACGGCCAGATCGGTCTGAATTGCCGTGTCTCTGTTTGAGGCAAGAGGCACGGGACCGAGTTCGGGGCTGATCGCAAGTTGTTGCGGGAAAGCGGGATAGGGCGACGCTTTTGGCGGGGCTCAAAGGTGATCGCAAAAAATAACCCCGGGGTCGAAAAATGTTTCGACACCGGGGCAAGTGGAAATTTGGGCTGACACAGTGGTGACCTTCGGGTTATTTGCCGATTCTGTGATATGGCCGAAAAACGGAAAAAACCAGCACCTGATGTTCTGCGGCCGGTACGGAAGGCAGTGATCTACACGCGGCAGTCGCGTGACCGGAACGCAGTGTTCTCATCCTGCGACATGCAGCGAAGCATCTGCAAAGATTTCGCGGACGGGTTTGGCTGGGAGGTCTGTGAGACATTCGAAGACGTCGGTGGATCCAGTGAATCGCTCGATCGTCCGTCATTGAGGCGACTTCTCCAGTCCGTGGAGGCTGGTGGAGTGGATCGCATCATTGTTTACAGCGTCGACCGGTTGACTCGAAAGTTACTGCATCTTCAGGTTCTTCTGCAGACATTTGAACAGCATGATGTTTCCCTGCATGTTGTGACCGATCCGCACTTTGGCAGTTCCGCAAGCGCTCGGCTGATGTCCAATATCATCGCGGCGGCCAGTGAGTTCCAGCAGGATCTCACCCGAGAGCGACTGGCAGAGGCGAGAGCCGCACTCAAACAAAAAGGACGTCGCGTGGCGGGGCGAGTCCCGTATGGCTACGTGACCGACAGGAACTCAAAGCAGTTGATTATCGATCCCACGGAAGCGAAGCGCGTCCGGAAGATCTTTGAACTGGCCGTTAGTGGCAAGCGACCTCAGGAGATTGCTGACTACGCAAATGGTCGGAAATGGCAGACGCGTCGTGATGGAGCGATGTGGACCGCGCGACAGGTTCTGAAGATGTTATCGAATCCGACTTACGCAGGAATGATTCACCATGGTCCGGGGAGATTGCCAGGACAGCACGAAGCGATCGTGGACCACGCGATGTTCGAGCAGGTAAGAGTGGTGATTGCCTCTCGTCGTTCGCGGAAAGCCGACTATGCTCCGGCAAAGATTCTGTTTCCCCTCAGAAGGTTACTCAAATGTGGCCGGTGTCATCGAGCAATGACTCCCTGCATGAATCAACGTAAGTACTTTCGCGATTACTTCTATCGGTGTCGGTCGAGAGCCGGTGGAAAACCTCCTTGCCGCAATGTCAGCCTTCGAGCATTTGAGATTGAACACTTTATTTGCTCCATGTTCGAACAGAGCGAGGCAGACCACGAGTCATCTGCAAATGGTCCGTTGGAGGCGATCCGCAGTTCCTGGTATGAACTCAACATGCGAACCCAGACAAATCTGCTGGCGACAATCATCAAAGAAGTGGTCTTCGATCCGGATGCAGGATCGATTTCCGTCACGCTCGTGGACGATGCGGCTGAGCAGATCATGTCCGCGAAATCTGATGGTTCGTCAACGCGATAGACACACGCTTCTCAGCTTCGCCGCTGTTGCGGAGGATGTGGCAGAGGTTGTCGTCAGTGGACTCACTCGAAGAGTTCGTCGGATTCTGCGAGGACCGAATCGAGCAGATCGGTGAGTTCAAGCTGCAAGGCTTGCGTGCGAAGAAAGACATTCTCTTCTTCAGAAAGTCGACGCACGATCTGGCGAAGATCGTGCCGACTCTTGTGACTGCCTCGCTTGATCCAGATGAGTTTCGACAGTGCGGCATCGGGGCGGGAAACAATAGCGATTGTGCTCCCGGGAAACACTTCTGCCAGAACAGAACGACTCAATTCGCCGGGTACGAGTTCGCGAGGATACACGTCCAGCTTCAGAACCTCGACCTGATCAAGCAACTGAAACGGCTTACCGCCGTGTATCGCATTTCGAATACCCTGTTCATCAGCGAAGTAACCTGCAGATTGAATCTCGCTCACCAATCGCTCAATGTTCGCGGTCGCGCCAACTCGATCAATCACAATGTCAATATCCTGCGTCATTCTCGGTTCACCCCACGCGACGCTGACGACTCCTCCAGTCAGGTGATGACGAATCTTGAGCGATTTGAGGATCCCTATGAAACGTTCGACGGTTCCGCGAAACGCTTCAATCGGAAACATGGGAGAGGGCTTTCTCAATCAGTTGTCGGACAGACTCTTCATGGCCGTACATCTTCAACGCGATTTCAAGCTTCAGCCTCTCTTCAGACATTGGGCCTTTCTCAGCGAGAACCTGTCGCATGATCCAGTCGCGGGACCATTGGAACATTTGCACCGCACGTGCAACCTTGACGTGGACAGGCATGGCATCAATCAGTTCCTCATATTTTTGTTGAACGACTGACACGAAATGACATCCCTGAGGACACTGATGTTACATACCGATACAACACGCCAGTCTACCGACAAGGGAGGCAAATAAAAAGACGGAGACTCATTGATCCGGACTTCACTTATGACACGTTCATAACCCCGCGGTCGCATAACCCGAAAATGCGATTTGGAAAATCCGAAACTGCTTAGTGAAGCCAGTGGGGGTCATAACCCGAGCCGGGAGTGTCTCTGAATGGGAGAGACAAATCGCTCTCAAACGGGCCGAGACGCTTGGAGAGATCCGCTCTGGCGTGTCTCTGTTTGAGAAGAGAGGTTCGGGACCGAGTACGGGGCTGATCGCAAGTTGTTGCGGGAAAGCGGGATAGGGCGACGCTTTTGGCGGGGCTCAAAGGTGAGCGCAAAAAATAACCCCGGGGTCGAAATAAATTCGACACCGGGGTTTAGTGGCGGGGGCCGGATTTGAACCGACGACCTCGAGGTTATGAGCCTCGCGAGCTACCAGGCTGCTCCACCCCGCGTCAATATTTATTCGGCTGTTTCAGCCGATTCTGTCACAGCCACTTCGGCCGACTGTTTTGACGCTGATTGTTGGTGTTAAGTCGCATGGGCTCTTTCCCCAAGCGAGTGGAACGCGGAATGGTATCGGCATTCCTGCCTTTGTCGAGTCACTTTTTTCTGTTGTTTCTCAGTTTCCCAGTTCGCTCCTCGGGCCGGTTATTCCAATTGGAAGATTTCGGCAGGCCTGAAAACTTCTGACGGCTTTGTTAATTCGGGTTTTTGCCCCGAAAACACCTCTTGCCTTGATTTTCTTTTCGACCCACACTCTTCATAGGTTATTCACATTTCTCTCTTGTCAGATTCAATTTCTTTGCTCTCTCCCAATTCTCACGCTCCGCACTTCTGACCAATCGCGGTAACAGCATAGGAGAGGCCAAAGCAAAACGAGTCCCTTACAGGAGGTTGTTCGGGATGGCGGATCTCTATATCAGCTTTGCGTTCATGCTGGGACTCTGCAGCGTGCTGCTCGCGGTCGGGGTTCGCTGTGCACGCTGGTTTTCTCCAACTGCTCTCGTGCAGGTGCTCGGAGTCGCCGTTGTGCTGATGTCCAGCTACCTCATGTTTCTCTGGAATCAACCCATCATTGCCAGTCTGATCCCGTCGTCGGCGATCATCGTCCTCGGAAACTGGCTACCGCTGTTCGGCGCTTTCTTCGCGGGTGTCTGTGCCGGGACACGTCGAATCCATGTAGCTCGCCGAGCAAGCCTGACTGTCGCCACTGTCGCACTCTGCACCTACTCGCTCTTCGAACCCATGTCCGGCACCTCTCCAACCTGCCTTAGACTGAACGGTCAAGCAGCGCTGCAGTACCAAACCGCAGATACCACCTGTTCGCCAGTCTCCGGTGCCTGCCTGCTCCGCCTTCACGGAATCGCAGCTACAGAATGGGATATGGCGCCCCTGTGCCTCACTCGCGAAGGGACTCACTGGATGGGACTCTATCGAGGCATGAAACTCAAGGTTCAAAACACTGAATGGGATGTCGTGGTTGAACCCTTCAGTCTCGATCGCCTGAAGGCCGGAGAAATTCCTCGCGGTCCAGCAGTCCTGTCCCTGTCCTTTGATGATCGCTTTGGGTCGCAGTCTCTGGCTGCAGGCTTCTCTGAACTTAAAGGACATTCGGTTGTATTGCTGGATCATTCCGGCAGCAATACCCTCCAGATTTTCGATCCGTCACCAGAATTCGGATTCGAATCGTGGGATGAGTCGATTCTCTCGACCATCCAGGAAGGTGTCATGATCAGGTTGGTTCCTCGAAATCCGTCGGCCCGGAAACTGGACCTTGAACAGATCATCGTTGCGGAGCGGTCCGCTCGCCGCTGATGATCCGCCGGTCGGGTGCGAAACCGCAGATGGACGCGGATCAATGAGGGTTGATGATCGGCGCGATTGAGAATCCCAATCTGCTGGATGACCGTGACCTTTGCTCACAGCCCCATCAACACAGGAACACTCATTCTTCTGCCTCCAGTCTTCTGACTCGCTTGTCTGTCACGTCTTGATTCGCCAGAACATATCTCCACTCACCCTCATGAGTGCTCGACCAAAGGCTCTTCATCAAGGCTCATTCGTGACGACACCACAAAACAGACGGACATTTTTGACCGAATTCACGTTCATGAAGGTACTGTTACGGATCTCGATCATCGTTTTACTGAACGTCGACTCTGTGTCTGGTAGACCGCAGGATGCTGAGATTCAACCAGCGGCGAATCTCTCAACTGTCAGCCATGCCAATCCCGATTTAGTCGCAGATGTTGAGTTGTTCCGCAAGGGCGTTGCCTGGGCGCTGCGATATGACAGTCCATTGACGCCTGCCGACGAATTGCTGGTGAAGAATGCGATCGCCAGCGGCAATCGACGGGCCGAAGAACTGGCAGTGAATATGACCAGCTGGACTGAAAAGAAGGGCAAAGTACTGCGAGGCTTTGTTTCCGCGGTGGATGGTTCTACACAGCCTTATGGCGTGATTATCCCGAAGAGTTATGATGGCACCCGACCAATGCGGCTCGATGTCGTGCTGCATGGCAGTTCAAAACCGGTTGGCATGAGTGAGCTGCGATTCGGCGCACGTTTTGACTCCGGAGACGACGATGAGAATCCAGCGCCAGACGTTGATTTTATCGAACTTCATCCACTGGGACGCGTTGAGAACTGTTACCGCTGGGCTGGCGAGACGGATGTGTTTGAAGCGGTTGACGCTGTCTGTCGGAACTACAATATCGACCGTGACCGAATCGTGCTTCGTGGCATGTCAATGGGAGCCTCGGGGACATGGCATCTGGGATTGAAATACCCGGACCTTTTTGTGGCGATCGGGCCATATTGTGGCTACGTCGACACGCATCGCTTTTCTGAGACACCAGTTCCCGGATTCATCAGAGTTGGTCCGCTGCCTCGGCATCAGGAAATGGGATTGCACATGCTGGACTCGGTGGACTATGCCGCGAATGCCGCTGTCGTTCCGGCAATCGCTGCCATCGGTGACCAGGACGTGTTCTTCCAGGCTCACGTCATCATGGGCGAAGCATTCGCAAAGGAGAAACTTCCGTTCGTCAACCTGATCTCTGCGGGCACCGGCCATGTCATCGATCCCATGACTCACAATGAGCAAATGCGGCGCATCGGAGAATTCGCCGCGCAAGGGCTCAACCACGCACCAGACCACCTTCGCTTCGTGACATGGACGCTCAAATACAATCGTTGTCACTGGCTCGAAGTGCTGGCGCTTAAGCAGCACTACGAACGCGCGGAGATGATCGCTAACGTGGCAGAGGATGGCAGTGTCGAGATTGACGAACCCACGAACATTACTCATTTTGCCATTCATCCACCGATGCTCAGGAACGCGAAGACCATGCTCAGAATCGGGGGAATGGAAGTGGCGTTACCGCAGCGCGACACTGCACTTGTGATCTCACACAAAGACGGGAAATGGCAATGCTCTGGTGCTCGCAGTGATCTTGTTACGACCGGAAAACGCCCCGGTCTCCAGGGGCCGATTGACGATGCGTTCTCCGGGCCGTTCTTGTGTGTGCGAGGTACCGGTAAACCGTGGAACTCAGAAGTGAATCACTGGGCATCGGCCAGCCTGCGACGCTTCGAATATGAATGGGCTCGCTACATGCGTGGCGATCTTCCGATCAAGAACGATACGGACGTCACTGAAGCCGATGTGCGCGACAAGCACCTGATTCTTTTTGGGGATCCCGGCAGCAATTCGTGGATTGCAAAAGCTCTGCCGAATTTGCCCGTGAAGTGGACACCCGATGCCGTAGATCTCCATGAAGAAACGTATGCGGCCCTGGATCACGCTCCTGTTCTGATTTGTGCCAGCCCGCTTGCAGCCGACCGTTACGTTGTCATCAACAGTGGCCATACGTTCCACGAGAAGGAGTTCGCGGCATTCAACTATCTGCTCTTCCCGCGACTCGGCGACTGGGCCATCATGAAAATATCATCGGGATCAGAGAAATGGGAGCCAATGTCCGCGGCGTTCCCGGAGGAGATTGTTCGAGCCGGCTACTTTGATGAGCAGTGGAATGGCGTCATGATCGCGGAGCCGTAGAGTTGAGAGCACGATCTCAGTGAGATTGATAACAATTCAAAAGTCAGGGAATCCAAAATTAGACAGACTCCTGAAACGACCTCGGAGTTATGCTCAGAGCGTGCGTACAGGCTTCGATCAAATTGCCTCTCCATTGAATTCCTCAAGTCGCAAATCAACGAATACGGATGGTCGCCTGAGTTGAATGTTGCTCCCAAATGGAACATTCTTCGTTGCCAACCGGCAACTCAATCGCGCGAAGATAAGTCCAACCCAAGGTGTGTCCAGGTCATGTTCGAGCCCTTGAATCGAATTTCGTCGGGTGTTGTGTGCCTGATGTTTCTGCTTTGGCCAATGATGGGTTGTTCCTCGCCGACTCAGCGTGAAATCGGTGACAGGTACAAAACGCAGATCGATCAACTGGTGTCCGACTTTCGTGAGTTGGCGTCCGCCATTCCCAGGCAAGATGCAGAACTGACTGGTGAACCGCTCAATCCGACTCCGTACTATCACATCGCTGACCCGATGTCGAATATGGTGGTTCTGTCTCGACAGGAACTGGATGGCGAATATCACGATATCAATGACTCAAAAAACTTTTCGCTCTTCGCAGCGGAAGAGCTGAAGAATCAACTCGATGCAAGGTATCTTGCAGAGCCTGCTGAGAACGCGGCACGATTCGACGCTGAGATGAAGGCACTTGGTGAAACGCCTTATGTTCTGGCCTACGACCTGATCGATTTTAAGCCTGCAGTCTTCTCAGACAGTACTTTCGAGATAGCTCCGATGCGGATGGCCGTTTCCCTGTACGACCGACGCACCAAACAGTGGAGGGCCTGTCGGTTGTTCGAATTCATGCCTCCCGATGAAATAGAGTTCAAATATAAGGAATGGGAAAAAGAAGCGACGGCCCACTCTGAACTTGGCGAACACTTCCGGAAGCAGGCTACTGAGCAGATTTCGAAATACGTCTCTGCAACTTTGGGAGGAAGAGCTGAGTTCGATCTTTACGCCGTTCGGTTCGACGGCACACGTTTTGAACCGTGAAGAGTTTCCAAACAGCTGATGAACGCTCATGAACGGTAATATCAACCAGGAACCGCATCCAAAGTCGTCTTTTATGGTTGAGGTTGTCTTTTGTGGTTGAGCAGGTCGTGATAGTGTGTTCCTGATCTGGTCTTTGGGATTGCATACCGGACAATGTCTGCGGAGAATTGCTTCAGGCAGGCAACGTGATCCGTTCACCGCGATGCGTCAATTTTGTATCGTGGAATTGTCCAGAAAACCGAGGTTGTTTCATGCGCAGCGGAAATCCGACTCTGAACTCAAACACGTTTCAGGATATGGGCGCGTTTTCTGGCCGCATGGCGACTGCTGAATCTGCGACGATGACCATTCAGGGGACTGCTCTGAAGACGTTCGTACTCCTGATGATCGCATTTGCAACGGCTGGATTCTCATGGGTTCGAGTCATGGGGGGCGGCAACCTGAATTTTGGCGCTGTTGCTCCATGGATGTTTGGTGGCATGATCGTGTCACTGATCTTGTCGGTGATCATCTGTTTTAAGCCGACCACATCTCCCTTTCTGGCACCTCTCTACGCCGCAGCAGAGGGTGTTTTCCTCGGAGGTATTTCTGCACTCTTTGAATTGCGATATCCCGGAATCGTAGTCATGGCGGTGGGTTGCACCTTTGGAACACTCGCCGGCCTGCTCATGGCATATGTCTCAGGACTGATCAAAGCGACGGAGAATTTCAAGCTGGGAGTCACAGCCGCCACGATTGGCATTGGTTTGATGTACCTGGTCTCCTTTATTGGGAGCTTCTTTGGATTTGGAATACCGTTCATTCATTCTGCAGGATGGATCGGAATCGGATTTAGTATTTTCGTGGTCATCATTGCCGCGATGAATCTGGTATTGGACTTCGACTTCATTGAGGACGCGGCTGAGAGGGGAGCCCCCAAGCATCTGGAGTGGTATGGAGCATTTGCACTCATGGTGACGCTCGTCTGGCTGTATCTCGAAATCCTGCGTCTCCTCGCAAAACTGAACGATCGCAGATAATCGCCCAGCGCGGTTTCGCTTCGCTCAGCCGCAACCAAGTTCAGTCGAGGGAATCGAACCGTTGGTTGAATTCGAATCGCAGGCAGGGCCGGCGGTTTAACCACGAAAGACACGAACCACACGAAAGAGCTGCAGGGGGCGTTTGTCGTCCAGCAGATTCACGGAGGCGGCAGATTGATGTATGGCAGAAGAATGGTGGCAGAAGAATGGTTGGGCCCTGCATTCTTCTGACCTCATTTTCTTGCCAATTGAGAATTCTCCAAGAGAGCGTTTGTGGCTTTGAATTCAAGTCGCAGGCAGGACTCGCGTTTTGACCACGGAAGACGCGGAAATGACGGAAGAATCGCAGAAGTACTCGATTGTGTTTTTTTTGTGTCTTTCGTGGTTACCAATCACGCTGGCTACGCGCCGGATGCCATCAGGGGCGGACACTGGGGCTCGACATCAAGACGGAGCGTGATGAGTACTTTTTCAACCACGAAAGACACGAAAGAATCGCAGGGCGTCAAGAGATCGGGATATGGCAGAAGAATGTGGGCAGGAGAATGGCAGAGTCCGGCATTCTTTTGCCCTCATTCTCTTGTCAATTGAGAAGACTCCAGGACAGTGTTTCTGGCGTTGAATTCAAGTCGCAGGCAGGGCTGGCGTTTTGACCACGGAAGACGCGGAAGAGACGGAAGCAATCGCAGAAGTACTCGATTGTATTTTTTCGTGTCTTTCGTGTATTTCGTGGTTACCAATCACGCTGGCTACGCGCTGGATGCTGGGGTATTTTGTGAACAATCCTAAGAACTCTTTGCCCGTTCCGGCGGCGTTTCTGCCTGACTGCTGAGCGTTCTGCAGCACCCGCGTTTGGACCTGCTCGACTGCCAATGAACGACTTGGCGTTTTCAGGGAATTGCCTGCTGCAATGATTGACATTCGTTGGTCAATCACGTCACTCTGGGCGAAATGAGCAGGAATGCTGACTGAGGTTCCGATCACGAACGGATTGAACGTTCAATCAACAGACCGCATGTCAAGGTCGAAGACCTTTTCGATACTTCAAAGTGACTACACGATGAATCAAACGAAATTCGCTCGACGCCGGGACTTGCGAAACCTGTTCCTGCTGACATTTCTTGTCGCAGCCTGCGGCGGCCTGATGGCTGACGAAATTCAAACGGACGTTAAGCCCGACGATAAGCCTGCAGCAGCTGTGGAATCCTCAACAGCGCCAGACAAGGTTGTTGCCTTGGTTGGTGGGCGAGTCGTGACCATGAGCTCCGCCGGTGTTCTGGAAGACGCGACTGTCGTCATTACCGGAGACAAGATCTCTGCCATCGGCAAAGACGTTCAAATCCCGGAACATGCCACGAGGATTGATGTGACCGGGATGACGGTTGCTCCGGGGTTGATCGACTGCCGCAGCAGTTTGTGGCTCGCAACGGATTCGATTTCCGCGTCTGCTGAGGACGGCAGTCTGAAAGCCATTGACGGGGTCGATCCATTCTCTGACTCATGGGTTGAAGTTTCTCGACAGGGAGTCACCGCGGTTTCTGTTCAGCCGAGCGGCCCACTGGGTGGCCTGAGTGTTGTACTCAGAGTTGCTCCCGCGACTTCCGTAGCTGAACTCGTCATCAGACACGATGCATCAATGCAGGCGTCGCTCGGACTTTCGGGCGCAGCGGGCAATTCACGAGACCGATATCTTCAGTACGAATCGCTGAAGAAGGTCCTGACCGCCGCCAAAACGTATAAAGAGGAGTGGGAAAAGTACGAAGAGGCCGTCAGGAAGGCGGCTGAGACACCTAAGGAAGCCGACAAGCCAGCCGCTGACAGTCAGAAGACCGAAGCCCCCCCAACTGAATCACAACGTTCATCAGATTCACAGCGACCGTCCGGCGGAGAACGGCCCCCAGGCGGCAGCGGCCGTGGAGAATCTCGCCGACGTGGCGAAGGCCGTCCCGGTTTTGGTCGACCGCCCGGTGCTGGTGGGCCTCCGGACGCTGGCGGGCCTCCAGGTGCTGGTGCAGAACCTTCGAAAGACGGTGACACAAAACCTGCTTCTGCGGGATCGACGGACGAGAAGAAGCCGGAGCTTCCAAAGAAGCCAAAGAGCGATCCTGTAAAGGACCTGTTGGTGAAGGTCCTGAAAAAGGAGCTGCCGCTTCGGATTGAAGTTCATCGCGCCGATGATATTGCGAATGCGTTTCAGCTGGCAAAAGACTTTGATCTGACGTTCGTTTATGAAGGGATCAGTCAGGCGGGCCGCTCATGGGAGACACTCGCCGCACAGCATCCTCCCGTGATTGCCGGGCCGTTTGCCGCGTTTGAAGCAACTCCATCGTATGCCAGCAGCAAAGAAGATCGCTATGAGAAGCTGAAGAATGTTGAAGGCCTGATTGCAGTTGCCACGTTTTCGAAGGACCCTCGGGGATCGCGGCTGATTCGTTTCCATGCAGCTGAAGCAATTGCATCTGGATTGACGCCGGAGCAGGCGATGCGAGCCATCACGATTGATGCTGCACGAGTCCTTGGAATCGATGCCGAAACAGGCTCACTTCAGCCGGGTAAGCATGCAGATATTGTGGTCGTTGCCGGAGATCCTTTGAATCCGGCTGCCCCGGTGAAGCTGACGATTTCGCATGGAGACATTGTTTATCAAGCCGGCGATGTGCAATCTGTAGTACTCGGCAATCTTGTGGACGTACCGACGCTTCCCGGTGTTCTTCCGACCGACTTCGCGATTGTCAGCCAACAGGTTCTGTATCCGGATGGTCAGCTGGCACCTGCTGCAATTCAGGTCAAGGGCGGGCAAATCGTCAGTGTCAATGCAGCAACGACTGAGACGGGAGGATTACCCGTATTTGACATGGGTTCCGCGGTCATTTCACCGGGCTTGATTGTCGGTCATTATTCCGAAGTGGATGTTGAATCAACGGACGCTGTAGCATCTCAAATTCGTGCGATTGATTCATTCTCGCCGGACAGTGCTGCTCTTCGCAAGCTCAGTCATGCGGGCTTCACCGCCGTGATGCTGGCTCCGGATTCGAAAAGTGTGGTTGCCGGACAGGTCGGATGTGTCCGATTTCTTGCGAAGGATCAGGTGCTGCATTTGAACGATCAACCTGTTCTGCCTGCATCCAAATTTGTCCTAACAGCAGAAGCTCGACTTGGTGATCGCTATCCCGCATCACTCTCCGGGCAGCTGAGTTTACTGAATCAGTATTTTTCCGGGACACCAGTTTCTTCAAACCTCTACGTCCCCGACTCGGTTCGCAGCTTGTTGACCGCTGAACATGAACGCGTTCTTGGAACTTTGAAGAACAGGTCCACCGTCGCCATCATTGAAGCGTCTTCATCACCGGAAGTCGACGCGGCTGTTTCATTGATAAAGCGATTCGAATTGAATGCAATGATCTTACATCCGGAAGATCCCCAGACGTCAATCGACGCTCTTCAGCAACTGCAGGCCGGATTGATTGTCCGAACCTCTCGCACGACAGATCGTGACTGGTATGCTCAGGATATTGCTGCGGCATCGAACAAAGGCATCAAAATTGCCGTCTCCGGTAGCGATGCCTCGGGAATGCGACAAACTTTAGCAGTTCTCACAAACGCCGGCATGAGTCCCGAAGCGGCATTGCGGTCCGTTACCAGTGACGCCGCCGATCGTTTCGGCCTGATGAATCTCGGCAGGCTGGCAGAGAATTCCGCTGCGGACATTGTGATCTGGAGTGGTTCTCCGTTGAATCCTTCTGCTCGCCCGATTCACGTGATCGTTGATGGTCGCCTTATGAAAGACGCACAATGAAGATCACTCAAATGACGATCACAAAGACGTTGGTTCGAACAACGTTGATGAAAGCAGTGGCCATCGTATTTGCGATTGGCTGCGGCAGTACGGTCAGCGTAATCGCTGACGAACCAGAGGTGTCTGGTGACAAAACTGTGTTGATCAAAGCCGAAGTGATTCACACCGGCACGGGAGAGATCCTTCGACCGGGCTGCGTATTGATCAGGGATGGTAAAATTGTCGAAATCGGTGAATCGCTTTCGGTTGAGGGTGTGAAAGTTGTCGAAGTGAAGAGTCTGATACCGGGGCTCGTCGATGCGGCATCCCGAATTGGCGCCGGGCGTCTGGATGACGAACGGACAGACGAGATCACTCCGGATTTGGCTTCTGTATCGATCGTCGACTGGAAAGACATTGACTTCCTTCAGCAGCTGTCCGGAGGAACCACGTGCGTTCATCTGACCCCTGGTACTTCAAACGTCGTTGCAGGGTTGACAAGTGCGGTGAAGACGGCAGGAACGATCGACCGTCGCATCGTTGCAGAGCGAACGGGGCTGGCGATTTCCGTTTGCAGCGATCCCGCGTCGGGAAACAATGCAAGGTCTCGGCCCGACAGTATCTACATCCGTCAGCCGACGAATCGAATGGGTGTCGTGTGGATGTTGCGAAACGCATTTCATGCAACTCAGAATGACAAGTTCGCTTCGCCTGCAATGAAGGATGTGACCGCAGGTACGCTGCCCGTTTTCGCCGTCAGCCGGACTCAGCATGACATTCAGGCGCTGATGACTCTGGCCGATGAGTTTTCATTCCATCCAACACTCATTGGCGGACAGGAGTGCTGGAAGGTCACCGATGAAATTGCCGAGCGAAAGATGTCTGTCATCCTTCAGAGAGTAATTCCGGGCTCATCCCGTGGAGATGAACGGACGCGAATCAGTGCCGACATGGCAGCTCGCCTGAACAAATCCGGCGCCACGTTTTGTCTTTCAGGGGGTGATCTGCTGGACCAGATGCGGTTTGCTGTCCGGTTTGGCCTTCCGGCTGAATCGGCTTTAGCGTCAATCACCGCCAGCCCGGCAGCGATTTTGAAAATTGACGACCGCGTTGGATCAATTGTTGTTGGCAAGGATGCTGATCTTGTTGCGATGACAGGCGATCCTCTGGAATTTTCAACAGCGATTCAATGGGTCATGGTTGATGGTGCGATTCAATTTGAACAGGCAGGCAACTGATGAAAATACAGGTTCCTCTAATCAGCCGTCCCTGGAAAATTGCAGTGGTTCTGCTTTTGGCAGGATCAACCACTGCGATCGCTCAGGATCGTCTTGCACTTCGTGGTGCGACAATCATCCCGATCGTCGGTGAACGCATCGTCGGTGGTACGATACTGATTTCTGATGGCCGTATCGAAGCCGTTGGGAAAGACATTGAAATCCCGGTTGAAGCCAAAGTCATCGATGCGACGGGCCGCTTCATTATGCCTGGGATGATCAACGTTCACAGCGCCGCGGGTATGAGTCAGGCGAATGAACAGAATGCAAACGTTCCGTTCCTTTCCGTTGTCGACTCAATCGATCCAATTGCGGACTTCTTTGAAGAGTCTCGCCGCAACGGGGTCACAACTGCGGCCGTGGTTCCAGGCAACAGTACGATGATTGGCGGCAGAGCTGCCATCGTGAAGACCGCCGGTTCATACGTCAACGACATGCTTGTGAAACGTGACGCCGGCATCAAGATCTCTCTGGCTCCAACAACCGGCACCAGTCGAATGAGCCACTTCGCGAGACTGCGTCGAGAACTTCTGAAAGCACAAAAGCCGGAAGAAGAAACCAGCATTGAAAAGCCCGCAGAAGAAGTAAAGCCGGAAGGCGAGCCGGCTGAAGCGCCAAAGCCGGAAGGCGGAGAAACTCCTGAAACCCCTGGAGCAACACCAGCGCCATCCGCTCAGGCGGAAACAGAGAAGGCAACTCGCGAGGCACTTGTGAGTCTGTTAAAGGGCGAGATGCCGGCCATCATCTATTGTGAAACATCCATGGATGTTTCACAGGCTCTCGCTTTGGTGGATGAATTTAAATTGAAACCGATTCTGGTGCTGGGTCGAGACTGTTACAAAGCGGCAAAGCTGGTGGCAGATCGAAAACTGCCGGTGGTGCTGGACAGTACGATGGTGTACTGGAGAACGGACCCGATTACGCGAAAAGAAGAGAAGATTGTTCTCCCTAAAATCTTCAGCGACGCCGGGGCGAGTTATGTGTTTCAGGTTGCTGACAGTGGTACGTCTCTGGGTACGCATTACTACTGGTATCAGGCCACAACGGCCGTCAGATACGGTATGTCGGCTGACGCAGCACTGAAGGCTCTGACTTTCGATTCGGCAAAGCTGCTGGGAATTGACGATTCCGTGGGCAGCATTGAAACTGGCAAAGATGCCGATCTGGTGATCCTTTCAGGAGAACCGCTGAGCGTTTCCACCTGGGTAGAGACAACGATCGTGGGCGGAAAAGTTGTCTATCAGAAATCTGAAGATGCCGAACTTCGACTCCTGTTCAATCCAGAAGAGGACACCAACTGATGAGCAACATGCAATGCATCAGGCTGGCGAGCCGGCTTTTGATCGCTGTGTCTTTGACGGCATCCGGCCTGTTTGGTTCGACGGCAGTGAATGCCGACGAACAGGTTCATGCCTTTTATGTCGGCAAACTCTGGCCCGGCAACGCTGAGCCGGTCACCGACGCCGTCATGCTGGTTGTTGATGGAAAAATCAGAGCGGTGGGTGCGAGATCAACGATTGAAGTGCCGGAGTCTGCTGTCCGCCACGAACTTCAGGATGCAGTTGTCGTCCCAGGTTTTGTCATCGCAGAAACATCCATCGGAATCGCCAGCGATGATGAGCGAACACTGACGCCCGAAGTGCGAGCAATCGATGGATTCGATCTGTTTGGAGACTATTCCCGCTATGTCGCAGCCGGTGTGACAACGGTTCAGATTTCTCCTGGACAGGCACGACTGATGCCCGGACAGGGGGCTGTTGTAAAACTCGCCGGCGATGATCATTCGCGCCGAATCCTTCGCCCACAGGAATCGTTACGACTCGTGCTTTCGAGCGAATCCGCGTCTGCTCCTCGCATTTATGAACCGCCAGTTGGAGCTGTCTCAGTCGACAACCCTCTCGATCCGACTCAGCCGCAGATTGCTCAAAGCCTGTCGGCCCGAGTGGCAGGCCTGCGGGCAGTCTTTGCAGCAGCCCGCACCGGAGAATCAGATAACTCAGGTGCTTTTGACTTTGATGCATTCCGACAAAATGTGTCCCTGGGACGAATCCGTATCAAGGCTCGGACATCGGCCGAGATTCGAGCCTCCTTAATGTTGTTCGCCGAACTGCAGAAGAGTGTTGATACGAAACTGCAGCTGATTTTGACTGATTCGGCCGAACTGGATGCGTTTTTGTCGGACGCAGAACGACTGAAATCAATCGGCTTCGTATTGAACGCCGATGTCCGTCCGGGGCAGGTGCTCAATCCAGCACTCCCGGATGAAGACGAACAGCCGAAGAAGCAGGCATGGGACAATGCAGCATCGCTGTTCGAAGCCGGGGCGGGTGAATCGGTTGCCGTGCGTCCGGCATCTGACAGCGATCTGAACGATGTTTTGTTCCTCGCTGGTCTGTTCACTCGAGGAGGCACTTCGCAGCTCAACGTTTTGAAAATGCTGACTGCAAACCCAGCCAGAATTCTGGGAGTCGACGCAACAGTTGGAACTCTGACCGCGGATCATGACGCGGATTTTGTTGTGCTGTCGGGCGATCCATTCGCCAGCGGCACACTGGTAGAATCCACCTGGATCAATGGCGAACGCGTCTACCACAGAGAAGCTGCGAAAAGAGCAACTCTTGTTCAGGCTGACACAATCTACACAACGAATGGCAGCACCGTTTCCGACGGGGGAGTACTCGTCGCTGGATCAAAGATCCAGGCGGTGGGCTCCAGCGTTTCAATTCCGGAAGATGTTTCTATTCGTCGATTTCCCGGTGCGGTGATCGTACCGGGCTTCGTTGATCTTGGTACAGGACTTGGGTTCGGTGGAAGTGTTTCTCGAGTCTCCCTCGGCACGACCCTCGGAGATCGACTTGCGTCCGATGATCGCACAATTGCATTCGCACGGCAGGGTGGCGTCACAACTGCTGTGTTCGCCGGATCGGATTCCCCTTCGCCGCTGTTGGCGTTCAAGCTGGGAGATACTCCACGACTGCTCAAAGAACCCGTGGCGATCCGGTTCTCAATGCCTTCCAATTTGACATCAGGTGTGTCTGGTCTGCAGCGCACACTGGCATCCGCAAAAGCATACGCGGACGCCTGGACAAAGTATGACGCAGAGATGGTGACCTATCAGAACCAGCTCAAGGACTATGAAGTCGCATTGGCGAAGTATGAAGCCGAAAAGAAGGCTGCCGCCGAGAAGAAAGCTGAGGAGGAGAAGAAGGCCGCCGAAGAACAGAAGGCTGAAGAAGCAAAGAAGGCTGCGGGCAACTCATCGGGTCCAAAGGATGAATCAAAACCTGTTGGCGAAGTGAAGACACCCGCACCAACACCCGCACCAACCGAGAAGCCAGTCGAAAAGCCGCCGGAGAAGCCGCCGGAGACACCTGCTGAGAAGCCGGCGGAGAAGCCGGCAGATAAACCTGCGGACACAAAGACGGACGGCAGCACACTGGCAACGACTGGTCAGTCGGAAGCGGGAAAACCGGAGGCTGGCAAACCAGAGGCGGAAGTTGATCCGAATGCACCGGTGAAGCCAACAGAACCGAAGAAGCCGCAGGTGGTTGCTGCCAGTGAGCCATACCGGGCACTTATGGCAGGTAGCATACCGGCGGTGGTTGAGGCGAGAAATGTCAATGCAATTACGGCGGCCGTGAAGCTATTTCGCGAAGAATTCCGACTGAAGATGATACTGGTGGGAGCCGACGACGCGTATCGGGTGGCCGACCTTCTTGCAAAGCACGAAGTCAGTGTGTCTGTCGGACCGACACTGGTCAGTCGAGTTGAAAACTCGGTCGTAAACATGCCTCAGGTGATGGCCAACCATCAGGTTGCCTTTGCATTTCAATCGAATGCAACGACGGGAGTTCAGCAGTTGCCGATGGCGGTGCAATATGCGGTCTTTCGAGGTCTTGGGCCTGCGGACGCACTGAATGGTCTGACCGAATCGGCCGCAACGCTGTTGTCACTTCAGTCCAGCATTGGCTCGCTGGAACCAGGTAAAGATGCGGATTTGGTTGTGATGAGCGGACCACCGTTTGAACCTTCGAGCGAAGTTCTCGCAGTCATGATTGACGGCGAATGGGTCTATGAACGCGGAGCAAAGCCATGATTGCGGTTTGTCATTTCTTGCGATCACAGTTGCTGCCTCTCAGTGTCATTGTCTCGGGCTTAATTCCGATCAGCGGACTTGCGAGGGCTCAGGACGAAGCCGCTGCAGTCGCCGCATCGGAAAGCTCACCGGTTACCGCAGAAGTCGTTCAGGACGTGTCCAAACCGAAACTGGCGATCAAGGTCGGCAAGATCATCACCAGTGCCGGTGATCCGATCGTCAATGGCATCATTCTGGTGTCTGAAGGCAACATCGAAGCCATCGGAACGAGCACTGAAGTTGTGATTCCGGAAGGTTACGAAGTCATTGATCACAGTGACAAGTTTGCAATGCCCGGGCTGGTTGAAGCTCATAGTCATGTCGGTGGTTCAGGGGACCTGAATGAGATGGTCTACCAGACCAATCCGGAACTCAGAAACTGGGACCAGATCATTCCTCACAATGATGATTTAAAAGTCGCCGTTGCCGGCGGTGTAACAACGATCTGTTTCATTCCAGGCAGTGGCACCAACATGGGTGGCTGGGGAGCCCTGATGAAGACCGGTCCAGGCAAGCCGGAAGATGTGATTATCAGAGCTCCCGGTGTACTCAAAATTGCTCAATCGGGCAATCCGGAACGTCAGGGTGGCGAGGTTGGTTCGGGACGCATGGGGATGAACCATGTGATTCGACAACAGCTTGAGATGGGGCGCATTTATGTCAACCAGTGGGACCTTTACGAGTCCGGCAAGACGGAAGTGAAGCCGGAAGTCAATCTGCGACTGGAGTACTTCAAGCCGTTGTTCAGGCGTGAGATTCCGGTGGTTGTCCATACACAGGCCTACCAGGTCGTGCAGTCGACTCTGCGAATTCTGCACGACGAAATGAACCTGAGAGTCGTAATCGACCACGGGACGTTTGACAGTTATAAGCTCACCGAAGAGATCCAGAAACGCGACATCCCCGTGATGGCCGGACCTCGAGGATTCAGATACGAGCCGGATGATGGCCAGATTAAGGGCATCGTGGCGGAGTATCATAAGCGAGGTTTTACGAGTCTGGGTGTCAACACGGACGCTCCCGTGATTCCTCAGGAAGAACTGTTCTTTCAGGCGAGTATGGCAGTTCGCTACGGCTGGACAGAAGAGAAGGCTCTGAGAGGCGTCACCATCGAACCGGCGAAAGCACTGATGATTGCAGACAGGGTCGGATCACTGGAAGTTGGCAAGGATGCAGATATTGTCATCACCACAGGATCGATTATCGACCCTCGCAACTACGTTACGCAGGTATTTATTGACGGCAAGAGTGTCTACGACATCAGGAAGGATCGACGCCGTTTTTGATTTGTCCGGTTTCGACGTGTTCCGGTCCTGATTGTCGCGGGAGTTTCCGAGTGTCTTATCGAAGAATCATTTTGTTCGCGCTGCCAATCGCTGCCCTGTTGTCGAGTGCAGTGATTGCTGACGATGTCGTGGCCTACCGTGGCGCGACGATAGAGACCGTCGCGGAAGCCGGCACAATCAAGGACGGAATTATCGTTATTCGAGACGGAAAGATTGAGGCCGTCGGCACGGATCTCAAAATTCCTGCCAGTGCACGTGTGGTCGATGTCTCGGGTCAAACAATTCTGCCGGGACTGGTAAATATCTATCATCCTGTCACAGGAGGTGATACTTCATCACCATCCGAAACTCGAACGATTGTTGCTGGCGGACGGACGATCACAATCCCGGGAGCTCCGTCAACAACTGCCCCGACCTTCAGCAAACTTTCTGACAACCTTGACCCGCTGTCGCTGAAAACCATTCTTAGTACTCAGTCTCGCTACGGAGTCGGATTCGCCAACATCGTCACTCGTGGTTACGGTCAGTCGCTGAGTGTTCGAGTCACTCCCGGTGATGTTGAGAACTGCATTGTCAACAAGGACGGCTGTCTGTATTTGTCGTTGACGAACACTACGGAAAGCCTGGATGTCCTGCGAAACGGTTTGCGGGGACGTCCGAGTACGAGCAGTAGTGCATCTGGTTTCGGGGGCCGAGGCGGAGGTCCTCGCTCGGGGCGTGGCGGAGACGGTCGCAGAGGTGAGTCGGCTCCAGCGACGGCACCACCACAATCTGAAACTCCGGCACCCGCTACAAGCTCATTGACGTCGCTTTGGCAGTCGGTGAAGGATGGCAACACACCGATCATCCTCAATGTGAATAACGCATCGACGATCATGTACGTTCTGGAGATCCGGAAGGAATTCGAGAAGGTTAAAATTGTTCTTGTGGCCAGCGGTGCCAATGTCTATCAGACTAAGGATGCCCTGAAAGGCACTGGGATCTCCGTTCTTCTGCGGGCCGGACTTGATATTGCTCCGAGGTCAAGCGACCGAATCAATGTTCCAAAGCTGCTGGCGGAATCCGGTATCAACTTTGCCTTCTCTTCCTCTTTGGACAATTCGCTCGAAAGCATGCCGGACACACCCTACTTTCCAGTCGCACTGCTGGTAAAGACTGGATTGCCTCGCAAAGCTGCCCTTGAGGCATTGACGCTGGCACCGGCCAGAATGCTGGGGCTGGAAAAAACAGTGGGCTCAATTGAACCCGGCAAGCAGGCCAACCTCGTATTTTTAGACGGTGATCCTTTGACTGTCGCAAGCAAAGTGCGACAGGTACTTGTGGAAGGGAATTCTGTTTATGAAGACTGAAAGCCAACGCCCCGTGTTTCAGCGAATGATTGCACTGCTTCTGATGTGCGTCATTTCACCAGCGATCGCTTCTGCGCAGTCTCCCAGAGAAACGCCCGCAGAGAACACTCCGCCATCTGAAAAATCAGCGGAGGCTGACAAAGGGAAATCGGCAGATCAGAACGAAGCAACGAAGGCAGAACCCAGGCCGATCACGGCCATCGTTGGCGCAGACATCCACACGGTGACTCGGGAAGTGATTCGTCGCGGAACCGTGTTGATTCAGGACGGTAAGATTCTGAAAGTCGGTCAGGGCATCACAATTCCTGAAGGTTCGACAGTCATTGACGCAAAAGGCATGATCGTCACTCCAGGCTTTGTGTCGATCAGTACTCGCGGAGTCGGTCTGACCGGTACACCTTCGACCGGCCAGAAGTTCGCTGACCAGCTCGACCCTTTCGACGATAACGTCAAAATCGCGTTGGGAGTTGGTATCACAACGGCTTGCGTTCAGGTTTCCGGTGGTGGTGGCGGTTTTCGACGCCGCAGAGCAGAAGATGAACTGTTTCCCGGGCTGGATCCGACACTTGAACAGCTGACGAACGTGGCAGTCGATTTCAATCCTGACTTTGGTGATCCCAATACGTCCGTGTGTCAGTGCTGCGGTTTGCCGATCCTTCCAACCGAACCGATTGAACCTGCGGCACCTGAACCGATTCGCCCACAACAAAACGCCGTCATCAAAATGAGCGCTGGCCGACTTGAGGGGATGATGGTCAGCGACATGGTCTTCTATCACGTTACGCCGGGGGCATTCACTGGTGCTCTGAATCGACACACATGGCGAGAAACCATTGCGAAGGCCCGGGACTATCTGAAACAACAGGCCGAACATGAGCAAAAAGTGGCAAAGGGTGAAAAAGTTCCACCACCGCGAAAACCGGTTGGTGACGATGTATTGGCATTGGTTCAGAACAAGATTGCTCTGAGGATTTCAAGCAGCAATGTGGCTTCGATCCGTGAATCCATCGACCTTGCGAAGGAACTCGATTACAAGCTCGTGATTGAGAGCGCCACAGAAGGCTGGGTGATTCCGGATGAACTCGCCGAAGCCGGTGTATCCGTCATCATCACACCCCGAAACCGCCGCCAGCCGCAATTCGCTCAGGAAAACACCACTGGAAGCAACATCGAGTCCTCAAAGATTTATGAATCCTATGGTGTGCAGTTCGGTATTGCTCCGCTTTCTGATTCGATCAGCCTGAACGGGCTCGCCGGCCGCGACCTGACATCGCTGCCCCTGGAAGCGGCTTTTGCAGTCCGAGGCGGCTGCAGTGAACAAACAGCATTGAAGGCACTGACAATCGTGCCTGCGACGATGCTGGGGCTTCAGGATCGAATTGGCAGTATCGAGGAAGGCAAAGACGCCGACCTGCTGATTCTTAACGGACAGCCCCTGGACTATCGAACCTACGTGGAAACTGCCATCGTCAATGGCCACGTCGCATATACTCGATCCGGCGATAAGGTCTTCCCGGTCTACGACCGCTAAAACAGCCGATCTTCCCTCGGTGGCACGCTGAATGTCGTGCGGCAAATTCAGTGAGGACTGCAGATTGGGAAAATCGCAGGCAGGGTTGGCGTTTTGACCACGGAAGACGCGGAATAGACGGAAGAATCGCAGAAGTGCCCGATTGTGCTTTTTCGTGTGGTTCGTGTCTTTCGTGGTTAAATTAACAATCCTGCCTGCGATTGAAGGTTGCGGATGAGTGAGTGTTTGTCGTTGAGAAATCGGATCGCTGGCAGGGCGAGTTCGTTTGGGTTATCCTGAGGGGTATGTCTGACGTCTCACACATCCTGGCGAAAATCGAACAGGGGAATGCTCGAGCGACGGAGGACTGGCTTCCGCTTGTTTACGACGAGTTGCGACGTTTGGCAGCGGCCAAGCTTGCACACGAGAAGCCAGGCCAGACGCTCGATGCAACGGGCCTTGTTCACGAGGCGTATCTGCGCCTTGTGAAGCCGGCTGAGACGGATAGCTGGCAGAATCATCGGCACTTCCTTGCCGCGGCTGCGGAAGCCATGCGGCGGATTTTGATTGAGCGGTCTCGACAGAAGGCAGCCCTCAAGCGTGGCGGGAATCCTCAGCGACAACCACTGGAGAGTCTGTCCATCGAGACCGACGAGGACGCCGAAGAAATGCTGGCGCTCAGCGATTCGCTGGACCGACTGGCGGCGGCAGATACTCAGGCCGCGGAAATCGTCAAGCTGCGTTATTTCGCAGGCCTGACGATGCAGCAAACCGCCGAGACGCTGAGTATCTCAGAACGAGCCGCCTACTACGCCTGGGAATACGCCAGGTCATGGCTGCGACAGGACTTGAAGTCCGAATAGCGGCTCATTGCATGCCGTTTTGATTGCCCCCATTAGCAAAAAACTGTGAAGGCACTCTGGACAAGGTGCCACCACGCATCGCCACGACTTTCGATTTCGTAATGAACGGAAGGCAACCAACAGGAAGTTACCAAAAAAATTCCAAAAATTTGTTGCAGACTTTTCAATCGACTGCGCATTAAGAATCAAGACGTTGAGATGGACCGGGCCAGGGTAAGCAAATCACCGAAAGCAACAAGGAATTTTTCACTATGCCGAACGTGAAGTATCCCAGCAAGCTGATTCCAACAGATTACTGGCCGCCTGAGGGTCAAAGGCACTATTTCCAAACTGGAGAGCGATGGGAGACCGTCGCCGCAAAGTGGGGTGTCGACGTTAAGACGCTTTTTTTTCATAACTTCCGGACCATACAGCCCGAAGAGGTCAACTGGTATCTGACAAATCTCATTGGATGCAAGTACTCCAGTGACGGACTGAACTATGCCTTCAAGACTGGGGAAGGATTCGGATACGTTGTTGTTCCGTCTAAGTCAGTCCACTTCGATCCGGAAGTGATCGAAGTGTCCAAAAGCGAAGTTGATCGTCTTAAACCCCTCATCGCAAAGACTCCTGGTGTGATTGGTCAGCGAATGCGATGCTTGCTCGAAAAGGCCATACTCGCTGGTTCGCCTGGAGACGAAAAATGGTGGTATTACAATTCTCAGGCAACATTGATCTATATGAATGTTTACACGACGAATCAGCAAAGACGATGGATGTCGCTGCCTACTCAGGGCAGGTTGCCATTTGATGGAACCGCAGGAGCTGCATTCGGTGAGTGGAGGATCTACCCTTTTCGGAAACTCAAGATCGAATGTATCGGAGGGTGCTCCGATAGCGAGCTAACTCGCAAGCTCGAAGACATCGAAAGCGACTTTCACAATTCATTTGCCAACGTGGCAAATGGGGCCGGTTCTGCAAAGGCTTCCGGGCCTCTGGTGGAAGAGTTTGTGCGGCACGTTTATCAGCTCTCGCAGTCTCGACACAGCCTTTACTCGTGTGGAGGACTGGGTGAGAAGTCGTTGTTTAGCGGATTTGCCTGATTGCTATCTGTTCCGACGACCGGAGACTCTGTTATTGCGATTTCACAATTCTCGCGAGTTTACCTGCTTGGCTATCCCTCCATTTCCAGGCATCGAATCGTCGGGCATACGGACGTTACCTTGAACGATCGCGATTGTCCCGGTCTTGCATTCGATTGGACATTGCTTGAACGCGAGGGCCTTGGAATGGTGCCGCGAAGCGGTAGCGTCTCATTGGATGTTGCTTACGGAATGTTCTTTAGACTGGAACCGAAGGGTAAGCTGCAATTGGGGGACAACGTGGATATTGTGACGGCGGAGTACATCAAACGCGTCCGGCCCTAATGCTCGATCGAAGTCGAAGGGGCTCTTCAATCTGTCGACAGACTAATGCTGAATTCGTCTTGGTTGTAGAGCAATTTCGTATCGCTAAACTGGCTGTTCTCGCACGGCAGCGTTTCTTTAAAGTTTCACCTGACAGCCCAACCATGACTGAACGCGAAATTTTCGCTGCGGTGCTTGAGATTCAGGACGCTGACAAGCGTAATGAATTTCTCGATCTGGCATGTCATGGGGATGATGTGCTGCGACGTCGGATTGTCGCGCTTCTTGAGGAACAAGGTCAACTCGGTCAGTTTCTTGAGACACCCATTGCTTCGATTCTGCCGTCAAAAGATCCCGAAACTTCACTGCTGCAAACGAAAATTGGCCCGTATAAACTGCTGAAGCAGATCGGTGAAGGCGGAATGGGGGCCGTGTTTCTTGCTGAGCAGGAGCAGCCGGTTGCTCGTCAGGTTGCGGTCAAGATCATCAAATCCGGAATGGATTCCGCTGAGGTCATTGCTCGATTTGAGCAGGAGCGGCAGACTCTCGCCAACATGGATCATCCGCACATCGCCAGGGTTCTCGATGCGGGTGCCACGGAACAGGGCCTGCCTTACCTCGTGATGGAACTTGTCAACGGCGTGCCAGTGACTCGTTATTGTGATCAGGAACAACTGTCGATCGATCAGAGGCTGGAATTGTTCGTTGCAGTTTGTCAGGCAGTGCAGCATGCCCATCAGAAAGGTATCATCCATCGTGACCTTAAACCGAGCAATGTGCTGGTGGCTCTGTACGATGGTGTCGCTGCTCCAAAGGTCATTGACTTCGGTGTCGCCAAAGCCACAGGACAACAGTTTACCGAAAAGACCGCATTCACAGGGTTTGGCCACCTGATCGGCACGCTGGAATATATGTCGCCCGAGCAGGCACAGTTTCGATCGCTGGACATCGATACTCGCAGTGATATCTACTCGCTTGGCGTGATTCTGTACGAACTACTCACTGGCTCGACCCCGCTGGACCGTTCACGCATGCAAACGGTCGCCTTTGACGAAACCCTGCGGATTATCCGTGAAGAAGAGCCCGAGACAGTCAGCAGTCGAGCTTCAAGAACTCGGAGTCAGAACTCGCGAGCACCAAACACAGTACGAAGACAGCGTTCAGCATCACGCGTATCGCGATTGCGCGAGCTGGATGCAATCGTGATGAAGGCACTCGAAAAAGACCGCACGCGTCGCTACCAGACAGCAAACGCCTTTGCAGCGGATGTCATGCGATACTTACACAATGAGCCAGTGCAGGCCTGTCTTCCCACAGTCGGTTATCGTCTCCAAAAATTCGTGCGACGGAATAAGACAACTGTATTTGCGGGCATACTGATTCTTGTAGCGTTGCTGGCCGGGATCGCCGGCACGACCTGGCAGATGCTCGTTGCTCAACACGAACGGGCTCAGGTTGTCAGCGAATCTCGAGAGAAGAGTGCCGCTCTGGAAGCGGCTCAGATGAGCGAACGAAAGGCAAAAGACCAACTTTTCTTTGCATTATTGAACCGCGCCCGAGCCAGTCGCTTCAGCAGACAGTCGGGACAGCGACTGGAGAGCCTTGCTGCTGCAGCGGAAGCGGCACAAATCCACCCAGATGAACGATTGCGAGACGAAGCCATCGCCGCGATGGCATTGCCCGATGTGAACAGAATTTCCGTCAAATGTTCAGCACCTCCCGGAACGACGGCAGTTGGGTTTGACAGCGAGTACCGAACGTATGCACGGGCAGATTCCTCGGGAACGATCAGCATTCGCAGCACTGACAACGACCAGGAGATTCGAAAGATTGAATCGGACCCGGTGATGGGAGAGGCCGTCTATTTCAGTCCCGACGATCGGTTTCTACTGGCAATTACGGACGGGCTTTTTCTGAATGTGTGGCGAGTTTCCGACGGACAACGCGTCATCGAGGGCAACTATCACCAGTGCTGGAGAAGTTCGTTTAGCTCTGACGGGCAGCGACTTGCTGTTGGCCAGAATGAGCAGGTGATCTGCTTCGACCTCGCGACCGGTAAGGAACTTAGTCGATGGGCAATGCCTGAGAAAGTCAATTCACTCGCATTTCACCCGGATGGCATTCAGCTGGCTGTTGGTCTATCACAGGCAGGTGTCATCAGAATCTACGACACCACAACCGCCACGCGTCGCACCGCACTGAATGTCGGCACTATGCAGGACCAGGTTGTTGCATGGCATCCGGACGGTGAGCGACTTGCCATATCGGGCCGCGACCCGAGCATTCAGATCTGGGATGTGACCAGACGACGCAGGCTGGCAGAAACGATCGATGGACACTCGCAACTTGTTTCAACGCTTGCGTTCCATCCTGACGGAAGCCTCCTCGCTTCGTATTCGTGGGACGGTTTGCTGCGACTGTGGGATCCGTCAACAGGTCGTCCATTGCTGCAGTTGCCTGTTGCTGTCAGCGGCCATCCCCGATTCAGCCGCAGTGGAAAATGGATCGCTGGTGTACTCACTCGCGAAAAAGGAGAATTGCTGGAGGTGACACCGAGCCGAGAGTATCGCACGCTGGTTTCGAGCAGGCGGCTCGGCCGAGGCGCGTATAACCCTGCCGAAATCAGCCCGGACGGACGAATGCTGGCGGTCGGTAAAGCGGAGGGCGTCGAGCCTGGTGTACAACTGTGGGACCTGAATTCCGGCCAGGAACTTGCATCGCTTCCGACAGGAACCAACTTCGTTTCTTTCCATTCGCCAGCAGCTGTGGATCAGCCCTGGAGTCTCCTGACATGTGGAGCGGAAGGACTTCAGCGTTGGCCTGTGACGGTTGATGAATCTGCGACTTTGCATCACCTGCAGATTGGTCCGCCGCAGCAACGATCACAACTGCGCCGGGCATGGTTTGCCCGCAGTGACAGCGGCCAAACATTGACTGCGGTCACTCAGGAGGGCGGTACAAATCAGATTCTCGACATCGATTCCGGGCGTGTGCTGCAGAGTCTTGGAGTCCACCCTGATGGCGACGTGCGAGCGTTGAGCTCCGATGGAAAATGGGCGGCCAGCAGTGGATGGCATTCCCAAACTGTCCGGCTTTGGAATATCGCTTCGGGCAAACAAGTCCATGAATGGACAGTCGGCAGGCAAACGTTTGTGTTCTTTACACCAGACAGCCGCAGCCTGATCATTTCCCGTTCCGACGAAGTGAGCTTCTGGGACGTTGAGTCTCTGCAACCGGGTCTGCGGATTGGACGCGATTCTGCCCATAAGCCAAGCCACCTGTCATTTTCTCCTGACGGCCATCTTATGGCCATCGCCATGGCGCCTGCTGCGATCCACTTGAAAGAAGCGAAAACAGGGCGTACGGTCGCAACACTGGATGATCCACATGGTGACCACTCCAGTTGGCATGGCTTCACTCCCGACGGTAGGCAACTGGTCGTGGTGTCGAGCTATTCCAATGCGATTCACGTCTGGAACCTTGAGGCAATTCGGAGTCGGCTGATGGAGATGAAACTGGATTGGGACTCGCCGGAAGTTCAGCCCCTGAAGCCGAGCGGTGAACAACCAAAAGTACTGACAATTGAAGTGATTGCAGCTGAGCCGGTGAAGCCTCGGTAGAGCGGCAGGGGCGGACCAGAGGGCCTTTACCCTAAAGTACTCATCACGACGGAGCGTGATGAGTACTTTGGTGAGGACGTACATGAAAGTTTGGCGGGCTATTCTGTTGGTGCTGCTTTGATTGGGGGCTTTCCTGACAGGTTGGCGGCAAGAACTGTGAGGAGTGCAATCAGCAGGGCTGTCTGCCAGATTGGGAGTTTCAGTTTCGAACCGAAGTCCAGATTCAGCTCCAGTGGTGCGTTCTCCGCGACCTGTACGGTGCGGCCAAAGGTATAGATGTCACCCTCTTCCGGGAGACTAATAATAATTGCCTGCGGTGCCGGTTCTGTTGTGTGCTGGTGTTGAACCAGTCGGCCTGCGATTTGCTGAAGAATCGCGTTATCCGCAGTTGTATTTCCCTGCAGTAACTGGCTGAGCTGTTGTGGTCGAAAATTCAGCTGATCCTGTTGCAAGACGGGGTTATCGGCAGCCGCCTGACGCAGTTGGTCATTACCGGGCACATTTGCTTCGTCTCTGCTGTTGTCGAGATACAGCCGCTGTCGACGTGTATTGAGTCCGACGATTGCCTGCTGCATCTGCAGGTTTTCCAGCTGAACTCGGGCATCTTCATTGGAAGCAGCGTCGAGTGCATACTGATTCGCGACACTGTTGAGTGCCCAGCGGGCTTTGGATTGTTCACCGGCCTGCAAAAGCTGATTCGCCTGTTCCAGCAGTTGAGTCGCCTGCTGCGCCTGAACCTGACGTTTTCCACTTGCCGCGGACAGATACGAATCTCGATCGTAGTCTTTCTGACTTGAGTGGCTGATCAATTCCAGATTTCCATCATCATCGTTCAACTCGAACCCCTTCGGCGCGACGACGTTCCACTGGATATTCTCCAGCGGTACATTCAGTTGAGGACTACTCAGCTTCAAATCACGCAACCCGCTGCCGGGGACTGAATACACAAAGCGGACCTGAGCAGTGCGATCGTCGATACCTGGAAGAATGTAAAACTGCCAGGCATTTGTTGCACCACCCTGTCGAATCGAGTTCACACTTTCGCCATTCACAAAAATGCTGAATAACTGGCCGTTCTCCGGCAAACCTACATTGAGGCTGCTTCGCTGAATGACCTCCATGGTTACGTCAACCGACGTCAACTGGTCGCCTGTGGGTGAGACAACGGTCGTCAATGCCCCCTGTTTCACGCGAAGTTTCAGAGCTTCTGCAAGCGAATGACGTTTCGCATGCACATTCAGCCCGTTCGAAGGAGCAACGGCTCTGAACGCCAGCGAAGGAGCACTGCGATTTTCAGATTCTCGGAGAACCTGCGGTACTGTGTTCCAGTCGATTCGCTGCCATCCCTGAGTGAGAGCATCATGATCAAGTTCCAGTCGTCCGCCAGCACGGACACCAAAGAAGTATGAGAGCTGACGAGCTTGTGGACATCCGATCGGGCTTAGAGTTTCATCTTCGTTCTCGCGATCATCGCGACGTTCATATTCAAGTCGAAACTGAAGCTTTCCGACAACTCGACGCTTGAACTGCACTTCCCAGATGTTCGAATCAGGTGCCGTTCTGACAAGATCACTGACAGCCGAGCCACTGGCTCGAAGCGTCTTGATTTCGTCTTCGTCTGAAATCGGGATCATTACTCGCAGAGCACCAATCGAAGCGTTCTGCACATTGAACTCACCGATCACTGTGGACCTCGTCTGGCCTTCCCGCAGAGTAATCTCATGTAAAACCTGCCCAGTGACCCACGGATCCAGTTTTTCGATGCTCAATGCCAGATTCCAGTCACGTTGAAGCAGTCGAAACGCCAATGCACCCTGACCTTCGCCACCAAGTGCTCGGGGATCAGTTTCAGAGACGTTTTGTCGAGAAGCCGTCCGGAGTCGTAATCCCGTCGCAGGCTGGACAACCAATTCGCCGGTCTGCCGAGCTGCCTCATTCAATTCGAAACGAGGGATTACCCACTGTGCAGCGTCTGGCGGCGAGTTTCCCGACAGTGTCAGTGCAAACTGCTGAGTCCCAATCGTTTTGCCGTTGAGGTGCAAAATGATCTGTCGCTGGTCACCTTCAGTCAGCTCGGCCCAATGATGCAGGGCCGGACCCGTGAGTGATTCAACTTCCAGACCATCCGGCAATGGAAAACTCAATTGAAACAAACCCGCACGTGAGATTTCGACGACCATGTTTGCGGCGAGGACAACTCGCTCATCGCCCAGCGACAGCACTTGTTTACTGACGACACGCACCTCGGAAGCCACAGAAGCGACTCGCACAGTCAGTTCCCCGCCGTCCGTACCGTAGCGGTACACTCGATGCAGAACAGCCTGTGGATTTGGCATCAGACCTGCGTCGAAGTCGCCAAGATTGACGGCCGACATGATCTTAGGTTCCAGCGACTCGGGCTGAGCTTCAGGTCCAAAGGCGATCGCAACAAGCCCGACTTCCCCGTTTGCACCAATGACTCGCAACGGGGCCAGATTCAGATCTGCGGGCAGAGGATCGAGACCACGCTGGGTTTCAATCAGGATGTCAAATGTCTGCGACTGAGCCGGTTCGATCTGCAGCTTCAACCCGCCGCTGTCTGCGTCAAATTGCCACGCCCCAACCGGTCCAGTCACCGCACTTACGGTTAGCCCTTTGGGTACTAACACGTCGAGAACGCTGACCTGACCCTGTGATGTCCGAATGTTGAGTTTATGACGACCATCAACAACACCAGGTCCAGGCAGAAACAGATTTGACGCTTCGACAAAGAACTGAGTCTTCTCGGTGGTGACATCACGGGCCTTTGGCTTGAGTATCAGACTTCCTGCCCCTGGGCCAAGCACTGCGGTGGCCTGCGTTGAGTTCTCGTCTCCCGGCAGCCGTTCGATTCTCACCGCCGTCGGCCCAAAAACATCCCATCCCGCTTCGTCGTAGGTGAGATGGACTTGCTGAACCGCAGCCGAACCTGTCACCACCGGCAACCCTTCCATAGGCTTTGTTGCTTCCAGTTGATATTCGAACGTTGCTGTAAATGTCTTAATCACATCAGGCGCGACAACTCCAACAGGATCGGTTGTGTCGTCAGAAACTACCGCTTCGTCGGAAAGTGGAATACTGATGATGTAAGCGAGCCCTTCTCCAGGAACTTCCTGTTTGTTGAGTCGCAGACCTTCACCATTGAAAGCCGTCAGGATGGCCGGCACTTTCAGAAGAACGAATCGGTCGCCAGGTCGCCCGGACAACGTGATTGTTCCGTTTGCCTTCAAGCGCAAGTCCTGATGTGTGACGTGCCACTTCTGCATGACAGAATCGGCCGCCTCATAGCCATCCGCCGCCGCGTGACAAGCGTTCGTCGATGAGCAGATACCGACGATCACCAGAATGATTACGATCCGCATGCCGAGAGAGTCGATCGCCGCGACATGTTGACTGATTTTAAGAACAAAGTTCTGCATGATGAACACCCTTTGATCCAGGCTCAACTGGCCGGTCTTATGTCAGCCTGAGACAATGCTCAGTTAGAAATCTATAACGTCGAGTACTACACCACTGGACTGGCCTGCGTCCCGGATTCAGGACTCACGACATCCTGCCTGACCAAATTTCCGTCCTGTGGCTGATCATTCCTGTGATGCATCGAGCGTCGCAAATTACGGTACAAATCTCTTGCTGCCCTGATGAATAGTACGAGCAGGATTGAAACGGCCAGCAACAGGAAGAACCACGGTGCGGAATCACCCTGGAACAATACGCCGAGTGCAACAAGCAGAAGGCCTGCTCCTCGAATCAGTTTGCCTCCCTTCGACGTCTGCTGCCATGACAGTACAACGACAGCTCCGCCCACGATCACCGCGACCAAACCGAGCCAGGAAAAATTGACGAGCCAGAGGGGAATGTTGTTAACGGCGAGTTCGACGGCCTCACCCGCCGAAAGAATCGGCAGACTTAGTTGAAGAGGTTCGGGTGATTTCGTTTGAACAAACGCCGTCTGAGCCGTTCGACATGAGACCATTATGGCGAATGCGAGACTCGCCAGACCGAGTATCTGCCAGAGAGTATCCCTGCCACGGGACCAAATGCCAAAGCCGGTCAACAATCCGACAAAGAACAGTGAACCGAAGCCATGTCGAGCAACCCAGTCGAAGCCCGCTGGACGAAGAACGGGGACTGGTGGCTCCACAGTTCCATTGGAAGGTACCAGGACATGTTTCTCGTCACCGACGATATTCCACTGAGTCTTAAGAACTGGTGCAAACACGATGGGCAATGCAAGTTCCGGATGTGATTCAGCAACCGCTGGTTTTCCCAGACGCAAACTGACTTCAATTGGAACGTTGGGATCTATACCGCCTGGCAGCGGAATTAATGTCTCTTCGTCTGCCTGTCGAGCCGTCACTGGCTGACCATTCACCGCCACGGCCCACAGACGAACCGGATCGCCAGGCATTTTGATTCTTAAGGTGCGTTGTCCACGGGATTTGACATAGTACAACACATCGGTCACCAATTCGCCGTCCTGAGAGACTCGGCTGCTGGCTTCAGAATATTCAACCAATTGAGTGACTGTTGTGCCTGGTTCAAACCAGGTGACCTTCAGACTGAGATCAAACGGACGGTCGGTGTATTGCCATGTTCCGAGCGGAGGAGCAGTACTCAACAGACGGAACTCCGCGGGCAGTTCCAGTGAATCAAGCCTCAGAATATCGGCGGATATCGTGGCAGTTTCAATCTCCACCTGCATCGGACTCACAACCTGAATATAACCTCGCTCGCTTTGCACACCGATCGGAGCAACCTGACCAGCCTGGAATGTACTTTTGATGTTGTCAGGTTTCTCTTCAAACGTCACCAACAGCGTGTAAGCCCCCATAACTGGTTGATGGAGCGAAACGATGAGTACATCTGCCTCTCTGCGCCACGTTCGAATATTCTGGCCATCCACCAAAACATTCCCGATTGTCTCGGGCACAGAGATTCTCCACTCGGAGACCGGCGCACCTGTCACGAAGTAATTGATCAAGGCGCTGCCGTACACGGTCTCCTGGCTCAATGAATAGAGATGAAAGACATCTGACTGGACACTCCGTTCCAGCATCTCCACCTGCATGGCGGCTGACCAGCCTGGTTCGCGAATACGAAACGCCTGCTGAAGGTGTGGCGAGGGCTTTGGAAAGTAGGACAACGGCTTCTCTGCCAGCAGATCAGTCTGTCCGACGGAGACTCGAAAACCGGGGGCACTCACTATTCCGAGATCACCGCGAACAGATTTAGTTCCCGGAAATTCAATCCGCTGAAGAATCCAGTCTCCGGCTACAGCGGCTTCGCTCTTTTCCAGTTGGATCGTCACCAATTGTCGCCCCGTAACGTCCTGACCAAACAGAACTTTCAGGTTTCGCCTCCCCTCAACAGCGGTCGTTGCTGCAAGGTAGTCCGCGACGCTTGCACCAGTGACTGAGACAACCGAATAATCTGCTGGTATGCTGAAGTCCCACTCGCGAATCGGTGCTTCTCGAACGTCCAGTTCAATATCTGCATTGATGACTCGATCGGTTTCAGAAAGCTGATAGACAACAATTTCAGAAACGTTCACTTCGGGCTCTATGCTGTCTGCAATGACCGTAAATGCGTGGTCGGCAGCCGGAAAGCGATACACGAAGGTTTGACGAGCTTCGACCGGATCGCCGGGAAATTGTTCAGGGGACAACTGAGTCAATCCACTCAATGCAGTTGGCTCCAGCCGAACGGAACCCAGGTTGGCAATACGTAAGAATCCCGAATGGCGAATTGCACCGATTGGCGAGAGCCTTAAACCGTCGACCTGAACAGGAAATGCGCTCAATGGCGTCTGACTGCGGACTTTGATTGAACTTGTACCCGTGATCGGCTGACTGAGCGTGGCTTCCAGCAGACGATCGTCGCCCTGACTCGTGACGTTCCATCCGACAATATTATTGCCTTCGACGTCGAGAATCTCGCCTGGGCCCTGTAGCAGGATCCGGAAGGATTTCAGTTCTCCCTGAAGGACCTGATAGTCAATCTGATGATCCTGACGCAGCAGCCCTACACCGACTTTTGAATCAATGCGTCCTGTCGTTGAGAAGAACAGTTTCCCTTCCCCAGTCTGTCTCACTGTCTTCCAGCTCAACTTTGCTCGACCCGTCGCGGGTAGATATCCATTCCAGTTGATGTCGTCTCGAAATGGGACAACCGATTCCTGATCACTTTGAAATTCGACGTCGCCTCCAAGTCCAGCGAGAGTCAACGGAACAACCGCGCTTGCCGCAATTGTAAAGTCCATACTCCGCCCATTTGCGTTGGGTGTGGCCAGGGCGGCGATAAAATTGAGTTCAACGGGAAATGACCCGGGCTTCGGAAACTCTAACTTGTAGACGGAAAGCCCGCTCTCTGTCGCCAGTCGCAAACGATAGTTGGCATCATTGGGGATTTCACTGATCGCGGCGCTGCCGGACAGAATTGTGATCTCCGAGTTCGCAGCTGTGACATGCGCTGTGCCGCGAAACTGAAAATGAATCGAGTCGCCGTTCGTGTGAACCTGACCGATCAACTTCGTTTCCAGCAACTCTACAGGGTTCGGAGCTGCACCGGCTCGATTCAGAACGAACCGGATCTGGCCGCCTGTCGCTGTTTGAAATCGACTGATTCTGCTCGCGGATTCTCCAACACTCGAATCGAGCGGCGCAAACCCGGCCGCCTCTGTGACGACACCTGTAAATCCGGGAGCGTACTGCAGATTCACAATGGAATTGAAACCAACGGAGTCGCCTGGAGTGAGGTGAGTCAGTTCTACAGTGACAGGAGTCTTCAGCTCATACTTGAGTGAGCGAATCTTCACCTGTACCTTGAGCTCAGTGACTTTCTCAAGGAGATGCAGGTCAAGAAATCTCTGAGTCCCTTCCTGACGAACGGACCAGGACTTCACACCTTCACCCTGTACATCAACGATCGGGTCGACACCATTGATTCCGAAACTTACGGTCTTCGCTTCACCCTGCACGACCTTCACCGCCACATCGACTACCTGTTCAATAAAATCGGGCCCCGCCTGTGCATTTGCCTGGGCGCTGGCCGTGTAGAACACCGGTGGCTTCGGCAACTGACCGCGAGCTTCCACGATAATCGTGCCCATCCCATCCTTACCAACAGAACTGTTGATCGCCGCACCAGTAAACTCCGCACTTCCGACAGTCGTGGCAGGCTCGGCTTGTGGAACCGGCTCGGCTTGTGGCGCCGGCTCGACTGGTGGTGCTGGCTCGTCCTGTGCCCTGCCGGAATGACTCATAGCCGAGATAAGCATGAGCATACAAAGTGACTTGATAAAGTTTATGATCGTTGTGTTCAATCGACTTGACGGCGTGTTCATAGCGGACAATTTCCAAAACTTCGACTACGTTGTTTGTGAGTGGATCCCACGTCATCGATCACTACCGAATCGATCAACTGGTCATTGATCAACGCTGAATTACGTAACACTGAATTCCATAGCACTGAATTCCACAACACCAGCGACTGACTCCGAGCCGTTTATCTTCCCTGTAGCTGCCGTGCCTGTTCGATCATCTGAATCAACTCCTGAACTCGAACATCGTTGCGTTGCGCATCGGGCAATGCTGAGAGAGTTTGCGACAACGCCTGCAGGTCAACGGCATCACCCAGCGGTTCGCCTCGCAGCTTCGCCGCGAGCATCGCGGCAGATGCAGCGATGCGGAGTGAGGGAGTCGCCTGATCGATTCGAGGAGCTGCGGGTTCGTAAGGAATCGGCCAGCGGTTTTCGACCATTTCTCCGGTCGACAGGTCTCGAAATCGCACGGACACGGAACCAACATCACCTTCACCATCGGGTTTGGCTTCAAAATGATATAGAGCAACTCCCGCTTCAGCGGCCGTCAATTCTGCCGCATCAACGGCATCGTTGCGAAAGTCCTCGGTCTCCAGAAGGTGCTTCTCGAAGCCCAGCAGTTTAAAGTGGCCGACACGTTTCGGATTGAATTCAACCTGAACCTTGACATTCTTTGCGGACGGACGAAGAGCCCCCGCGATCTGACGAACAAAGCTGTCATCTGCCGACGCGACCGAATCCAGAAGGTAGTAGCGGCCGTCGCCTTTGCGAGTCAAAGCCTCGAGGACTTCATCATTCAAACCATCAGCGCTGATTCCGGCAGCATCAAAGGCGATGCCTTTGGTACGCATTGATATGACCATTCGTGACAGACTCTCCGGGTCGGCATTGCCGAGATTCACGGCCCCGTCTGTCAGCAGGATGACTCGATTCTGTCCATCCAGCGACTGCTGTTCACTGGCCTTTTCAAACGCCAACTGCAGTGCAGCTTCGATGTTTGTTCCGCCTTCACTGGGCAACTCATCGATCAGTAGAACAAGTGTTTCCGACTCATTGCCACTCACTTTGTCTGCCAGAAGTCGGGGCTGTCGAGCGAAACTGATCAGGGTTACCTGATCCAGCGGTGTAAGCTGTTGAGCCAGTAGAGCAAAGGCATGACGGACAGTTTCCTGGCGATCAGCCCGCTCCATCGAGCCAGAGTTATCGAGAAGAAACGTCAACCGCAACGGCGTGTTGGCTGATCTTCCCATGGCGGCAGTCCGCATTGAAATTCTCAGAAGATTTCTTTGCTGCAGAAACGGATGAATCGACTGTTCGACTCGGCATGCAACCCTTTCTCCCCTGGACGGCAGCGGGTCTCCGTAGTCGAATGCATTGACGAATTCTTCGACCCGAATCTTTGTTGCTTCAGGCCATTCGCCACGGGAGAGTGCAGCCTGAGCCAGTTTGAAAGAAACATCGCTAACATGCAGAGAAAAGGTTGAAAACACTTCTTCGGCGGTCGCGGTTTCATTCAGGCCCGCGGATGCGGTAGCGCCAAAACCAAACCTACCGCCTCGGCCAACAACCTTATCGAATTCTGCAAGTGACTTATATTCCCGTCCCTCTGACTCACCCAAACCACGTCCCCACTGTGTGCCTTTCGTATCGGAGCTTTCGAAGTCGGTAATCTGCAGCGGCACTTCATTCTGTTTCTTGCTCAACTCCTCTGACAGTTTTAACGAGTCCGCACCTGCAGGCTGGTCTTGCTGTTGTGGTTCGGTTCCTCGAGCGATTTCTCGTTTCTCTCCGGGAAAGGTCAACTGGCGTGACCCGAATGCCGGATAGATGGGCTTCGTTCCATCTGCCTCCTGAATGTTGGAGTCAACATCGGAACCATTTTGATCGGACCATTTCTCGATGGCTTCCGGTTTCTCATCAGCCTTTGCGGCGTCTCCACCAAGATCTTGGTGGAGCTTCTCCCCGTCAATATCACCAGATAAAGCATCACCATGTGTGACGGGAGGCAATTCGATGGCCCATTTGTCAGATGGCTTCTGCGGACCACTTGCATCTGCTCCGTCCAGCGACGAACGGGACGGCATTTTCGGAAGCGGTTCTCCGGGCTGCTGTTTGCTCTTACCCCTCTGCTCAATGAGTGCTTCTTCCAACAGGTCGCCTTCCCGGTCCAGCGGGCTCGCCGGTACAATTGCTCGGCGAGCTTCCTCGGATGCTTCCTCGGATGCATCCTCGAACGCGACATCGACTTTCGCGGACTCGAGGGGCATAATTTCTTTGGATTCGATGCCAAGTGCTGGGGACGATCTCTGTGATTGCTCACCGGATTTCTTCGCGTCACTCAGGTCGACATCAGACCTCAGAGAATTGAGTCGATCACTGTCTGTCGCTGCGACATCCGGTGCCGCCGTCTGCAACCGAATCATTGGCGATGAATTCAGCAGACCACTGTCCCGTGTAACCTCCTGTTCCGGAGCAAGGATCGGCAGGGACTGTGGCTGAGTGGCGGCGAACTCCGGAGGCGTCAAGGCCGGTGTCTCCGCGAAATACTCGATCTGGTCCTCGAGGTACATCGGACTCGGCAGCGTCGCTGTCCCCACTGTCTCTCGAATAGCCGACAAGGCACTCGCAGGCCCCTCGGACTGTGCCGCCTTGTGTAATGAGTCTCCCCTGGACAAAACCGTCACGCCATCGAGACTCGCCGGTTCGCCCGTGAAAACGATGCCTGTTCCTCCGAACAGGCGATTGCCATTCATGTCTGCCGGTGGAACATCGGTTCTCGCCAGGTCGTAGAACCCCGCGGATGGCTTACGCAAGTTGAACGTTTGCCTGCTCAATGACAAAACCATGAGCAGTCCAGCGATGCAAACGACGGCTGCGAGTCTTCTGATGGCCGAAGTTTTGCTGAGAGCTATAACCCTGCCTGTGATCGTGAGCCGGGCGGAACCTGAACCCAACTGGTGAGCTGGTTCCGGAACTAATGTATCCCCAGAAACTCTCTCCGACTTCAGATCAGGCGAATGTCCCGCAACAGCCATGTGTCCAGCAGACGCAGCGACAAACTCGTGAGCACTGTTGACCGCGTTTCCTTCAAGCTCAGTCAATTGAACCGCAGAGTCCCCTCGAATGACACCAAGGACAGAGTTGCGTCGATCAGCAGGCAGTTTCCAGTCGTCTTCGGGTACTGTAGATTCACCGGCACCGACATCCCGCAACAGTCCATGCATCAGCTCAATCTGAAGTTTGAATGCTTCGAGCTCAGGCCGCGATTCCATCAGACGGGTCAGCTCTTCACGTTCAAAGTCGGAAGCTTCGCCGAGCACGAGAGCCACAATTCGAGCTTCGAGCTCCGATTCGATCGATGGTTTGTGTGAGTGTTCGTTCATGACTTTTCGTCGAATCCGAGCTTCCGCAGTTTGTCTGCAAGCTCCTTCAAAATATGGTGCAGTCGATAACCGACGTTGCCAATGGTGATTCCCGTTTGATTACTAATGTCGCGATAGCGGAGGTCTGAAAAATACTTCAGCTTCAAGAGCTGCCGATCAGGCTCGTCCAATTCCTCAACGATCTGCCTGACAGCAGCAATGGCTTCCATATGGACCAGCGATGCCTCAGGTGAATCCTGGTCAGTAACCGCCGATTCACTGGATGACTGCGATGAGCTTTCGCCGTCGTCGAAGACTTCCCGCTTGCTGTCACGAAGATGCTTGAAAGCTCGATTTCGAACACTGCGATACAGCCAGGCTCTTGGCGACTGAACTTCATCCCAGTGTGCATGCAGCTGCAGGAACACTTCCTGAACAATTTCCTCGGCCACTGCTCGGCGGCCGACAACCGAAAACGCGTAGTGCAACAGAGGCGTCTCTTCAGAGTCGAACAACGACTGAAGCGTGATTTCACTCACGCCTGTGGCACCAAATCCACTGGCTCCAGGCGGCGGTTCCAACACAGGTCTCGTTTGTTGTGTCTGGCAGGTTCGAATCACGACATTTTCGTCCTCTCGTCGAGTATGACCCCGCGGGATACGGTTTCTTAGAGAAATTCCTGGCGAATTCCAGAAGCCGTACAAATATGCAAGGAAAAACCACGGAAGGGCTGGCGGTTTGACCACGGAAGACACGGAAAAGACGGAAGAATCGCATGGGGCAAGAGTTCGGGAGATGGCAGAAGAATGGGGGCAGGAGAATGGTCGAGTAAGGCATACTTCTGCCTTCATTCTCTTGCCATACGAGAACACTGATGGGCTGTGTTTGCGGTTTTGTGTGGTTCGTGTCTTTCGTGGTTAACGATCACACTGACTTCACGCTGGCTGCTATCCAGTAAGGCGACGTCTTACATGAGCGGAGAGGGGGACCATGAGCGGACCGGGGCGTTCGTCATCACGGCGGAGCGTGATGAGTACTTTTGGTACCACGCAAAAACGCGAAGACGCAAAGTTGAAACGAGGCGATTCTGCTGCTTGAATACTGCCTACTTGCGATTCTTTTCTTTGTGCAACAGAATTTCCACTTTGAGTCTCGCGGCGCGGGCCGACGGGTAGTCTCCATGCTCCCCGACACCCGCATCGAGCATTGCCTTCGTCGACTTTTCCAGCGACATGAATGATGCTAGAGCTTTTTCAATCGCTGCAATACGCTCTTCCTTAGATTCTGCGAGTTCCAGTTGTACTTCCAGATACTCTGTCGTCACAGAAGCCGGGAAGTGATTATCCTGCCTAACGCCCAAATGTCCTTTCATGCTGTGGATACGCATGAACTCCAGCAGTGCATCTCTGCGAGCCTCCAACAGGGCTCTCAGTTCCGGATCTTTGGTCGGAGATGCGGCGGCACCGTCTTCGTGAACGGTAGCCGACGGAGGCGATAACGGAGCCGTGACTGCTTGAGTCACACGCATCCCAATGCAGCATGGCCGGCAAGACTGTTGACACGAACTCCGTCTATGCCTCAGAAACACGTGTCCAGGTCCCCTCGTCAGGAGGTTCTCAGGTTCGTCGCACGAAGCAATCGAAGTTGAGAGCCAGAGGCAGTTGAGTGCGATCACGGCCAATAGAAATCTACGTAGGTTTAAAGTCTTCATGGAACGGTCTTTCCTGGATTTACATTCACGAGGAACGAAGATCGGAATGCTGACTGCAGTCTGCTATTTACGTGTCTTTTCTTTGTGCAACAGAATTTCTACTTTAAGTCTCGCGACACCGGCGACCGGAGTCTGCGAATATGGCGCCAAACCTATGCGTTGCTTCGCCTTTACGAGATTTTCCCAAGCCGTGAATGTGGCGAGAGCTTCTTCGTGCGCAGCGACACGCTCTTCCTTTGATTCTGCAAGCTCCAGTTGTACTTCCAGATATTCCATCGTGACAGATTCCGGGAAGCGATCTACCCTCGCAGTGCCCCTCATAAATCCCTCGCTCTGGATACGAATTAACTCTCTCAGTGCATCTCTGCGAGCCTCCAGCAGGGCTTTCAGTTCCGGATCTTTGGTCAGAGGTGCGGCGGCACCGTCTTCGTGAACGGTCGCCGACGGAGGCGATAACGGAACCGTGACCGCTTGAGTCACACGCATCCCAGTACAGCACGGCCGGCATGACTGTTGACACGAACTCCGTCCATGCCTCAGAAATACGTGTCTCGGTCCCCTCGTCAGGAGGTTCTCTAATTCGTCGCACGAAGCGATCGATGTTGTGAGCCAGAGGCAGTTGAGTGCGATCACGGCCAATAGAAATCTGCGCAGGTTTACAGTCTTCATGAAACAGTCTTTCATAGATTTGACTAAAGGCGATTCTTCGACTGCAGAAATGATTCAAGGTCTGTGAAGAAGTCAATCAGAGCATCCCGAAACTCCGGATATCGAGCCATAAGCTTCTGCTTCCCCGGCGTCGCTCCAGCTTCCTCCAGGCGGTAGTATTCGGCAATAATCGCATTGAGCTGCTGTTCGCGTTCCTCGTCTCGATCGATGGAACTGGCCATGGTTATGCTCCCTCTGCGAGGTGACCACGCAGCTTCTTCAATCCTCGTCGCAGAAGGCCACCTACGGCCTCCGGGGTGCGACCGAGTTGCTGAGCAATATCCGAGACGGGCCAGTTGTGATAGTGCTTCAGGATGACGGCCGAGCGTTCATCGTCGAGCAGTTTCAGAAGGGCGTTGGCGAGTTGCTCGACGCGTTCCTGTTTCATCATGTTCATACTGGGCGACGTCTGATCTGCAACCAGTTTTTGATGCAGAAGTGCCGACGATTCCTCCACCTGCCTCTCAAGTGGCACTTCCTTGCCGGTTGCACGTTTGCCTCGCTTGTAGTGCCTGGCGGTGCTTAACAGATTGTGAATCAGGATCTGCTTGAGCCATGCTCGCAACTCGGCTTCTGTCTTTCCTCGAAAGTCAGCGAAATCGCGATGTGCCTCCAGCATGGTCTTCTGCACGATGTCCGAAGCGTCTTCTTTACTCCTCAATTGCGGATTCAACTGCAGCTCCGCCAACAATTTGAGATATTGACGGTACCGTTCAAGAATCGGGAGCCCGTCATCCGGAAAGTCTCCGCTTGTAATGACAACCTTCATAAGGCTGGTGGTTCCTTAGGATTCAGTGACACCTTCACACACTGCTGTTGGTAGACTCTTTCCCCATGGGGCGTAAATCGCGAACGAATCGAGCGCGAAAATTCGAAAATTGGTTGATTTGAGGGCAAGGGCAAAAAAAAACACAAGAGAATCGCAGGGGGGGCATCCCCCAAAAGTACTCATCACGCTCCGCCGTGATGTCGAACACTGGTGCGCGCTGTATCCCGGACCGTCCAGAGCGGCTGCCAGGGACTCGTCATCACGTCGGAGCGTGATGAGTCCTTTGGGGTCGAGGTGAAGTAGTGGTTTACCCGACTCCTGCTTCCCTTGCCTGCGATGTCGAGTGACGTTTGCGCAACGTGTTCCGATTTTGACATCCTTGCGAGTAGTCTCGATCAAAACGATCCTGGTGGTTGCCATAGTTCGCCGAGTTCCAGCGTTGACGACCGGTCGTGCTGCATTTTCGGGTGGTTGCGATTGCACGAAGGCGTTTCGGCAGAAGTGGCGGCGAGCTCCTGGATGCAGAGGTGGACTGCGAGTTTTGAAATCCGATGAAACGAGGTAAGCGTGATTGCAAACTCAAAGCGCGTCGAGTCTGCAGGATATGACGAGTACAACGAATGTACCCGGGACCGGTGCGTTTCACTTTTGATGGATGTCAGGATATTCCAGGAGGGATAGACCGTGAAGAAGTTCCGTATACCAATTCTACTGGCACTGGCCGTGGCATTGGCCGCGCCCTCAGCGTTGGAGGCCCGGGAGTCTCGGGACGACGACGGCCCCGCTTCAAACAGCCCTGCGTTTCTGACCTCGATGCCCGCGGAAGCAGAGCCTTCTCTCTTTGAATCTTCTCTGACTCAGAAGAACGAAGAACTGGAAGAGCGAATCAGCCGGCTGGAAGCGGAACTCAATCAACCCCGACACTACGGTGTCGATCCCAGCGCCAGCATCGAACAACGTTTGCAGAGGCAGGAAGCTGGTACCGGCGGACTGTTCGGTTCCATTGAAGTCACGTTCCTGCAGCCATCACTTTCCGGAGCACAGTCAGTATTTGGATCCGGAACGGGCCGACTGCTCGAAACGGAATACCAAACCGGCGTTCGCTATGTTCTTGGTTACGTTAGTGATTCGGGACTGGGAATCCGAGGACGATACTGGTCATTTGATAACAGCACAGGATATTCTCCACCCTACGCTCCGGCAGTATTCGGTATCCAGCTTCAGGCCGCGGACACAGAAGTGACGATGCTTCAGCGAATGCGACATCTGGACCTCGAGCTGTCCGGTGGTGTGCGATATGGTCAGCTGGAATACACCAATCCACCTCTTACACTTTATGGCCCAGGGATCGTGCGATTTGAAGGGTTCGGCCCAACAGCATCGCTCAACGCTCGACGAGCACTTGGCAAGAGCGGCTTCTCTCTGTTTGGCAACGTACGGGGATCAGTGATGATCGGCGACATTCGAACCGCATCACTGTTGCTCAATATTCCAACCGGCTCAGTTGAAGACGAAGTTATGACGGTCTTCGAAAATCAGCTTGGCGTTGCATGGAACCACAATCTTACCAATCAGTTGCTTCTTGAAGTCCGCACCGCATGGGAGACTCAGTACTGGTCCAACAGTACTCTTGAAGACGACTTCTATGGCATCGGATCAAATCTGGCACTGATGGGTCCAACTCTTGCGGTCGAACTTCGGTACTAATCCGATCTTCTTCGTACTCATCCGCTGGCTACCTGACTCTATAAAAATCCCGGTCGTGTATCGTTCTGCGGTACGCGACTCGGGATTTTAGAGTTTCTTCGACGCGAGGAACATGTTTCGATTTCAACACAGATTCCTCCCATCCGTACAGCCGGCCGTGCCTGTTTTCGGCGGAATTTAACATCGTTCAAAAACGACAGGCTTCCGGAACTCTAAACTTGCAATGAGTTCGTTCACTGGCAATGATCCGCATTCATCTGACGTCATTCAATACGGACGTTGTTCGCAGGTAGTGTGGTCTTAGTAGCTTTACGATGAGGCGATGGGAGTAACGATCCTGCAGTCATTGGCGCCATAGACCATCGAGTTGACCTGGGCGAGAGTCTTGTTTTTACCTGAGTGCTTGCTGCCTATTCTCAACATGGCAGCATTTCTGTAATGCCTCCTGCACACTGAGCGCGCCAAGCACGTTGCAACTGTCCGAGAGGTCACAGACTGCCTCTGAGAACCTCGAATCCTGGCGGAATTGACACACCTTTTTCCTTGCCTGCTCCTTCCATATCTCCGAGACTGTGCAGCCTAAGCATTTCTTACCGTCTCGGAGAGAAGAATGAGTACTGTCGTCAGCGCCCTGGCCAAGTTGTTGTTTGCCGAAAATCGTAAAGCAGATCGAGCACGAAAGGCAAGGTTGGGGCGATCGATTCGGGAGCAGCGAGGCCTTTCAGCGGAGACACTCGAGCACAGAGTAATGCTGTCTGCGGAGCCGCTGGTCACGGAAACTTCATCTGGCCATTACGTCATATCGTTTGGTGATACTGACGATACCGTGACTGTCGAACTTGAATCCACGACATTTTCGACTAACGATGGCGTGATCGCCAGTGTCTCGTACATCAACGACGAGTCCGTTCTGATCAAGTTCAACATCGGGAACGCGACGACCGGCGTGTTAGGTCTGACGATTGAAGGAGGCGGTGGCAGTGACACCATCACAGTTGAGTCCCTTGGAAAGCCGCTGACGATCCGCGGCGGGGATGGGACCGACAGCCTCATCGGTCCGGATGCAGATACAGCATGGACGATCTCCGGGCTAAACACAGGATCTGCGACCGGTATCACACTTTTCGAGAGTGTCGAGAACCTGACAGGCCGCAGCGGTGACGATCAGTTTACACTAGCAACTGCCGGTTCAATCACGGGAACGATCGACGGAGGAGACGGCGACGATACTCTTCGGGGACCGAATACGCATAACGTCTGGACGATCTCTGGTGAAGACGCTGGTGAGATACGTAATTTTGATGAAAGCGTTGAGACAGGAGCAGCGACCTTCACAGGGATAGAGAATATCTCCGGTGGAAATGCGGTCGATGAATTTCAGGTACTGACAGAGGAATCAGTTTCCGGAATGATCTCAGGTGGAGGTGGAATTGACAGATTGACCGGGGCCGATGAGGACAACACCTGGACATTGACAGGGCCGAACTCAGGGACCCTGAATGATTCTGAGTTCTCTGATATTGAAGACCTCATCGGCGGCACTGCGAATGACACATTGAGCGTCATTGGTGTGACTGCGATACTCGATGGAAAGTTTGATGGTGGTGAAGACGACGAAGACTCGCCAAGCGTCAATACGATCAACTACTTCCAGCGAGGTCAGGGGGTTCTTGTCAACCTCGAAACCAGAACGGCCTCAGCTTTGACTGGCGGCTATGTCAATCTGACTCGATTCATCGGCAGTAGCCACACGGATACACTGGTCGGGCCAGTTGCAGTGCTCGATCAGACAGCATGGACAATCAGCGGTATCAACTCCGGAACAGTGGATGGAAGAGTATTCTCCGAGTTTGAGAATCTGACGGGCCAGAATTCAACACGTGACGCATTTACGATCACCACTCTTGGCAGCGTGACGGGAATGCTTAGCGGTGGAGTTGGCTCGCTGGATGGATTTGCGGTCTCGAATATTGCTGGGGATCTGACCATTTTCCAGCCGCTCAGTTCAGATGCCGCCGGCACAACAACGATTGGTTTGAAAACTGTCAACTACACGGGAATGGATCCGTTTAGCACTTTAAGTGGCAACAATAGTCAGCGAGTGGTCACTGGCACGATCTTCGACCGCGACATGATTGTCGAAGATGATTCAGCGATTCCAGGAAACATGAAGGTACACTTCGACGGCGTGACATTCAGCAGTGGACCATCCAGCTTCAGCTTTCCAAGTCCAACAAATTCATTAACCCTGGATGCCGGAACAGGCATCGACGAGATCGACATCGTCTCTACAGACGCGGGATTTGCGGGCTCCGTCGTAACATTTAGCCTCGGAGTGTTGACGGTAACAGGAAATGAATCAGCAAATAGTCTGACGATCGAGCAAACAGAACGAACGACGTCTACCGCGACACTGAAACTGGTTCTGGACGGTGGTTCACCTCAGACGTTCAGGCATGTCGAAGAACTGGTGGTCGATACGAAGGGTGGGGCAGACTCGGTCGAAATGCTGACGACCATCAACATTGATGTCACACTGGGTGGTGGGGACGGCGCGGACACTCTGACCGGACCTGACGAACAGGTTGACTGGTACCTGACCGGTGCTGATATGGGCAGTGTGGGGGACGCAGATTTTTCCAGATTTGAATTCCTTCGTGGTGGTAGTGCGGTGGATAGTTTCAAAGTGGAAGATGGAGCCACTCTGACCGGTGACCTGGATGGCGGTGGTGGAAATGACAATTTGATTTCCAGCGATGACGATAACACATGGGAAATCTCAGCACTGAACGAGGGATTGCTGAACAGCATTTCATTCTCCGGCATAGAGAACCTCATCGGAGGCACTGGCGATGACACCTTTGTGCTTGCAGATGGGGCCGGTGTATCCGGACTCATCGACGGTGGAAATGACGACGACGATGACCTCGACGGTATCGCGGAAGCGGAATCCGACAGTATCGACTACAGTGCCTACACAACGAAGGTAACTGTCAATGTGGGCACATCGGTGGCAACGGGGATTGGCAGCTTCGTGGCTATAGATTCGTTCACAGGTGGATCGAGTGACGAAGATGAAGTGATCGGTCCGGACGAAAGCAGTGTGGTCTGGAATGTGACGGACGACGACGAAACGGAAGTCTCCGGTGTTACATTCAGTGACTTTCAGAATCTAACGGGAGCTGCAGACAATACAGATGCCTTTGTGATCGCCTACGGCGGTCTGATTACCGGAACGATTGACGGCGGGACTGGCGGGACCGACGGATTGGCGTTCATCGATTCAAGCGACGGCACGCTGGCGTTCAATCCATCAGGAGCCGACAGCTCCGGCACCACTGACAGTGCAACGTATGGGGCCGCCATTCAATACGTCGGAATTGATCAGGTCGACTACTACGACGACAGTGATCCACTCAATCCCACAATCAGTGGAACCGTGTTTAATGACACGATCCGCGTCTTCACCGACCCGGCGAACTCCAGTGGTCTAAAGATCACGTTTGGCAGCACCGAGATTACTTTGAACACAGCGGAAGTCACTGCATTGCAGTCCCTTCGGATCGACGCGTTGGACGGTGCTGACGACATTACAGTGGAATCTCTCCCAGCAAACTACACGGGAAGTCTGGTTCTCTACGGGAATCGACTTCAGCGAGCAGATTTGATCTTCCCACTCATGGCGGAAGATGACCCATATCCGGACTCAGTGACGTTCAGCGGCAATATCAGCCCGGACTATCTGGAAGTTTTTGCCGACAACATTACGGTTAACGACAACGTCAAGATCACGACCGGCGACGATGGAATCTTTTTCCGATCACGAATGATTGGCGTATCGACGCTTGAAAATCTGCTTCCGATTTTCGCCACAAAGCGTTCAGTATCGCTGGATATCGGCAAGAACGCAGAACTGAGTGGAGGAAGTATTTATTTCGTGCTGCAGGCTGAAGATAAGAGCCTGTCGGACGTGCTTGGTGCCAACAATGAGATCTCGAATTTCCTGATCGGCCCTCTGACGGATGTAATCTCCGACGCCGTCGCACTGCCGGTTAAGGTTCTCGTAAAGGACTCGTCGGCCACCATTAAGCTGCAGGATGGAGCTAAGATCACAAGCACCGGAACAATTGGGATGTACGCGACAGCCGCAGCGGACGCATCCGGCAGCGCATCCAGCAGCATGGTCAGCGTTGCCTACGGCCAGGCAACCGCGAATGCCAAAATCGAGATCGAGTCCAATGTTCAGATCACAGCCGCGGACGCCGTTGTAATCACCTCCACCGGAGGCGCGACTGCAAATATCAGTGCAACAACGGCACGCGAAATCGAAAGCACACCGAATCCGGGCGGCAAGGGTGGTGGTCAGGGCAAGAACCAGTTCGCTGTTGGTATTGGTGTTGCTTATGCCAATGTTGTTTCAGAAGTGACCATGGCCTCAACCGCCAGTATTTCGGCCGGCAGAACCGCAAATATCACAGCTGGTGGTGACATTGAATCTGAGGCAAAGGGAGAAGGAGGAATCTACGCAACAGGCGCTGCCGGACTGGGATTCGGCATAGAAATCTCCAAGGCCAACATCAAGACGACAGTTGACGGCACGGTCACAGCAAGAATGAAACCGGGGGCCGTTGTAAAGCTTGAAATCGACCCGACAGTCACGTGGGACGGAACTGGAGATGTCCCGTTTGGATATGTCGACTATGCAACTGACCGTATTTACCTCGGTGACACATCGCTGGTCACAGAAGACACGATTACCTACACGAATCGTCGTGGTACCAGCATTGGCGGCATGGTTGATACACGTGAATACTTTGTCATCGCAGACAGCGACAACCCAGGTTATTACTGGTTCGCCGAAACGGAGACGCAGGCGATTCGAGCGAGTCTGGGTTATCTGACTGGTAATGTCGTCAATCTCGTTGCTCAGCCAGGGGAACTTGCCACAGCAAACAATGAGCGAGCGTTTGACGGTTCCGACATCGATTCCGGTGCAAATACCGTTTCCCTTGGAAGAAACGGCAATGTGAATAACACATTTGAACTTGGGCAGGCCGTTGTCTATCACGAAGGAACAAAGCCCATACCGGGACTTGTGGACGGCGGTACTTACTATATTGCCGCATCAACCAGTCAAAATAATCTCCAGGGAAATACCCGATTCACGGAAGCACAGATTGTTGGCCTGTCGGAGTCCGAAAACGAATCGAGAGCAGGAGTTCTCATCGACATTGGACCATCAGATGGTACCGGCTACACGCTGGAAGCCAAACACGTCCTGGACTCTGATTTTGCTACGGGACTGGGCATTGTTGCGAAGTTGTCAGCAGAGAACAAAGCAACTGCCGGCGCTGGCGTCACCAGCGAAGACACAAGTCCTGGTTACGTCTCAAAATTCAAAAGTGCAGTCGGCAATGCTTCCGTCAATGGCCTGTTCGGGAAACTGACCAAATCATATGCCGACAATGTCTCCAAAGCGAACACGGCAGCCGGCAACACAGGCGCCAGCAACAGCGTTTCCGTCGCGGGAGCACTTGCGTTTACTTTCGTCGAACACAATGTCATCACGAACGTCGGCAGTACAGCGGTACTGAAGTCGAACGAAGATCTTGAAGTCAAGGCGCTGATTTCGCAGAAGTATACTCTGGGAGCCGAGAGTAATGCAGAGCCGCAGGAAGGTTCACCGAGTGCTGATACAACGGCCAGTGTGGCGGTAAATATTGGAGTCTTTAAAAATACTGCTCAGGCAACAATTGCTTCGAATGCACAACTGGACGGTCTTCGCGCGACTCGAGTCATCAGCGATGTGAGCTATCCGTTTCTGCAGCGTTTTGACGAGTATCTGCCTTTGAGCTGGGGCGAATTGGTCGACGGCATTCGCAATGACGGGTTGGAAGCCGTAACAAAATACCTCAACACGAACCTCGGATTTAAGGACTCGTTCTTCAATACGTGGGTGGCAAGCACGGCTAAGGGCGAGAAACTCGGAATTGCAGCATCCATCAATGTTGTGACTCTGACAAACGTTTCCGAAGCGGTTGTGAAGTCGGGAGCGAAAATTAATCAGGATGTCAACTGGCACGACAAGGATACGGATCCTGCCGGCAGTGATGTCAATGTCCATCCCAACCAGGCTCAAAACCGAGCCGACGGAAACGATGGTGATGGAAAGGGTGAGCAGGTCGTCTCGATCGAAGCCACCAACTATCAGCAGACCATCAACATGACCGGGAACTTTAAGTTGCCCGATCTGAGTCTTGATGTGGTGGATGATCCAGACAAGTCTACCGCTGCACAAAAACGCTATAAGGCAAAGAAGGACTACAGCCTTAATCCAGCTGGTACTGGAGGTTCGAGTGGAGGGGCTGGAGGCTCAATTTTCATCACAGTGCAGAACAATACCACTCATGCCATCGTTGAAGACGACGTGGAGATCTATAGCGGTGGCGACGGTGGCTTCAACATGAAGGCTGAAGAAGCACTGCTGAACGTCAACCTCGCTCAGGCCTGGGCGAAAGGGGGAGGCTTTGCTATTGGAGGGACGCTGATTTATGCGGGACAGAAGAGTAACACAATAGCACAGTTGAGCAACGAGGCTGAGGTCACTGGTCGCGATGCGAGAATCTACGCGGGTGATTTGACTACTAATGTGTCATGGGCCGGAGGGATTGCCAGCGGCGAATCTCTCGGGATGGGAATATCGATCGCGGTCAACGACATTGATCGCACAACACTCGCTCTTATTGGAGACGAAACGGTTACGGCTGGAACGCCGTTGCGCACTGACACGTCAATCGATGTCACAGACAGTGTTCAGACGCTCGCCCGCGTGAGTGGCGATGTGTGGTCATTTACGATCGCTGGCGCTCTGGTTGCGGAAGACAAGAAGAAAGATGACACCGCAGCTCAGCCACAGTCTCAGGATCCAACCAAGATTGCCAATGGTTCGCAAAGTGCAGATCTCAGCAAAGTTACGGACAACAACACTGGCGGATCGGGGACTGGGGTCGGCATCGCCGCAGCAGCTTCCGTCAACATCATCAAAAACACAGCGATTTCACGAATCGCGGATGCCGGCAGTATCCACGCCGGGTACGTTTCTGTCAAAGCTGATAACGACACAGGTGTCGTCGCCGCGACCGGTGGCCTCGCCATTGTCGCCGGAAAAAGCGGAGATACTTCAATCGCACTGGCTGGTGCGTTCAGCGTGAACATCATTACCGCCGATACGATCGCGGAGGTTCAGGACACTGAACTGACTTTGACCGGAAATGCTGCCGAATCTCAAAGCCACGTACTGAATGTCAATGCAGTAACGGGCAGCAGCATCTTCGCAATTGCGGCAGGAGGAGCTGGCAGCATTGCATCTGGAAAACCCAAAGATGGTGGTGCCGGTGGTGGCGGTCAAACTGCTGTTTCTGTTGCCGGCTCGGTTGCTGTCAACTCAATTTCCGGTGATACCACATCGGACGTTCTCTACGGATCCGTGACTGTTACGGATGGAGATGTACAGGTCGCAGCCAGCGACGATTCGAGTATTTTCGCGATCGCCGGCGGTTTATCTTTGTCCATTGCCACCGGAAAGCAGGGATCGTCAACAGCCGTCTCAGCGGGAATTGCGATTGCAGTGAACCTGCTCGATAGCGATGTTTCCGCCGAGATCGAAAACAACACAACGACGTGGATCGACACCGGGGACGGCAGTCTGCTTCTTGAGGCCGTCAATTCTCGTGACATAGGAGCCTACACTCTGGCGGGTGCCGTCAGTGTGGCGTCTGGAACTCAGGGCAATGGGATTGCTGGTGCCGGAGCAGCATCTGGGTCTGTGAATCAGATTTCAGGTGATACCATCGCGGCTGTAAGTCATAGCACGGTTGTGGTACCCGATGGATTCACCGTTCGTGCAACCGACGACTCAGAAATTATTTCCGCGGCTGGTGGAATTGCAGTGTCGGTTGGGTTGTCCGGTAAGGGCAACGGTGGTGCAGGAGCTTTTGGAGCAGCCTTTGCAATTAACAACATCGGACGATCTGCCGACAACAATACCATTGAAGCGAAAGTGTCCGATTCCAGCATCACCTCCGGCGGTGCCATCCTGATCTCTGCCAAGTCCGAAGCTGACATTTTCGCGTTAACAATCGGGGCTGCAGGAAGTGTATCCAGTTCCGGCAATGGCAGCGCTATTGGGATCAGCCTTGCTGGTTCGTTCACAGTGAACGACATCCATGTCAGTACTCTGGCTCAAGTCACGAGTGAAAGCACACTCACGACAAAAGCGGGCAGCGCTGCTGGTATCAGCGTTACCGTCTCGGACGATTCGAAAATCAACGCAACGGCTGGCGCGGCCGCACTTTCGATTGCTCTCAGCCAGAAAACCGCTGTTGCGGCGTCACTCGGTCTTTCTCTGACCGTTAATGAAATTGCGAATACAACGAAAGCCGTTGTTGAGGATTCAGTGCTCAATTCGGACGGCACAGTGACTGTGAGTGCCACGAGTACTGCGGACATCGACTCAGTCGCATTTGGGATTGGTGTGGCTGTCGCGATTAGTGGAAATGCGACTTCGATTTCCGTTGCCGCCACAGGGGCGATCGCATTCAACGAAATTGACAATATCGTTGAAGCCACCATTCAGGACACCTCGGACGCTGGTTCAACGACCATTAAGTCTAAAGGAGCACTGAGTGTCACAGCCAGCGATGAATCCACGAGCAACGCGTTCGCTCTGGCCGCCTCTGCAAGCATCGCAGGAAGCACGTCTGCCAATGGCATTGCAGTAACAGTAGGCCTGGCCCTCGCTCACAATACGATCGACAAAGATGTAAACGCCAGCATTGTCAACGTTTCCAGCGTCCTTACGGGCGGTGGTGACGTGACAGTGAAAGTTGAAGACAATTCAGAAATCGAAGTCTACTCGTTTGCCGTTGCGGTCGCGGTTGCCGTCAGTGGTAACATCAGTGTGGCAGTGGCCGGAGGGGCCGCCGAGTCCACCAACATCATTCTCAATCGCAGCAATGCATGGATCAGTAACAGTAATCTCGGAACTGTCGCGGAGAAGGTGGGCAAAGTCGACCTTGATGTGGACAGCTCCGCGAAGATCGACGCAGTCGTCGGAACGATTTCTGCAGCCGTTGCCCTTGGAAAGACAGCCGTGGGTGTGGCAATCGGAATCTCCGTAGCTCGCAACTTCATTGGTTGGGGTATCGATGACAGCGTCACTGGAGACTACGAAACAGAAACCGGCCTGCCTCAGGGTTCGACCCTTGCAAAGAACCAGAAAGTGAAGATTACAGACGGAGCTCGCAAGGGTGACGTCTACAAGTATCTTGGCAACGACCAGAGTCAGCCTACAGCCACGGCCAACTCCTCGCAGACAAAGTCCCTGACAAAGAATTCGGATTATGTGTTGATTTCTGACACCTACACGGGCACGACAGCAACCGTAGGTGCGATCTATAAGTTTGTTGGCGATAATCGCGCCAATGTGGTTCTGGCGAATGAAGATTACACGGATTCAGACAATTGGGAATTGGCCAGCATTGATCTGCGTATTCAGGACTACTCCGACCGCAGGCTCTGGGAACAGGTCAACCTGGACTCATCACCCGCCGAAGCAGAAGCATGGATTCAGAACAGTTCCATTCAGGCATCCGGTGATCTGACAATTGACGCAATCACGGATCAGGAAATTGACGCGGTCGTGTTTGCAGGTTCGGTCGCTCTCGCCGGAGGACTGCAGGCAGGTGTGGGTGTCGCAGGTGCTGGTGTTTACACCGAGAACAAAGCAGAAACCCATATTTCAGCGTACATCGATGGTGATGGCGGAACGGGTATTTCCGCGGCGTCGCTGGCATTGAAGGCTGACGACACCTCAATCATCACGGCGGATGCCGGCGCTGCGGCGCTGTCTGCTGCGTTTGGCCTGAACGTTGGTGTTTCAATTGCTGTCGGAATTGCTCTGGCAACGAATGAGATTAATAATGACATCTCCGCCTACATTACAAACGCAGATCAATCAGTAAGTGCAACGACGGGCGGCATTTCAATTTCTGCCTCCGAGACAGCTACTATTGACGCATTGTCGCTCGCCGCTTCGATTGCTCTCGGAGCAGGTTCAACCGCCGGAGTCGCCGTCAGTGGCGCCGGCGCATGGGCTCGAAATGTGATCCTGTCTGATATTAATGCTTACATTCAGAACAGCGAAGTCGACAGCCAAACCTACGTCGATATCGATGCAGCGAACGATGCATCGATTGATGCCACCATTGTGGCTGCTTCAGTTGCGGTCGCAGGTGGTACAACCGCTGGGGTCGGCGTTTCGATCGGCATTTCCATCGCAGAGAATCGCATCGGAAAGACGGATGATTCGGCGGAAGTACGCGCATGGATCCAGAATTCCGCAGTGAACGCTAAAACGGGTGCGTTGACTGTAAATGCTGATGGGCTCCAATCTGTTGATGCTGTTGTATTTGCCGGATCGGTGGCCCTGGCGTTCGCCGGAACCGCCGCTGTGGGACTCAGTGGAGCTGGTGTAGGGGCGACAAATCTGATCGTCACCGACATTCATGCATTCATCAAGGATGACGACAACAACAGTTCAGCGACGGTCAGCGGAATTCACGCGGCCAGCATCGAAGTCAAAGCGGATGACCGATCGACAATTCATGCTGACGCTGCCGCAGCCTCAGTCGCCTTTGCTCTGGGTGGACCAGTGGGCGTCGGTTTGTCAATTGGCGTTTCAAGCGCTCGAAATGAAATCCGCAACGATGTGGCTGCATGGATCGAAGATGCCGCAGATGTGGAAGCACGAACCGGAAGCATCGTGATCGATGCGGGCGTTGAAGAAGATCCCACGGGACTTCCGTCCGACTACAACACCTCTCAAACTGTGGCCCTGAAGAAGGGCGACACCGTCACAGTGGGCAGCGATGTTTATCGATTCCTCGGTGAAGGCGCCAAGGTTCGTCCTAACTACGAATCGTCGGCCACTGCTGTTTATCTGAAGAATGGCGAACTTGTTAAGGTGCTGGATGGCGAGAATAACGGAGGTCAGGAAGGATCAATCTACAAGTATCTGGGCACCGATATTGATGCGCCGGCAGACGAAGATGACGACGATCTCGCCGTTGACCTGTCCGAAGAAGATTACTCAGACACCGCATTATGGGAACTTGTCGATGAATTCGATCTCTACGATTCGAACACCGGCGAGGTTGATATCGAAACGGGTGATCTCGTTGAGGTTGTTCCAGGCTACACCATTTTGTTCAGCAGTGATGACACCGATGTTGATCTTGTGCAGAACAAGGTCTATGTCACCACTGACGATGGATTGGTCTACAAGTATGTCGGGACCAGCCGTAACAACGTGGATCTGGATGACGAGGACTACTTCGATACGTCAAAGTGGCAAATCGGTTCACCGACTCAGGATGAATTCGGTGTGGGCGGGACCTTCTATCGATATCTCGGTGGTGACACCACGGATCTGGATCTTTCCGTTCAGGACTACAAGAATACTGCACTCTGGTCACAGGTCACACGCAATCTGAGCGACTCTGTCCAGAACTACAGTACCAACACATCATACTGGACAGAATCTTCGTCGATCGAAGCCCTTTCGCTGGCGATTTCAGTCGGTATTGCAGTGGGTGGTGTTGCTGGAATTGGAATCAGCGGAGCTGGGGCAGAGGCTACCAACGTCATACTGACGGATGTCAACGCCTATGTATCGGACAGCAAGCTGACGGCCGAGAATGGCGATGTCACGATTGAGGCCACGAATACCGCCAGCATTGATGCGTCGGTCGTTACGGTTTCTGCAGCGTTTGGTGCTGGCGGAAAAGCGGGAGTTGGCGTTTCCCTCGGGGTCGCTGTCGCTCGCAATTATATTGGCTGGGACACAAGTTCTGACCTGATTCCCGACGCGGCGATTGACTTCGCAACCGGCGATGCTGCCCGAAATCAGTTCACTCGCACGATGCCATTGAACAACGGAGATCTCGTTCGAATTGATGCTGGCGCGAGGGCTGGCGACGTCTATCGCTATATAGGCGATACGATTCAGGCTGACTTCAGCACCGATCAGGGAACGAGAACTGTCAGCGAAGGCGATATTGTCTTTGTGGCATCAAATTTCACCCGTGACAGCGACGCTGATGGAACTCCGGATGGCAAAATTGGAGGGCTCTATGAGTTCGTTGGCAGCGATGGAAGCCGTAACCTTTCAACTCAGGACTACACGGACACCGACAACTGGGTCTATGTCGGCTCTACATATTTGTCTGAACAGGATTACGGGAACACTGACTACTGGCAGCAGGTCAATCTGGCAAAGACATCAGCCGAGGTACAGGCCTATGGCGAAAGGTCGAGTATTACGGCCGGTGGCGTCCTGAAGATTGAGTCCACCTCAGACAACACGATTGATGCGGTGGTCGTTGCCGGATCAGTCGCATTGAGTGGTGGATTCGTGGGTGTTTCGGTCAGTGGAGCCGGTGTGGGGGCCACGAACCGAATTTCGACACTTGTGCATTCATACCTCGATGGTGATGGAGCGGACGGCATCGATGTCGGCAGCCTGTCGATCAAAGCCGAAGATACGTCGCGCATCGATTCCGTTGCCGTCGCAGCATCGCTGGCCGGTGCTCTTGCTGGCGTTGCCGTTGCTGTATCGATTGGCGCTTCGGTCGCCGAAAATGTTATTACCAACGACGTTTCGACGTTTATTGTCAATGCCAACACGGGCGTCATCGCTCGCACAGGCGAGATCCGGCTCGAGGCATCGGAATCTGCAAGTGTGGAATCCGACGCAGTCGCCGCTTCCGTCTCTGTTGCGATTGGTGTCATCGGTGTTGCACTGAGCGGAGCGGGAGCAGATGCAACGAATCTGGTAGCGAACTCGGTGACCAGTTTCATTGAGGACAGTGCTGTCGCAACCGAGGTTCCTCAGGACTACACATCAAACCAGCAGATCAATGTCCTGGAAACCGGGAAGCGGGTTCTGATCGTGGATGATTCTACCGGTGCGGACGGATTCCGCGGTACTGTCGGCCAGGTCTATGAGTACGTTGGAACCACGACCGGTTCAGCGACTGACCCGGTTGGACTTCGTGGGGAACGATATCTGGATACAAGTCTCTGGCAACTGGTCACAGTGGGCAGTAAGAACATTGTGATCGATGCCGCGAACACGTCCAGTATCAGTTCGGTTGTTGGCGCAGTCGCAGTTTCGGCAAGTGTGGGATTGATTGCCGCTGCGGGCTCTATTGGCGTTTCGCTGTCGGACAACATTATCGGTACCTTCGAGCAGAAGGCCTTCAATCCTGCAACTCTGGCCTTTGAAGACCTGACGTTTCGAAATCAGGCAATGTCATGGATTGAAGATTCTGTGGTCAGTTCGGCCCAGGATCTGTCCGTAACGGCATCCTCTGCAGAGACGATCGACTCCGAGGCCTACGCTGGCTCGGCTGCGGTCGCAGTTGGTGTGGGAGCAGCACTTGCCGGAGCCGGTGTTGAAGTCACCAACGTCTTTGACACTTTGACAAATGCCTGGATTGAACAATCGGATGCGGCTGCGGGGGGCAATCTCACGGTTCAGGCGACGTCAGACAGTGAACTGGTGAGTTCCTCAGCGAACGGTGTGGCGATCTCCGTCAGTGTGGGAAGTCTGTCCATTGCAGCATCGCTGGTTGACACGGAGATTACCAATGATGTGCAAGCCTGGATTAGTGGCGACTCCGATGACTCTGTCTTTGCGGGTGGAGATCTGATTGTCGATGCTTCCGTGCTGGGTGCCAGAATCCAGGATGTCGGAGCAACAACTGTCGGACTTTCCATTGGGTTGATCACTGTCACGGGCGGTGGTCTCGATATTCAGAACACAATCGACAACAATGTATCGAGTACTGTCAGCGGCGACCTGACGATCGTTGTCTCCGGTGATATGGAAGTGACGGCCAGTGAGAACGCGTATCTGGAAGCGGATGCTGCGAATGTTTCGCTGGCAATTGGGCTTGGCCTGGCAATTGGCGTGTCGCTGGTCAAGAACGAGGTGTTGAGTGATATCTCCGCATCAGTTGCGGGAACTTTGTCGAATGCTCTCGCCAATGTGACGGCAGCCAACCTCACTGTGCTGGCTCAGTCAACCGCTGACATTGAGAAGACGGACACTGTCGGTGTGGCAGGTGCCCTTCTGGGGGCGGTTGGAAACCGGGCGGACGCAGACATTAAGACTCAGGTTACTGCCAACGTTTCAAACGCGGTTGTAACTGTCGCGGGAACAGTCACTGTCAACGCAAACGCAGTGAATTCGGCAGATGCTTACGCCGGTGGCGGGGCCTTTGGAGGTTTTGCCGCTGGTGCCATGATCGCGGATATCGAAGTGGGCCGAGGAACGAGTGTTGACGAGGTCCGTGCCACCATCGGTGACAACACGACCATTAAGGCTGATGCACTTGCCGTCAACGCAACGGGAGTGGATACGCTTCGAGCAACGTCGGTCTCCGCGGCTGTCGGTGCGATCAGCATTGCCGGTGCACAATCGGATGTAGACAGCGATCAGTCGACACTTGCTTCGATCGGAGAAAATGTTTCTATAACCGTTGGCTCACTCACCATGAGTTCCGTTCAGTCCCAGGACTTTGATGCTCAGTCCGACGCTGTGTCATTCGGGCTGGCGGCCGGAACTGGCGCGGGCGTCGACAACGATGTCAACACGCGTGCCAACATTGACATCGGCACCGGCAGCGGTGGAGGAACTGTAATCACGGCTGACACAATCTATATCACCGTGCTCAACAACTTCGCCAAGGATGAGTACGCTGAAGACAATAACCTGCGATCCGGTTCGTTCAGCGGCATTTCACTGGACTGGCTCGAAAGCTCCACGACACTGACGACAGAAGCCACTGTGGATATTGGTCCTGGAACCGTGATCACTGCCGTTGGTACGAATGCGACACCAGGACGAGTGCAGATTGCTGCGGTAAACACAGGAACGGCACTTGACAGCGTCCGAATGGAGTCGTTCTCACTGCTCGGTGCAGCGCTGACGGTCGGTCGATCCATCATTGATTACACGGGTGATGCCGAAATCAATCTCGATGGTGCCTACATCGAGAACAAGACCGGCGATGTCTCTTTGTCGACAAGTTCCGAAACTCAGATTCGAGGAACAGCCAGCCTGTTCATTGCTTCAACGCTCTCCGGTGCAGCCGGTGCAGACGTTGATACTGACAACAATGTCAATAATGTCATTACAATCGACGATTCGACAATCAAGGGGAATGACGTTGACCTGATGTCTGGTCTCACAGCGAATGGCACAGTCAATCTGCTCGACGCATCGGCGAATGCGGAGATCTTTGCGATCTCTATGTATCCAAACATAGTCGTGCCGGTTGTGACTGCAGATATCGTGGAAACGAATCAGGTAGACGTTTTGGGCAGCTCAATCCTGCAGGCTTTGCAGGATGTCAGCCTGCTGACAAATTCCGGAATTGGCGACGATCGGGCATCCACTAGTGGAACCGCTATGTCGCTTTCGCTGATACCGTATGGATTCCCGGTTCCGGATGGCGCGAATGATGCCGTCAGCAACGTTGTAAACATTGATGCCACGGCGTTGATTGAAGCCGGGTTATACAATATGAGCATTGTGCAGGCTCTGCCGGTCACTGTGAATGGCAATGTTGAAGACGACCTGCTGGGTGGCAGCATCCTGGATCGCCTTAACAGCACGAGTGATGTTCCGGGTGTTGGGCGACGACTCAGCGATGCTGAACTGGCCGCGATGAGTCCGCCTCTGCCCGCTGGTCTGAAGTACGAATACGCCTGGATCGATGTGGACGCAATTGAATTTTCGATCAGCAGAGGGACGATCGTTCAGGCCGTCGCGGGTGCAAACCGTGGTGGTATTGTTGGCCACTACTATAAGTATCTTCCCAGCACCGCGGACGGTCCTGATCGCATTGTGATGGAACACCAGGATTTCAGTGATCGTAAACTCTGGGAAGACCGCGGCGCGGCATTGAACGACAATGATAAGCTGAAGCCCGTCTATCCAAGTGACGTGACCGTTGCCTTTGCTGCGACTCTGGACAACAAGTTCTATGTCATCAAGCCTGTTGAGCTGCCAACTCCCAAAGTCAGCTATGTCAATGTCGGCAATCTGCTCCTGGAACAGCGAGAGGAAATTCTCAGTTGGATTATCAGCCACGCCGGAGACACGGAAGCGCTTGCCAGATATCAGGCGCAGCTTGATCAGCTGGACAGAACTCTCGAAGAACTTGGGCTGACGGAATACTTCACGGTTGTCAGAGAAAACGATGTTGTCTTCGATGTTGTGGGCCAGCGCCGTTATCAATACGAAGGCGACAACGAAGCAATTGTTTTGACGAAGGAAGATTTCAGCGACACGGCTCGCTGGGTACCAGTCAACGGCACCAGACAATCCGGGGACATCGTCAGTGACAACAAGCTTGGCGAAATGCTGGTCAAGCGTGAACTGGATACACTGTTCCTGAATATCCCCAGCATCTACGCTTCACCAGGGTCGGTGTATATTGAACGGGAGGACCTGTCCACAACCGATGAAACGGCGGCCCGTACGACATATCAGAACCTTGTGAACGCCGGCCGCATCATTGCTCGATCTGGTGCTCAGGTCAGTATCAACAATCAAACGCCATTTACGACCGTCATTAACGATGCCATCATTCGAGACAATAAGCGCGTCGAAATCATTGATGACGTTTACACCGTGTTTGAACCAGGTAACGTCTGGCTCAATTCTTATAAGTTCACTGACAACTCGAATGCAGCTCCTCCTCAGATCTCAATCACGCAGGATTCCTTCCCAATCGGATATTACGACTTCGGAAGCAACGCGAGCCTGACCAAAGTGCTGACCAACCTTGATCAGGATATGTACCTGGTTGGCGATGTAATTAACGAGAATGGAGCACTGTTTGTTGATAACCGTGAAGGCAGCATTATCGTTTCCGGTGAGCTCCGTGCGGGAAGTATTTCAGTTACGGCAATCCGTGATTTCAATCTCAACACCGAAGGCTGGCTGCACGCTGGCAAAGATCCTCGCCAGTACCTCACCTGGGAAACTCAGCGTGCTTCAGCAGTCACCGATGCAGACAATACCCTTGTTTATTCATCGAGCAGCAATGTAGATGGACTGCGAGATTCCATCATGGCACCCACTGCCCGAATTCTCGCCCAGGGGCGGGTAAGCATCAATGCTAGACTCCTCAACGTGAACGGACTGATCCAGAGCGGGGTCGACACGATCACTCTGAATGTTGCCTCAAACTTCCGACCGGCAAATCGAACCGTCAATCTGACGGACAAAAACGGCGTCGCACAACCGGGGATTAGCTTCGGGTCGGCTAATATTCCCGTTGACGGTTTCTTTGATTCAGCTCGCCAAGCCATTGTGATCGAAGACATCATCCCAACGGGCGGTGAAATCGTGATTGCCGGTCAGATCCTGAGCACCGGCAACGGCATGTTGCGAGTTGCGAATGGGTACACGAGCGTCGATATCACGAATGATTCAGGATACGACCTTGTTCTGAATCGAATCGACACCACGACGGATCGCAAGGGCCGGATTACCATCATCGATACCGGTCGGGGAACTACCGTCCATAAGGATGTCTACGAGGTATCTGCCGGACGTGTCGAATACAAGCACTATACCGGTGTTGAAGCTGATCAGCCGATCAATAGTGATGGAATCGTCTCAGCAATCAATTACACGCTGCAGTCAACCACTGACGCCGGTCCAGTGACGTCCGGTGTTGAGACAGAGTATGCGACTCGAGAAGGCCTGCAGTATGTCTGGGTCGAAGGTCAGTCCAAGACAAAGACCACGTATACGGAATACCAGACCAAGAGCTTCAATCTGCTGGGTGATAACTCACTAGCCGACTGGCTGGTCAAGGATGCGAATATTACTGAAGGCCCGACCATCAACTACACTGATGATCAGCCGTTGCTCGAATCAGAAACGCTGGAAGTCCAGGGGACGTCACGAGTGCCAGCGTATGCCAACAACAGTGCTTATTCGATCAAGTATGAACAGATCGGCGATACCAACATCGATGCCGTGAAGAATGTTACGAAAGTCTACGTAGGTGGGGATGAAAGCAACGGCGAAGGTGGCCAGTGGTATCTGTATGTCGCAGATAATGCCAACATCTACCTGCCAGGACAGACCTATGCATCGAACACCAGTGTCTGGCAGGTGAGGTCCGTTGAGGACCTCGGTATTATCGTAAATTCTGATCCGGATATCGGGGTTCTGAATCGTGCGCTCAATCAGTACCCTGACAGCTTTAATGGTACGTCCGTCGATACTGACACCTGGACCGAAGGTGGCGGATGGATGCGTAACAAGACGGTTTATTCGTCAACCACAACCATTGAAGGTCTGAAGGATGTCTATACATCAACACTGAAAGCAAGTTACCCTATCAGTCTTGACTTTTTGCAGGGACCGACTGCACCGAGAATCAAAGTTCAAACGAAGAGTAATTTGATTCTTGAGGGCGACATGGAGTCGCCCGAGCATGGGTCAATCAGTCTGTTTTCGAACTTTGGATCGATCACGAGTGCCTCCGGGGTCGCGATCTACGGTGCTACACCGCAAATCACTGCCGGCTCTGGCCTCGATGACATTATTTCTCTCAGCATCGAAGGCAATAAGGTTTCTTCCGATGCACAGCACAGCAAGACTGCCAATCAGGTGACCCTGCGAAAGGGTGAACTCGTTGAGCGAAATGATGGGCTCTACCGATTTACCGGAAACGGAAACGTTGTCGATACCGCTGGTAACTCAGTCACTGTGGGCTCAGCCGGAGTTCAGGTATTCCTCAACAACCAGACCTACACCGATCAGCGAAACTGGCTCAAGGTAGCCGACGCATCACTGAACGCGGAAGCTGGCGGCGATATCACCCTGAATGCTGTTTCACTGAACAACAGCAGCAGCCGATTCAAGATTGGTGAAATCGAGTCTGCAGGGGCCAACGTTCTGATCAATGCTCCGGATGGAATCTATGCAGGCACTGCCAACTCGTTCATTAAGGGCGAACTTGTAGAACTTGATGCGTTCCGTGGCGCGATTGGAAGCAGTTCTCTGCTTCTTCGCGTAGACACCGATCTCGACGGAATTGCCTCTACAGGTGGCCTTGCCGCCAGAGCCCGTAACGACATCTTTATTACCGAGGCAAACACGACCGGTACTGCCGGCAACCTCAAGCTGGCGGCACCAATTCACTGGAATGCAAACGCATCGATTGAATCTACGTCGGGAGCTGTACATCTGGAGGCACAGGCAGGATCGATTATCGACGGCAATGTTGAACTCTTCCGCCCAGCGGACCAGGGAATTGTGTTGACCTATAATGATCTGTCTGATGCTCTCAAGGAAGACTTCAACAACGGCGTCTTCACTCTGGATTCTGTCAGCTACCCGGTTTCCCCCGGTCTGATGAGGTTCCTGTTCCCGCATACAGAATTCAAGGGACTTGCGCAGCCAACCTCAACCGTTGAAACACCAAACATCATCGGTGCCAGTGTGACGCTGGTCGCTGGTGGAAGCATGGGAGCAGTGGGTCGTCGATCCGGCAAAGAATCCCTGAATCTGGCAACGGACTGGTCATTGCTGAGTACCGCTCAGAAGGAGTTGCTCGCAACTGCGACGGCCGAAGACGTAATCGGTGCCCATTATGAGTTGTATGTCTACACCGGCAGTACGACTTCCGGAGTTGACCTTAGCAGCGTCAACTTCACCGGCAACTGGCAGAAGATCAACGTCAACTTCGTAACCAATCTCGATCGAACCTCGAGTCAGACGGTGGCCATCCGTCGCGATCAGAAGGTACTCGTTCAATACGCTGCAGATGAATTTGGTCTGTATCAGTTCCTTCAGGGAAGCACCACAACTGACACCAGCATTAACCTCGCTACGGAAACGTTTTCTGATTCGTCACGATGGCAGCGGATTGACTCTGACCACGCGACCGACAACATCGGTACTGTAACGCTCGCTAACGGTGACATTGTTCAGAATAAGCGAGTCATTGAGCGACTGGCGCTGCAATTGTTTGATGATATCGACATTGAGGCATCCGCTTCGTTGTCAGTGGATGCTGGTGGTGCCGTGATCATCGGAACAACGAGTGACTTCCTGATTGACCACATTAAGACGGGTGATATGGCCCGCATCTTCGCAGGCGGCAACATTCTGGATTCGGGAACCGACAGCGAAGCCGCAATCAGTGCGGTTGGCGACCTGATTCTGAACGCCGGGAACTCGATCAGGACACCTGCTCCGAACAACACGGGATCATTGCGTCTGCAGCTTGCCCCAACCAGCAAGTTGAGCGTTGATGCTGTTGGTGACGTGCGTCTTCAGCAGGTTTCACACGATCTGTCGAACAGCGACTTCAATAAAGCCGTTACCGGAATCTCCACACTTGCGATCAACGATCTGATTGCTTATCGAATCAACGCCGGAGGCACTGCAGAGAGCGCCGACGGCGTCGCGAAGATCGAGGTTCTTGAGGGAGACCTGTATCTTGGTCGCGTGACATCTGAGACATCTGTCGACCTCCGGGCGGAAAGTGATATCCTGGACTATCTTGACGATTCCGCTTCGCCCGTCGTCAACATTCGAACCGGCAATGCCACTGCACCGAAGACCGGCAACGTCTACCTGCAAACAACCAATGGAAATGTTGGCACAGCCACGAATTCGATTGAAGTTGAAATTCTACAGGGTGATCTCAACGGACAGGTGAAACTGAGCAGCTGGATCCACAGTGTTCGTGACCTGAACGTTGGTGACTACTCTTCAACGGATGGAAATGTCACCCTGCAGGTTGACGGACAAACAAACATCGGACTCATCACCGCACTTGGTGATGGCGTTACAGATACGTTGAATTCACTGACCGATGGACTCGTGACGATCAATGCAGCGTCTTATATCGTTGATCGCAGAAATGACACCAACACGAACATTCAGGCGACCGGTGCAATCCTCAATGCGGGACTGGGTGTCGGAAGTTCGAGCAATCCTCTGGATGTCCAGATTCTCAGGCTGGAAGCCAGCGTTTCCGGTGGCGGGCTGTGGCTTATTAACAACAGCAGCCTTGTTATCGGCAATATCAGTTCAGCCGTTGGTATCCAGACCCTCAACACGATCAACGTAACATCCACGGAATCCATTACTGTCGCAGAAGCTGTCGACAGTGCCAGCGGACCAGTTCTGCTTGATTCGGTCCTCGACATTATTGTCAATGCCGGAATTACAAGCGGAGGCGGCGCCGTTACGTTGCTGGCTGACCGCGGTGTGCAATTTGCTGCGACAGGCTTCATCGACACAGAGTCCGGCGGATCCACCGTCACGGTCACGGCCGATGCCGACAATTCAGGCGGCGGCGGAATTGACATGCTGGATGGGTCATACGTCGATGCGACAGATGGGTTCATTGACTTTAATGCCACCGGGAATATCCTCCTGAGCCACCTCCGAACGACTCTTCAGGTGGACGTCGATTCGGCTACAGGAAGCATCTTCGACAACGGTGATAGTCAACTGGAAATCGTTGCATCAAAGGTTCAGCTTGCTGCTCGAGGAAACGTCGGGCTCAATACAAATGCACTCGAAATCAATGCACAATTCCTGGAAGCATCCAGTACGGTTGGTGGCATCTATATCGACGATTTGAATGGACTCGTGGTTGGTCAGATCGGACTCGTCGGAACGCCTGCATTGAATACGATGATGACCGGCCTCAAAGCTGCTCAGACCATCCGAATTACGACCACAGGCTTCCTTAAGGTTGAAGAGGATGTCGAATCCACCCAGTCAGAGGTGATCCTGCAGGCTGTTGATTCAGCTGCCATGACTGTGATCCCTCTGGCGGATGGTCGACGGTTCGTGACTGCTCTTGATGGTTCTGATCTTGATGAAGACCTGATTGTGGAGTCTGACGCCGACATCAAAGCCGCGACACGGGTGACTCTGCTTGCCGGCGATGACATGCTGATTGCTGCGGGCTCGATGATTACGACCGACGCAGATGGCGTTACTCTTCAGACTGACGAAGTGATCCTGCGAATCGACCATACCGACGCCGACGACAACTCCAGCACAGACTCAAACGGCCTTCCACGGAACACCGGCGCTCGCTTCGATCTGCTGGGGTCAGTCGCCACCAACAGTTTGCTGATCACTGGTAATCGCGACGATGATACGCTCTATCTGCATCCGCAGTCACTCAGCGGTCATACACGCATTCTGGGCGATATCAGCGATACTGCGGGTGGTACCGACTGGTTCATTCTGGATCATCTGCCGACGATCAGTACAAGTCATAATCGGCCAAACCATTTGCTGGCCGATGGCTCAGATGGTGCTGTACGAGACACGGTGGATCTGGATGGACGCGGTGGTACGGACCATTATGTGGTGAATGTCAGCGGCGGTCAGACTTCGTATCTGGTGAACGTCGTTGACTCCGGGGCACCAAACGATGGTGCCGACACTCTGCGTGTCCACTCCCTGAATTCCGTCGGAACCGGTGCATTTGACTGGGACCATGCTCAGCAGGCCAGCACAGACCCGGCTCGAAATGACGTGTTCCTTCTGCGGAAAAACTTTGTCGCTCTGCTCACTCAGACCGGAACCGATGCGGATAACCGACCAACGTTCTCGAACGCTGCCGAAAGAATCAATTACAATGGCACCATCAATGGCCGATTGCTGGTCAGCGGCGGTGACGGTGATGACCAGTTCTATGTCGACGACAACAGTTCGATCACCACACTTGACGGCGGTAAAGGAAAAGACCTGTTTCAGATGGGACAGGTCTTTGGTACCAATCCGAATGGATTCGACTACGCTCCCGGCGATCGCCCGGACGATGTTCGCGTTGTTGCCAACGATACTCAGAACATTGACCTCGCTTCCGACAGTGACGACATCAGTCTGCTGCGAATCACTCGTGGCTGGCTGAGCTCAGGTATCAGTCAGCCTTTGACTGCCTTTGGCGGTGAAGGTGCTGATACGTTTAATGTCTACAGCAACAAGGCGGTTCTCCGAATGGAAGGTGAGTCAGGGAATGACAACTTTGTCATTCGAGCCTTCCTCGCGCAGGACAACATTATCGCTGAGGGCGGGGATGATGATGACAACTTTGAGTACAACATCAATGCTCCGGTCAGCATCAATGGCGGACTCGGATTCGATACTGTCGTCGTTTTGGGAACTGAGCAGTCCGATGCATTTATCATCACTGAAGACGGAGTATTTGGTGCCGGACTAAATGTCAGGATTGATGGAGTTGAAGAATCCCTGGAAGTCGATGGGCTCGAGGGAGACGACTACTTCTATATCCTCAGCACCCGAGGAAACGTCGTCACGACTGTGATCGGCGGACTTGGCAGCGACAGCTTCAATGTCGCAGGCGACGTCCTCCAACCAGTGATCAGTCAGAACCCCGATGGCACCTCATCAGTTGTGAATCATGGAGCGGTGAGTTCGCCGGGCAGTGCCTACGATCAGTTGCTGGTTGACGGAGTGGCTGTCTCGGTTGCTACAGTTACTCAGAACAAGGTGCTGATTACCGAGACAGGCGGCTCGACCGAGCTGGTTGAAGACCAGGGTGGCTTTGATTCGTACCAGATTTCTCTCTTTGACCCATTGAATCTGAACTCGGCGACTGTGGCTTATCTCACAGTCTCTGCCGGGCTGGCGTCCACTTATGATCGACGTCTGGCTAAGCGAAACACGGGTGATCCAAACGGCCCGCATGAGGCCGAAAGCGTGTTGTTGTCGGTGGACGGTGGCTTGACGTGGGTCTCTTCCGGGGTTCTCACATTCACCGCAGCGAACTGGTCAACTCCGCAGACCGTACTGGTCAAAGCAGCTCACGATGACGCTATTGAAGGCGAGCGCAAGGTGATGCTCAGCCACAGCCTGACTGTTCTGAGCCCGAGCGCGGCTGACGTGACAGCCTTTGACGGCGTGCCGATTCCGAATGTAGAAGTCCGCCTGCTTGACGACGACCTTGGTTCGCTGCTGATTCGTCAGACCGCGAATTCAACGCGTGTCCTTGAAGGCGATGCTGCTTCTGAGGTCAGCGACACCTATGAGGTCCGACTCGCCGTTGATCCGACACAAACGGTGACCGTAAATCTGGGATTCAGTGAATCCGGTCAGGTTCGGGTGTTTGACGAGTTCAACAATGAGATTACAAGCCTGACGTTTGGGCCAGGCAACAACAACTGGCGCACAATCCGCGTCAGAGCGGTTGACGATGTGACCCGGGAAAACACAGGCGTCGTCACCATCAGTCACTCCTTTACGAGTGCAGATCCGGTTTATAGTTCAGCAGAGCCTGTCGAACTTGACGTTCGCATTTTTGATAATGACTCAGCGAATGTACTGGTCACAGAATCAGAAGGTTCGACGCGTGTCATCAAGGGTGGAGCAGGTGATGACTACACTGTTCGACTCGTAAGTCAGCCGACATCTGATGTCTACATCAATCTGTTTGGTGATGGGCAAACGGTATTCACAAGTGCGAACACCATGGGCCAGGCCGACGATCGTCTCGTCCTGCGACCGTTCGGAGACGCACTTAGTTCAACGGTTGACTTCGCAGCAAATGGAGCAGATCCGGATACAATCACTCGCGCCGGATTCAGCTGGACCACTGATGGCTTTACAGTGGGGACTCTGATTCAGATCAATGGCAGCGGACCGCTATACAAGGTCAATGCCGTTAAGGATGTACGCAACAACGGAGTCGTTGTCAGCAGTGCTCTCGTTCTGACGCTCGATGGCAACGTCTCAGGTCTGACAGATGGTGTCGTTTCTCTGCAGCGAATGGTCTGGGCCGTGAAGTTCACGGCAACGAACTGGGCCCAGGAGGTTCGCGTTTCGGTTGCCGCTGATAACAACTTTGTTGCGAATCCGGATCAACAGTTCGTTCGAAATGAACCCGTGCGAAATCATGTTGTCGCCAGTGTGCGTGGGCCGCTTATTATCGAGGGCGGAGTTTCAGAAGGTAAGGATCGCACGATCAGACCTGCCGTCATGCTTCCAACCGAACAGACTGGAAAGCCGATTGACGTTAATGTTTTGACTGACGAAACAAAACAGGCGGATCGCCTCAACGTATTCAACGACTCAAGCAAGGCGGATGATCGCGGCTGGATGACGGCAGTTGAACTTCGCAACGATTTCATCAAGCTGGGTGATTCTGATCCTGCGAATACAGTCCGACCAATCAATCTGTCGGGTTTGGGAATGCGACCGGGTGCCGATGGACGAAGCCGGGATCTTATTGTCGACATCAGTGAGGCCCAGGACGGCAGTGGCAACATCACAATTCCAGGTGGCATCACTTTTGACGACATTGAGATCACCGAAATTCTTCTGGGACAGGGCAATGACCAGTTCAATATTGCAGCGACGAGTACCGGCACGCCCGGTGCATCCGCCAATGTTGTCACAGTTGTTCATGGCGGTGGAAATACTGCCCTGAGCACCGGCGTCATGGGTGGCGATACGATTGTTGTGACCGGTGGCGGCGGGGCGTTGGCTCCTCTCGTGATCTTTGGTGACACCTCTCAGGACGGACACCGCTATTCGTCGCGTCCTGAACTTGGAGTCTCCTCTGCCAATGCAGTTGCGTTTCAGAATTCCGGAAATGACATCATCGATGCGTCCGCATCTCAAGGCGCCGTGACAATCTACGGCGGCAGCGGAAATGATGTCATTCGTGGAAGCCAGGGCGCTGATCAGCTGGCAGGTGGATCGGGTGACGACACGATTTCCGGAGAGGGTGGCAACGATCACATTTATGGAGACTCCGGTTTCAATCTGTCCATTGACGTTACCAAAGATTCCAACGACGCAGCGATCGTGCCTCGGCTCCTATCGGTTCCGACGGTGGATACGTCCAATGTGTCGGTCCGAGATCGTCTGTTGACCGGGCAGGATACAATTTCCGGCAACGCGGGTGACGACACGATCTTTGGTGATCATGGAGTTATCAACCAGTCAGCCGGCACCGTGAGGCTTGTCAATAACGGCAATGTTACCCTCGTTCGCACCGATCGGCCCGAAATGGGTGCGATCGATGTGATCAATGGCAATGACGGCAACGATCGCATTCTGGGTGGACTCGGCGGAGATACCATCAACGCGGGTGAGGGCAGAAACATTGTTGTTGGTGACCATGGTCAGGCGACATTCACCTCAACTGGACTGCTCTTTGAGATCACTTCAACTGATCCGACGTTGGGAGGCAACGATACCATTACCAGCGGCGCCAGCAACGATCTCATCATTGCTGGAACGGGAAGTGACATCGTTTCATCTGGAGGGGGAAATGACCTGATCTTCGGGGATCACGGACGAGTTACCGGAGGAATTGATTTGTCACTACTGCCTCAGGCTACAAGCCATCCCGCTGTTCTGCTGATCTCAATCGCAACTCAGAACATTGACCTTGGCGGCGATGACTTCATCACTGCCGGGGCGGGTGGAGACATTGTCATCGGGGGTCAGGGATTCGATCGCATTCTTGGTGGATCCGGTGACGACGATATTATTGGTGGTCATACTGTGGCGGATGGGCAGGATACGGGTGACTGGCTCGACGGCGGTGCAGGGAATGACTACATCGCTGGCGACAATGCCTATATTCGTCGCGACGCAAGCCTGACGGATTCGCGAGTTCGTTCGCTGACAGGGACAGAACTGGTTAACGTCAATGGGACAAGCAACGTCACAGCAACGGCTCAGACCAATCCAGCGGGCACAGCGAAGCGAACTGTCACACTGCTGAACCATTCGTCTTCTACGCCACTGGGCGTTTACGGCAACGACGCAATTGCCGGGGGCTCAGGGCATGATACGATCTTCGGCCAGCTGGGTAACGATGCGATTCAGGGTGACAGTGCCGTGTTGGATGCCCTCGGAACACTGATTTACGATGTTGCGGTTACCAAAACATCCGCTGATGACATCGATGGTGCTGGTACAGACGGCGACGACTACGTTGAAGGTGGTGGCGGAACTGACACGATCTTTGGTAACCTCGGGCAGGACGATCTCATCGGTGGCAGCTCAAGTCTGTTCGGAACGACAACAGCGGCAGACCGGCCGGACGGAAGCGACCTGATCTTTGGCGGTTCCGGAATTCGTATTTCCCGCAACGATGTCGGTGATGAATCTCTCAATGGTCATGCTCGTGATGCCGATGTGATTCTGGGCGACAACGGAAACATCTTCCGAATTGTTGGGATCAACGGAACAGCCGGCAGCAACTTCCTGGCATTCAACTACGACACATACGGTTCAATTCGTATAGTGCCCCGTTCAACTCAGTACCTCGATTACGCTCCTGGCGACGCCAACAACAACGCATTCAGCGATGAAATCCATGGCGAATCCGGTGATGACATCATTCATGGGATGTCAGGCAATGACGTAATCTTTGGCGATGGCCAGGACGACGACCTGATTGGGGGATCTGGAAATGATCGAATCTTCGGTGGAACCGGAGAAGACGGAATCCTGGGTGACGACGGCCGTATCCTGACCAGCCGCAATGGATTGACCGAAGGATTGTACGGTGTCACTGTTCCGTCGGTTCAGGGGGACATTCGCCTGCCCAACACGATCATTGGTGCGATTACGAATGTCACCGGACGACTGAAGAAGACAGTGGATCTTGCTGCGTATCGACTGGGTGGTCACGACGTCGTCTATGGTGGACTTGGCGATGACTTTATCCACGGTGGATTTGGGGATGATGCGATCAGCGGCGCTGAAGCCCAAACGGCATGGTTCCTCACCACTCCTCTCGGGGATGAGTCCGTTCTGAACTACAACTCTGCGACCCGCATGTTTGCGGCTTACAATCCTGTGGATTCCCTGTCGAAGATTGCGAACTTCGTCCTGAATTTCGATGCAACAGATTCCAAGGGCGCCAAAATCAACGACGGCATGGACAGTCTGTTCGGTGACGAAGGAAATGACTGGATCGTGGGCGGAACCATGAACGACCGCATGTTCGGTGGCATGGGTGACGACCTCCTGAACGGCGATGATAACCTCGAAACCAACGCCGGGCTGAACAACGCCCCCGATATACCTCTGTATGCGGATCCCGACTTCGCCTTCGGGGGCGGCGGGTTTGATGTGATGATTGCAAATACCGGAGCCGATCGACTCATCGACTGGGTCAAACGCTTCAACACATACGTGGTTCCGGTAATTCCGACTGTGGAGCATCCGGCCGTCGCCAGCCCAACGGTGATTCGTGAGTCGTCGCCTTTGCTGACTCAATTCCTGCGTGACCTCGCTTTCTCGGCTGGTTTCGATGCCGATACAGATGAACTCTCCAACGAATTCTTCGCGGAACTCGGCCTTGTGACGAGCGAAGATGGCCAGACCTGGTTCGATCAGATCTGGCAGAGACCGGACCGAGATCCACTGCCGGCAAACCTCTATACCGGGATCGATACGCTCGGTGGGTTCGAAGCGTTGCCGGTGGCTGGAATCAGCATCGTCGAGACTGAAGGGATTGCAGTCAGCGAGTATCAGGACAGCAATTCTATACTGGTAGCTCTGACATCACCGCCTCTGCAGAATGTTGTGCTCACAATTGTGTCGCAGAACACCGCAGAAGTTCAGGTCAATACAGCAACTCTCACTTTCACTCCACTTAACTGGAATGTTCCTCAGACGGTGAGAATCACGGGTGTGGACGATTCAGTTGTCGATGGGCATAAGCTCGTCAATGTAACGATCGCCGTCAACACTGCGTTGTCAGCAGCTTCCTATGCAGGAGTGGCTTCACAGACCGTCACTGTTACGAACAGAGATAACGACTTGTCACGTCCGGTAATCAATGGACCTGCAGCCACAACAGCTGAACAGCGTCCGACGATTACATGGTCGATCGATCCGGCGGCGGCAGGCTACGATATCTGGATCGCGAATGCTTCCACAAAGCAGAATCCGTACCTTCTCGCGTCATCGAACACCAACAGCTTTACGCCAACTTCAGATCTCGGTATCGGCATGTTTGATATCTGGGTTCGCTCGTTCCGCTCCGACGGGAGCAAGGGCGCGTGGTCTGTGATGTATCGAACTCAGGTGAATTCTCCCGTCGCGATGAACACGGTTGCTGCGGTGCAGGGGATTTATCGTCCGACGATTACATGGGCCGCACTTCCAGGAGCCGTTCGGTACGACATCTGGGTCGATAATCTGTCCACCGGCCAAAGCCAGGTCGTCCGAGAACAGAACCTCACAACGACGTCATGGACCCCAGCATTCGACCTTCCGATTTCGGCCTATCGTATCTGGGTACGCGGTGTTGACGCCGGTGATCGATTTGCTCGCTGGAGTACTGCGGTCAATGTTCGGGTTGCTACTGCACCGACGCCGGTCGATCCGATTGCTTCGACGTTTGATCGAACACCAACGTTCAACTGGACGGCGGTTACCGGGGCGGTCACATATTCGTTCCAGCTGAGGAACATGAATACGGGTGTAACTGTCTACAATATCCAGAACCTGCCTTCCCCGACCTGGACAGCGCCGACAGATTTGCCAACCGGAAACTACCGCTGGTGGGCTGTTGCTGTCGGAGCAAATTCCGTGCAGGCGAACTGGTCTGTCCCAACCGACTTTTACGTCGGAGGATGGGCGAAGTTTACAACGCCTTCCGGCACCTACGGCACCACGCCAACATTCAACTGGCTGGCAGTTGGAGAAGCCGCGCGGTATGAGATTCAGATCATCAGGATACAGGCAACTCAGACAATTGTTGTCAACGAAAAGAATGTCACAGGTACAAGCTTCACGGTTCCAACTCCACTTGTCGCGGGCGGACAGTACCGCATCTGGATTCGCGCGATCAGCACGTCTGGCGAAGTTGGAATTTGGAGCCCTGCACTCGACTTCTCGGTCGCGACAACCGACTCTTCACCTGATGAGAATGAGCCTGTCTTCGAACTCGTGAATCTCGACGCACTGAATGGGATGCTGGTTAAAGTTCGCCGCAACCACGCTCAACCAGGTAACAGCGACGCTCATCACAACGAGAAGAGAACTGCGGAATCTGCGTCTGAGGCAGAATCTGTTGATCTGAGCGAGACAATGGTCCCAGGACTGATACTGAATTCTGGTACGTCGTTCGGAACGGAGAATGAAGGTATTGAAGTCGACGATTTGATTGACGACATCGTTATGGATCTGTTGTTCAGCAACCCCGTGATCTGATCACATGAATTTCGGAGTCGGATTCCATGGTGACACATGAACCCGCCTTAAATGAATGGCTGAACATCATGGCTGGCTGCCCAATCGTGGGGGCCGAGGCGTCAATAAAGCTCTCGGCCCGCAGGATTTGCACAGACCGACTTCTTGCCGCAGTCGAACGCAGGAGTCTTGACTGGAGTCAGCTTCGAGAACTCTGTGAATCGATGAAGCTTCGTGAAGATGACCTTGCCCCATTCAGCAGGGCCTTTGAAGAAGCCAATCAGGTGGGCTTCGGAATTGAAGTGGAACAGTCCCGTGTAGTGTACAAGTTGTATTTTGAATTCTGGGATCGGCTTGTTCGCGAGATCCGTTCCGATCCACGGAACGTGACTCCACGTCCGCTGCATCTGGGTCTGAAATGGGAACCCTCTGCTCCCGGCAAAGTGACATCTGCAACATACACCTGCTTTCCCCTGCTGTCGATCATCGGAATACAGGACCGGCTCACGGCGTTTCAGGACTCAAACAGTATTTCTATGCGGACAACTCAGGCCATCATGAGCCGGACTGCCCCTCGTCTGCGGAGCGATTCTTTCATCTACCTCGAGGCCGGCGAGGAATCGACGAAACGCCGATCATACGACCTGAACTTCTACAAGGCAAAATGCAGAGTGGCTGAGGTACTGGACATTCTGGACTCAGCCCGAGCTGCCTATGGCCTTCCTGCGCAAGCAACCTGGCAACTCGAATCAGCCAGCAATCATCTGCTCGGACACATTGGAGGAGGTCAGGGAAGGGATGGTCATGACTATCTGACGATCTATTACGAAATTGACCGGATTCCAGCTGGCGTTTGAAGCCTGTTAGTGAGAGATTCGACGGCGATTCAAAGTGCAATCGAGCAGGAAGTACTGTCACTTTGGTTGAATTGGCGGTCCGCGTTGCGATCATTGTGATTTTTTCCGCCGTGTTTCCGGGCTCGGAACGGATGTTGTTCTACGAATGGATATGATGACGCAGGAAATCTGGCCGATCCTTTCGTTGTCACTGTATGTCTCAGTGACTGCGGTCGTCATTAGCTGCATTCTTGGGATTCCAATGGGCGCGTGCATTGGCTTCGGGAAAATGCCGGGCCGATCAATTCTCAAGGCTCTGGTTTTCGCCGGAATGGCCACACCTCCGGTCGTGGTGGGACTTGTACTCTATCTGCTGTTGTCCCGGTCTGGTTTGTTCGGCAGCCTCCAGTGGCTCTTCACTGCAAAAGCCATGATTCTCGCACAGGTCATATTGGATCTCCCGTTTGTCATTGGCATCACGATGACGGCAGTCGAAACTCTACCGGAGGAACTGCGGTTTCAACTGCAGAGTCTGGGAGCAACTCCATGGCAAATCCGCTGGACACTTCTCTGTGAATCACGACACAGTCTGGTACTTGCCGGAATCACGGCTCTTGGAAGAAGCATGTCTGAAGTTGGGGCCGTTCTGATGATTGGAGGAAACATCGAGCATCATACTCGAATGATGACAACGGCCATTCTTCTGGAGACGAATCGTGGGCGATTTGGGATTGCACTCTCTCTGGCTGCAGTATTGATGACGCTGGCGCTGATCATCAATCTTATGCTCATCCGTTTACAGATTCGGCATTCCCGATGAACTCAGAGCCTGTCTATAAGATGTGTCAGGTACGTCGAGTCCTGAGCGACGAGTTCGCTCTGAATATCGACAATTTGGAACATGCTCGAGGTGAAACGCTGTGTCTGATTGGACCTACGGGATCCGGCAAGACGACGTTTCTGAAAATCCTGACGGGACTAACGCCAATTCAAAGAGGGTCCATTGAATATAACGGACATCAATGGACAGGCGGATTAGGTTCCTAAAACGAAATCCGCAACATCGCCATGGTACCTCAACGGCCCCTGCTGTTGTCTCGAACCGTGCGAGCTAACTTTGAATATGGCCTGCGATTACGAGGCATCTCTGACGACCATCAAGTCAGCACGTTGCTTCATCGTCTGGGGCTCGTAAAACTCGAATCAAAATCAGCACTTTCTCTTTCGGGTGGTCAGACTCAACTGGTTGCACTGGGACGCGCTCTTGTCCTGCGTCCCACTGTACTGCTGCTCGATGAACCCACAGCGAATCTTGACCCCGCATATGTTGCTCTTGTAGAAGAAGTCCTTCAGGAATGGCGAACTCTTTACAATACGACACTGATCTGGGCGACACACCAGATATTTCAGGCACAACGTGTGGCCAACAGGGTTGCTCTGTTTCTTGACGGCAGAATTGTGGAAATCGCAGCTCGTGATCAGTTCTTCGATGATCCTGTTGACCCTCGTACTCGGGACTTTGTTCAGGGAAAGATGGTGTACTGATGGGCGGCCGTTTGGTAACGATCCTCGTTTTGACCAGCCTGCTTTCTGCAGTCGGGTGCACCGAACCGGTTCCTCCCAGGAAACCCGATCCTCCGAAGCAGACGCTGACACTCGCAACAACAACCAGCACACGGGACAGCGGTCTTCTGGATGCCATCCTTCCCGCGTTCCATGATCAGACAGGGATACAGACCTTTCTCTTCGCTATAGGTTCCGGGCAAGCACTCGAATTCGGCCGAAGAGGCGATGCTGATGTGCTGCTGACGCATTCACCAGCCGCCGAAATTCAATTTGTCCTTGATGGGTTTTCTGACAAAAGGGTTCCGGTCTTCTACAACGACTTTGTTCTCATCGGCCCCCCGAACGGTCCATTCCACGAGAAGCCACCCACTTCTTTGGATGATGCTCTGCGGACAATCGAAGCCGACAACATGATATTCATTTCAAGGGGTGATGATTCCGGCACTCATCGAAAAGAACAGGAACTGTGGGACTCCGCCGGGATTACGCCTGAGTTTTCAAATTACCTGAGTGCGGGCAGCGGTATGGCTCAGACGCTGCGGATTGCGGAGGAGAAGCAGGCCTACACTTTGACGGACCGAAGCACGTTCCTCGTGCTGCATTCAGAGCTTAATCTGGAGGTTATTGTTGAAAAAGACTCTCGGATGCTGAATCACTATTCGGTGATGGCTATTGACGCGGATCGGCACCCTCACGTAAAGGCCGAGAACGCTCAGAAATTTGTTGACTTCCTTCAGCAGGAATCGACGCGGCAGATGATCAGGGAGTTCGGTCGAAAAGAGTACGGACAGCCATTGTTCTTTGTGGAATAAGTCGGGCCGAGTTGACTCGTGCCATGCGGACTCAAATTCAGCTTCAAGGCACAAATTACTGCATCCCGGAACCTCCAACATCCCAGTGATAAATCTGCTTTTTCGGTGCCGTGCGTTTAGCTGCCAGCATGACCTCCGAAACAGGAACATCACTGTCCATATGCTCGCTTCCCAGACCACGCCCCAGGTATCCTTCAGCTTCCTTCAGGTCAAAAAGGCCTACCGTAATAACGCCGGACCCCTGTGAATCGATAATCAGGGCTCGGCCACCCTCATCCTGCAATTTCACTGCAGATGCAATCGCCTCACCAAGTGAATCGCAAAGCGCATGGCTCACACCGGATGATTGATTTGTCACCACGTAACGTTTCATCCCGACTTCTCCTCTCAGGCAATGAGTTCGCCGGATCACAGACCCAGTAACGGCAGGCTGTCACGAAAAATCAGGTTTTCGATTGCCGCTGGATCGAGACGTGGCAGCGAGGTTCCCTCCAGCATCGAGTTGAGTCCCCGGAGTCCATCGATCGAAGCCTGAACTGTGGTAAATGGATAGTCGGTTCCGAAGAGCACTTTGTCCCAAACGCCATACTCCTGCACCAGCATCAGGCTGTGATACAACTGAAACGGGCGATAATGAAGTGCGGACAAGTCGGCGTAAACATGGGGGTGCTTGCGAATCACGGCCACGCATTCACCTTCATAAGGATGTCCAAGATGTGCGAGGATCAGTCGCAGCTCAGGGTAACGTGCTGCGACGGGGTCAAGATGTCGCGGCAGAGTGCAGTCGAGTGGAGCCTGCGAAATGAATGTCGTCCCGGTGTGCAGCAGCACAGGGAGTTGATGCTGTTGAGCATACTCCCAGAGTGGGGCGAGCCATTCTTCGTCGGGACGAAATCCGGCATACATTGGCATCAGCTTGATGCCGCGAAGTCCGAGTTCCAGGTGTCCGGACCTGAGTTCACTCTCCCATCCAACCTGAGTCGGATCAAGTGACAAAAAGCCGATCAATTGATCTGAATGAGCGTCGACATAGTCGCGAACAGCCCGATCGTCGACCCAAAGCCCGCTGAGCCTCGCTTTGCCTCCAAACACGATTGTTCGCACATCTGGAACGGAAGTCCGTTGATAGTCCTCAAAACGAACAGTCAGATCCAGTTCAACGCCCGCTTTAGCGCGCCGACCCTGTTTCCGAAAATCGTCGTTGAAGTGATCCGGGTATTGCCAGAAATGACTATGGACATCAATGATCGGCATCGTGCGACTCCACCGTTTTGAACACAAACGTCGACCACAACAGTCCGGCAGTCATCAATACAACAACGTTAATATAGAAGATCGGATCCCATTGATCCCGCCCGGAGAATCCTCTTGCACCCAGCAAGTCAGCGAGTTTTCCAACCAGATACTGGGAGCTCAGTGCACCAAAGACGCCGACGGAGTTCATCAACCCAAACAGGGCACCGATGTGTTTTCCGCTAATCCCGATGGAACACGTCCACCACAGAGGCTGAGTTGCCTGCGTTGCAAAACATGACAGGGCAGCAAAAAAAGCTGCGAGCCATGGATTGTTGGAAAGCAGCCCGCATGCCAGCATTGCGGATGCAAGAAAGAACGAACAGCCACCCAACAGTCGCTTTCTGCCAATGCTTCCATCAGCCGCAAAACGGTCCAGCAGAAATCCACCCGCTAGAGTACCGGCCGCTGAAAACGCAAGAACCATTGAGGCCATCATCCCGGCTTCTGTCACAGCAACCCCCCGTCCGGACTGGAGATACTTTGGGAACCAGGAGAAGTAGATGTAGCTGTTAAAAGAACCACAAGCCATGATCAGACTCAGAAACCAGATGCTGGGATTGCTGCCCACCAGTGCCCATGGAATCTGTGTATGAACATTGGCTGCTGAAGCACCACGGCCGATGTAAGCAACTTCATTTGCGTTAGCGGCACTGTGATCCGCTGGATCATCGCGGAACCAAACATAGAATCCCGCAGCCCAAACAGCACCAACACTTCCGAATGCTGCAAATGTCCAGCGCCATCCAATCGTCTGGATCAGAATAGCGGCCAAAAACGGTGCCACCGCCCCTCCGACCTGAGAGGCCGCCAGCAGAACACCCTGCGCTCTTCCGCGTTCGTGGTCGGGAAACCAGCGTGCCATGACTCGGGCAACATTGGGAAATGCGCCAGCCTCTCCTGCCCCGAACAGAAAGCGGACTGTCACGAGAGACCAGAGACCGAAACACGCGCCCGTCAGCGCCGTAAAGACCGACCACCACAGCGAAATCCTCGTCAACACACGTCGTGCGCCAAGTTGATCTCCCCAGCGACCGGTGGGAATTTCAAAAAGCCCATATGCCAGCGTGAAGGCCATCAGAAAGTAGCTGGTTTCCGTATTGGTGATCTTTAGGTCAGCCTGAATTGAATCGACGGCCGCTGAAATACAAATGCGGTCCAGGTAAAGCACTCCGGACAACAGACAAAGAACGGCAAGAACTTTGAAGCGAGCTTTCGAAATTCCCGAGGATGACGTTGCTACGTCGTCGAATTCAGGTTCCTGATAGACATTTCGCTGCGTCATGAAGTCGTTTTCACTGAACAAGTTGGGATTGGATCATGCAGGCATTGAAGGGCCGATACTGAAAACTGTTCAGCGATCAACCCGATATCGCTCCAGCAGGTGTTCATCGATTTCAACACCCAGCCCGGGACCGTCAGGCACGAAGGCCGATGGTGGTCCAAGATTCAAAGGTTGAGTCAACAGGTCTGATTCATGATAGAGTGGTCCAATCGTATCGGCAGGAAACGCATCCACATCGATTTCCGGAAACGCAGCGGCTACATGCAGCATCGCGGCAGTCCCAACTCCAAGTTCAAGATTGCTGCCAATGGTACATCGCAATCCGGCAGCTCGAGCGATCGCTACGATATCAGTCGTGGCGGAAATCCCACCATGCTTCCCAGGATAGATACTGAATACGTCCACAGCGCGATGATTTGCCAGCAACCATGCATCCTGCAGAGTGAAGATACTTTCGTCGGCCATCAACGGAGTTGAAGTCGCTCGCCGTAGTTCCGCCATTCCTGCATGATCGCCAGGTGGAATTGGCTGTTCTGCGAGCAGCAATTTTACGTCCTGCAGTTCTCGCAGGCAGTAGTGAGCCTGTTGAATCGTCCATCCGCAGTTTGAATCAATCGTGATCGGGATTTCAGGGCCGCAGACTTCCCGCACGGCTCGGACTCGTGCAATGTCGGTGACGGGATCGAGTCCCGTCTTGACTTTTACACAGGTCACCCCGAGGGCCAAATGTTGTTCAGCCATTCGACGAGACCCGGCAATATCACGAGCCCAGACAACCAGTTTGATGCGCACCAGATCGCGAACCTTCCCACCGAGCAGTTGATAAACAGGCAGCCCGACCGCTTTGCCGGCGATGTCCCACATCGCCATTTCCACAGCGGCCCGGGTAAACGGATTGAGTTTTACTGCAAGCTCCATCGCACGCCGGATGGCTGTGATGTCGCGGGGATCGCGCCCGAGCAGCACTGGTTCGATACAGTCTCGAATGACGGCCATTGCCGTCGCCTGATTCTCTCCGGTCCAAAGAATTGAAACTGTCGCTTCACCAAGCCCCGTGATTCCCTGATCGGTGTGCACACGAACGATCACCAGCGGTGAAGTCGCATGCTCGCCATGGGCCGTCTTTGTTGTCATGCCCGGTTTCAGGGGAACACAAACAGGAATTGCTTCAATCTGAGTAATCTTCATGCTGTTTTATCTTTATAGAAACGGTGGACCCGTTTTAGTTGTGCAGTGTTCGAAAGCCCCACTATGGAGACTTCTTGCTCAGACGCCAGACATCCGGCTGCATGTTATTTCCCGCGATCATCCACAATGTACCATTGTGAACCACCAGACTTGCGGCATGTCGCGGCGTCCAGGGAGTGTCCTTAAGTTCCTTCCAGCTGACTCCATCCGCTGAATACCATACGTCGTTTCGGTTCCCACCTTTTTCGTGATACCCTTCCATCACCCACAGTTGCCCGTCCCAGACAGCAACATCATGATACTGCCGCGGATGCCAGGGGGCTTCTGAGGTGTGTTGTGTCCAGTGAATGCCGTCCGCCGAACTCCAGACATCATTGTGGAATTTACGTTTGGGTGTTTGGGGAGTATCGTAAGTTCCTCCGCCGAGAATCCAGATGCGGCCGTTCATGACGGCGCTCCCGCCGATCATTCCTCGGGCGGACCAGCATGGTTCTTCGGGCAGAAGCTGCTTCCACTCAACTCCATCTGTCGATGTCCATGCATCTCGATAGAACTTTTCATCCCCACCCGCAAAACCGGGCATGGACTGACCTCCAATCACCCACAGCTTGTCATCATGTACAACCGTGTAATGAAGTACTCTGGGGCCCCATGGGACATCAAATCCTTTATTGACGTATTGCCAGGTCTTTCCGTCACTGGAGTTCCAGACATCGTTCTGATAATGCTTCTGGTTGCAGTCTCCACCAATGATCCACATCTTTTCCCGGTACACGGCATAGCCGGCGGTATGCCGTCCTTCCCAGTCGCTGGCGGGGTCAAACGAACGGTCTTTGAATGTGTTCTGCTTGATCAGTGACCAACTCTCTCCGTCTTCTGACGACCAAACTTCATTATTGCAGATCAACGGAAAGAACTCGCGACTGGCCGGACTGGGATTCCATCCCCCCAGAAGCCACAGCTTACCCCGATAACTCAGCAATCCTGCGCCGTCTCGAGCTGCCCAGGGCGCGGTCATGGTGATCGACTGCCATTCATACTCGGGACTTTCCGCTGCCTCAATCGCAGATGCAGCGGTAAGGAGAAGCAGAAAAACGGCTATACCCTGCAGGCTGCGAAGCATCGTCAACATCATCCTTCCTTTCGGCAAGCGAGGACTGAAATCCTGGTGACTTCGCACACAGTACACGATGCAGGGCCGTCAGAGGTACTCCGGCAGGAAACGTTTCCAGTTTTCGTAGATGATGTTATGAATCATTTCATCCGGGATTCTCGGAAAGCTGGTTCCGCGAACAACATCGTTCACCTTGTGCTGGCCAGCAATCACCTGATCGGGAGTGGCGGAAGGAAAGTCCGAACCAAAAATCAGCTTGTGTTCGACGCCGTATTCCACGGCTGTCATGAATGCCTGATAGTGACGCATCGGTCGATAATGCAGAGCGGAGATATTTGTATACAGGTTAGGGTGTTTGCGAATCAGTACAACGCATTCGGTTTCCCACGGATGTCCCATATGAGCAATAACGATCCTCAAATCGGGACACGCCAGAGCAATATCTTCCAGCAGAATCGGATTGGCATACTTCAATGGACCAGGTCGAACAAACGACGTCCCCTGATGAATATTGACCGGTATCCCGAGCGATTCAGCCTTTCTGAATAGTGGCAGATGTTTCGGATCCTGAGGATTCCAGTTCTGATAGATCGGCGAACACTTCAGGCCCCTCAACCCGAGGTCATTGACGTAGTACTCCAGTTGTTCAACACAGTCTGCATCGTTTGGATCAACAGAACACCAGCCGATGAATCTATCAGAGTTCTCTTTGACGAACTTTGCGATGAGCTCCTGGTCAGCATTGATTCCGCAGAACGGAGCCTTGATGCCAAACACAATCACTTTGTCAGCATTGGCCGTGGCCTCCAGAAGTTGTTGCGGACGTGAATCAAACGCATTGGCCTGTGGACTGTCACTGCCGGCAAAATAGACATCCGGCGTGAGTTTCATTTTGGCACGCTTCGCCTCCCATGCAAACTCCACGAACTCATCCGAGAGATGTTCCGGATACCACATCAGGTTGGTATGAGTGTCAAACAGCATGAGCCGCATCCCGTGGGCGTCGATTGAGAGCGTACCTGATCATCACGGCGTTCGTGATTGTAGGTTATCCCATAAATTCGCGGTGAACAAGACTGGGAGCCAGAACTGGTCATCGCACTTTGCTGTCCTCATTCAGTTGATAAAGGCATAAGAGACAACCGTCGACAGCGCAGGGACACTTCTAAACGACTAGACTACCAGCAGAAGTTCGAAGTGTGGCCGAACAACCAATGCTGAACGATTCATTTCGATTCAGCCAAATACTTCGGCCATATGTGACGGCGAATACAGAGCGACTGCTTCAGTGTCGCTGTTCAAATCTCTGACGACTGAGGAATTCGATGAAAAGTGGAACCCACTGGGTTGGATTGGTTCTGTCCGTTGCTGTCTGTATTGGCGCAGCCGGACTTGGTTCTGCTGCTACGACCCCGGAGATTGGCGGCTGGTATCAGACAATCGTTAAGCCGACATGGAATCCGCCCAGCTGGTTGTTCGCTCCGGTTTGGACAACCCTGTTTGTCATGATGGGAATCTCGGCATGGCTGATCTGGAGGCCAGCAGGATTTATGGGGGCACCAAGACCGCTGGCACTGTTCGCAACTCAACTGGCACTGAACGTCGCATGGTCGTGGATCTTTTTTGGGATGCACCAGATCGGCTGGGCGTTTTTCGAGATCGTGATTCTTTGGTTGGCAATCGCGGCCACAATGGTCGCTTTTTTTCGCCATTCGAAACCGGCGGGCTGGTTATTGGTTCCGTATCTTGGTTGGGTAAGCTTTGCGAGCGTTCTGAATTTCACGCTCTGGCAGCTCAACGCCACCTAACAACGGTTCTCTTTTTTCTCTGATGCGAGCCTTCTCCCTGGCCGATTCAGGACTCTCCGAGAAATCGTCCACCGCAATTGATCACGACATGGAACCAGCGAATGCGCCACTCACCCGAAAGATGTTCTCCAGCGGACCACGGTGTTCTTACACATTTGCTGATCACGCTCTTATTGACTCTCTGTAGTTCGAGTCTTTTAAAGGCGGACGACGACATGACGCTCCGAGTTTTTATCTTCGCAGGGCAGTCGAACATGGTGGGGTCCGACTCAAAGGTGCAGGACATTCAGACCTTTCCTCCGTTTGCAGGTCTGGAGTCCCCTCAGCCAGCAGTTCGTTTCTCATACTGCCTGGGACGTGAAGACAAAGTGACCTCAGATGGCTGGGTCGACCTGCAGCCGGTCGACGAGGTGGTGGGCCCGGAGCTCAGTTTTGCCCGCAAAGTGACACGCAGCATTAAGGCGCCGATCGCCATTATCAAGGTTGCTGCTGGCGGAACGCATCTCGGCGGAGACTGGAATCCCGACGACCCGAGTGGTTTCAAAATGTATCCACTGACGCTTCAATGGATTCGAGATGCGCTCGCCGATCTGGAAAGGCAGGGAATCAAGTATCGTCTTGAGGGATTCATGTGGCATCAGGGCGAGAACGATATGTTCAACCAGGACTACATGGATAACTATGGCAGGAACCTGAAGAACTTTCTGGCAAGCTGGCGTCGAGACCTGAATGCACCGGAACTCAGGTTCTATGTGGGAGAACTCTGTACGAAGACGATTTGGGGCATGGACCTGCGCCCGCGAATGTACGCAATCAGCCTCGGGCAGAGGCAGGTCACCGACAGCGATCCGCTTGCACAATACATACCAACATCGCATGTTGGAGTTGAAATTGGTGGCGGAGTTGGTCTGCATTATCACTATGGAACGCTGGGACAGTTAGAACACGGAGAGAACTACGCTGACGCTTATCTCAGGAATATTGGTCAGCTGAGGGAAACGAAACGCCCGCTCACCGCATGGCCCTATACGAAGAACTCAACCGTGAAGCTATTCGTGCTCGCTGGCCACCGAAACATGGAAGGAGAACGCGCCTTTGTTCAGGAACTTGCCAAAATGGCTGACAAGGCGAAGTTGCTGGAAGACAACCCGACAATTGCATTTAAGTACAACATCGGAGGCGGCTACAAGGTCGCTGACGGTTGGGAACCTCTCGGACCTGCCGGCTTCTATGACACGTTTGGCCCGGAACTAAGTTTCGGATTCACTTTGCAGAAAAGTGGAGTGACAAACGTGGCAATCTCCAAATTCACGCATAGTGGATCTCAGATCATTGACTGGACTCCGGAGGGCAGCGAAGCGAAATCGCGGAACCTGTACCCGGCATTTATATCGTTCGTCCGTGAGTCGATTCAGGAGCTTGAGGATAAGGGCCACAAGGTCGAGTTGTCAGGCATCTTCTATCATCTGGGTGAGAACGACATGTCGTGGGGACCATTTCGAGAAGGAGCTCCGAAACGTCTGATGTCCCTGGTCACTCAGAGCCGCAAAGACCTTGACCTGCCCGCTCTCAACTGGTACGTCAGCCAGCAGCCACCCACGAATGACAAGGATGTCAATCACATTGACGTCACCGCCGCATTTGAAGCCGCTGTCGCAGCCGACAAACACTTGATTCACATCAAGGCCTTCGACCTGCCCGAGCAGAAAAAGCAACTCGTGATCGATACCCGTGGCATTGTCTGGCTCGGAGAAACCATCGCAAACAAATATATCGCTCGTTTAATCGAGTAACTGCCCAAAAATACGGCCGAACCAAACTGCTGATCGAAGTGTCGATCACAAACGTTATGAAAATCATCAGTTTTACTCCCGAACCCATCGCAACATTCACTTTCCTGAACGCGGGCAGAGGCCCGGGGATGTTCTACGAAGATCGGCTGCCCATACATCATGGGCGCGTCGATCGGCTTCCGGAAGGCATCTCGGCGTTGGTTGTCACGGCCGATCTGCAGGGACGTGAACGATTTCAGGATTCGCCGGACGGGACTCCTCGACTGCTCGGAGAAGCGGTTCCACAGAGACTCGCTGAAGACGTGCTTCCGACGCTGGGAATTGAAAACCCACATCATGTTGCAGCGTTGCTTGCCGGAGACTTCTACACAGTACCGGCACTCGATCGACGTGGTGGAACGGGAGACGTGACGGCAGTGTGGCGAGCATTTGGTGAGCAGTTTTCGTGGGTCGCAGGCGTTGCCGGAAATCATGATGTGTTTGATGAAGACCGGAAAATGCGACCTCGCTTCCATTCGCCACTGCATTACCTCGACGGAGATTCGATCAATGTCGGAAATATGCGAATCGCAGGCATCGGAGGCATCATCGGCAACCCTTCACGTCCGCAGCGACGCACGGAAGCGGACTACCTTACAACACTTGAGCAGCTGCTTGATGAACCGAACGAAGTCTTATTGATGCATGAAGGTCCTGATGGGCCTGGACCACGACAGCGAGGAGACTCCCGAATTCGCGAACTTCTGGAAAGGCCGAGAACGGAACCGTGCCTTGTTGTCCGGGGACACGCCCATTGGGACGATCCATTCGCGGAGTACTCCAATGGACTTCAGATTCTGAACGTCGACGCACGAGTCGTTATTTTGACGTAACTGAGCAGACGACACCTGGAAAGTGGCTGCTACAGTAGGATGGGCATTCCTGCCCGTCCAAATCGCATTGCGCGGTGGCGGACGGCACTTGGAAAGTGCCTGCTACATGTAGGATGGGCATTCCTGACGCGCCCGACATTGTGACGGTCGTGATTATTGAGGTCGGGCAAAAATTCGCGAATGATTTTTGGGGAAACTAGGTTTCGGTATCCGGGAATGTTCCGCGTTTGGCAGGAGAGTTGTCCGGAGTCGTGTGATGGCCTGTTTGCGGGCATTGAAACAGGGGCGCGAGGGCCCTTCCGGGCCTTAGGCTGGCTTTGCCTGAAGCGAATTGACCGATTTTTGCGTATGAAGGCGCATGGCGACCGCTCGAAGAATGTTCCATGCAGCCAATTTGAGCATGATGGTTAACTTCACGGCCTTCATGCCGCGGACACGCAGACGATTCAGGCCAAGGCGGCGTTTCAATCCGCTATTGGTTGATTCGATGCCCGCACGCCAGCGATATGTTCCTCGAAATTCTTCTGTCTGTTCGTGACGGCGGCGTCGAGCAGCGCGCGGAGCGTCGGCGCGAAACTGAACACGTCCATTGGGTTCGCCTGTCGTCGTGTCTTTCTGAACTCGGCAGTGAGCAACAAGCGGGCACTCTCGGCACAACGCCGGGTCCATTTGAGCCCACACGGAGTTATTCTGTTCGTTAAAATGCGAAGACTTTGGGGCGTGGCCTGCCGGGCACGCTGTCACTTCATTCTTGTCTGAGAGTACGAACAGGTCGTAGCCAACTTCGTTGGGATCAAAGTTCTTTCCACCCGGAACCGGTGCCGTCAGAGTCACACCTTTCGACTCTGCAAGCGTCACGTTTTCATCGCTTCCATAGCCTGTGTCAGCAGTCAACTCATCGGGAAGAAGACCGCGATTCTCAAGGTCTTCCAGCGTGCCTGCGACGGCATCAGCGTCACTGCAGACGGCTGTTTCCACGATCGCCGATGTGATCAGATTTGGCTGACCGTCTTCGTTGAATGTTTCACAGATCTGGACCTGATAACCGACGCCTTTATGGCCATCGTAAGTGGCATCGGGGTCAGATGGATTCTGAATGACATGACCGCCGGTTTTCTTGCGAATCTCGACAAATTCCTCGCGAATCTCGCACTGTTGATCAAAGATTGTCCGGAGATTTAGAAACGTTTTCCATTCCTGAATCACAGGAGTGTCTGCAAACAGCGACAGCACGCAGGCCATGTCCTCAGCGACCTGCTGCAATGCAAGACGTCGCTTTTCCGTCGTATTGGCGTCGCTGAAAATACGACTGTCTGACTGCTTGCAGTATCGCTTCTGCAAGTCTTCAGAAATGCGATCCAGTTGTTCGGGAGTATGCTTGATGATCTGATGCAGGAATCGCTTCAAAGCGACTCCCATCATCCGACTTCGCCCCAAAACGGCCATGTCGCTCAGGAAATGTGTCGAATCCAGACGCTGCTTCTTAACTTTTACTTCCAGCGACGTAAGCAGTGTGTCGGTAACGCGGGTAAAGATCTCTTCACTGACATGCTCGGTGCTTTGCAGCTTACTTAGATAACGTTCGATGGTTCGCTGAGAGACATCAAAACCCGGCTCAAGATTCACGGCAAATTGAATGTCAGATCGAAACAGAATCACATCGTGAGTCTCCGGAACCGTCCAGCCATGAAACTCGCGAATCAGCAACAGCCCAATCATCGAATACAATTCAGCGGATGGACGCCCCTCGGATTCGCTCATCTGGGCGGACACCTCCTTCACAGGCATCTGCTCCAGCAGAACGTCACGAAACAACGATTGCCATCCAGTCTCAATCTTCTTCCAACCCGTCCGACCGATCACGCCCTCGAACGGATTAAACAACCGCCGCTCCGACGGATTTCTGATGGTTTTCATTGCTTCTCCCCGCAAAAATCAACACATCAGAGTACCTTAGGGAACTCTCAGATCCCACGCCAGGTCAGTCCTTGATGTTTCCTGGACTTTTGTCGGGCGCGTCAGGAATGCCCATCCTACATTTGTTTGAGGTGGGTAAGGGGAATTGACAGGGGGGCGAGTGGAGGTTAGGGTCAGGCGTTATTCCTGCCTTCGAATAGACTTGTCTGTTCAAAAAAGTCCCACCATGTTGTCTTCATTTCACAGAACGCTGTTGTTCTATCGACCTCTGCGAATTGCAGAAGTGCTGTGCATCACATGGCTTTTGCTGTGCCCGGTGCATGTGTTGGGCAGTCTTCAGGAGGATGATGAAAGCTATTTTCGTGAACGTGTCGAGCCGGTGTTGAGACGTCGTTGCTTTGCCTGTCACTCGCACACTGCCGAACAAATGGAGGGAGGACTGGCCCTTGACTGGAAGAGCGGCTGGGAAATCGGAGGTACTCGCGGGGCGGCGATCAAAGCGGGCGACCCTGACGGGAGTCTGTTGATTCAGGCGATTCGACATATGAATCCTGAGCTGAAGATGCCGGACGATCGCCTGCCGGACGAAGAGATTGAAACATTGGCTGAATGGGTTCGTCGCGGTGCATTCGATCCCCGAGTCAGCACCCCTAACGAAGACGACGGACGCATTACGGACGACTGGTGGTCTCTGAAGCCGCTCGTCCGGCCGACGGTACCGGAAAGCGTTTATTCGAATCCAATTGATGCCTTCATTTCGGACCGACTGAAACAGAACGGACGTTTCGCCTTGACCTTGCAAGCGAATGAGCGACAGGGAGTATTGTCTGAATCCGCAGATCGGAGGACGTTAATACGCCGGCTGACAGTCGATCTGCATGGGATGTTGCCGGCAGTTGAAGATGTTGGAGCCTTCGTCAGCGACGCATCGCCACATGCAGTTGACGAGTTGATTGAGCGATTGCTTGCCTCGCCAAGATATGGAGAACGGTGGGCTCGACACTGGATGGATACGATTCACTATGCAGACAGTCATGGATTTGAGCACGATGTCTTTCGGCCGAATGCCTGGCGATTTCGTGACTACCTGATTGAGAGTCTGAACAACGACAAACCGTGGGGGCAGTTGATTCGGGAGCAACTTGCTGCAGATGCCCTGTATCCAAATGACTCCCGAGTGCTTCCGGCCATTGGATTTCTGGGAGCTGGCACTTACGATCACAGCGCTGCCGCGACTGCGCCAAAGTCGTTTGAGAATCTTGATCGCGACGACATGGTGACACAGACGATGGCAGCATTTGTGAGCACAACAGCCAACTGTGCTCGATGCCACGCGCACAAGTTCGACCCGATCTCACAGGAGGACTACTATTCGCTGCAGGCCGTGTTCGCCGGAATTGGCAAAGGAGAAATCCCGTATGATGCCGATCCCGCTGTCTCAGAGGCTCGGCAACGCTGGCAGACTTTGAAAGCGGCCTGTGATGCACTTCAGCAGAACGTCCTGCTCAACGAGACGAATCAGCAGTTAGTCAATGACTGGGAAAACAGCCGAGACGGTGTCGCGACGTGGAAGCCGCTTGAGGTGGAATCGTTTGTCTCGGTCGATGCCGCCCAGCTTCAGCGACTTCCGGACGGTTCGATACTTTCCAAGGGACCGCTTCCGGAAAAAGAAACGACGACTGTGACTGGAAGTACGCAGCTTAGCCGAGTGACGGCCGTGCGACTGGATGTGTTGCCACACGAAATGCTCCCGGGACAGGGACCGGGGCGTGCTGAGAACGGTAATCTCCACCTGAACGATGTTGAGCTTCGCGTGTTTCGTCCGAATGCAGCCGAGGGTGAACGGCTGAAGATTCGTACCGCCACTGCTGACTTCGATCAGGAAGGCTGGACGATTCAGCATGCGATTGATGGAAATCTTGCCACAGCGTGGGGCATACATCCCCAGGAAGGAAAGCCACACTTTGCAGTGTTCGAACTGGAGACGCCCCTTCAAATGGAACCTGGGATGACGCTGCATATTCTGCTGCGACAAATCCATGGTCGATTTCATATCATCGGTCGGTTTCAGTTATCGGTGACTGACGCAGATCCTCAGACGACAGTTGCACTGTCTCAGAACATCGTGGACCTGCTGGAGATTGCTCGAGAACAGCGAACGCCCGAACAGCAGACTCAACTGTCCGCTGCACTGCTGAAGCCCATTGCCGATGCCGAACTACGAAAGCTGCCGCTTCCTCAAAAACTGTATGCGGCGGCAACGGTGGCGGAGAATGAACGAGGTGTGATACGCTTTGATGTTCCGAGAGAGATTCGAATTCTTAAGCGAGGAGACGTCGAACAGCCGGGAGAGTTGGTTGGTCCTGGTGCACTTTCTGCATTGAAGCATCTGAACGCAAGATTTGATCTACCCCCCGGACACCACGAGTCTGCTCGCAGAGTCGCATTGGCCGAATGGCTGGCCAGTCCGGAGAATCCTCTGACCTGGCGAAGCATTGCTAATCGTGTCTGGCACTATCATTTTGGGCGAGGACTTTGTGACACTCCCAGTGACTTTGGCCGCATGGGAGGAACTCCCAGTCATCCGGAACTACTTGACTGGCTGGCATGTGAGATCCGCGATTCGGGTGGATCACTGAAGGGGTTACATCGTCTGATCTGTTCAAGCCGGACATGGCAGCAGACTTCTTCGGTGCACGGAGATCTCGCAGAGATTGACCCCGAGAATCGTTTACTCGGGCGGATGAGTCGGCAACGGCTGGACGCCGATTCGTGGCGTGATTCAGTGATGCTTGTCAGTGGCCGCCTTGATTTCACAATGGGAGGCCCCGGGATTTCACAGTTCTCCAGCAGACCGGGTGCTCAGCTCACACCAATCCTCGATTACAGCCAGTTCGATTGGGATGGTCCTGGAGGAAATCGACGGAGTATCTATCGAGTCGTCTGGCGAGGGATAGCGGATCCGCTGCTGGAGCCGCTCGACTTTCCGGACCTTGGGCTGTTAGCTCCCGTTCGAGGGTTCTCCGCATCGCCGCTTCAGGCTCTGACGATGATGAACAACCGCTTTGTGCTGCATCACGTTGAGCATATGGCGAAGCTGGTGGAGGCAGCCGCTGACGGGGTTCCTGAGAGAGTGCGATTTGCAGTTCGGTTGGCATGGCAGCGAGAACCTGACGACTATGAGATGGCGATATTGAGTCGGCTTGCGGAGAATCACGGCATGGTGGCGGTCTGCCGAGTATTGTTGAACAGCAATGAGTTCCTGTTTGTGGACTGAAACAATTCGTGGACTGACGCAACCGGGAGACTGGAAATATGTTATCGCATTCACATCACTCGTATTATCCATCCCTCACACGGCGAGAACTTCTCCAGCAGGCAGGAGGAGGATTTGGAGCACTTGCCTTTGCTCAGCTGTTGACCGCTGACGAGACGGACGGGAAGGAATCTGGCGGGAACGGATTGAACGGAGGACTGCATCATCCGGCGAAGGTGCGACGAGTGATTCAGCTGTTTATGAATGGCGGCGCGAGTCCGATGGACACTTTTGACTACAAGCCGGAACTTGAGCGACTGCACGGACAGATGCTTGGTCCAAAGGAAAAACCAGAAGGATTCACCGCCCCGGCGGGTGCGGTGATGAAGAGTCCTTTTTCGTTTTCGCAATATGGTGAAACGGGCCGTTGGGTCAGCAGCATGTTTCCGCATCAGGCAAAGATCATCGATGAGCCTGCGTTTCTGATGGCGATGACGACGAAGACAAATGTTCATGGTCCTGCCAGCTATATGATGAATACAGGATTCATGCTGCCAGGGTTTCCGTGTCTGGGAGCGTGGGTTACGTATGCACTCGGAAGTTTGTCGGAGAACTTGCCTGCGTTTGTTGTACTGCCGGATCCGAGAGGATTGCCGTACAACCAGAAGGGCAATTTTAGTGCGGGCTTTTTACCGGCGAGATATCAGGGGACCATCGTTGATGCATCGGCCACAGCGCCGATTCCCGACTTATTTGCAGATACGAGATATAAGTTTGCTCACGGGAGTGCCGACTCTGAGACTCAGCAGGCGATTCTTGAATTGAATCGTCGCCACGCAGAGAGTCGTTCTGGAGACACACGGCTGGAAGCGCGGATTGTTGCCGGCGAGCTCGCTGCGAGGATGCAGTTGAGTGCCCCGGAAGCCTTTGACCTTTCGTCTGAATCTGAAGCGACTCATGCGGCGTATGGATTGAATCAGGCGGCGACTCAGGATTTTGGACGTCGCTGTTTATTGGCACGCCGATTGATCGAACGCGGAACGCGGTTCGTGCAGGTCTGGAGTGGACCTCAGGGAGCCGTCGACAACTGGGACAATCACGGGAACATTCAGACGGAACTTCCTCCAATTGCGAAGAACGTCGATCAGCCGACTGCGGCGTTGTTGATTGACCTGAAGGAACGCGGTCTGCTTGAGGATACGCTGTTGATCTGGACAACGGAATTTGGCCGCACACCGTTTGCTCAGGGTAGTCTTGGACGGGACCACAACCGAGGCACATTCGTCACCTGGCTGGCGGGAGCCGGCGTCAAATCCGGGAGTACTCATGGGAAGAGTGACGACCTTGGATACGAAACGGCCGAGGGAAAAACGTACTGTTATGATTTGCATGCCACCATTTTGCATCTGATGGGGCTGAATCACGAACGTGTTACATTTCGAACATCCGGAGTGGACCGCCGACTCACTGACGTACATGGCCACGTAATCCACGAAATCCTGTCGTAGCCCATAGTCGTGGATCGCTCCGCGATCCCTCGCCCCGCCACATCATCTTTGAACTTTACGAGCTCGCAGTTGACGGGCTTTGGATCGGCGGAGCGATCCACGACAATAAAAACAGCGAGCCTGATGGGGCTCGCTGTTTGCGTTTACTGAGACCGGAGTGTTCACGAAGAACACTTTGTCAAACTACGGAGTCGCTGGGGCTGGGCTGCCACCGGCAACACCAGAGCCAGCTTCTTCGCCGCCAGCAGCTGGAGTTGTTGGTGTTGTGCTGCCGCCAGTGCTTTCGCTTGCTGGGGTGCATCCAACTGAAAGAGAAACACATGCCAGGAGAACAAGCATGCTGAGATTTCGAACGAACTTCATTTCAAAAACCTTTCCGTACAACGAACTGACCCAGTCAATAGATTCATCTTATTGCCGCACGTCCCCGAGACGGCATTCCACCAATCTGAATTGGTTTCCAGGAAATACACTACGGGCTGATGAAACAGAATCAATCCCTTGAGAACTTGAATTCTGATAAGTCTCAGGAATAAGGAGTTCAGTGGAGTTAAGGGCTTGACATGTGACAACTTTGACGATCGAGAAAGACTCGACCGTTGTGTCAATTATTCTGAACGAATGCTGTCTACTTCCGGCTGGAGACTGTTCTCCGGAACACTGCCGCCGGATTGAACAGGGTCGCTATCCTCAACGGTGTCATCAGACTGCAATTCCAGTTGTTGAAATCGCTGCCTGAACTTCGACCAGTTTTGTTGCGTCACAGTTGCATTTCGAAACAGAGCAAACGTCACTCCAAGCATAATTGCTACGGCGACGAGTTCTCGTTTTGTGATGGTTCGGGTTCGTTGGAAGCGAGAGACATAGATGAGCGTGACGATGAGAGTCCCTGCGCCGGCGAGCACCGCTGTGAGGAGCAGATAGAATCCGGTGGCATCAAGGAGCAGGAAGTTTTTGATGGCGCCGATGAAGAACGTTCCAAAGCCGGCCATGAGTGCACGGCTTTCCCATTCATAGCGGTTTGGAGAATCGTCATCGTCTGACAGATCATCCGTCACGGCAGGCGCAGTTCGACGCTGCAGGCCAGCCCGCTGGGACTGAGGCACAGGTGGAGTCAGACCGGGCTCCGACAAATGCGGCGCGGGCGGTTGGAGCGATGTAGGTTGTGAATCGTCTGGGGGAGAAGACACGAGTCAGTGGGCTCCGTCTGAGAGAATCTCTTCGATGTTGGGGAGTTGCCGAGCGGCCTGGATCGCGTGGTGGAGTCTGGACTTGACTGTACCGAGAGGCAGGCTGAGGGCTTCTGCGATTTCGGGTTGAGTCATATCATCAACAAACCTCATGAGCAGGATTTCCCGATGAGCGGAAGAAAGTGCAGCGAACACGGTATCAAGTTCATGGGGCAGGCGTGAGGTTGGGGAAGGGCTTTCGAAGAATTCGGGATCAGATTCAATACCCGCAGATTTCTGTCGTTTTCGTCGTGCTGCAATGGACAGATTTCGGACAGCCGGGTAGAGGAATGTGGTGAGCGCAGCGGAAAGTCGAAAGCCGGGGAATTTTTTGGCGAAGTAAGAAAAGGTCTCCTGCAGGACATCCAAAGCGTCTTCTTCGTGTCCGGTAAACCGCCATGCAAGCCGCATCACCCAGTCTTTGTAGCGGAAATAGAGAATATCAAAGGCGGTACCGTCCCCCTCGTTCAGACGCTGAATCAACATCTGATCAGTCTGGTTGGAGGACGATTCGGGCGGCATAAAGTTCTCGCAGACTTCCGGGAAATGCCGAGTTCAGGTTGCTAGGACGACCGAATTGTGCAAAAAGTTCCACTTTGTTTGAACCAATTGAGCCCACAAATCACTTCAGGAGGTGGAGGCTGAATCATGTCACATCCAGAACACGACGATTCGACCGAAGATCTTCTTCCGGAAGCATTTCGGTCGTTCCTGAACAATCGCTACGGGACTGTACCACAAGTCCCGTCGAGCGTGGATGAGCAGATTTTGCGGAATGCTCGTGAGCAGTTCGCAACAAAAACCGGGGGCTCTGGTGGACACTGGAGAAGCCGTTCGTGGTTCTTTGCAGCTGCTGGCACTTCAGTGGCCGCAGCCGGGTTGCTTGTAACCGGCTGGATGACCAGCCAATTCGCAAATCATTCGGAATCAAGTCCGCTTGTGGCAGACATGAGTCCTGGTGGCGGAGGTGGCGGAGGCGAGGGTCTGATACGAGAAAGACCGCCCGCAATGATGGCCGCCGTGTCTGATCCTCAGGATGTAGACCGCAGTGGACGAGTCGATATTCTCGATGCATTTGCTCTGGCAAGATCTCTCCGGAATGGAACGGCCGGCAATGGACGAAACGACCTGAATCAGGATGGTCGAATCGATGACGAGGATGTCGACCTGATTGCAATGAGGGCTGTGGCACTTTGATTAGACAGTGCCGCTCTGAAAACAGTGGCACTCTGAAAACAGTGCCGCTCTGAAAACAGTGGCACTCTGAAAACAGTGTGATCCAGTGGGGTATTCGTGGGAAATGATCATGATCAGTGAACTGGCGGGAAAGTTTTCGATTCCAATTCCTCGACTGAGAATTCCTCGGTCCTGGGGAATTCTGATCGCGCTGGATTTCTGTCTTATCGCCTTTGCGATCGCTCAGGATAATTCTCTACATGGACAGTCCGGGATGACGACAGATCGTCCGACGTACTCGGAAATCGAAGATCTTGGGAGTCACTCCACCGGAGATGTACGATTCGATGCAATCGATGTGTTCGTGGATTCAGGAGACGATTTGCTGGCAGCGTACCAGCTGGAGTTTCTGAGTGACGCCGAAGGCGTTGTGTTTGTGGGTATCGAGGGTGGTGAACATCCGGCGTTTCTTCGACCTCCATATTACGACCCTCGAGCGATGAACAACAATCGCGTCATTCTTGCATCCTTCAACGCGGGCCTCGACCTGCCAAAGGGCCGTAGTCGGGTGGCTCGAATTCATATTCAGATGAGCGGTCCGGCAAGTCGGAAGTTTCAGACGTCTCTGATGGCTTCGGCAACTCGTGACGGCCGTCCGATTCCCGCCGACATCTCAATTTCTCGCGTCGTGCGTTAGACGTCTGCAGATCTCCGGTTGGCTCTGAATTCGCACCTGTGTTGACCTGAAGTTGACCTGAAAAGGACATGCGCACATGCTGATGGACCATCTACGCACCAGGAATTTACTGTTCGCAGTGATTCTGCTGGCCATCTGCGGTGGCTGCGGGGAGAGTGATCCTGAGCGAAGTGTCGCTGCACCTGGTGCTGCAGCTCCTGACGCAATGCCTCCTGCCGGTGCCGAAGCCTCAACTGCAGCCGTACCTGTTGACGAGGTACCGTTCGATGCAGGACAGGCTGAATATTCTGAGCCACCCGCAGCAATGAAGGGGGCAACTGAGGCGATGCAGAGTGCGCCAGAGGCGATGCAGGGGGCGCCAAGGCGGGCGAGAAGTGCACCCGGGGCGGCGTTGCCTGCTCCGGCCGCTGAGACGGAAAGCCCCGACATTGCTTCTGAGCCGGACAGCGAAAGGAACACAAGTGCAGAAAGCCACCTTGATTCGAGCGAGCGGTCTTTGACCAGCAGACGAAACGGAGTGGGAGAGGGATTCGCGAGTGAATCGCCGATACAGAACCAACCGTTACACAGCGAAGAACTTTGGATCATCACCGCCGCGGATTCTCAGGTCAGTAAGCAGGAGTCCGAGAGTGGACTGGGCGCCGCCGGCCTGTTTGAAGTGGATGGTACAGGGAAGCAATACGTGGAGGTGCCGCTGAAGAAGACAACGGTGACGGGGCGGGTTGATGAATATGTATCGACTGTAAAAGTGAATCAGCGATATCACAACACCTCCGATCGAACCATCGAGGCTGTCTATTCGTTTCCTCTTCCTGACGATGCAGCAGTGGATGAGTTCATCATGACGATTGGTGAACGCAGGATTCGAGGAATCATCAAGAAACGCGAGCAGGCGGAGCAGATCTATCAGAACGCGCGGCAGCAGGGATTACTGGCGGCACGAATGGACCAGCAACGTTCTAACGTTTTTACTCAACACCTTTCCAACATTGAACCGGGAAAAGAGATCGACATCGAGATTCGCTACTTCAGTCCTCTGAAAACTCAAAACGGCGCATACGAGTTTGTGTTTCCGATGGCAGTGGGACCGCGCAGCAGAACGGTACACAGTACTGCGATTGGTGTGGAGGAGCCTGAAAGTGATGAGGCCGTCGATGTGCAGTATTTGACCGATGCCGAGAGGGCGACTCAGAGTTTTGAACTCGTGTTAGATGTCTATTCGGCTGTTCCTTTGATGATGGTGGAATCTGTAAGTCATGAGGCGAAGGTCAACGTGGAGTCTCCTTCTCATGCTCACGTCGAATTGACTGTTACCGGTGAACAATCCAGCAGCGACTTCGTTTTACGATATCAGGTCTGTGGTGGTGAGATTCGTACAGCGATGATGACGGACAAGGATGAATATGGCCAGTACTTCACAATGATGGTCTATCCCCCGGCTCAGGTTATTCAGTCAGAGCGCATTCCGATGGAGATGGTTTATCTGCTCGACTGTTCGGACAGGCTGCAGGTCCGATCGCTGGAGCAGGCGAAATCCGCTGCCGCATGGTCGATGCAGAATTTGACATCGAGTGATTCGTTCCGAATTGTCGAACCCTCGGGTCAGTTCCCCGGGCCTGCGTCTTCTCCTCTGGTGGCAACCCCGGAGAACATTGCTCAGGGGCTTGAGTACCTGAAAGCTCTGGGCGACAGCGGTGATAAGAATCTGCTGATGCTTACAGAGACAGCACTGGAGTTTCCGCATGATGAAGGGCGACAAAGAACCGTCGTGATGATGACCGATGGTTTTGTTGACAATGAGGATCTCTTCATGAGAACTCTAGCCGAAGGTCTGAGCTCGTCGCGAATCTTCGCATTCGGCATCGGGCAGTCGGTGAACAGAAGCCTGATGGATCGCATGGCAATCACTGGACGAGGCGCGGTTTCCTATCTGAGTGAGAGTGATGAACCGACGCAGATTATGGAACAATTTCAGAATCAGGTATCACATGTGGCGATGACAGACATTTCCATCAGTTTTGGCACAATGGAAGTCATGGATTTGTACCCTCGTCGCATTCCCGATCTTATCGTTGATCGGCCAATTCTGCTCACCGGTCGGTACCGCGGAGATCCTTCTGAGGTGATCGTTTCAGGCCGCGTCAACATGACACCAGTAACGTTTGCAGTTGACGTCGATTCGGCCGACAAACGAACGTCCGAGATCGGTCTCAGATCCAGTGTTGCTCCGCTCTGGGCTCGACACAGGATCGCCGATCTGATGTCGCCAGGCCAGCCCGAGAGTTCACTCAATGAGATCATTCAAACAGCACTCAACTACAACCTGACCACTGAATACACATCGTTCATCGTCGTCGATGCAATGTCTTCGTCACCGTAAAAAAAGTACTCATCACGCTCCGCCGTGATGTCGAGCCCTGGTTACGATTCCACACGTCGCACCGGGACAACGTTATGGGCGACGCATGTCAGGGGGCTTTATTCGACACTGCGCGGAGCCAGGATTCGTCATCACGACGGAGCGTGATGAGTACTTTAGTGGGAAGTGGGTTTCAGGGGGTCGGCTTTGCGACGTGTTGATCGATGAGGATTGGATTTCCATCGGGGTCTTCCAGCAACAGTGCGGCGGGGCCCGTGGAGGATTCATCGGCCGCGAGAGTGAATTTCAGGCCCAGAGCTTTGAGTCGTTTCTGGATATCCCGGACGTCGTCAAACTCTGGTAGTGTTGAGGCGTTGCGATCCCAGCCCGGGTTATATGTGAGCATGTTCTTTTCGAAGTGACCATGAAAAATGCCAATGGTGCTGGAGTCATTCTGAAGGATGTACATCCTTGATTCCTCGCTTCCGACGAAGGCTTTGAAGCCAAGTTTCTCGTAGAACTCCTTTGATGCTTTCAGGTCTTTGACGTTCAGGCTGATGGAGAAGTTGCCAAGACGAATGGATTTCTCTTTTGCCTTTGAGGTGTCGTCTGTCTTCTGAAAATGAACACCGGATGCAAACGCGGTCAGGCAGAGAGTTGCGGACAGAATCAGTTGCTTCATTGTACGGACCTGTTCAAGTAAACTAGGGAAATAAAATTCCGAAACGTGCGGAAGTCGTTGGGCACAATGTTAATGAGACACTGAATCTCGGACTTGTCAAATCTTGCGAAAACAGAAAAAACAGCAACCGTCTACAGCGTCGGCATACGTTGAACGAATCAATCTGGTGATTGACTACATCACCAGTCATCTGTGTGAGCCGCTTCCATTGAAAGAGCTGGCTCGTCGAGCCATGATATCGCCCTTTCATTTTCACCGAGTCTTCCAGGGAGTGGTTGGAGAAACTCCTCATGATTTCATTAAACGCCTTCGACTCGAGCGGTCACTGCATCTGATGTCGCGGCCAGGGAAGCAGGTTTCGCTGACGTCGATTGCATTGGACTGCGGCTTTTCGTCGTCATCTGATTTCTCGAGATCCTTCCGGCAGCGATTCGGGACGGCGCCTCGCCAGTTTGATCTGGCAGAATGGAAACAACAGCACGCTGAAGCTTTTGATGAGGTGGTTTCTCGACCGGACATGTCCCGGGTTCGATTGCCGGGGCGAGAGAATCCAGATGGATTCAGAGTCAAGATTCGGGAATTGCAAGCACGAACTGTAGCCTACATTCGTGTGCTGCGTCCATATGTGGATAACCGGGCTTACCTGGCGACGATCCGACTTCTGGCATGGGCAGAAAAGCACAGAGTCGATAATGAACAGTGGCTTGGCTACCAATGGGAGAGTCCTGAGCTGACAGAATTGAATGACTGTAGATATCACATTGCCGTGGAGACTTCGAAGTTTGAGCCTCGCGGAGAAATCGGGAAGTTTCGGTTTCCCCCAATGACGGTGGCGGAAGTGGAAATTTCCGGGGATATCTGGAAGGAGCTGCGAGCTCTTCGGTGGCTGTATGGAGTGTGGTTGCCACGGAGTGGCTGCGTGCCGGCAGATCAGCCATGTTTTGAAGCGTGGAATGGAAGACCATTCGCCCATGGCAATGAGCACTTCGAATTGCGAATTCAGCTTCCGATTGAGAGACTGCGGTGATCGGCTGTTCGGTTCCTGATCTTTCCAGTACTCTGATGCAGAGTTGGTCGAACGGTTTTTATTCGGAAGGCGATGAGCAATGAACTGGCGACGCGGAATTGTTTTGGCTTTGGTTGTTGTCCTGCAGATGTCAGCCTGCGTGAGAAGTGATGAACCTGCAAATGCAGTGAGTTCGAGTGCCGCAGCAGACCTGGAGGCCATGCTGCAGACATTCCGGAAAGAGTTTGTTGCGATTTCTCCGGGTAGCTCCGGGTTTCCTGCTCAGTACACCTTTGGACCAGACGCGAGCGCGGCTGAACTCCGAGTTTCAGTTGGAAACTCATTTGAGGTGTCGAAACTTGAAATGTATCAGTCGCTCTATGAAGCGGTGACTGGCAACAACCCGAGTCGGTGGAAAGGAACTCGGAACTCGGTTGAACAAGTGACCGGGGACGATGCAATTGCCTTCTGTCAGAAGGTGACGGAGTTAATGCGAATGTCAGAATTGATTGATGCCGATCAGGTCGTGCGCCTGCCCACGGAAATTGAATGGGAGTACTTTGCTCGAGCCGGGACCACGACACGCTTCAGTTTTGGAGATGAAGCACAGGCTGCCGGAGACATCGCACCGATTGCCACACTGCTCGATCCTTACGCATGGCATACTGGAAACGCAGCGGGAAACGATCCTGCGGTCGGAGTTCTGAAACCAAATCCCTGGGGACTTTATGACATTCACGGGTATCTCTGGGAAATCTGTGCAGATGACTGGACGGAATCATTGAAAGAGGTTGCAGACAAGTCGACTGCGTCGGACCGTTCGAAAGAGCTGTCGAGAGTCATCGTGATGCGAGGTGGTTCATGGAAAGACAAGTACTCACTCCTGGAATCGTCCTCCAGAAAGCCCTTCCAGCGAGTGACAGGGCGTGACGATGCCATCGGCTTCCGCTGTGTGATCAGCCGATGAGCCACCGTAGGCGGAGCCGCTGAGCCACCAGTTGCGGAGCCGCTGAGCCACAGTAGACAGAAGGGGAGCTAAATGAAGGCAGTGGAGTCAGATCGTCGAACGTTCCTGAGTTCAGTGGCAGCAGTGGGGGCTGGGTTATGGGCGGCGGCCGGTGCAAAGGCTGCTCCAAATCGTTCCGGGCGAATTCGAGTTGGTCAGATCGGTGTCGGACATGCTCATGCGAGTAAGTTGTCTGTCTATCGAAATTCTGCCGACTACGAAGTTGTTGGAGTTGTTGAACCGGATGAAATGCTCCGAAGTGAAGCTGAGACTCAGGCTGCCTTCAAAGATCTGCGCTGGATGACTCAGGATGAATTGCTGAACACTGAGGACCTGCAGGTTGTGCTGGTAGAAACCCGCGTTCGGGATTGCCTGCGGACAGCTGAGGCGTGTATCGCCGCAGGTAAGCACATTCATCTTGATAAGCCTGCGGGTGCTTCACTTCCTCAGTTTGAACGAATTCTGAAATCAGCCGAGAGGCAGGGCCTTCTTGTACAGATGGGCTACATGTATCGCTACAACCCAGGGATTGTGTTGTTGCGAGAATTTCTGAAACAGGGTTGGCTGGGTGACATATTTGAAGTTCATACCGTGATGAGCAAAGTTGTGGATGCGGAAGCACGCAGGCAGTTAGCCGAGTTTTCCGGAGGAATGATGTTTGAGCTGGGATGCCATGTTCTGGACCTCGTCGTCGGGGTGCTGGGAGAGCCCGCTTCTGTCACTGCGTATCACCAGCATGTGAGCGATCAGGCAGATGGCTTAGCAGACAACACGCTGGCAGTGCTTCAGTACCCCGCTGCAATCGCGACAGTAAAGTCGAGTGCTCAGGAAGTGTCCGGCGGGGAGCGTCGACATTTTGTCGTGTGTGGTACCGAGGGAACGTTTCACATTCAGCCCCTGGATCAGCCATCGGCCAGAATTGCACTCTCTAAGCCACGCGAACATTATCATGTTGGGTATCAGGACGTAACCTTTCCGAAGTATACTCGCTATGTTGACGATGCTGCCGATATGGCAAGAATTCTTCGTGGCGAAAAGAAGACCGACTATACGTACACGCACGATCTGGCGGTTCAGCGGACACTGCTGAAGGCTTCTTTGATGCCGGTGGATCGCTGAGAAGAGAGATCACAAAGACGAAAAGATTGCACAGGAAAGTCCCGGATGGAAACAGTTGGGAAACGAAATCGAGCCAGCTTGTGGCTGATGTTGAGGATTGCAGCGGTATGGCTGTGCTTCATATCGCTGTCGACTCAGATTTGTTCTGCGGATGACAGGAAATCCGAGAGTGAAGCAGCGAAACAGGCGACTCGCAAATCGATACCCGACCGAACAGTTGTGCTGACATTTGACGATTCGTCAAAGTCTCACTTTACGGTCGCTCGACCGCTGCTCAAGGAATACGGTTTCGGAGCCACGTTTTTCATTACCGAGGGATTTGATTTTCGCGAGAATAAAAAGGACTACATGACATGGGACGAGATTCGTCAGTTGCATGAAGATGGCTTTGAGATTGGCAATCATACTCGCGACCATCTGGGGATCAGTGACTCCAATATACAGCAGCTTGAAGAGCAGCTGAACGGGATATCGATGCAGTGCGAGTTGCATGGAATACCAAAGCCGATCACGTTTGCGTGGCCAGGTAACGCAATGACTCCGGCTGCGTTTGAAGGACTTCAGAAGCACGGGATTATTTTCGCTCGCCGTGGTGGGGCCCCGGAATATCCTTACGACGAAGGACGAGGGTTTGCATTTGAGCCGGGCGCCGATCACCCTCTTCTGCTGCCTTCCGCCGGGGATGCTCGACCAAAGTGGACTTTGCCCGACTTGATCCGAGCTGCTGAACAGGCGCGCGACGGGAAAGTTGCCATTATTCAGTTTCACGGTGTTCCGGATACAGCACATGACTGGGTCAGCAGTTCACAGCAGAACTTTGAAGCCTATCTTCGTTACCTGAAGCTGGAGAACTATAAAGTTCTGGCACTCCGTGACCTGCGAGAATTTGTCGATCCTTCTGTTGTGCCCGCCGACCCGAACGCCGTCATTGAATCACGCAAGCGTCGCGTGTCGATGCCAGAGTGATCTGGTAACCACCAAAGACCCAGCGCGGCTTCGCTTCACTCAGCGGCAACCAAGTTCAGTCGAAGGAATCGAACCGTTGGTTGAATTCGAATCGCAGGCAGGACTCGCGATTTGACCACGGAACACTCCGAACAAACGGAAACCCACACGGCAAAGGACAAGCACCCTCAACACGTCCCGTCTGCAAAGACTTGCTCCATTCGTCGAATGATACTTGGTGGTGGCTAAGTAAAGCGGCGCTCGGGAATTCAATTCACTGGTGATCTGCTTCATTCGGCGTGTTTGTAATGCGTTTTGGATATCTCGCGCTGGAGCGACTGGCTACATGCCGTACACAGACAAGAACTGTCAGGACGCTCAGGATTGAAAGGAAGATCTGGTGTGAGAGGCGGTGACGAGGAGGAATGTCCCAGACAGCGAGCCGATGATCGGCAGGGCTATTTCCAGTCGATGGGATCAGGAGTGCACTTCGGGAGTCAGCAAGTTGAACATCGGGCATTTCAAAGAAAGTTGCCACTCGGATACGAAACGTCGTGCTGCCGGAATTTAAGTTGATTCCCCGGATTTCGCTGTACATGTTAAGTGGGCCGGTGGGAGAGATGATCTCCATGAAACGACCGGAGAGGATCTTCTTTATGTTGGAATCCAGTTCCGTGACGTGAAGCAGAAGAGTGCTGCCATCGGAAGTGAAATCAACCGGAGAAAGTTGCCCGCATTGTTCGTATTCGGTGGGCGGCCCTGGTCGAATTTCCGTTTTCAGCGTTCCTGTTGTTGGTTCAGTGATCTCAAGATACTGATCGACTAATGAAAGCCCCGTTTCAGTGTTGATCGTCTTCTGCTGTGTTGTCGCGACAAACGTTTCATCGGCTGTGAACGCAGGAGGATGAAGGGTCTGTGTAACTTGCTGAGGCGGCAGTTTTGTCAGCGACCACGCAAAATGGACTATGTCGTTTTCAACTCCATACAGAATCGTATCATTGCCCCTGAACTGTACGCGATCAATTTGCCTTCTGGACGCCGGGATTGTTGCCACATCCCGTTGACTGATACAGTCATACAACCGGATGACCGCGTGCTGCGGGTCATCTGATGATCCATCGCAGCTGGCAGCACTGGCGAGCAGTTTGCCATTCGAAGAAAACGAGAGGGCGTTTACTGGGAAAGGGTTCGGAGAAAACTCGGCCAGCGGCGTTCCCTGAACCGGGTCCAGCAGAACGATGGAGTTCTGAATGGTGGACGCGGCAATTAAAGATCCGCTGGACGTAATTGCCACGGGTGCCTTTCCCTGAGGAATGTTGAGTTTGGAACCAGTGCTGAGATCGATCACTGTGACACCGGAATTCTCCGATGGGCCTGCAAAGATCAGACGTTTACCAGTTGCATCCAGAGCAATCGCTGCTTCAAAATTGTTGTTTATGTGTACGAGCTGAAATGGTTCGGTCTGCAATTTTCCGGACGCCGTTTCATAGACGGAAGCAAGTCCGGTCTGGGAGATCCCGACTAAGGTTGCCCCATCGGCGGATGGTATCCATGTGCCGATAGACGGAGAGACCTCGAATTCGACGGTTTTGCATCCATCTGAGAGGCGGTACAACGCGATTCGCTGAGTGGTTCCGGGAGGGGGTTCTGGATCAGTGGGATCAGAGAAGCCGGTGGCATCAGACGTTGGGGATTTCTGAGTATCGCCTTGTGGGGGACGCTCGAGCGTTGCGACGAACAAAGTACGGCTGTCACCTGTTAACACGACTTTCGAGTTTGAAACAGGAATTTCGTAGCGGGGATACGCTGGAAGAAACCACCATGCGAGTATGATCGCTGTGATCCAGAAGACGGCAGAAATCTGACGAAAAAGTTTCGGCATGCAAACCAGCGGCTGAGTGTCGGTGGGATCGTCTTCCAGGGTGTTGTAACGTTATATATGACAATTACGAGGTGCACCAACTCGGGAAGAAAGAGCAGTGTCAATGGTTTCACTTTTGATTCAGATTAATTCCCTGTGTGTCATACTTTCATTCATTCAATCAGGAATTTCAGGAGTACTCGCAGTTGGCGATTGTCCATGCGATGTCTCGATTCCCCAGGAGGAGTCTCCGAGTGAGACGCCGTCGCAGAGTCAGCGTGAAACACGACTTGTTTCCGGCTGGAAAGTCCATGTCAGTCAGCAGTTGATCGATCGGGACAAGGAGGCTGTTGACAAGGCGATCGGGCTGCTGAAGAAGCAGCTGGACGAGGTGATCCGCGTCGTTCCAAAGCAAGCCGTGAAAGAACTTCAGAAGGTTCCGCTCTACTTTTCTGATGAATATCCAGGAGTTGGTCCGCGTGCGGAGTTTCATCCCGGAGAGGAATGGCTCAGAGACAATGGGCGTGATCCGGCCATGGTGCGTTCCGTGGAGTTTACAAATATTCGGATCTTTGAGGAGGAGATGGACCGAATGCCGAACTTCGCGCTCCATGAACTTGCTCATGCGTATCATTTCCGCTTCCTGAAGGATGGGTACGGAAATGCAGAGATTATGGCTGTATATGATCGGGCAAAGCAGAGTGGTGGCTATGATCGAGTTGAGCGGCGACTCGGAGGAGATCGACCGAACCAGTTCGAGGCCGCCTATGGAATTTCGAATCCTCCGGAGTACTTCGCGGAAACCACTGAAGCGTATTTTAGCCGCAATGACTTTTTCCCGTTTAATCGAGCCGAACTGCGGAAGCACGACCCTGAGATGCACGACCTTTTGAAGGAGCTCTGGAATCCCTGACCTGCAGAGTACTCATCACGCTCCGCCGTGATGACGAACCCTGGTAACACCTCCGCAAACTGAGCCCTGATACTCGACATCACGACGGAGCGTGATGAGTACTTTGGGGAGGGCTCGTTATCGGTTACCGTTTCTTTCTCTTTCCGCCTCGTTTTCCCGGGACTCCCTTCTTGGCGAAGCCGGGAGTATTTCCGGATTCGTCTTCAGGGACAGGTTGTCCGATTTGTTTGCGCAGCTGCTGGACACGGTCACGAAGATGAGCAGCGCGTTCGAAGTCAAGAGCCTGCGCGGCTTCGAGCATTTCTCGTTCAAGTTCAGAGATAAATTCCTGGGTGACAAACTGAGTTTCGCTCGTCACACCGGAGGATTCGCGTTCAATCTGCCGTGCGGCAATTTCCTCTTCGATCCCTTTACGGATCGCTTTTCGAATTGTTTCCGGAGTAATACCATGAGACTGGTTGTACTCCATCTGCAGCTTTCGGCGACGATTGGTCTCGTCGACTGCACGCTTCATAGATTGCGTGACGGTATCTGCATAGAGGATGACTTCCGCATTGACATTTCGTGCGGATCGACCGATCGTTTGAATCAGGCTTGTTTCGCTTCGAAGAAAGCCCTCCTTGTCGGCATCGAGGATCGCAACGAGCGAGACTTCGGGAAGGTCCAGACCTTCGCGGAGCAGGTTGACTCCAATTACAGCATCGTACTTTCCTTCCCGCAGTTCACGCAGGATTTCCATACGTTCGAGGGCATCGAGTTCAGAGTGCAGCCATTGGCACTTGAATCCTTCTTCTTTCATATAGCGTGTCAGGTCTTCTGAGAGACGCTTTGTGAGCGTTGTGATCAGTACACGTTCTCGCATCTGAATACGTTTGCGAACCTGATCGAGCAGGTGTGGCACCTGACCTCGCGCTGGTATCACATGGATTACGGGATCCACGAGGCCGGTTGGGCGAATGACCTGTTCGACAACTTCGCCCTGCGTCTGTTCCAGTTCCCAATCGCTCGGAGTTGCTGAGACCAGGACTCTGTTGCACTGTTTAGCATCCCACTCATCGAACTTCAGAGGGCGATTATCCTTTGCCATTGGCAGTCTGAAACCATGATCGACGAGTGTTGTTTTTCTGGCATTGTCTCCGGCGAACATTGCTCGGATCTGCGGGATTGTGACATGTGACTCGTCAACGAACATCAGGAAGTCATCGGGGAAAAAGTCATAAAGCGTGTATGGTGGTTCGCCCGGTTTTCGCCCTGCAAGAGCTCGACTGTAATTTTCTATTCCCGGACAAAACCCTGCCTCTTTCATCAGTTCGAGGTCATGGCGGGTTCGAGCAGCGAGGCGTTGAGCTTCGAGGAGCTTGCCTTCTTTCCGGAAGCGTTCAAGAGACTCTTCAAGTTCCTGACGGATTTCGTCGAGAGCAGCGTCGATTCGACTTTGAGGCAGGACGAAGTGCTTGGCAGGATAAATGTAAATGTCTCTCAGTGATTTGGACTCCTTTCCGGAGACCGGGTCAATCATGCTGAGCTTTTCGATTTCGTCGCCCCACAGTTCAACTCTGTAGGCGAATTCTTCGTATGCCGGCCAGATCTCAATGACGTCTCCACGGACGCGGAACTTAGCTCTGCTCGGATCAAAGTCATTGCGGTCGTACTGGATGTCAATCAGTCGAAGAAGCAACTGATCTCGGTCGACCTGCTGCCCTACATGCAGCGGGATCATCATGGCGAGATAGTCTTTGGGAGAACCAAGACCGTAAATACAGCTGACGCTGGCGACCACAATGACATCGTTTCGACTGACCAGAGCGCTGGTGGCCAGCAATCTTAGTCGGTCAATTTCTTCGTTGATCGAGGCGTCTTTTTCGATGTAGATGTCTCGTTGAGGAATGTAGGCTTCCGGCTGATAATAGTCGTAGTAGCTCACGAAATAGGTGACGGCGTTGTTTGGGAAGAAGTCACGAAATTCCGCGTAAAGCTGAGCTGCCAGTGTTTTATTGTGTGACAGAACGAGCGTCGGTTTCTGGATGTTCTGAATCACATTTGCCATTGTGAACGTTTTTCCGGAGCCGGTGACACCGAGAAGAACCTGTGTCTTCTTGCCTTCCTGAATCCCGCGCGTGAGGGCCTCAATGGCTTTCGGCTGATCGCCTGCCGGCTGATATTCACTGGATAACTCAAATCGACCGGATTTTGCTGCCATTGTTTCCAGATTTGTTTCTGAGAAGATACTGCATTATTAAACGAACATCGGTGTCATTGTATGAAAGACTGCTCATGCGACTGGGGATTCTTGGCGGAACATTTGATCCTGTCCACTATGGGCATTTGCTGATGGCTGAAATCTGTCGGCAGGAGCTTCAACTGGAGAGAGTTCACCTGCTTCCTGCCGGGAACCCGCCCCACAAGCCAGGGCGGAAGATCGCTGACGGGCATTCCCGTGCAGATATGCTTTCGTTCGGGGTGTCTGGAATGCCGGAGTTTGTCGTTGATCGACGAGAATTGCGGCGGCAGGGGCCATCGTTCACAGTGGATACTTTGCTGGAGTTTCAACGTGAGTTTCCGGACGCCGAGCGATATCTGATCATTGGCGCAGATTCTCTGAGAGATTTTCTGACGTGGAAGAGTCCTGAACGGATCGCGGAACTTGCAACAATTGTTGTCTGCAATCGCCCCGGATTGCCGCATCCATCGCTCGAACAAATCGAAGAATGGGTTGGGAATTCGATTTCTAAGTCAGTTGTTTTGGTGTCGATGCCGGGGACGGACCTGTCAAGTACTGATCTTCGGGATCGAATTCGTTCTGGTCGGAGTATTCGCTTCATGACACCACGCGCTGTTGAGGCATTTATACAGCAGCACCGATTGTATCTCGACTGAAGCATGGCTTCCGGAAAATTCCTGTTTCTGGTGGTGGAACGGTAACACGACGCCGTGTGAGTCGTTATAAGCACTGGAAGTCATTCCAGAGCCTGAGCTCTACCCATCCAAAAGTGCCCACCCAGACATCGCCAATTCCACGGAGTGAATCCTGATATGGCTGAACCGAGCAACACCGGAGACACAGGGGAACAGTCGAGCCGAACATCACAGATTGCCACGCTGATCGCGGCTCTGCTTGGCTGGATGTTTGACGGTTTTGAAATGGGGCTGTTTCCGTTGATCGGAAAACCGGCCATCGGTGACCTGCTTGGGGAGGGGGCATCGCCAGACGATGCCGCAGCATGGTTTGCAAGTATCATTGCAGTATTTCTGATTGGTGCCGCGACTGGGGGCGTGGTTTTCGGCTGGCTTGGCGACAAGATCGGTCGCGTGCGTGCGATGTCACTCAGCATTTTCACCTATGCTGTTTTTACCGGCCTGTGTGGTTTTGCCACTGAAGCATGGCAGATTGCAGGTTTGAGATTCATTGCATCGCTCGGCATGGGCGGAGAATGGTCATTGGGCGTTGCTTTGGTCAACGAAATCTGGCCCGGAAAGTCGCGTGCCTTTGTGGCGGGTCTGATTGGAGCTGCCGCAAATGTGGGATTCCTGCTGGTGGCGGTGTTGAGTATGGGACTGACTGGGTTTATTGAATCCGTTGGTGGCATGCTGGAAGCCATCGGTGTTTCAAAGGAGAGTGCGGACAGTCTGTTGGCCAACAAAGCATGGCGATTCCTGATGATCACCGGAGCTGTTCCGGCATTGCTGATTTTCTTCATCCGGATTTTTGTCCCCGAATCGAAAAAGTGGGAAGCCGAAAAGTCTCGTGGAGCAACATCTCACTGGCAGAATCAGGAGTTGTTCGGGGTCCTCGTTGGCTGTCTGGCAGCACTGGCGATTATTGTCGTCTGGTCCCCGATGCTGAAGAACAAGGAAGGTAACTTCCCGATACCGGTCGCTGTTCAGGTGGGTGTGACACTCATCGGATTGGTCATCGCATTTCTGGGGTATCTGTTCCCGGTACGTGGCTATCTGAAACGAAGTGTGTCGGCAGGAATGCTCAGGCAGGGCAGCGAAGGATTTGTCCTGAAGCGAATGGTCCTTGGTGCGGCACTTGCATCAGTTGCTCTTTTGGGTACCTGGGGTTCTCTCCAGTGGGCACCTCGATGGGCCTCAAAGCTGGCAGATGACGCTGCTAAGAAGGTGCAGGCATCTGTGGATCTTGCTGTCAGCGGATCGGAGACACCAGCTGAGGCGCCAAAAGTTGCTGCCGCCCCACATTTTGCTGCGGAGAAAACTCAGATGGCAACCGCCATAGGAGCGATTATCGGGACGATTGTTGCAGCGATGTCGGCAGAATACTGGGGGCGTCGAATCACGTATTCAGTGATGTGTGCTGGCTCAATGGGAGCCGCCTTATTGTTCTATGGAACAAACCTTGAATTTAACTCGATGTTCATTGTGACAGCATTTATCGCTGGTGGTGTCACGGCCTCGTTTTATGGATTTTTTCCGTTGTACTTTCCGGAATTATTTCCCACGGCTGTTCGCGCGACCGGTCAGGGATTCTCCTTTAACTTTGGTCGCATCGTTGCCGCTGTGGGGGGACTTCAGACTTCGAACCTCGAATCCTACTTTGGCGGCGACTTTGCCAAAGCCGGGTCAGCACTGTCTGTGATCTATCTGATCGGAGTAGCAATCGTGTGGCTCGGGCCCGAAACCAAGAACGCCGCCGTCCCCGACTGATCTCGTTCCCCTAAAGTACTCATCACGCTCCATCGTGATGTCGAATCAGGGTGAGGGTCGGCGTGTTGGTTCCTGTGAGAGACGCGGCAAGGGGCTCGTCATCACGACGGAGCGTGATGAGTACTTTGGGAGAGGCCTTTGGAATAAATCCGTGGAAATTCAAGGGAATTGACCAGGAATTCCGCTGGTGGATCGACATGCGGGACGGAAGAATACGGTATCGGGAGATCCAGCTCCGGCAGGACTCTTTTGAAATCCCGAAGAATTCAGGGAACTCAGGAAAATTTGATATGCGTCTCAGAGAATTGTTTCGTGCTGTCGCCACCCGAATCGTTCCAGTCGCTTTGCTGACTCTAAGCGTCATTGGGATAGACACTTGCCTTGCTCAGGAGGTGACCAAACCTGCTGACAAGACTGAGTCGGGAGCTGACAAGACTGAGTCGGCAGAAGAAGAGCAGTTGTATGTCAGGCTCACGAAGAACCGTCGCAATCTTGTTCAGGAGCTGCAAACATCGATCGTCACCCTGAAGAACTCAAAGAAGTATCCGGGAACTCAGGTGGATTTGGTTGGAGCGATTCACCTTGGAGAACCAGCGTATTACACGGCGTTGAATGAGAAGTTCAAGGAATACGATGTCGTGCTGTTTGAAGCGGTGATGCCCGAAGAAGCAGTTCGTAAGGACTGGCGACCGGGAGCTTCAGGTTCCGGCCGGCCGGCGATTTCTGATGAGGAAGAGTGGACTGAGGCAAAAGTCGGACTTGCAGCAATTTCGGTTGTGCAGTTGGGAATGAAAGACGCGCTGGGTTTTGAGTTTCAGCTGGGGGCAGTGGACTATTCTCCAAAGAACTTTGTGCACGCGGACATGACAGCCGAAGAGTTTGAAGAATCGATGGCACGTCGAGGAGAAACATTTTCGAAAATGATGGCACGCGAGATGAGCAAGTCGATGATTGAACAGCAGAAGCAAAATCCGCTGGCAATGAATCTGGACATGATGGTGTCGGCACTTGCCTCTGACAGATTGTATCGAGTCCGCAGAATTGCGGCTGCTCAGCTGGCAAAGGCCGGAGAAGGTGATGCGTTCGCTGGCTACGATGGGACATCAACAATTATCACTGAACGCAACATCAAATGTCTTGATATTCTGAAAAAACAGCTGACCGCAGAATCAAAGCCGAAAAAGATTGCAGTCTTCTACGGAGCTGGGCATTTAAACGACATGGAGAAGCGGCTGACTCATCTGTTTGGCTATGAACGCACAGGTGAAGAATGGCTGACAGCCTGGAATCTGCGACCACCTGAACTGAAGTAGAATTGCCTCAGGATTCGATCCGTACAGTGTGTCGGGAAAGCAGACGCTGATGTTGATTAGCGGAATCGACCAGTTGATCATTGTGGTCTATCTCGCCGCTGTAACAGTTACTGGTCTGTGGATCGGTCGAAACAACAGGAACGTGGCAGACTACCTTCTCGGAGGGCGCAATCTGCCATGGTGGGCGGTACTTGGTTCGATTGTTGCCACAGAAACAAGCACCGCTACATTTCTGAGCATCCCAGGATTGGCCTTCGATCCTAAGGCCGGCAGCTTTCGCTTTCTTCAGTTGGCGTTTGGGTTTGCGATCGGACGATTGATCATTTCTGTGACCCTGCTTCCACTGTACTTTCGTGGAGAGCTGTTTACTGCGTACGAAGTGCTAAACAAACGCTTTGGCGGACTGACTCAGAAGACAGCATCCGTCTTGTTTCTGATCACCCGGAATCTGGGCGATGGATTGCGGTTGTTCCTGACTGCGATTGTCGCGAACAAGGTCACGGGCCTCGAAATGTGGCAGTGTATTGTCCTTGTTGGAATTGCAACAACTGCATACACGTTTGTGGGTGGAATCAAAGCAGTGATCTGGAGCGACTGTCTGCAGTTCACGGTGTATATCACGGGCGGTGTTGTCGCTCTGATGCTGATTGTTTCCCGATTGCCGACGGGGTGGGATGGTCTCCTGCAGTTTGGACAGGCGACTGGAAAGTTCAGGTTTGTGGACTTTTCCTGGTCACTCTCAGAGAAGTTCACATTTTGGTCCGGCATGATCGGCGGCACCTTGTTGACGATTGGAACGCACGGTACGGATCAAATGATGGTGCAGCGATACCTCTGTACTCACAGTCAACGTGACGCTGCGAAGGCCGTCATCGCGAGTGGAGTTGTGGTGTTTGCCCAGTTTGTGCTGTTCCTTTTGCTGGGGACGGCATTGGCTGCTTTTTATTCGGCTCTGCGGGATCCGCCGACATTCGGCAGTAACGATGAAGTGTTTGCCACGTTTATCGTTAATGAAATGCCTCGCGGATTCGTTGGGTTGACGCTTGCTGCCGTCTTCTCCGCGGCTATGTCGACCCTCAGCAGCTCGCTGAATTCGTCAGCAGGTGCAGTCGTTACTGACTTCCTGAGACATCGCCTTTCTGACACACGGCAGCTGACGATGAGTCGTGTGCTAACGGTTGTGTTTGGAGGACTGCAGATCATCATCGGCATTGGAGCCATGTATTTGTCTCGCAGTGTCGTCGACGATGCATTGGCGATCGCCGGGTTCTCCGCAGGTCTGTTGCTTGGCGTGTTCATTTTGGGGACGACCAACTGTTGGATCAATCAATTCAGTGCAATGGTCGGATTGATCTCAGGAGCTGCCGTGCTGATGATTGTCAAGTTTGGATTCAGAGTGTGGACAGCTGCGGGGATGACTTCGGAGCCCGGCACCATTGTGCAGAATACTTTGCAGTTTCTGTCAGCCATTGCATGGCCATGGTATCCGGTAATTGGTGTCCTCGTGACTGTTCTGACTGCAATTGTAGCACAGTTGTTTCATCGCAGAGACAGTGCCGGAACTCAGATGACGGCATGTTGATTCGGTTCAAATAAAGGCTGCACAATGAATTTATGTTGCACAAATTGTCGATCTTCGACAGGACCTGCCGCGATCTCCGGGACCTTTGTTGTTGTCGTTCTCTGTATTGTAACACTCTGCTCAGGAGTTCTGAGTGCAGCCGACACGATCCAACGTATCTCGCCCGCAGCCGCCGGGATGAATGAAGCGACTCTTCTGAAAATCGAAGAGGTGGTTCGAGAAGGGATTGCACAGGAGAAAATGCCTGGATGCGTAGTGCTTGTCGGGAGACGCGATGGCGTTGTCTACCACAGAGCATTCGGAAATCTGCAGACGATGCCCGAACCGGAGGAAATGCAGCTCGACACCGTGTTCGATCTGGCTTCGCTCACCAAGCCAATTTCAACTGCTACGAGTATCATGACGCTCGTGGAACAGGGAAAGATTGAACTGGATCAGCCCGTGGTGAAATACCTGCCGGATTTCGGCGCGAACGGCAAAGAATCCATTACGATCCGACAATTGTTGACTCATCAGGCCGGACTGATTCCCGACAATGCTTTGGATGATTATCTCATGGGAGCCGACGAAGCCTTCCGGAGAATCAATGAACTCAAGCCGACGTCGGAACCTGGAACGAAGTTCATCTATTCGGACGTCGGGTTTCTGGTACTCGGAAGGATTGTTGAGGTTGTGTCCGGAAAGGACCTCCACGATTACTCACAGGAAAAGATCTTTCAGCCATTGGGGATGACCGAGACCGGCTATTTGCCGAACGAATCTCTGAAACGGCGTGCAGCTGTTACAGAAAAGCGAAATGACCAGTGGATCAAAGGTGAGGTTCACGATCCGCGGGCGTTCGAATTGGGTGGAGTCGCCGGACATGCGGGATTGTTCTCAACGGCTTCTGATCTCGCTAAGTATGCCACGATGATGCTGCACGGCGGCGAGTACAAAGGAGCTCGTGTTTTCAGTCAGCAGACATTTGAACTGATGACTGCAAGGTCACCAGTGAGTTCTGGTTACCGCTGTCTGGGGTGGGACAATCGGACGGGATATTCATCGAACAGAGGGGACTTGTTCTCCGACCGCGCGTTTGGTCATGGTGGGTTTACGGGAACAGCAATCTGGATTGATCCTTCTCTGGATCTGTTCGTTGTGTTCCTAAGCAATCGCGTACATCCGGATGGTAAGGGAATCGTGAATCCATTGGCCGGAAGGATCTGCACAATCGCGGCTGCAGCGATTACCGGTCCTCGGACTTCCGCAGGACAGCCAGACACACATCTTGCTGAGGTACAGAACGGGATTGATGTACTGGAACGTGATCGGTTTGCTCAACTTTCCGGTCGGAAAATTGGTTTGATTACGAACCAGACTGGTTTGAGTCGTAGCGGAAAGACAACTATACAACTGCTGCACGATGCACCCAATGTGGAGCTTGTTGCACTGTTCAGTCCAGAACACGGGATCGAAGGAAAGTTGGATGTCTCAAAGATCTCCGATGGACTTGATACAGCGACAGGCTTAAAGATCTTCAGCCTGTATGGCGAGACGCGTCGACCAACCGCAGAAAGTCTGACCGGACTCGACACTTTGGTGTTCGACATTCAGGACATTGGATGTCGGTTCTACACGTATGTGTCCACGATGGGGCATGCGATGCAGGCTGCTGCGGAAAACAAGGTTCGCTTTGTTGTGCTGGACCGAGTCAATCCAATCGGCGGAATTCAAGTGAGTGGCCCGGTGCTTGATGAAGGAACTCAGTCTTTTGTGGGGTTCCATACGATTCCGGTTCGCCATGGAATGACAATCGGAGAGATCGCAATGATGTTGAAAGAGGAAATGGACATACCGGTTGAACTGGAAGTCATTCGGATGGAAGGCTGGTCAAGGGGACAGTGGTTTGATGCAACCGGGCTGACCTGGATCAATCCATCTCCGAATATGCGCAACCTCAATCAGGCGTTGTTGTATCCCGGGATAGGGTTGGTGGAAATGACAAATCTCTCAGTGGGGCGAGGAACTGATACGCCTTTTGAACTGGTGGGAGCTCCCTGGATCGTGCCAGCAGAACTGGCGAGCGAGCTCAATGCCGGTAGTCTTTCAGGAGTTCGATTTGTACCGGTCTGGTTTCAGCCGGAATCATCAAAGTTTCAGGGAGAACGTTGCGGCGGGGTGCAGATTCTGATTACCGATCGCGAAGGCGTTGAACCTGTGATGATCGGGCTCCACCTGATGATTGCTCTCAGAAAGCTCTACGGAGACTCATGGGAAACGAAGAACCTGAACAGGCTTCTAAACAGTGCGAAAGTTCTTGAAGCGGCCCTGAATCGGCGTGATCCAAAAGAAATCGAATTGCTGTGGTTCGCAGAACTGGATGAATTCTCTCAGCGTCGTAAGAAATTTCTGCTCTATCCGTAGATTCGGATCGATGTTCGTTCGGAAAGCTCCTTCGGATCGATCCCATTTGATGAAAAATTCGCTGTTCCGCGTTCGCCGATTCTCAGGTGATCGGTTTCCGCTACAATCCGAAGATGAACACGACAGCCGAGAACTCTGCGAACGACAGGGAGCCTCCGAATACAACGGAGTGATGAAGGAACAGGTTTAGAAATGACATCTGGCAAGCCGATCCGACTGCCTCACATCTTGTACTTCTCCACACTTCGGAACTGGTTGACGCTGCTGGCACGTTATGGTGGGCATATCCACAGATCGCACTGGTTTCAGGCGTTTTGCATCACGGTATTTGTGATTTGCACAATCCCGATCCGGGTCGTGGAAAGCCTTCTGTTTTCGTCCCGCGTTCGCCGGCACAAGCTGCATTCGTCCCCGGTCTTCATTATTGGTCACTGGCGCAGCGGAACGACCAATATGCACAACCATTTCCTGCAGGATCCGCAGTTCGCCAGCGTTACGCTGCTGCACTGTTCGATACCAGCGGGGTTCCTGACTCAGGGCTGGATGGCCCGCTTGATTCTGAACCGAAGGCTTCCAAAAAGCCGCCCGATGGATGCCGTTCCTTTGGGTGTGGACGAACCAATGTCGGAGGATTTTGCTCTGGCAGGGCTGACTCACATGTCTCATTATCTGAACTACTTCTTTCCTGCCATTGCGGAGAGAACATTTCGGGAGACCGTGCTGTTTGAAGGTGTTCGACCTGGTGATGTGCAAAACTATCTTGAGACATATGACTTTCTGCTGAGGAAAGTGTCGTTCGCAGCCGGCGGAAAACGTCTGCTGCTGAAGAATCCTCCGAATCTGGGGAGAGTTGCTGAAATCCTCAGTCAGTATCCCGATGCGAAGTTCATTCATGTGTACCGCAATCCATTTCTTGTTCATGCATCAACCATGAAGCTGATGGAGCGATTTCTGGAGCAGATGTCGTTCCAGGACTGGAACCATCAACAGATTGAATACTTCGTGTCGGTGAGATACCGTTTGATCATGGAGAAATGGCTGGCCGAAAAGTCTCTCATTCCGCCGGAGAATCTGATTGAGGTTCGACATGAAGATGTCGTTGCGAATCCAGTCCCTGTTCTGGAGCAGGTCTACCGGCAATTTGCGCTCGGCGACTGGGAGAAACTGAAGCCCCGATTTGAAGCGTACGCTCAGTCTCTCGTCGGTTATCAGAACAACGAATACAGGTTTGACGAAGGCTACATTGAGAGAATTCTGCCGTTTACCGGTCCATTTGCGGCCAAATGGGGCTACGATGTGCCTGGGAAATCGGGTGACCGGAAACAGGGGCCGGCTGTCGCCTAACAGTTCGTTGAATAAAAACAGGCTTTGTTCAGAGGGGTATTTCAGGTGAAGAAGATTCTGATTCAATTCGATACGGACAGTCACCCGAGTGTGTTTGATCGAGTTGTAGCTGTTGATGCCGGTGTCGATGAACTGTTTTCCTATGGCGGAATCCATCCTGATAATGTCACATCTCTGGTGCATGGTGCGATCTTCACTCGCGGTCCGGCCGACCTGAAGAATACCTCAATCTTCGTTGGTGGCAGCAATGTTGTTGAAGGTGAAAAACTGCTGGCAAAGGTCAGGAAGGCATTCTTCGGACCGATGCAGGTTTCAGTGATGATGGACTCGAACGGCTGCAATACGACGGCTGCGGCTGCAGTTGCTGTAGCCGGTCGACACATGACTTTGAAAGGTGCCGAAGCCACGGTCCTGGGAGCCACGGGACCTGTCGGTTTCCGTGCAGCACAACTGCTGGCAAGAGAAGGCGCGCACGTGTCCGTCGTTTCCAGAACTCTGGATCGAGCATCTGCCGCGGTGGATTCAATTCTTGAGAAGTACCCCAGTGCGAAACTCAGGGCAGTGGCAGCAGATACGAGTGCGGAAGCCGAGTCGTGCTGCCGAAGTCAGCAGCTCGTGATCGCAGCCGGAGCAGCCGGCGTCTGCTTTCTTCAGGAAGGCGCCTTGTCTCGGCTGTCGAACCTGAAGCTCGCAATCGACCTGAACGCCGTGCCGCCGGTTGGAATTGCTGATATCAGTACGACCGCAAAGGCTGTCGATCATTCGGGCACAATCTGCTACGGGGCGCTCGGTGTTGGCGGACTCAAGATGAAGGTCCACCGGCTGGCATTGCAGAATCTGTTTGAAGCCAACGACCGAGTTCTGGACGTCGAATCGATTTACGATCTCGCCCTGCAGCTTGTAGCTCGCGGTTGAAGACAAATCTCACGACGCGGCGTCGCTTCGCTCGACCGCCACCACGTTGAGTCGAGGGAATCGAACAATTGGTTGAATTCGAATCGCAGGCAGGGTTGGCGATTTGACCACGGAAGACGCGGAAAAGACGGAAGAATCGCAGGAGTTCCCGATTGCACTTTTTCGTGTGGTTCGTGTATTTCGTGGTTACCAATCACACTGGGTGAGCGCTGGATCCAGTCGGAATTCCATCACCGCAGTCCTCGCTCGTTAGTAGTACGAGTGAAGAGCATTTACGATTGCTGTCGCGAAGTGTTGTGGGGCTGTTGTTGCGTGCGCGAGATACAGGCTGGGCTCAATGAGTTCCAGTTCGATGACCACTGGTGTTTGATCTGACAGCCGGACAACGTCTGCCCGCGCGTAGAGTGTTTTCCCGGGAATTGCAGCGATCGCGTGCTTAGCCACCTGTTCGATATCCTGTGGAGGCGTGACGGACTCAATCGTTCCACCGTGTTCTTCCTGGACTCGAAAATCACCCGACGCTGGTCGCTTAAGAATTGCGTGGCTGTATTGAGAATCAAAGTAGAACAGCGAGTATTCACCAAGCGTCACGATACTCTTCAGGAACGGCTGAATCATCAATTCTCTGTTCTGGAAGAGCCCGGCAATTTTGAGCAGCAGGTCATTTGATGAGTTCGAGTCTAAGTGAAATGTGTCATCTGCGTTTGCTCCAATTGCAGGTTTGATGACAAAGCCATCTGGTTCAAACTGAGGAATGAATTCCTTGAGTCTGGATACGCTCACCCCTGTTGACCAGATCGTCGGCACAATTGGTGTTTGCTGCTTCTCCAGATCACGCAGGTAGGACTTATGAATATTCCATCGTACAACGTCCAGGCTGTTTTGAAGTCGGGTTCCCGAGGCAACGATGTTCTCGAGGACCTGCAGGAACTCGGAGGGCGACTGTTGGTAGTCCCACGGAGAGCGAATGACGACCATGTCATACTGTCTCCAGTCAACGTTTTTCGTTTGCCACGGCACCATAACCACGTCGATCCCCATTTCCGCGAGGCACGGAATTGCGAGGTGATCGTAGGCGAAGAAGCCGGACATATCTTCCATTGTGAGAAATGCAACAGCGGGCAATGCAGCACCTTATCGTTTCAGGAACACAATTCGTGGCTGAAGTTCTCCGGGGGCTTTCGGTTCAGCGATGCCCACCAGTGCACCATCGGACTCTCGAAGCAGAGCCACCATGTCTCTCCAGTCAGCGCTCATTGCCTGAGTGGATGGATTGAGTGGTGGTGAAATCGGCTGCTGTGTCGTTGGGCACAGCCGCTTGCCACAGATCAGCCGTTCGAGGTCGGCGTCTGTGCATTGAAACTGTGGCAGGATCCCGGTGGCCGTTCGCGGGTTATGCAGATACGGAGAGAGCCCGAATTCCCGAAGAGCGTCCAGTGAAACGGCATCTTCAACTCTGAACTGACCAATACGAGTCCGCTCAAGCTGACTCATTAAGCCACCACACCGGAGTTCGCGACCCAGATCACGAGCAATCGACCGAATATAAGTGCCGGATCCGCAATCGATCGTAAGTTGTAGACGCGGCCATTCAATGAGGTGGACGCTGATCGAGCTGATTTGGACGTCTCTGGGTTTCAGTTCAGGAGTCAGACCCTGCCTGGCAAGATCGTACGCCCGCTTTCCATCCACGTGGACGGCGGAATATGCCGGAGGCGTTTGCTGTATGGTTCCGATCATCGAGTTTAGTACTTCAGTGATCTGCTCGTCTGTTGGCGATACCATGAGATCATGAAGAGTGATTTGGCCGGTGACGTCATCTGTGTCACTGGACTGGCCAAGGATGAACTCGGACTTGTATTGCTTTGGTAGTTCCTGAAGCAGCGAGATCAGTCGTGTCGCCTGGCCGATACAGACCAGGAGCACGCCGGTTGCCAGTGGATCGAGTGTTCCGGCGTGCCCGCATCGAACCGGGCGGATCATCCTCTGAATGACATTGACAACATCTCGGGATGTCAGTCCCTGCGGTTTGAAAACATTCAGAATACCGCAGGGTTCGTCGAGCGAGTACATACTCACATTGTTGATCCGTTGAGAATCCAAGCAAAGCAGAACGAATCAGTTGCCGACTGAACCACTTCGAGATGATTCGTGCTGTTGTAACGCAGCTTCGATAAAACCCTTGAAGAGCGGATGCGCTGAATTGGGTTGAGATTTGAATTCCGGGTGATACTGAACAGCCACAAACCATGGGTGGTTCTTCAGTTCCACAACTTCCACCAGCGTTCCTTCCGGACTCGTTCCAACCGGAACGAGTCCGGCATTCGTGAATCGCTCACGGTATTCCGGATTGAATTCATATCGATGACGATGTCGCTCGCTGACTTCCATCTTGCCATAGGCGATAGCCGAACGGCTTCCTTCAAGCAGTCGGCACGGCATTGCACCGAGTCGCATTGTACCGCCTTTGTAATTGACGTTCTTTTGCGCTTCGAGCAGGCAGATGACCGGGTGTTGAGTGTCTGCGGCGAATTCACTACTGTTGGCATCCGGGTAGCCAAGTACGTTACGAGCAAATTCAATGACGGCGCACTGCATGCCCAGACAGATTCCGAAGTACGGAATACCCTTTTCGCGGGCGAATTGCACTGCCTGGATCTTTCCTTCGATTCCACGCATCCCGAAACCTCCGGGGACCAGGATGCCGTCCATTCCGTTAAGAAGCAGTTCCGGGTCCTGGCGTTCAAGTTCCTCGGCCTCGATTCGCTTAACAATGACGCGGGTCGAGTGAGCAAAGCCTGCGTGGTCCAGTGATTCATAGATCGACTTGTAGGCATCTCGATGTTCGATGTACTTGCCGACAACAGCGATCTTGACTTCATTACGGGGATTTCGGATACGGTGAATGAGTTCTCGATAATCTTCCATCTGGAGTGGACCAGCCTGAAGACGGAGTTTCTCGATGATCAACTCATCAATCCCGTGTTCAACGAGTCCAATCGGGACTTCGTAGATGGAATACTCCTTATCGACTTCTTCAATCACGGCCCGTTTTTCGACATTGCAGAACAGTGCAATCTTGTCGGTGTGTTCGCGTCCGATGGGGCGTTCGGTCCGGACGATCAGAATATCCGGCTGGATTCCGATTTCGCGAAGCTGCTGAACGCTGTGCTGAGTTGGCTTTGTTTTCGCTTCACGAGCAGCTTTGAGGTATGGAACGAGTGTCAGGTGAATGAACAGGCAGTTCTCTTTACCGATGTCGAGTGGGATCTGGCGAATCGCCTCGAGGAACGGCAGGCCTTCGATATCGCCTACGGTACCGCCGAGTTCAGTGATCACTACGTCAACATCGGGTGTGGCGAGCCGTCGAATGCAGGCCTTGATTTCATCAGTAATGTGGGGAACAACCTGCACAGTTCTGCCGAGATACTCGCCGCGTCGCTCTTTATCGATCACGGTCTGATAGATCTGCCCGGTTGTGTAGTTGGAATGACGATTCAGCAGGCTGGAGGTGAAACGTTCGTAGTGACCAAGGTCCAGGTCAGTCTCCGCACCGTCGTCCAGCACGTATACCTCTCCATGCTGGTATGGACTCATGGTGCCAGGATCCACATTGATGTAGGGATCCAGCTTCTGCATTCGGACTTTAAGTCCTCGGCGTTCCAGCAGCATTCCGATCGATGCGGAAGTCAAGCCTTTGCCGAGTGAACTAACAACGCCACCAGTGACAAAAATGTGCCGGGTCATAGCCTGTGAGCGATCCTTGTGCCGCAAGCGAAACACTGCCGTGAAAGTGGGTGTTTACAACAGCCATCGAGCATCCTCAATGGTTCGCGGGCGGAAACCTGAGGAGTCTGTCAGAATTGATTCTGTCCAGATCAGTTACGGAAAACTTCAGGGATTCTGGTTTAGCAAAATCCTGCAAAAAAACAGGCGGCCACACTCCGCAGGGCGTGGCCGCCAGATGATCAGATCAGGATACAGAGGCAAAACTACTTTTGAGCAGCTTTCGCTTCTTTTTCTTTCTTTCGTCGTTCAAGAATCTCAGGCTGAAGTCCTCGAGGTACCTGACGGTAAGCAAGAAACTCCATACTGAAAGTACCTTTTCCCTGCGTCATAGAACGCAGTTCATTAGCATAGTCGAACATACTGGAGAGAGGTGCTTCTGCGTTGATCACACAGATTCCGCCGTTGACTTCAGAACCTGTCACCATACCTCGCTTGCTGGCGAGGTGTCCGGTAATCTGTCCCTGGAATTCATCGGGCGTTTCCACTTCCAGCTTCATGATGGGTTCCTGAAGCGTCATGTCGGCCAGTCGCAGGGTTTCTCGCATACAGCCGAGTCCTGCGATCTTGAACGCCATTTCTGACGAGTCGACATCGTGATAACTTCCGTCCTGGAGACGCATTCGCACGCCTACCACTTCGTATTCACCCAGAGGGCCCTTAACGAGTCCTTCTTTGAACCCGGCATCGACTGGGGCAATGAATTCACGAGGAATTCGCCCGCCGGTCACTTCATCAATGAATTCGTAGTGCGTTTCTGAGTTTTCGGGCAGAGGCTCCAGCACTCCCACAACGTGAGCGTATTGTCCTGAACCACCAGACTGCTTCTTGTGCTTGTAGTTGAACTCAACACTCTTCGTCGGGCATTCACGATACGCAACGCGAGGTTCGCCGGTCACGCATTCGCACTTGTATTCTCGACGAATACGTTCAACGTAAATCTCAAGATGCAACTGACCCATTCCCGCGATCAGCGTTTGCCCCGTTTCTTCGTCCGTCATAACGCGGAAAGTCGGGTCTTCACGACGAAAGCGTTCAAGTGCCTTGCTGAGTTTGTCGGCGTCGTCACGCTTTTTGGGTTCGATTGAGAGACGAATCACAGCGTCCGCAACGTAAATATTCTCGAGCGAAACCTGCATCCCTTCTGTTGTGAACGTATCGCCTGACGCACAGTCGACGCCCACAACCGAGATGATGTCGCCGGCTTCTGCACTATCAATGTCTTCTCGTTCATTGGCGTGCATTCTCACCAGTCGTCCGAAGCGGACGGAGCGACCGGTACGAGCATTCACGTAAGTGCTGCCCTTCGTGATTTTGCCCTGGTAGATTCGTGTATATGTCAACTGTCCAAAGCTCTCAACAACGGTTTTGAACGCCATTGCGACCATCGGAGCATCCGTGTCACTCGTCAACTTGATCTTTGGATGATGTCCGTCTTCTCCGACGGGCTGGCTGTTGTCATTGGCGTACTGTTCTCTGTCAAGAGGACTTGGCAGATAACGCACAACGGCGTCCAGAGCTTCCTGAACACCCTTGTCCTTGTAGGCACTGCCCATTAACACGGGAGTAATCTGCTGGGCGAGAGTCGCCCGTCTGATTACTCGCTCAATCTGTGGGATATCCACTTCCGCTTCTTCAAGCAAAGCTGACATCAGTTCGTCGTCGTGCAGCGACAACTCTTCGAGCATATGACGGCGAGCATCTTCTGCTTTCGATTTGAATTCATCCGGAATTGGCTTTCGGACAACGTCTCCGCCCTTTTCGCCTTCAAAATAGACGGCTTCCATGCGAATCAGGTCAATGACGCCGGCAAACGCAGATTCAAGTCCCATTGGGATCTGCAGAGGTACAGCATTGCACTTCAGCTTTTCCTTCATGGCGACCATCACCTTGTCAGGGTTGGCACCAATTCGGTCCATCTTGTTGATGAACGCAATTCTTGGGACACCGTAGCGACGCATCTGCCGGTCTACAGTCAGCGACTGGCTCTGCACGCCACCGACGGCGCAGAGTACCAGAATCGCACCGTCAAGGACGCGAAGACTGCGCTCAACTTCAACAGTGAAGTCCACGTGTCCCGGAGTATCGATGATGTTGATCGGGTAAGAAATCCCGTACTGTTCATCACGCCACTCGACTCGAGTCGCAGCAGATGTGATCGTGATCCCGCGTTCGCGTTCAAGATCCATGTGGTCCATTGTCGCGCCGCCGTCACCACCCTTGACTTCGCGGACTTTGTGGATTCGACCTGAGTAATACAGGATTCGCTCAGTGAGGGTTGTTTTTCCCGAGTCAATGTGAGCGGAGATACCGATGTTTCGGAGGCGGGCCAGATCAGCCATTGTCGAACTGTCCTAAAGGGTGGAACGAAAAACGAGGAACGAAACGATCAAATTTCCAGGATCCAAATTAGCCATGGCCGCAGGGTAGAGCGTTCAGAGTCTCAGCCTGTTTCCCCGCTCCTGAGGTCCCCCGGTGTGTGGCCAACATGACTTCTACCAGCACGTCAGCGTCACATCTGATGACTGCTGCACACTGACAGCTTCACGCCAGATGCACCGGGCCGCAGCGCGTACCAACACTGTGGCCGCTCAACTGCGAATCGGGATGGTATCGGCCATTTCATGCATAGAAAAGAGGAACAGTCCGGATTTCACCGAACTGTGGGCTCATTTCCGAAGTCGAGACACCCCAGATTTGCCCAGGTTTCACGCCTTTTCTCCATTTTTTCCCGGTGAGCCCTCGCCACTACCAGACGTCTAACGGCTCCGTATTGCCCAAATCCCGCCGAACTTCGCCCTCTGACAGCAATATTCTGCGTATCTGAGACGCCTGGCCCGAAGCTCCGCTGGCCCCAAAAAAGAGGCCTGAACAGACGAAGGCACCAAACCTCAGCTTCTGCTGTGATTCAGTGCCTTCAATGTCCTACAGACCACCTGATCCGCAATGTCCCCTTACAGCGGGCGGACTACGGAGATCGGGCGAAGGTAGTCGTTCAGAGTATCCGGACTGACCACGCCACCACCCATGCCGCTCTTGCCAATGCCGCCATAGGGAACGCCATGCACGATCACGTTGTGAGCGTTGATCCAGCCGTTTCCGGAACGGAAGTTCTCGGCGACGCGAGCACATCGAGCGAGGTCCTGGGACCAAACACTGTTGCCAAGTCCATACTCAGTGTCGTTGGCGAGCTGGAGTCCTTCGTCTTCGGAAGAAAACGGAGCAATGAACGCCACTGGTCCAAAAATCTCTTCGCGTGCCGCGACGTTGTTGAGAGAACCCGCGAGCAACGCTGGCTTGACATAAAAACCTGATTTCCCGGGAACTGTTGCCGCACCTCCCTCAAGGATCAGGTCCGCTCCTTCAGCGACCCCCTTCTTCAGGTATCCAAGGACTCGAGAGACCTGCTTCGCATTCACGAGCGGTCCCATCTGGCTTCCCGGATCCATCGGGTAACCAATCTGAACGGACTTCATCCGAGTAATACACTCGTCAACAAAGTCACTGTAGATGTCGCGGTGGACAAGCCATCGAGTCGCATCGCAGCAGACCTGTCCGCTGTGGAACGTAATTGCCTGAACCAGCTTCTCTGCTGTCGCGGCAATATCCACGTCTTCAAAAATGACCGCAGCACCCTTACCGCCAAGTTCACATTTCACCGGGACAAGATTTCGTCCGCAGGACTCAGCCACAAGTCGCCCAACTTCCGGTGATCCCGTGAAGCTCATACGGCGGAATTTCGGATTGGATGACAACGCTGCACCGGCCGTTTCGCCGAATCCAGTCACAACGTTCAACACTCCCGACGGAAGCAACTCCTGCTCCTGCAGGACGTGACACAGATACAGTGCTGACAGTGGTGTATCTTCCGCTGGCTTCAATACGCAAGTGTTTCCCGCTGCAAGCGCTGGTGCAAGTCCCCAGCCTGCCAGCAGAAACGGGAAGTTCCAGGGAATAATGAATCCACAAGGTCCCCACGGATGTCGTGCAACCCAGGCTTCGTGATGTTTCACGGCAATCACACTGCGGTAGTTGAACGCCTGAGCAAGGTCCGCAAAGTATCGGAACGTGTCGACGAAATTCTGAATGTCGGCAACGGCCTGAGCGTAAATCTTGCCACAGTCGAGTGATTCAATTTGAGCGAAATTGTGGATCTGTTTCTCGACCGCGTCTGCAATTCTGTGCAGGATGGCACATCGTTCGGGAATTGGCATCGTGGCCCAGCCACTGTTTTTGAATGCGTCCGCTGCTGCATCCACGGCTTTGTCAACATCCGCCTTCTTCAGGCTGGTGACCGTCGCAATCTTCTTTCCAGAACCTGGATCCACAACGTCAAACGTCTCGCCGTCTGCTGCTTCGACCCATCTGCCGCCCACATATGACCTGTGGACAGATGTGTTCAGAAACCGAACAACTTCCGGGGACAGTTCCGCTTTCTTCTCTACCGATGTTGACATACAGATCGCTCCTGTGTTGTACGGCGGCGCGGAGCCGTCGCTGTGAATCAAACGCCTGTTCCATCGAGCCGCATGACCGGCCTCGATTCCATCTTCATACTACGGTTTCCACTCATACTTTGGCAAGCAAGTCCACCCCTGGCCACGATCTGAATGCGGATGATCGCTGATCCCACGACGAATCGATGGGCATCCTCGAAAAGTGAATGTTGTGCGGAAGTCAAACGAAATCGACATGAACTCTTTTCGATTTTCGTTGTCATGACGAATGTGATGGAATTCGCTGGACCGAGGTCGCTCAGGAAAATTGCCCTACGTAGAATGCGGGGCATGAATCCCATGGGTGAGTCACCCAGAGGAGCGAAGCACGCGCGGTTGAGTGCCGACAATTCCTGGGGGAACTCCATGTGAGTCATCTGTGGTGAAAAAAGTACTCATCACGCTCCGCCGTGATGTCGAGCACCTGGCCGAGATCAGCTCCGCCATTTTGATTCTGTGTTTCATTCTGCATAATACGGTGGCTGCCCTTTGGACTTTGCGGAATCAACTTGCACAAGTACTTGAAGGTACAGGCTTTGTGGAAGAAATTCTTAAGACAAATTGAAACAGCCGCCCGGATTAGGCAGAATCTCGCCGGAATTAGACAGAACGCAGCCGTTCTGCCTATTTCTTAGTTTCTGTCTAATACCTGTTCTGGGGTTCTTCGGGACTTTTAGTGGCAGAGGCACGATTTTGCTGCGAAAGCTCTGTTCGGGCTCAGCAAACGGGACCGCC
>JAEUIH010000160.1 GCA_016795105.1 Planctomyces sp.
AGCGGACCCAGAAATCTGCCGGGACGATTCGCCAGATGATGACGGCCGAAACATTCCTGAACGCGGCTGAATCCGTTCGCATGGGATTTGCTGACAGGGTTGTCAGCGCCTCCCAGGTGGTTGCACGTCGCACGTCGCGAACCATTGTTGCGAATGCAGGAACGTCGGTGGCGGCTCAGTGGCGAGCTGCGGTTGCATCCTGCGGTGGTAATGCCCTAAAGGCCGACAAAGCACATCCCGGATTGCGTTCAAGAGTGATTGCCGAAGCGAACAAACGATAATTTTTCCAGCACATCAAACAAGGACATAGAACCATGACAGTTGAGACCATTGGTGATTTTGTACAAGCGGATTTTGCAGACAGAAGCCGAGAGGCTGACGAGTTGCTGAAAGAAGTGATTCGCGGGGGCCGCACGGTTCTGTTGACCTCAGAACGGGCGTGGCTGTCGCGTGAAATGGGCTGGGATGAAAAGCAAATCACGAAGGAACTGCGACGCGTCAACAACATCATGCGACTACAGGCCATCGCGGGCACACCGGATGACCGGGAAGCCGCATTAGATGAATGCCAGACCTCTGTTGACTTGCTGGCCAAAGAGGGGCCGAAGATTGAACAGAAGATTCAGGAGCTGCAATCCAAACTGAACGGGCTGGAGCGTGACGCCAGCACAGCACAGAAACGCGTGGAAGCTCAGTCTCAGGCTGTCCAGCAATTGAGACAGTATTGCCCGCAGGACATCGTGGAACGCGTCAAGCTGGCCGTGGCGACCGTGGACGCGAGTATCGGGAAGGAACTTCGAAACGCGGAAGCCAGGCTCCTGGAGCTGCGGAGTATTCTGAACATTGGAAACGTGTACGAGTCACCGATTGATCATCTGACACGGGGGCTCAAATTCATCCTGCCGGCGGCTGTCTCGTCGATGGTTGATGATGGGGCCATGATTCGCCTTTCGTACTCGCCAGCGTGGCCGCAACTGAAATCAGATTGCGAGTCGGAGTACTCAGAACTGTCTCAGCGGCTGCCGGAGCTGCGGCACGAATACGAAAACGCAATCCAGACGGCTGAGGCTCCATTGGATTTTCATGCCGACCCACGAAACATTGACAACGACTGATTCGCATTGCGTCTGGCGGCAACTGGCGGGGAGTGTCTTTCGAACAGGTTTCGACACATCCCGGCGATCAGATTTGAAATCAATCTGAGGTACTGTCATTCGATAAGCCGTCCAGATGACCCTTTCGACTCTGGACGGCCTTTCCTTCCATCCTGACAGTGTGTCAGATGGCGCCGTCTGTGCTGCCCTTCGGCTCGACGGCGTTTTTCGAACAAACGCAGTAAAGGCTAAGGGGTGTTTTAATGTCATCCAACGGAATTGATTTTGTAATCGGCGGAAAAGACAAAGCGTCTCCTGCCATGTCTGCTGTCGAAAACTCGATGAAGCGAGTAGAGGCCACAACGGTAAAGCTGAAATCGGCAACCCTGGATCTTTCAGCAGCGATGGCCCCTCTTCTGGCTGTCTATGCGGCTGTCAAAGGTGTTATGGCAATCTCGGGTGTCGTCGAATCCGCGAACAAAGCACTGGACGAACAATCCGAATCCATGAAGCGGCTGAGCAATGCCCTGAAGATTCGCGGCGCTGAGGCGATGACGGCAAGCATGGTCAGCGTCTCCAGGGAAATGGAGAAAGTCACAGGCACAAGCGAAAACGTAGTTCGTGGGCTTATGTCTCAGGCATCCGGTATGGGGTTCGCAGCGGATCGAATGGATGATGCTGCAAAGGCCGCTATCGGACTTGCACAAGCGACTGGTAAAGATGCCGCGGCTTCTATGGGTGATTTGAAATCTGCACTCGAAGGCAACTTTGAGGCGTTCTACCAGTTGAATCCTCAGATTATGCACATGCGGTCAAATCAAGAGAAGATGGCCGCCGTTCTGGCAATTGCAAATCAGGGGTTAAAAGAACAGTCCGAGGACATGACAACAATCGTGGGATCCGGCCGCAGGGCAGATTCTGCAATCACATCACTGATGACGTCTGTCGGAAATCTTCTGGCTCCAATTCGAATTCTGATTAATGCTGGAATTCAGCAGTTCGCTACGTCGCTTGATAAGTTGCTTGTTCCGGCGGTCGAGTATGCCAATTCAATTCTTGCCAACATTGGGCCCGTGATGGACTGGGTGAAACAGAAGGTTGTTGACGGAATCAACATCATGATTGGCGCCTGGACGTTTTTGGAGGTTGTTCTCACGAATCTTGACAGCGTCTGGGAGATGGTTGCTGCGGTTGCTGAACTGGCGATGATTAAGATTTCGGCGACGATCAGTCACGCGCTGACCGAAGTGATTCCAGCCTATGCAAAATGGTTCGGCGAGAACTTCTTCAACCTCATGCGTGATGCTGTGAAGGGTGCTTACACAGTCGTCAAGAATTATGTGATGAAGATTGTGGACACGTTCAAGGCGATGTGGGACTACATACTGTCCGGTGGGCAGACGGACGTCAGACGTGAGATAGGAAAAATCGCAGGCCGGAGTTTTCTCGAAGGGTTCCAGTCGTCGCTAACAGGACTTCCCGAAATCGCTGGACGAACAATCACCGAACGAGAGAAAGACCTTGCCGATAAGATCGGAGCGATTGGAGGGCGTCTAGGCGACGAGTTCAGCGAGAAAATGAAAGACCGAATGATAAGTGTCGGTGAGACTCTTCAAAGTGAACTGCAGAACGTGGCCAGTCTCGACTTGAGAGCCCGAAACGCGGTTGTGATGCAAGGCGTAAACGTCCAGGAAGGGCGGCTGTTGACCCGTGGATCGTCCAGTACGGCAATGAACGTTCCGCAGTTGTTGCAGCAGATTATCGGCCAAGTCGGACAGTTGTTGAAGAAGCCAGGCATCGAAAACGACGACGAACGGACAGTGGCGGCAATTAAGGCCAATGCACAGAACAAAGTGATGCTGGTGCCAACACGGTGACAGCGTGGGGGATCAGTGTGCCACTGGATTTCAGCGGAGCGGCGTTTTTCGAGATGCTGGCACATCTGGCGTTGGCCGTTGTGCTGGCGGACTTGCTGGGGTGAAAAGTAGCTTGGTGGAAAATTTACCACCAAGCAAAAACACCGAAAAATAGGGGTGGAAAAATTTTCCCTACCCTGAAAGCAGTGTTCAGGTAAATCCCGTTCCGGCAGATTTACCGGAACGGAAACGTAGGGTTGTGGAAAATTTTCCACAACCTATGCGTGGGGAGGTGTCAACCGTTGACAGCTCCCCAGAAGAAAAACTCTCCGGCAAATTTACCGCCGAGTAAAGCCCGTTAAGGCAAATTTACCTGAACGGGAAATCCCGTTGTGGAAAATTTACCACCACGGGAATTTGTCCCGGCAAATTTACCGGAACAAAAAGGTCCGGCAAATTTGCCGTACCTTTTTCGGTTGACACATTGCGGGTGATTTTGACAGACTGCGGACCTCTAAACGATAAGCCCGACAACTTGATTTCCCCGCAGTCTCATTGCGCGACTGCGTCAAAACCTCATTCGCTACGTGTTGCATGTCCGGAAACGGCTGCACGGCTCTTATCGGCCGAGAGGCACTAAAGCGAGTGAGGTTTTTGCTTTGGAGATGTGTCGGATGTTTCAGAAGGGTAGTTTTGAGTCGACATCAACTCAGGTCGACGCGTTTGGCGTCTCGATGGATGCGTCAACAATGCTGTTGGCGCTTGCACTAATCGACAAGGCTGGTTCTAAAGTGGCCGCACTCGATGTGGTCAAAGCGGCGTCTGCCATTCGTGTAAAGATTGGCGGGGTTCCTGTTTCCGCCAGTCCTGCAACGGCAGAGTGGAACGCACAGGTTCCAGTGGGCGGATTCGTCAGCGGTATGATTCAGCGGGACTCGTTCTTTGACCCTGAAACCGTTGTTACCCGAACAACGTCCCCCGCATTCGATACGCCAGAGGGGCCAATGGTCTGCCTGGCTGGTGTCGATGATGCGGTGAAGATTGATACCCTGGCACCTGTCAACGTCACTCGTTCCGCAGGCATTTGCTAGTCGTAGGGCATCAGGACGGGTGACCGCTTCCCGTTCTGCGCGTGAATGACAGTTCACGAATGCCCAAAGCGGCGAGCGTTCTGGCCGATGGATTGTTGAGACTTGTTTTCCATTGTCAGGCGCAGCGTGTGATAAGCGGGACGGGGCCAGCCGAGACGAGTCCGATGAAAAACTCGCCTTGTTGGGCGTCCCGCTCTTTTCAAACAAGAGGCAGAAACCATGAAGCCAGACAGCGAACTTCTGAGACTCGCAGACGCGTATCTGAGACAGCCGGGGCGGCACTTCTCCCCGCAGTATCGCCAGACGTTTCGGTGCAACTGCCGACGATTCGAGAGGTTTGCTGGCTGTCATCCAGTAGATGAAATCACCGCGGAACACATGACGTTGTTTCGTGAGAAGTGCAGCAATGAAGGCATGAAGCCCGAGACCATTACCAAAAGCCTGGTGGATGTGCGGATCGTGATTCGATGGAAGCACGGGATTGAGCTGCACTCTGAGGAGAACCGACCCATGCCACGAAAGAAAGCCGTTCCGGATTCAGAGCTGACACAAGCGGCTGAAGACTACTCGAAGACAGTCCAGCCAAAGAACGGCAGAATGCTCAGGAGTCACGCGCGACGGTTCGAGGTACTGGTGGGCCGAGTCCCGATTGCAGAAATCAGCGGCGAGCACATGGAACGATACAGGCAGTTGGCAATCGAAAAGGGATTCTCAGCCACAACCATTGAAAAGCTGGTGAACGATGTGCGGTCTGTTGTGGCGTGGAAGACTGGCACGATTCCAGGACCGGGACGCCCTCCCGCTCCTCAGCGTGCGTTTCCAGTAACGCCCCTGATGCAATCCATGAAACAGTATATGCAGGAATGCGGAATCACTCAGGGGCCAGCCTATCACAATGCAAGGCGGTTCAGCAGGGTTCTGCAGGAGAAGTTCGGAGACCTGCAAATCCAGCAACTGACGAAAGAACATTTTGTGGAGTTCCGAAAACTCTGTCTGGAAAAGGGGCTCAGTCACACGACCATCGAGAAGACCATAACGGACATCGGGACGTGCTACCGATATCTGTGTGATGCTCCCCCGAACGTGGGCCGCAGACTTCGCAGGAGACGACCAAGGCCGAATCCTGTTCCAATGGAGACCCTTGAAAGAATCTGGCCATACTGCCCGCAGTGGCTCAGACAGTGGCTCGCTCTGACTGTCTGGACAGGGGCAAGACTCTCGGACGGAATGCGGATGCAAAAATCTCTCCATGATGGTGGGCTGTCTGATGGTGAGTTCATCCGGTTCGAAGCCAGCAAGACTGGCAGGGTTCATCTGTGGCCGATTCCGAGCTGGTTGAAACAGTGGCTGAAGCCCGTGGAACTTCCGTTCGGACGAATCAATCAGCATTCGGCACGAGTACACAGGGCAGTTCTGACAGCCGTCTGCGATAAAGCGGGCGTCCCGATTTTCACACCGAAGCAACTAAGGCAGCGGGCAATCAGCCAGTGGGCTCGGGCTGACGGAGCGGCGGGGGCGCTGATTCACGGCAAAACGCTCGGGGTTCTGGACCACTATGTGTGCCACGAGGATATTTTGAACGCTGCCATGCCGCGCGTCGTCATGCCGGATGTGTTCAAAGGCGATGTGAAGGAATCCTCGCAGGCCATCAGCGTGGCTGACCTCGACCCCGCGAAGCTGTTCAGCCAGTTGGACGAGAACACGAAACGGGTGATGGTGCAGACGATGCTGGCGATGTTGGGCGTGGGAAAACAGTAGACTCAAAACACGGGAAAGTTACTACACCCGACTACACCCGCCCGGGTGTTTTTTGAACCGTTTTGGCTACGTTTCGCACTTTGTCAGAAACGGGCAGAAAACTGCCTGACAGCCGTTTTACCCCGTATTTTACTGGGTTTTCTCATTACCGGAGGTGGGACTCGAACCCACACATGGAATTACCCATACCGGATTTTGAATCCGGCGCGTCTGCCATTCCGCCACTCCGGCTTGCGATCAGTTGATCGGTTGCCTACATGGAAAACACTATACAAACCGGGATTCATTCGCAAGCGAATTGAAAAATCGATTCTGATGACGAACAATCTGTCGGCTCTATCGTCGTTACAACTTGCATAAAGAAACTCAGCCGTAAGGACATATCAGATGGTTCGCAGGTTCATTTCACGGGGAATTCCGACATTTCTGTTGAGTTTGGCGCCTCTGCTGTGCATGGGTGCGGTGATTGCCGCGGATGAGAAGACGGACGAAAAGACTGCGAAGTCTGAAGCCGCCGGTGACGAAGTTGCGAAAGACGCCGAGGTCGAAACCAAAGACGTGAAGCATCAGGATTTGGAACTGAAGCTCCCCAAAACGTGGAAGATAGCCCCAAGTTCATCAAACATGAGACTCGCCACCTACGCAATTCCAGCGGTAGAAGGTGATGAAGAAGCCGGTGAATTCGCGATTTTCACGTTTCCCAACGGGGGAGGTGCTCTGAATGAGAATTTGACTCGCTGGATTGAGCAGTTTTCATCGGATGGAAGGACTTCGGTACTGAAACAGGGAAAGGTCGGAGAAAACCATTACTACGTTGCAGACATCACTGGCACGTACCAAAAGCCCAAAGGTCCGCCGGTACTTCGCCAGACGACACCAGCTCCAGGCTACAGAATGATCGCACTTGTTGTCGAACTTGAGGGAAAGGGCGTCTATTACCTCAAAGCAACCGGACCGGAAGCAACGATCAAAGCCAACGCAGAAGTTCTTCGCAAGGCGATCGGCGGTCAGTCCGAAGGTGAAACCGACTACGAGATCTGAAACCTGAGTCCTGCTGTTATCAAACTGGAAAACGACGATATGACGTCAGCCATTCGCCAGTCGACGGGCATTGATCGACTGGATACCGCTCTGGGTGGAGGCCTGATCCCCGGAACACTGACAGTTGTTTTGGGCGCAACGGGGATCGGGAAGACTCAGCTGGGGCTGTCATACGCCAACGCCGGAATTTCTCAGGAAGGCGAACGCGGTATTGTCTTTGATCTCACCACACGAGGTGATTCGCAGAACCAGCCGGAATACGCGAAGCGAATGTTCGGCTGGGATTTCTGCCAGCGTGTGATTCAGGATCGCATCGATCCTTCGATCGTGTGGACTCGAGACGCAATTCGCTCAGATTACCTGCATGTCTTCCACCGCGGCGGTCGACGAGTGACCATTGGTGATATGCAGCCGGAAGAATGGCAGGAGTTCAAAGCCGATCTGATGAGACGGCTGGACCAGACAATTGCCTTCTTCTACGGGAACTTTGTTCACGGGGTTCGAAGGGCCGTTATCGATGGTGTTGAACCGACAACTCGCGATGCGGACTCGTTTCAGTTTCATCTGTTTGACTACATCTATCATCAAATCCTGCGGAAAGAACATGACTGGCTGGCCAGGGACTTATTCCGAGTTCATTTCCGCAGTCAGGAAGAGACTGTAAACCGATTCGCATACAACCATCAGCAGATTGGTGGCATGCTGTTATACACAAGCCATGAAGTCATGCTCGATGATCTGATCAGCCGCCCGATCCAGTCCGGCGATGTGCTGTCAAACGCCAATACGATCATTCTGGCTGGAAAGACCCGCGAAGGCACTAAGCTTGGGCGTGCTCTGTATGTGGCCAAACATCGCGGAAGTGCGTGCGAGGACCAGATCCTCCCGTACCAGATTACGGAAAAGGGGATTGAGTTTCTGGATTGATCAGTAACGGAGACAATTTCTGACAGACGAATGGTGGTTCTGACAGACGAATGGTGGGCTCCAATATTCTTCTGCCAACGATCGAACCGCTGCGTCTCGCACGATTCCCCCTGTGTCTTTGTGCCTCCGTGCGTTAAATCCGAATCCTTATGTGTTCCGGCCAGGCAAATCGTTGGGCGCACAAAGGCACGGAGGGGAATTGCTGATGTTGGGTTCTGCTCTCTGCGCTCGGGCAGGGGTGGGCTCGGGCAGGAATGCCCAAGCTAGTGTCTGTCCGGAAATGTGTTTGAGCAGACAAAACACTGGTAAAAGTAATAAA
>JAEUIH010000161.1 GCA_016795105.1 Planctomyces sp.
AACTAGAACGAGAAAAACAAAAACACTTTCATCCCCTCATCCGATCGGATCGCGCAGCGATCCGATCGGATGAGGGGATGACGTCCCCATTTCCGCCAACCCAATTGACTCGAAACCAAAAGCTGTCGTTCCGGAACACATCCCGCCAAAGGAACCCTCTGGCATCAATCCGGATCGACCGTCTCTTCCAGATGAAGAGTTCAGGAATATCGATCCTGATAAACCGTTGACGGATCCGGACAAGCCGCTTAATCTCCCTGAAGAAGGGGGTAATGCTCCAAGTAGAGGTTTCACGATTGTTGACAGGGGAATTGCCCCACGAGAAGTCAACACTCGGCCCAATAATCCGCTTGACAAGAAAGGCAATTGGGGACTTAGAGGCCAGCACCTCGACAAGCATTTCTTTGGCGACGCTGACACAGCGTTGAGGCAGATTGATCCGGGCGGCACGGCGGACCAATGGTCACAGAACCTCTCAAGGCTCTATGGGATGCCAGAGACTTCGAGAACTTCGAACGGGATGATCGACATAATTGGCGAATTCCCAAAGGCAGATGGTTCTGGCATGTACAAGATGGGAATACGCCTTTTTGAACGAACTGATGGTACTTTTGATCTCGTAACGGTACTCACAAAACAATGACACAGTATATTTGCCCATGTTGTGGTTACTTGGGACTGTCGAGCCTCCCGTATGAATACGCCAGCGGCAGAGAACTTATCCGTGGCGTGAGTGCCCCGTACTCGACGCATTTCGGGATGCCGTCTTACGAAGTTTGCTCTTGTTGCGGGTTTGAGTTCGGAAACGACGACGAACCGGGCACGGCACCTCCAATGACATTCGAACAATTTCTTGCAGAATGGATTCAAAAAGGGATGAAATGGTTTGAGCCATCCAAACGACCAATTGGCTGGTCACTTGAAGTACAGCTTTTACACGCTAACAAAGCAGTTGATTGAGTTCTCCGAATAACAAAGAGCAACCAGCCATAGCCACTGCACCGGCCCGGCCACGGTCCCGCCCCTGACCGATTCGACCAGAATTGTTCGATTACAACTTTTGCAACGACAGGGGATCAGGCGATGAAAAATCCAGTCGTTGCGGTGGCCCGCCTGGTGATCCGCTGGGCTTCAACAAATAAGGCATCACGCCAACCTGTTTTGTTGAAGCAGAGCATTGTGTCGTCTGCCATCGCTGGCCAGTCCCGGCTGATCGTGGCCACCGTTTCCCGTCGTGGCCCTGTGAGCAAAGGTCGGCACGGCTTTTCACCAAATCGGTTCCGAGCAAACGAGCAAAGTGTTACGGGCCGAAATGATGTCGTAGTTTTGGCCGTATTGAGTGTGTAGGGATTTGATGTCTTTCCTGGCCGGTTGGCCGAATTGCTGAAAAATCCGGAGGGCTGTTCACGTTGAGACGCCGTGGGTGGTTGATTTGTGGAGTGCGTCTGCAAATCTGTACGTTCGAAGGTTTGCTGATGGCCGAGCAGTGATCGGGTCCGTGACGAACTGCTAACCTGTTGGTTCCTTGTGCGATGAACAGTGTGTCGCGGGGAACTCGGGCAGGCCGAGGTCATGACGGTACAGCATGCCACGAATTCGAGAATCGAGCAACTCAATCACAGGAAAGGTAAACACTTAGTTGCCCATGATTTCGCGACGCAGTTCAACACGCCGCGGAGCATTCATGGCCAACAGTCGAACTGTTGCACGTCCTGTGGCTGTCAAGCCAACAATCACACCTTCATGCTTCAGATACGTGGGCCGCAATAACTTTGCGAGCCTTGGCCTGTAGGATGGAAATGACATCCACGGCATCCACAAACTCTTTATATTCAGACTCTTCATCGGCAGAAAGACTGCCTCTACTGGCTTTCTCACGCAGAGGCTCAATTTGAGCCATCAACTCATCGTCAGCCCGCAGGCTGACCAGTTTGCGTGCAAATTCTACCGGCATCGCATCGGCGACCGGCTGAAGCATTCGTTCAAGAAAACTGGTGGTAGTTGACATGATGACATCTTACCACACAACCCAGCGATTTGACACGCAGAATGTCCCGAAGCTGCCTGCTGCAATTCACTGATGAGCTTTTGCCGATCAGGGAGGTGGGGGAACACCACGAGTTCCACGGGCAGCACGGCCAACAGTCAGCTCTGGAAAGGCCAGTACCTGGCCTACCGCAAAGACCCGGATGCCGGCCCGGAACTCCAGTATGCCATGCACCATCGCAACTACAACCCCGCTACCGGCGTGTTCACAGCGGCCGACCCCGCAAAAGATGATCTCAATCTGTACAGGTATGTGAAAAACAATCCCGTCAATCGCACGGACCCCAGCGGGCTGCAGGATGATGGCGCGAAATTGCAGAAGCTTGAGGCGGGCGTCCTTCGGAGTATTCAGGCTGGTGCGTGGGCGAGCATCAACAAGAACCTCTCTGCATATTTGCGAGCTGAAACCGACGCCGTTTCCATAGAGTACCAGCCAAAGTCGTGGTACAGCGTCAGCCTCTTGAGTCCAGGCGAAAGTCCGCCGAGCTTTGAGATCGATGATAAGACCCTCAAAATTGTCGTCTATGACGAGAGCGCACTGAGTGTAAACCGCATTTTCAGTCGCGCTGAAGAGGCGTTTCGATCCGTTTCAAACTGGCACATAAGCGGCCGATACGCTAAGTGGCTCAATGTCGCCCCTGATGATTTCTTCATCACTGATGAAGAGCGGAAATCACGACAGAAAGAAGCAACAGAGATCCTCGGTGATAATGTGGAAATGACTCGCAGTGTGGCTGCTACTGCTGCAGAAACGCAGTTCCGAGTGATTGCCACCATATCTCCCGGCGGGCAAGCCGTCGAATCGGCATATGACATATCAGAAGGGGTGCGAAACAAGGATCCGAATCAGGCACTGGCAGGTCTCGCTTCCGGCCTGGGAGTTGTCCGGATGGGCGGAAACGCAGCTGATGCGGCAACGGCATCACGCACAAAAACCAGAGCTGCCAGTGGAGGCTCATCCCCATCAGGTAGCTCTGGTCCATCACGATCATCAGGACCTCCAGCCTCCGCTGCACCCCCGTCTCCGTCTCGGAGTACGCCAACTCCTTCAGCTGGTGGAACACCCGAGGCTCCACGAACCCCAAAGAGACCCGGAGTCGACGATGTCCCCAAAAGCGCTCCTGCACCGGATCCGAAAGTCACCAGCAGTACTGGCGCCCTGGACGAGAATCCCGGCGAAGAATTCGTTCGTCAGCCAAAACAGGAAACGCCGGCGGCACGAGGTGCAACGTCCAGTGCAGCTCCCGAGTCAACACCATCCGCAACCCAAAAATCATCGACAGCAAAGCCGGCGGATGATATTGTCCCCGCAAGGCAGGGGGCTGAGGCGGCGGGGACGTCGAGTGTTGCCCCAAACAGCGTTTTGGCAAGAGGGACAAAGGCAAGGGAAGTCTTGGCTGGCAACTTGGGTAAGCACACCTTCCCCGTCGATGCCCAGGCGCACCATTTGTTTGGCGTCGAATTGTTCGACACCCCGCTTGGCAAGAAACTCCAAGGTTGGGGGATTGACCTCAACGGTGCGGCAAACGGCGTGTACCTGCCAAAGTATGACTACGCCGGTCGAGTGGCGTCACTTCATAGGGGACGCACGGCGGGGGCATATACCGATGAAGTTGTGCGTAGGCTTGGAGCAGCAAAGAACAGAGGCCAAGCCCTCGAAATTCTGGACGAAATCCGAGACGATCTGCTGAACGGGCGTCTCAAGATAAATGGAGCCGAGTAATGGTAACGGTTTATGAATGCCGACCTTCGTTCGAAGACGACCGACCACAAATCGACTTTGAAGATGCGGCCACGGCCGCAAACGATTGGCTTCAAATTGGTGAAGTCCTCGATGGAGAGCGGCGGTCCGAAGAGTACCCGTCAAACGTTTCCATCCACGTTGCTGACCGTTGTGCAACTGATTGGGATATGTTCATGGTAGCCGGAACACGTGGACTTTGTTCGCAGCGTTTTGTCGATACCGTTGGCAGTGCGTCGTTTCAAGGTCTCACATTGCTTCCCGCCATACTGAATGGAACGACCTACTACTTCTTGCGATGCGAAAAGCCAATTGATTGCCTTGACCGATCGAATGCAGCTTTTGAGACATTCCGTTCTGATCCTACAGCTATCAAAAAGATCTCCCACTACGCCTTTCGAAGCGAGTCGTTGCCAATGGATGCGTGCTTTGTCTTGCCAGAGTTACCCGACCTGTTGCTCACCGAATCTGTCGTAAAGCGAATTCAGGCAGCGAATTTGAAGGGAGTGTGGATTCACCAATTACCTTAATGTTTCGCCCGTGCGTAAGCGTGGCCCAACGCCACGATCAAAAAGAAACAGGGGCATAGCCATCATCCAAGGCGCGGCGACCACCTTGCCTGCCAAGGGAATCGCCCAGAATTGTTTGATTCTTATCTTTGCAACAACGGTCGCCTTGGCGAAGGCAACGCCGACCGTCAGCGCCGCCACGAACGGCTGCGAAGGCTTCAATAAGTAATTCATCGCCTCAACGTATGACAATCTGAATCGACCTCTGACGACACAGGACCCCGGTCCCGGCAGCAAAACGATCACGCTGACCTATGACAAAGTCAGCCAGCGATCCGGCATGGATGTCCCTGATGTCGGCCGCGTCACCTACACACATGATCCGGCCCGACAACTGACCCGGCTGAAAAACGGTCACAATGAAGTCACGACTCTGGTGTACGACGATGCCGGGAGAACGACGGAATCAAAACTGTCGAACGGCACGAAGACAAGCTTTACGTACGACGCCGCAAACCAGACGAAAGGCCTGGTGAACGTCAACAGCACCAACACGACGCTGTCGTACTACAACTATCAGTTCGACGAAGTGGGAGACCGCACGAGTCTCTGGGATAACGTTCGTCGTTGATCGCTCCGCGATCAAATGCCCCAAGCATGAACCGCACACCGACGCTCGACACCAGCCGTCCGGCAGCGACGGCCCTCAACTGGAACGGCCTGACGATCGATCAGTGGAACGTGCTGAATGTCAGTGGCTGGGACAATCTGCTGGTGGATCATGTGCCGACCGGCGGAGCCGGAATGCTGGAATATTCACCCACGGGGAACCGGCTGACTCAGACGGATCCCGTGACGGGCAACGTCACGACCTTCACCTATGACTACGCCAATCGGCTGCTCACCGCTGTGGATGTTTCCGGCACCACAACCTACACCTACGACGCAAACGGCAATCAGGAGACGATCGAAGAACCGTCCGGCGATATCACGACCAATACGTGGAATGGAGAAAACCGACTGGTGCGTATTGAGCATCCGGACGGAACGGAGACGAATTATCGTTACAACGGGGATGGGCTCAGAGTCGCCGAGGATCACGATGGCACGGTGACTCTGTTTGTTTACGACGGTAACAACCGCCTGCAGGAAACCGATGACGTCGGCACGGTCGAAGCCGAGTATACCTACCTCCCATTGCCGTACGCCGAAGTGCTCAGTCAGCGTCGAGACATGGAGTCATCGTTTTACCTGTGTGATGGCATTCGCAACATCCGGCAACTGACGGATGGTTCTCAGTCCATCACCGACGAATACTCGTTCGACGCATGGGGCATTCTCCGCAGTTCGACTGGCAGCACTGCCAACAGTCAGCTCTACAAAGGCCGGTTGTTGTCCTACCGCAACGACCCGCACGCCGGCCCTGACACTCAAACCTCCACCCATTTCCGAAATCAGTCGGCCCAAACCGGTCGATTCACGTCCGAAGATCCGGCCGCTGATGATCACAATCTTTACCGGCCCGTCGGAAATAATCCGGTCAACGGAGAGGATCCGAGCGGGCTGGAAGAGGAGACTAACACAAGCTACGACTATTTAGTCATGAAGCAGAATGCATCGTACATCGCCCTCTATTATGTGAATGTTGGTTATGTGTGGAATTCGTCCCCCGAGTACATCGGCGACATAGACCCGGAAACCGGGTTCGTCAGATCTCCGTGGCTATACGTCGTAGACGGTTCATTGCCTGGCACGAAGGTATTGAAGCATCGATGGACGACGATGGCTTCAATACAGCGAAAGACCGACGAGTGGGATACGCAGGACTGGAAAGAGTGGTGGGATGCAGGGCGAGAGGGCGACAACGGAATTTATGACAAGCATCCTGACGAGATGGTTAATTCTGACGGCGGACTCACCGCCTATGTCTCCAATCTCTATCGTGCAGCCGGCGGCAGGCTGACGCCGGAGGAAGCCGAATCGATCCGTACCGGAATTGAAGGCACGAAGATGATGGCGCAAGCGGCCATGGAATTCTACGCCACTGCTCCGCTTGAGGTGGCTGGCCAAATGCGAACCATGTCGCAAATGAGATCACTTAAACGAACCGAGGGAGTGGTTGATCTTGCTCGTACTGCAGATCACACAATCGACGCTCTCGATCGTGGCATCGAAGCTCAACGGATGAAACGCACCGCCGCCGGTCTTGAAGCTGCCAAAGATCTTGCAACGTACCCAGGTGCCCGAAGCCTCGTGGATAGTGAGAAGCTATCCCAATTCAAGCGTACCATCAAAAATCTCGGATATGAGTATGCTGAAAACAACACACTTCTCGGTGAAGCTGGGGAAATAATTGGGGGAAAGGTCGATGTCAAGAACAAGATCGTTACGATCAATCGCAAAGTAGCATCGCAGGCGACTTTGATTGACGAATACGCCCACATTTGGAATGACGTGACTGGACATGGTCGGTTCCTCTCGGGCGGGCAACAAGCCTTGCACAAGAACCTTGCGGCAGAAGCCTACCTGAAAGGCACAAAAGAACTAGGTGTTATTAGGGATACCATCTTTCACCAACTGGAGTTGAAAAACCTCGTCAATTCCGGATGGTCTCTGCCAGAATTCTTTAAAGGAGTCTCAGTGGATGACATCAGACGATTTGCAGATTGATCCTATTAGGCCAAGTCTAACCGCAATTGAAGACCTTGAGAAAACCATGCGATTTGCTGCTCTCGCATGTACTCAACGCCCAGATGATACGACCACCATTTTAGATTTCTTGGAGTTGAGTACATCGGAATTCTGTGCCCAATTTTGCGTACGGAACATGCCAGCCATTTTGTACGTATCTGAACAAATGGCTAGCATCATCGACCCAAGCTTGCGGCAATACGCACAATTGTTTGAAGATTGCTACCATGAAGGAATGTCAAACGAACCTAAAGAATTGCCTGAATCAGATGTTCCACGATTGATGATAGGTCATTGCATGACCTCGATGATTACTCATGCTAAAGGCGAAGTCTTGGACGGTGCACAGCGGATCAGAGAGATATGCCTCCCGGCAGACAAACGACCGAGAGCCCCATTTGTTGATGATATTACACTACAGCTACAGGCAAAACCTGAGCGAACATAGCCGAGCTACGCGCCCGGTAAGAATATTCTGAGTTGCGAAAGTGAGGTGGAAATCAGGGGAATTGGGTGATCGGTGACGTGGGACGATGAGTTCCAGATCAACAGTGTTTGTTATGGACCAAATTCATGTCGTAGTTTTGGCCGAATTGAGAGTGTAGGGATTTCGGTCCTTTTCGGGCTATTTGGCCGAATTGCTGCGAATTCTGGACGGGTGATTTGGTGAGGGTGCGATGGGAGATTCTCTTGCTGTGCCGTCGAGGGAGATTCCTGCGCACGGGCGATTGCTGACGGCCGGACTGTCATCGGAGTTTCCATTGCGGTTGCAGAATTTGTCTGCGTCGCATGTCAAAATAGCCGCACAGTTTCGATCGTGAAGACCCAGGCGACTTTAGTCATGTTCCAAATGCGATCGTGCGGGCGAAGTACGACGACGCCGGGAGAACGACGGAATCAAAACTGTCCAACGGCACGAAGACTAGCTTTACGTACGACGCCGCGAACCAGACGAAAGGGCTGGTGAACGTCAACAGCACAAACACGACGCTGTCGTACTACAACTATCAGTTCGACGGAGTCGGAGACCGCACAAGTCTCTGGGATAACGGCGTCGA
>JAEUIH010000162.1 GCA_016795105.1 Planctomyces sp.
CAACCTGTGACTTGGTCCGCTGTCCGCTGGCAGGTGCTTGATTTCTGTCTGCGCTCTCGTCGAAGAAACACCATCATTCAGCAGGGGCTCTGATTCCTCTTCCGATGCCTTCGGGCGTTGAGCACGCATTCGGTCAGAGAGGGTCATTTCCAGCGCATTTCTGATTCCTCTTCCGATGCCTTCGGGCGTTGAGCACACCTTCTGCATCGGCAGCAGCGCAGCATGGATGGCTGATTCCTCTTCCGATGCCTTCGGGCGTTGAGCACCGTGGGCCAGATGGGCGGCCACGTTGGAAATCTGGGCTGATTCCTCTTCCGATGCCTTCGGGCGTTGAGCACTTCTTGGTACCGTGGCGGGAGATTCCATGGGAGACGCTGATTCCTCTTCCGATGCCTTCGGGCGTTGAGCACTATCTTGCAGCAAGCGTCAAACCGTTTTCATCGCTACCTGATTCCTCTTCCGATGCCTTCGGGCGTTGAGCACTGAATCTGACCGGCTGCCAATGGGCATCAAACGCAAAGCCTGATTCCTCTTCCGATGCCTTCGGGCGTTGAGCACATCATTGATGCGCAAGAGTCGCAGATCGAGGGGTTTCTGATTCCTCTTCCGATGCCTTCGGGCGTTGAGCACACAGCCGAGTGAATCGCCCAAACCTTCGCGTGATCCTGATTCCTCTTCCGATGCCTTCGGGCGTTGAGCACTCGCGAAAGTACAAGCGCACCGTGCGGCTTACCGCTCTGATTCCTCTTCCGATGCCTTCGGGCGTTGAGCACATTATGACTGACACCTCGGGCGCTCGACTCGATCCCCTGATTCCTCTTCCGATGCCTTCGGGCGTTGAGCACACTTCCGGCTGGTGCAAAACCCGGATCTGCCCGCGCTGATTCCTCTTCCGATGCCTTCGGGCGTTGAGCACGACGAGATCTGTGACGCCATCATGCGAGGCTCGACACCTGATTCCTCTTCCGATGCCTTCGGGCGTTGAGCACGGGAAGCTACACACTATCCCGACGTTGCATCGGCACTGATTCCTCTTCCGATGCCTTCGGGCGTTGAGCACAGCTTGCCCTTTTCGTCTACCGTGAAAGCAGCGTCTGATTCCTCTTCCGATGCCTTCGGGCGTTGAGCACGTGGTGGTGATGTCGTGTGCGCTGGTGGCGTGCGCGACCTGATTCCTCTTCCGATGCCTTCGGGCGTTGAGCACGCCTGAAACGACACGACTTCCCACCCCTCGTGTTTCTGATTCCTCTTCCGATGCCTTCGGGCGTTGAGCACGAGCGCGCGCACTCGCAGCGTGTTTCGTTCGTTTTCTGATTCCTCTTCCGATGCCTTCGGGCGTTGAGCACGCAATGGCCCTGAGACTGCGGTCCGAAAGTGCGTCTGATTCCTCTTCCGATGCCTTCGGGCGTTGAGCACAAGCTTGAGAAGCGAAACCTGATGGTCAGGCTCACCGCTGATTCCTCTTCCGATGCCTTCGGGCGTTGAGCACCGCAGTAGACATGTTCGCCGGTCGTCGAGTCCACAATCTGATTCCTCTTCCGATGCCTTCGGGCGTTGAGCACCTGGGTATCCTCGCAGTATCTTCTCGGCCGCGCTCGAGGCTGATTCCTCTTCCGATGCCTTCGGGCGTTGAGCACTTTGGCTGCAATCGCACTGCAAACGCCGTCGTGTCCTCTGATTCCTCTTCCGATGCCTTCGGGCGTTGAGCACTCAAGGCGCAACATCGACGATGTCCTCGATCCGGTCCTGATTCCTCTTCCGATGCCTTCGGGCGTTGAGCACCAAACCCTCTCCGAAGCGGGGCCAGCCTCGCGCCCCTGATTCCTCTTCCGATGCCTTCGGGCGTTGAGCACCTTGGCATCCTGCAAAAGACCCCGCCGTTTGTGGCTGATTCCTCTTCCGATGCCTTCGGGCGTTGAGCACCGCGAATCGGATTGGTTGGACACGCGCCGACCGTGTCCCTGATTCCTCTTCCGATGCCTTCGGGCGTTGAGCACCCTCGCGCGCTTTTGGCTGGCGCGTGATCTGCTCCTGATTCCTCTTCCGATGCCTTCGGGCGTTGAGCACAGAAACCACCGGCTCCTCAAGGCAAGCATCATCCTGCCTCTGATTCCTCTTCCGATGCCTTCGGGCGTTGAGCACCGCGTCAGCTCCGCATCGTAGGCGCTTGTAACGAACTCTGATTCCTCTTCCGATGCCTTCGGGCGTTGAGCACTGGCGGTGGCACGCGGCTCGACCGCTCCGGTGGCGACTGATTCCTCTTCCGATGCCTTCGGGCGTTGAGCACTGACGGTCGGACAGGCCGAAGGGGAGCTGCGCTCCTGATTCCTCTTCCGATGCCTTCGGGCGTTGAGCACCCTCAGCTTGCAGCTTGTTCACGTCGTCAAGACGACCGGCCTGATTCCTCTTCCGATGCCTTCGGGCGTTGAGCACACGGAGTGATGCCGCATGCGATCGAACGAACTAGCTGATTCCTCTTCCGATGCCTTCGGGCGTTGAGCACCCCTGAAAGACACGCTGACGGCGCTGACTCCGTTCTGATTCCTCTTCCGATGCCTTCGGGCGTTGAGCACAGAGATCGATCACTTGCTGTTCCAGCTTTTCGATCCTGATTCCTCTTCCGATGCCTTCGGGCGTTGAGCACACGTACTCTTGGTAGGGGGCCGCAGGCGGCTGGCCTGATTCCTCTTCCGATGCCTTCGGGCGTTGAGCACTACTTCGTCGATGACCGCGCGGTGGCTGACAATCAGTTCCTGATTCCTCTTCCGATGCCTTCGGGCGTTGAGCACGATTGGAAAAAGGGCAGCTCGGATCTCCCGGTGCACCTGATTCCTCTTCCGATGCCTTCGGGCGTTGAGCACTTTACGGAGCGGGAAGATCATGAGCATCCTGGGTGTGCTGATTCCTCTTCCGATGCCTTCGGGCGTTGAGCACTACCAACGCGGCAGCACGGGCAGCACAAGCAAAACCTGATTCCTCTTCCGATGCCTTCGGGCGTTGAGCACCAAAGAGCAGATAGTGACGCTCCTAGCCCGTCTCAGCTGATTCCTCTTCCGATGCCTTCGGGCGTTGAGCACAGTATTCGACGAGCGGACAGCGCACGGGCCAGCGTCTGATTCCTCTTCCGATGCCTTCGGGCGTTGAGCACAGGCCAGCAGGCGGGGCGACTCTTCCGATCGCGTCGGCTGATTCCTCTTCCGATGCCTTCGGGCGTTGAGCACGCCGGTCTTTCCCGGCTGTCACTCTTTGGTTAATCCCTGATTCCTCTTCCGATGCCTTCGGGCGTTGAGCACGATTCTACAGTGTGTTGGCCACAATGTTTTATAATACTGATTCCTCTTCCGATGCCTTCGGGCGTTGAGCACGATAAGCAAATCAAAATTACTAAAAACTCTACAGCCTGATTCCTCTTCCGATGCCTTCGGGCGTTGAGCACGCAGTTGAACCGCCGCTGCTTGTGCAAATCGTAGGTCCTGATTCCTCTTCCGATGCCTTCGGGCGTTGAGCACGTTTTCGCTACGACGACCGTAAACGTGTCCTTCACCTGATTCCTCTTCCGATGCCTTCGGGCGTTGAGCACTCGGTTAAAACTAGCGACATAATCAGCGGTGTCTCAACTGATTCCTCTTCCGATGCCTTCGGGCGTTGAGCACGATGCCACTATCACAAATTCCTCCGGCGGAATGGTCTGATTCCTCTTCCGATGCCTTCGGGCGTTGAGCACCGCAGATTCTGCGCGTTGCGGAAGTCGCAGAGTTGCGACTGATTCCTCTTCCGATGCCTTCGGGCGTTGAGCACGCCGGTCCAACGACCGACGCAGCCGGTGGCGAGTGCTGATTCCTCTTCCGATGCCTTCGGGCGTTGAGCACCAAAGTGGTTCGGTGGCGAAGTCGATGAGCCGGTGGACCCTGATTCCTCTTCCGATGCCTTCGGGCGTTGAGCACGCCGTCCGTAAGGTCGCTGCTCGCCGTCCTCCTCGGTCTGATTCCTCTTCCGATGCCTTCGGGCGTTGAGCACCGGGGAATGACCCAGGAAGAGCTGGACAACGTATCCGCCTGATTCCTCTTCCGATGCCTTCGGGCGTTGAGCACATAAGCGACTGCCGCCCATGACCGGCGTTCGAGTGCCTGATTCCTCTTCCGATGCCTTCGGGCGTTGAGCACCTGCTTGAGTGCTCTGACAGCGCGCTTGACTACCACGCTGATTCCTCTTCCGATGCCTTCGGGCGTTGAGCACAAGCGGAAAACCTTGGGATTGTCAGTCTGTTGCTCTGATTCCTCTTCCGATGCCTTCGGGCGTTGAGCACGTCCGTGCGCCCTTCTGCGCAGGCGGCGGTGTTGTCTGATTCCTCTTCCGATGCCTTCGGGCGTTGAGCACAGGTATGGGGCCTGGGAGCGCACAGCCACCGTGCTCTGATTCCTCTTCCGATGCCTTCGGGCGTTGAGCACTGGAGGTCGAGTTGGGAAGCCAGCTCGGATCCATCCTCTGATTCCTCTTCCGATGCCTTCGGGCGTTGAGCACTCTTGGGAGCGGTGGGCGCTCGACGAGCCAATCCTCTGATTCCTCTTCCGATGCCTTCGGGCGTTGAGCACTAGACGCGGCGAGGCGTGACCGGAGCTTTGAACTCCTGATTCCTCTTCCGATGCCTTCGGGCGTTGAGCACGTTGCTCGTCGGTTTATGCCGACCAAAGCTAGACCTGATTCCTCTTCCGATGCCTTCGGGCGTTGAGCACCAACATCGAACTGGTCGAGATCCCCGAAGATCAACTGATTCCTCTTCCGATGCCTTCGGGCGTTGAGCACAAGTGATCATTCAGGGTTCGCTTAAGTGCGTTGTCGCTGATTCCTCTTCCGATGCCTTCGGGCGTTGAGCACAGGTCCGGCAGGTAGCCGCCTTCTGTGCCAGCCTCTGATTCCTCTTCCGATGCCTTCGGGCGTTGAGCACTTTCCGACGGTGGCCATTACGAGATCCTGATCTGATTCCTCTTCCGATGCCTTCGGGCGTTGAGCACCTGTCGGGCTGATAGAGATCGACCCGCATTTCAAACCTGATTCCTCTTCCGATGCCTTCGGGCGTTGAGCACGACCTACTTTTGATTGGTCCGTGACTGTAATGCTTCCGCTGATTCCTCTTCCGATGCCTTCGGGCGTTGAGCACTACACGGAGAGCGGGCAGACTGTGCCCAGAGTGGACACTGATTCCTCTTCCGATGCCTTCGGGCGTTGAGCACAAGTCGACTGCGAGCACGCGATCGCCAAAGCGCTGCCTGATTCCTCTTCCGATGCCTTCGGGCGTTGAGCACGGTAGCCTGCACATCCCAACCGATCGGAAGCCTTCCCTGATTCCTCTTCCGATGCCTTCGGGCGTTGAGCACCAAACGAGCTGCTGAGCATCCTCATCGCGAACGATGCTGATTCCTCTTCCGATGCCTTCGGGCGTTGAGCACTTGACGGTGTCCTCGCGACGACGACAGCATGGTGTCCTGATTCCTCTTCCGATGCCTTCGGGCGTTGAGCACTCTGTCCCTAGCTGCGTCAGCACAGCAGCGGCTGTCTGATTCCTCTTCCGATGCCTTCGGGCGTTGAGCACGTGTCAGGGCGAGGCGCAAGCTCACCACTAAAGTACTGATTCCTCTTCCGATGCCTTCGGGCGTTGAGCACCAGATTTTCTTCGGCCGTCAAACAACGTAAGGGTAAACCTGATTCCTCTTCCGATGCCTTCGGGCGTTGAGCACCTCTACGACCTGCGGTCGGTGCATGCAGTCAGTCCTGATTCCTCTTCCGATGCCTTCGGGCGTTGAGCACTCTGTCCCTAGCTGCGTCAGCACAGCAGCGGCTGTCTGATTCCTCTTCCGATGCCTTCGGGCGTTGAGCACCATGGTCACTGGCTGGGACGCAACGACGATCACCGTCTGATTCCTCTTCCGATGCCTTCGGGCGTTGAGCACTGCGCATCCACCCTACAAATGAAATCTTGCTCTAGCTCTGATTCCTCTTCCGATGCCTTCGGGCGTTGAGCACGTGCCCAAAGCGTGGGTTCGATGGGAAACTGATGGCTGATTCCTCTTCCGATGCCTTCGGGCGTTGAGCACGCTGCTGTCGCGGTTCAAAGCGCGGTACCAGCCGACTGATTCCTCTTCCGATGCCTTCGGGCGTTGAGCACGCACGAGGTAGCCGTGTCCCATGGCTCCGCCGGGCCTGATTCCTCTTCCGATGCCTTCGGGCGTTGAGCACCTGGCTGTGAGCAAGCAGCCGAAGCTAGCGGAGTGCTCTGATTCCTCTTCCGATGCCTTCGGGCGTTGAGCACTGCAGCGGATCATCGGCTGACCGTCGGTGAGGCGCAACTGATTCCTCTTCCGATGCCTTCGGGCGTTGAGCACACCCGGACGCCAGTAACGAAGGCTCCACCGCGCAGGCTGATTCCTCTTCCGATGCCTTCGGGCGTTGAGCACTTGCCACAGCCTCCGGACTGTTCGCCGCCAGTATCCTGATTCCTCTTCCGATGCCTTCGGGCGTTGAGCACTCTCAGCGATCCTGAGACGGCTATCCTGGACTTGATCTGATTCCTCTTCCGATGCCTTCGGGCGTTGAGCACATACGCAGAGTGGCCACCGACGCGCGTATCGTCCGCTGATTCCTCTTCCGATGCCTTCGGGCGTTGAGCACAATAGCGCGACGCAGACCATCGACTTGCCGCCCTTCTGATTCCTCTTCCGATGCCTTCGGGCGTTGAGCACGATGGCAAGGTGTCTATCAGCTTGCAGTACGGGCATCTGATTCCTCTTCCGATGCCTTCGGGCGTTGAGCACCCGCACGCTACGTACAAACGACAGAGCCCCGCGTGGCAACTGATTCCTCTTCCGATGCCTTCGGGCGTTGAGCACTATTTACTTTTCTTCGGAATCGAGTGTCTTGGCCGCTGATTCCTCTTCCGATGCCTTCGGACGTTGAGCACGTCATGCACGTCAACGGCATCGCGGAGCCAGCTCGCTCTGATTCCTCTTCCGATGCCTTCGGGCGTTGAGCACAGTACCGGAAGCGTGATCAATACCTCGATGGTTGTCTTCTGATTCCTCTTCCGATGCCTTCGGGCGTTGAGCACCATTCGAGGGCTCGGCAGTCCAAGCACCAAGGATCTCGACTGATTCCTCTTCCGATGCCTTCGGGCGTTGAGCACCGCCCTCAGACGGTCAATCTCCGCGCGCATGTCCTGCTGATTCCTCTTCCGATGCCTTCGGGCGTTGAGCACGGGGATCTGCAATCTACGTCGGGGCGGTGGATGGCGCCTGATTCCTCTTCCGATGCCTTCGGGCGTTGAGCACGTCCCAGGCTATCCACGTACGACGCCACCGCCGAACTGATTCCTCTTCCGATGCCTTCGGGCGTTGAGCACTGCTTCGACCTCGGTTCGTCGCTGGCAAAGAACTCTGATTCCTCTTCCGATGCCTTCGGGCGTTGAGCACCAGGCGCTACACCTGCACTCGTTAGGGATTGCTACTGATTCCTCTTCCGATGCCTTCGGGCGTTGAGCACTAGACGCGGCGAGGCGTGACCGGAGCTTTGAACTCCTGATT
>JAEUIH010000163.1 GCA_016795105.1 Planctomyces sp.
CGATAGAGATTCATACCGTCATAGAAGTAAATCGGATCCACACTGACCCACCGCGCGATAGTTGGCGCATACATCCTTGCCCTGACATAGACAAGTCCGGTTGCGGTGTCTGTATAGTACCCATAGCGTCCGACCCATCGAAAGGGGTTGACGGTGGACCCGGTGCTGGAGACGGGGTTTCCCAAGGCATCGAGGAGATACGTGTCCGTGGTGGCTCCGGCGGTGCTGGTGAGCAGTCGGGTGGTGCCCAGTGCATCAGCGTGCAGGAAGCGGGAGGTGCTGCCGCGTCGCTGACTGAGCACACCGCCGTACTGCTGCGGTTCATTGGTGTAGACCGCCTGAGTCGCTCCCGTACCATCCAGTTCGGAAATCACCCAGTCGTTCACCGGGTCCCAGACGAATGTCGTCGTTGGCATCCTTAAGGCTCCTGAATCTTCGTGCGGCGGTGGTCACTGGTGTTTCCCAGGCAAGAGGCTATGTCGGAGCTCAAATGCTCTTTTTGTTTTCTCATCAGCCTCCGAACTTTGGTCTACAACGATTGAGATCGCTGCCAATAGCATCCTGGTGGCTTCCCCATCCTGGCTGAACGTGGCCAAAGCAGACTGGATTTCTGTAGAGTTGGACGGTGACTGAGTCGCATATTCAATGATTGCTGCAGCTTCCTCATATGAGAGCCCGTCTTGTCGGGCAAGTTCACAGACCAGCCGAAAGCAACTTGCATGCGGTTTTGAAAAACCGTCACGAAAGTAAGCATTGATCTCCGGCCTGAAGACATCCGCCCCTTGCGTCCAGTGAAGAACGACCCGCCAGTTTGATGGAACACTGCGATCGACACTGCTTATAAGCATGCTGCCCACAATTTCTCTCCCATGACTCCAGCGAATCATGGCCATTGGCTTGATTCGCAACAACTCCTGACTGATGGGACTCAGAACGATCCGTGCTTCATCTGTGTGCCTCATCAGCAGATTCATGAGGTTCTGGATCGGAACATCATTCTCTTCGAGTACTGCCAGAGCAAGTGCACCTTCACCCCAGAGTTCCAGTCTTGACCGCTGCATGCCATGGATGGAACGTTCATTGTCGAATCGGTCGACCACCTGATGGATCCGCACTTCCGTTTCAGCGGATACACTGCCGAGATTTCTCAAGACTCTCATGGCTTGAACATTCAGGAAATGATTCGGCTCCGTATGTGCATAATCGTAGCAGCGATATTGTCTGCAGTCTCCGAGTAATTCCGCAGTTTTGGATTCTGCGAACTTCGCCATTGGCCCAAGCCTTTCCAGGGTCTCGAGTGTCATTCCGACGGAATTCAGATCAGCATCCGGGGCTAATAAGGTGTTGATTGCCTGCAATGCGACAGGGTCAGGTGTCGTTTCGCTGAGAAATGGACGAAGACACTCAATGGCTTGCTGTCTGAACGGATGCCCGCACTGAAGTGCGATCGGAACGATCAATTCCGGAAACAATTGTGCATTTGAAGCTAATTTCACACCAGCAAGCTGTACCCAGTGATCGTCACTCGTCAGCATCTCGCGTAATGCGCTGCTGAGATGACCTGCAGGCAAGCCGTAGATCATAACCGTTTCTGCCGCCATCTTTCGAACGTTCTCATCTCGATCTCGCATGAGTTCGATTATCGCCGATTGAAATTCTTTAACGCCGTGAGTGCGAATAGAGGTCTGAGGCGTCAGTGTGGGAGCAGGCTGGCTGATCGTTGCTTCCAATGGGTCGGGCAAAAACTCATTTCGGATAATTGCAGTACGTATCTTCACTGCCAGCGATTCAGGGCCGCTCTTTTCCTGAGCAACACTGTCAACGTATGTCGCCCAGAGACTCAAAAGAATGAAGAACTTTTTCGCAGCCCTGGAAACTGCCCCTTGTCGGATAGCCATCGTCCACCTCACCAGTCGTCAGGATGACGAAGTCAGATTGACACTCAATCAGAATCGAAACGTCCGAAGAAAACGTATCCCATTTACGCTGCAGATTCCGTTGGAGGGAACCGTCTGCACCTGAGGTTGTCGAGATCACATTTCAATCAATGGTCGCCTTTTTTTGGGCCTTGAAAGTTGGCAGTCTGGATGGTTTTTGTCAAATTCGTACCTCTGAGCTTTTGGGTTCCACTTCCAACATTTTTTTGCTGGTGGATCAAACGAGTTGCAGGGTGGACTCACGATCGGCATGGCCATCTCTCCCTTGCAGGAGAACCACTTACAGCATTCGATCCAGTCCGAACGGCGTTGCAAATCGGGAAAGATATAGTAATCAGCCTGAGCCTCACACGCGGAAATGTGCAGGTCGAGACACGACAGGTTTAGCTTGTCGCAGAAGTCTCTCGCGTGCTCAAGTTCATGAGCGAATACGGCGCGCCAATGGTTCACATCGCCCCCCATACGACAATCGAAGCAGATTACAACTCTCTGATTTGCACGGGCAGTATGTGCAGGGTAATTGTCCTCACATCCGTGCATACATGACAACAATAGATTGCAGGTATTATCCGTTCTTCTCCCTTTGATCGTCTTGCCAAACTCTGCCCTGAATGACTGAATCAAATCCTCACAACAGTCGCAATATTTCCAATAATCTGCCCGCGACTCCGTGCCTGACGGATCGATCAATAGAGCAGGCTGTCCTTGTGTGTAGCGATACAGATTCATTCCATCAACGAACCCCGCCGGGTCCCGGGAACACCATTGCTGCAAAGACGGGGTATACACTCTCGCCCTGACATACACGAGTCCAGTGGCTAAATCGGTGTAATATCCATACCGTCCGACCCATCGAAAGGGGTTGACGGTGGACCCGGTGCTGGAGACGGGATTTCCCCAGGCATCGAAGAGATAGGTGTCCGTGGTGGCTCCGGCGGTGCTGGTGAGCAGTCGGGTGGTGCCGAGTGCATCAGCGTGGAGGAAGCTGGAGGTGCTGCCGCGGCGCTGACTGAGCACACCGCCATACTGCTGCGGTTCATTCGTATAGACCGCCTGAGTCGCTCCCGTACCATCCAGTTCGGAAATCACACAGTCGTTCACCGGGTCCCAGACGAAGGTCGTCGTTGGCATACTCAGGGCTCCCTGATTCTGGTGTGGCAGTTAAGGCCATTGTAAATTCCTACGAGCCAGTTTTTGATCGTAGATTGGGTTCGATACTGCCTCAATTGTCATTACAACAGACGTCGAGTTTTACACGGTGAATTCGGCCTGTCTATCCCGCTTTACCGCGCGGCCGCTGTCCTGCAGTACCTTGCCGTCTTCGGAGCCGTCAGTCTGCTGAAAAACTGGCTGGACCAGTACCGTCATGATCTCGGCCTGCCTGCGTTCCCCGCGATACGCCGTTTATCGCATGAGGAACCAACAGGTTAGCAGTTCTTCACAGACCCGATCACAGCTCGGCAATCAGCAAACCTTCGAGCGTACAAATTTGCTGACGCACGTTCGCAAGTGTACCTCCCATCGCACCTCACGAGAACAGCCCTCCGGAATTCTCAGCAATTCGGCCCGTAACACTGTAGGACGTGCTGATTAAGTTTCCGCTCAGCGTTCCTCTGAAGTCGCTGCTCCCCAACACCTGGCTGGCGTCTCATCTTCAACACGGCTGGATCATCGCCCAACGAAGAAAACTCGAACGACAACGTTGTTCAGACGAATAGAATTCAGTTCGCCGGGCGCTTACACTTTGACAACTCCGAGGAGTTTCAGCCTGTGATTGCCTTGCATGAAGCGCTGACACTCTTTTTCAGGATGTGAATTGAAGAGACACTGATAAGCATGCATAAGAGTGTGGCTAATGAGAACGAAATGAAAGATGCGATATTGTTTGTGGCAATTTCAAGTACAGTGCTGCTAATGAAAGCTAAAAAGCAAACTGTACTTGTATATGCAAGAAAAGGCAGTAGTGAAATACGCCACGCAATGACACCTAAGAAACCGATAGTTGCACCCCAAGGAATTAGCAATAGCAGTACTAAACCAAATTGCCCATAGTTGTCAAACCCTGAAGTCGGAAATACTGTCGATATTAGTAAAAGGGCAAGGAAGTATACAGTTGGCATTAAACCACAGGATATGCAAGAGGAAATAATCGCAACTCCTAGTAGCTGCAGCAACCAAAAACAGCCGTTCTTAGGCTTTGTTGTGGAATTCACCGGTTCGACGACTTCACAAGTTTCTGGCGAATCAAATGGGTTGTTGTCCATTGCGGAGTTTTGCCTGGTGTTGCGGTTTAAGTTGAATGTAACGCAGCAGGCGTAGTTAAGCGTGAGTTGTGATTCTTGTTGTATTTGTGAAGTGTTTGCTGTGATCGGGAGAGTCGCTCATGGCAACGGGATAGTGTTGTTTAATGTTGTATAGGTAAGGAGTATTGCTCGATTTCTGTACGATCTGCACTCTTCCGGATTGGGACTCTTGTCACAATTTGCCCATGCAAGGTTGGATATAAAATCTGTATTGCATTGCTTGTGCGCACACCTAAAAAAGAATAGTTCTTTACTTCGTAGACAGCAATCGTGCTCTGTGCAGGCGCGGTCGATGTCGTCTATTGGAGCCGGAGTGAGTGGCGATTCGGGATCTCCATTTCTGTCACAGGGTGCTTCTCGGTTGGGTCCGCAATAGCAACCATAATCGATACCATTCGAGCAAGCACATGAAGTGTACATTCCGTTGTATTCGGCGTCAGGTACGTGTGATTTGGCAATACGTTTACACGCGTCATCGGCAGTTTCGCCTGGTTGCGGCATTACCGTTACCTGGGATGGTGTAGCCACAATGTTTAAGGACAAAATTGGGAATCCTCGCACACGGATTCTTACTTTGGTGATGGAGCAGCAGACTGCTTTTTGAGCATCAAGAGCAAAAGTTCCTGACGGATCGATCGTGGCAGGAACGAAGTATGGCAGATAACGATTGGCTCCATCGATGAATCCAATCGGATCGACACTGACCCATCGAGCGATCGTTGGCGCATACATCCTCGCCCTGACATAGACAAGCCCTGTTGCGTTGTCGGTATAGTACCCGTACCGCCCGACCCATCGAAAGGGGTTGACGGTGGACCCGGTGCTGGAGACGGGATTTCCCCAGGCATCGAAGAGATACGTGTCCGTCGTGACTCCAGCAGTGCTGGTGAGCAGTCGGGTGGTGCCCAGTGCATCGGCGTGGAGGAAGCTGGAGGTGCTGCCGCGTCGCTGACTGAGCACACCGCCATACTGCTGCGGTTCATTGGTATAGACCGCCTGAGTCGCTCCCGTACCATCCAGTTCGGAAATCACGCAGTCGTTCACCGGGTCCCAGACGAATGTCGTCGTTGGCATACTCAGGGCTCCTGAATCTTCGTGCGGCGGCTGTCACCATTGTAGATTGTTACGGGACGGGTTTTGGTCGTAGATTTGGTTTGATTCTGGCTGAATTGTTATTGAAACAGTCGTAGAGTGTTACACGGTGAATTCGGCCTGTCGATGTCGCTTTACCTCGCGGCCGCTGTCTTGCAGTACCTTACCGTCCCGGGCCTCGCCCACCTTCCTTCCAATTCGACAAAACAGCTTTCGGATTTGGCATTATGCGAAAGCGTTCTTGGCACGATGCCGCGACTGCGATTTGACAGGATGTCACTCACTCTTACTTGCTAACTGCAATCCGACACGAATCTACTTACCCCTGAACCAAGACAATTCGACCAACACTACGACATCAATTCGGCCCGTTACAACTATGTGCGACAGGTACTGTTCCCGTTTTCGTACCCTGGCTGTTTACGAATTGGGAGCCTCGTAAGGATTCTGTTTCACCGCGTCGAGGTTCGCTTGTGGAAGTCGCTGAGTATTTGTTGTTGCTTCTGATAAACGATTTCTAATGCTACTTTCAAGTTGCCCTGAAGGTCCAATTTGATATGCAACGATCCAACAAGTCCTTAACAGCAGAATACTCACTGACGAAAAAAAAATCCCACCAATGAAGGGCAAGATTAGGTACTGAAAATCGATGCGTATGTTGAGGAGTAAACTTTCTCGAGAAGCAATACGAATAACCGCCTTGAATAAAAGTTGAACCGCCATACATGAAAAAAACACTGCTAAACAGCAGAATACAAAAATCACAAATGCCTTCTTCCAGCGAAGTCGCATGCAGATTTCTCCTCGCTGCTGTAGTCTCGAACTGAAGTTCGGAGCAATTCTGAGATGGATTGGAAGTATAGGTTGCGCCGCCAGTACTCCAACCCTTTGCTGAAAACGTTTAGTACTGTTGTCCCGGATATCCGGCTGCGTCCATCACTGGCACACAAAACGAGTCTCTCATGCAAAATCCAGCAGCAAAAGTATTTGTACCAAACCAGCATTCGCAAAGCACACGGCATTGGTTGGCTACGGCTCCCGCGTCCGGGAGTGCCTTAAGCGGGTGCTGCCCGGGCGGATTGCCATTAATAAGCAAGTCAAGTAGTTCGAAGAATATTGCCTGTTCACCTTCACACGCGAAGCTTGGTTCGATATGCGTTTCTTCCCCGCCTCCCGGCTTTCCACATCCACCCGTGGTCGACTTTGTCGTCCAGCCCCAGCACCATTTACCTGGCCACCAATTTCCGCCAGGTTTACTTTTTGTACAGCAGTCGAACGTCGCTTTGCCAAGGTTTTCCTTGTTGACAGAAATTCCAGCGGCTAGTGTACACGGCACAGTCATCGGGCCTTCAGTCTCGATCCTCCATCCGTCTGTCCAAAAGTCGGTACACAAAACGTCATAATGTAATGCACAAAGTCGGCTATAGGAGCAGCATGCACCAAAAGTAATTGGCTTTCTAGCGCGGGGGAGTTGTACAAAGAGCAGTTGAGCATCGAGTATCGAGAATTCGACGATGTGGTTCTTGGTCAACGCATTGTTGTTTAGTGCCGGAACAGTCAGCAATGGAAAGAGTCTGATGTTGCTGACAATGTAAGGAATCCATGAATTGGAGTGTAAGAACATGATCTGTCCTGACCATCGAGCGATGGTTGGCGCATACATCCGTGCCCGGACATAGATGAGCCCGGTTGCGTTGTCTGTATAGTAGCCGTACCGTCCGACCCATTTGAATGGATTCAACGTCGTGCCGGTCGATGCCACTGGAACGCCCCAGGCATCGAAGAGATAGGTGTCCGTGGTGGCTCCGGCGGTGCTGGTGAGCAGTCGTGTGGTGCCCAGTGCATCGGCATGCAGGAAGCGGGAGGTGCTGCCGCGTCGCTGGCTGAGGACACCGCCATACTGCTGCGGTTCATTGGTGTAGACGGCCTGAGTGGTTCCCGTACCATCCAGTTCGGAAATCACACAGTCGTTCACCGGGTCCCAGACGAACGTCGTGGTTGGCATACTCAGGGCTCCTGAATCTTCGTGCGGCGGTTGTCGCCATTGTAATACATCGTCACACGCGTCCCAGCCGGCAGTTGATAAACCGTCGGCTGATTCTCGTAGTTCCAGGTGGTGGTGGTGCGGTTGCCGGTGGGCGGCTGCTCAATCCGCTGATTTCCCGTCAGGTCATACGTGTAGGTCGTGCGTCCGGCAGTGACCTGA
>JAEUIH010000164.1 GCA_016795105.1 Planctomyces sp.
CCCGCCCCGGTTCGAGTACAACCGCGGCGCAGGGGTGTGCTCGGGCAAGAATGCGCAAGCTACATTTTGTCCCGCCCTGGTTCGAGTACAACCGCGGCGCAGGGGTGTGCTCGGGCAGGAATGCCCAAGCTACATTTGGGCCGTTTCCGGGGAATCTTCATTGGTGCCGGGGAGTGTCGCGCAATTGGGACGCAAAATGATTAAGATTGCGGTGAAACCCAGTTGTTCAGTGAGTGATCCATGAAGACCCCGATGAAGTTTACAACCACAACCGAGACAGCCGGTGCTGTGCTTTCAGTACTACGAAAGCATGCCGGTGAACTCAGCTGGTCCGCCGCCAGAAAATTTCTTGAAGGGCGAAGAATTGCGGTCAACGGAATTCTTTGCATTGATGAAGGTAGACGGCTCGTTGAGGGTGATGTGATTGAAGTTCGCGAACACCCGTTGCCACCACCTCCATCCGACGACGATGTTCGGATTCTGTATTGTGATGAACATGTCGTTGTTGTGGACAAGCCACCCGGAATGTTGTCACTTCGACATCCGGATGATGTGCAGTGGAGACGAGAACGAAAGGAACGCCAGCCATCGCTTGAGGAATCCCTCAGCCGACTGCTCGAAAACCGCGAACGAAGAATCCGACCGAGGAGATCTCGTGAATTGCTGGCCGTTCATCGGATCGACAGAGAGACGAGCGGGATCCTTGTGTTCGCAAGAACATTGCCCGCTCAGGAAGGTTTGATTCAGCAGTTTGCAGCCCATTCGGCATTGCGAAGATATCTGTGCGTCCTGCATGGCTGGCTACCTCAGCAGACATTGACGTCCTGGCAGGTTCGAGATCGTGGTGACAGGCTGCGTGGGGGAATTGATGAGCCCGGAAAAGGGCTTTTAATGGTGACGCATGTGTCGCCGCTGCGAAGGTTGGGAGATTTCACAGAGATGGAGTGTCGTCTTGAAACCGGACGAACAAATCAAATCCGAATTCAGCTCGCAGAACTTGGACACCCGATCTGTGGCGATGTGAAATACCGCGGAAAGTTTGGTGAACCCCCGATTCCTGATGACAGTCGTGCGCCGCGGCTGGCCCTGCATGCAACAGAACTGGGTTTTGATCACCCAATCACTCGCGAGCCCCTCAAGTTTGAACTGCCGTGGCCAACAGATATGCTGAAGTTCATTCGGCAGGTATCGACACGGCCGGCAGCAGCCAATAAGCCGGCTCCCTAGTCAATGATTTCTCCCCCCTCCATAACTCTGAATTCAAGACGCAAAACAGGAGTTTACTATGGCAATCAGATTGACCATCCTGATTCTCGCTCTGGGACTATCTAACTCGGTCCGGGCTGATGAAAATGCAGCTCCACCAGAGCCTGCGGACATGAAGCCTCTGTTTAACGGGACTGATCTTTCCGGCTGGGACGGTGATCCTCGACTGTGGTCCGTCAAAGACGGAGTGATCCATGGTGAAACGACCGAAGAAAATGTCGCTAACGGAAATACGTTTCTGATCTGGAAGGAAGGCACGGTTAAGGATTTTGAACTGCGACTCTCCTTCCGCTGCAATGCCACAAACAACTCCGGCATTCAATATCGTTCAAAGCATATTGTCGATGGTAACCCGAGGAATGCATGGATTGTTCGAGGCTATCAGCATGAGATTCGAAACGAGACGAAGCTCCCCGACGTGTCCGGGTTCATCTACGACGAAGGTGGAAAACGAGGCAGAATTTGTCTCGCTGGAGAAAAGGCTGTCTGGGAGAACGACCAAAAGAAGGTGGAATCGAACCTGATCGATGCGGCGGAGTTTGAAAAGCTTTTCCGACTCGATGACTGGAATGATGTTGTGATTGTCGCTCAGGGGAATCATATCCGGCATTACCTGAACGGTCGTCTTATCCTTGACTTTACCGATAAGGATCCGAATGTCGCACTTCTGGAAGGTGTACTGGCTGTGCAGTTGCATGCCGGGAAGCCGATGTGGGCCGAGTATCGTAATATTCGACTGAAGGCACTTGATTAGCTTTGTTTTAACCCCATCTGCCGTGCGGGCCCACTGCGTGTCGGGGCCTTACCGCAAAATTGGGTTACGGCAGGATCGTTTCATAGCGGTAGTAGACTTCCAGAGTCATTGCGGCGAGGCAGGTGGAAAGGAGTCGTCCGCCGGCACGACTGTAGTCGTCTCGATCACGAGGCGTCCAGCTGCCTTTGGCGTCTCCTTCCTTCTCCTGCCATGCGACAAGGTCGTCGCGCAGGCGTTCGTTCCAGCGAACCCATTCATCACCGCCCCAGTTCTTCATCACCTGTGTTGCGAAGTAGTTATAGTAGAGATTGTCGTATGGGCCGCGTTTGTCCAGCAGTTTGATTCCGCCCTGAAGGCCTGGGTCATCACGTGGAGTCCCAAGGTACATTCGACAGAGAAGAGCCATTGAGGTTACTGAGATCTGATAGGTCTTTTTCTGCACTTCATACCCATACCTGCCCTCCTCGTCGACCTGCACGGAGTTCATAAAATGGGTCACACCGTTCAGACTGGTATCCGGGATTTTCAGGCCCGCCTTTTTGCCCGCCATCAATGCCATCAACTGGATTGTTGTGACCGATGTGGACCCCGGCTGTTGAGGCAGGTATCGCCAGCCGCCTCCCTGTGGATCCTGAGAGTTGATCAAAAATCGAATTGACTCCTCTGCGGCAGGCCGAAGCCGACGATCCTTTGTCATCGCGTATGCTTCGCAGAGAACAAGAGTGGCCGCGCCGTGAACGTAGTAGGCTTCATTTGGCTCCTCATCGGTACTTCCCTTATTCAAAATTCCTCGCAGGTCCAGCCCGGCCGGAGCACTGATTCCACTCGACATCAGAAACTGCAGTCCTGCCTCTATGTTCTTTCTGTACTTCTGATCTTTCCCCATATGAGTCTGACCGGCCGCCAGAAAGGGCATCAGCGCATAGGCTGTTGCCCCAATTGGGTTGCTGACCGTTCCCGCATGTGTACACGGGCCAACATCGACAAAATCCCAGCTGCCGTTCGCCCTCTGTCGAGCAACCAGCCAGTCGAGTGCATGCTGAACGCAGGACTCACTGGCTGCTGAACCACCGTATTTCTCCAGCATAGCCTTGCGACCTTCGGCAGTTCGCCCCGTCAGGCCGCCGGTCCTGGGGACTTGTGGCGCGGGCTTTGAATCGGCATTGCTGGCTGCTGGTTCTGTGGATGGAATGTCCGGAACAGTTTGATCAGGAAGCTCCATCTCCGGGATATCAATGTCGGGCACATCCAGTTCCTGAGTCAACTCTTCGGTCAATAATTCCTGCTCCGTGATTTCTTCAAGTTTCTGCTCCAGCTGTTCACCAACGTCCGGCGCGGGAGGCTCGATCGGAATCGAAGCTTCAACCATCGCTGGCTCATCCGCAAACCCTGCAATGATCGGCATAAGTTGAGCCGGTAGTTCAATCTGGAAGTGAATCATTCCGAGGATCACAGTGACAAGGGAGAGCAGCAAAGCGCTCATTGCTAGTGATCCACGGTTCTTCTGAAGTTCTTCGGTAAGCGTTCGAACATGAAGTTTCGCTACTTCTTTCGATTCGGGTAATGGGAGCGTTTCCGTAGACGCTATCGCTGCCATTCTCGATCGCGTCGTCACCTCTCGAGCTGTCTTCGGTCTGCGTTGACGAACCGGCTTCGTATCCTGCACTGGCACATCGGTGGCGGGATCACCTTTCACGACCGATGAGGCGGATTTCAATTCCTTCGCATCATCGATCCTGTTCTCCGACGATCCGGGTGTGTCTTTGGGGGAGGCGTCTTTGGCGGGCGTCTCTGCGGCGGGCGTGGAGCCGTCAGATGTTGCGGTATCTGGTGTTGCAGAGATCAGCGACTCGGGCGGTAATCGAGTTTTGGCGAGAGTGTTTTCCAGCGAGGCGGCTGGGCCTGGCGAAGCAGTTGGTACTGGCGAAGCAGTTGGGCTGGGCAAAGGGTTGCTGGGCGGTGATGCGATTATAGGGAGGGGGCCGGGACGAACTGGCCATGGCAGTGGAGCCGCCTGTTGTCCGGTGTGGGCTTCACGATCAAGCGATCTGGCTGCTGCAGCGACGACAGATTCCAGTTGTCGGTCGTCTGAGAATCGAGGATCCTGAGCCTGATCTGCCAGCGTTGCGTACTTTTGCGACAGGAGCAAATACTGCTGGGAGAGTGACGCGTGATGAACGGATGCGGCGGCCGCATCTTCAGCTCGCCGCCGCATCAGTACAAAAAAATCTTCCCGCTCCGTTTCGGCGGTAGGGGCATTCCGAGTCATCGCAGATCCTGGTGCTCATCAAAGTTGAATCTATCTGGGGGTGTGAAGACTAAGTGTAATTAGTCAGTATACCCTTACAACTCTGCGAGCCCGAAAATGCGGTTCGGAACAGTCATCCCGTTATTCGATGGTCCAATAGTCAAATACCATCACATCATCGATCTTGCCGCCAATCAGCTGAACAAATTTTGAATGAGCTTCATGGGGCAGGTAGGCGGCACGCGCTTCTTCGTTTTCGAAGGTGACGAGGTATCCGTGAGTAAATCCTTTGTCCAGACCTTCAGGGCTGTTGTTTGTACCTCGTTCAAAGGCACTGATTTCAGCAATCTGATGCTTCAGTTGATGAAATGCCATGTTGATTTCATCAATCTGCTTTGCAGTCAGGTCCGGCTTGTACTTGAAGAGGACCATGTGTCGCAACACAGGCTTCTTTGTGGCAACCTCACCTGCGGCTTCGAGCATCCGGACGGCTACAAACCGATTTCCTTCATCGTTGAGATGAACTCCGTCGGTTGTCAAAATACCCTGAGCTTCTCCCGCGATGTTGTAAGACTTCAGGTGAGTCATGAAAGCTGCTCGCAGGTCAAGCAGAGTGGCTCCCGTTGATGCGGCCACTTTGCGGCTGATGTCAGCGTATTCATCGAGCATCCCGTCAAGCTGATTTGAGCCATCTGTCTTTTCACCAACCACACTTGGTGTCGCAAGAATGACTCGTGCACCGGCGGTCTTGCAGCGATCCACAATGCTGGTCAGGCCCTTCTCATACTGAGCTGCGGGGGTGCCCTTCCCCTGTGTTGAATGCCAGACGTCGTTGATACCAATATAGATCACGACCACGTTTGGCTTATGGGCAAGAACATCCCGATCAAGTCGCTCTTCAAGGTTCGGAACTTTGTTGCCACTGATTCCGGCACCAATGACCTGAATACCGGAATCCGGTCGTCTATGTTCGATGGACTTTCGAAACAGTGTCACATAACCGTTCTCAGCGGCGCCTGCCTGAGTGATCGAGTCCCCGAGAAAAATGATTTTCTCACCGTCCTTCAGCTGAGCAAAACCGGCCGAGCTGCTGAACATTGCCACTGCCATTGTCAGTACTTTCAAAATCCGCATCAATGTCCTCCCGAGTCGGGCAATAAATAAACTGAACCACATATCAACCCACCAGCATACAGCCTCTTCCCCCGACCGACAACTTAACAAAGTACTCATCACGCTCCGTCGTGATGTCGAGTCCCTGGCCCGCGCCGACTAAAATGTAGCCTGGGCATTCCTGCCCGAGCACGCCCTGGTGCGATATGTCTCGGTGCGATATGTCTCGGTTCGCATCATCTCGCAGAGCAAAATGGCTAGTCTTGCAGAAGCGACCACTTTCGTGCTCGTGCTCAGTGATAACGGTGCTCGTAATCGAATGCGAACACGATCACCGCTCAGCCAGCGCACCCAGAACGTAGCCAGCGTGATGGGTAACCACGAAAGACACGAACCACACGAAAAGACACAATCGGGTACTTCTGCGATTCTTCTGTCTTTTCCGCGTCTTCCGTGGTCAAATTACTAGTCCTGCCTGCGATCCGCAACCTGCTGGATAACAAACGCCTCCCTGCCGTTCATTCGTGCTCGTGCACGTCCCGAGGTCGACTGTTTGCATTTCGATTCCTGAGGAGAAGGACCAATACGACGATCCCAAGCGGAATTCCGATCATCACCAACAGCATGGCTGCAATGATCAAAAGTTCAACGTACCCCGGCATAAACCCCATGGAATTGGCTCCTTAACGCAGTGCCATCAGACATTCTGATCAACGAGAATCCATCTCCATCTCAATTTCATGCAGGAAGCCTCTAGTCAACTCTGAGCTACTTACAGTTGTCAGGAATTCTCTGCATGGATCGGGCATGTTGCATCACCCGCGGTCACTGCCGGCGCGATTCGCACAATCTGTCCGCAAATGTTGTAGTAACCATCGTTGCTGTCAGGAGTCCGTGATGAAGGTAGCATGGTTTCCATCGCAAATGTAGTCTGGTCATTCCTGCCCGAGCACGCCCTGGTGCGATATGTCTCGGTTCGCATCATCTCGCAGAGCAAAATGGGTAGTCTTGCAGAAGCGACCACTTTCGTGCTCGTGCTCAGTGATAACGGTGCTCGTAATCGAATGCGAACACGATCACCGCTCAGCCAGCGCACCCAGAACGTAGCCAGCGTGATGGGTAACCACGAAATACACGAACCACACGAAAAGACACAATCGGGTACTTCTGCGATTCTTCCGTCTTTTCCGCGTCTTCCGTGGTCAAATTGCTAGTCCTGCCTGCGATTTGATTTCAAAGCTACAAACTCTGTCCTGGAGTCTTCTCAATTGGCAAGAGAATGAGGGCAAAAGAATGCCGGACTCTGCCATTCTCCGGCCCCCATTCTTCTGCCATATCCCGAACTCTTGGCCCCCTGTGATTCTTTCGTGTGTTTCGTGTCTTTCGTGGTTGAATTACCAACCCTGCCTGCGATTCGATCCACAATCTGCTGGAAGACATTAGTGCCATCAGACATTCCGATCAACGAGATTCGATCTCCAGATCGATGTCACGCACGAAAGCTCTTAACGCACTTTCCTCTGATTCACCAGAACACGCCTTAAGGAGCATTTCTTTGACGACAGTCAGCTCTGAGCTACTTAAAGTTGTTAGAATTTCTTTCCGTGAGTTCGCGAGCCTCCGCGATTCATCTGTCTGATCAAACCACAACAACACGCCGCAAGTCGGGCAAGTTGCGTCACCCGCGTTCACCGAAGGTGCAATTCGCACAAACTGTCCACAAATGATGCAGTAACCATCGTTTCCGTCAGGAGTCCGTGATGAAGGCAGCATGTTCGAAGCCCCTGCCGGATCGTCAAGGATGTTGAATAGCGACTGAAGAGTCTACGACAACGGTCCCATGGTTTCCATCGCAATTGTAGCTTGGTCATTCCTGCCCGAGCACGCCCTGGTGCGATCTGCCTGCCCGAATCGCAACCAACGTGCCCAACAAAGTCCTCATCACGCTCCGTCGTGATGTTGAGTTCTGGCTGGGGTTCGTACCATGATTCGTATCAGGGTTCGACATCACGACGTGGCGTCCGATGTTGTAAACAGTTGGTTTGTGGTACACGTCGTATGCCCCCGCGAAG
>JAEUIH010000165.1 GCA_016795105.1 Planctomyces sp.
GTACGCTCCGCCGTGATATTGCGCTGCGCAGTACGCTCCGCCGTGATATTGCGCTGCGCAGTACGCTCCGCCGTGATATTGCGCTGCGCAGTACGCTCCGCCGTGATGTCGAGCCACACAGTCGCCGAATCGCCCCGCGATCTATTTTCCTTGCTTCGTCATTGATTGACTCGGCAGATTTCGCCGACGGGAATCGACGTGACAGCAGTGAGCCTGCAGTCTCTGCCGTTGAAAGTGAGCGTGACGGCAGTGTTCCTGAACGCCTGGCGGAAACAGGGCGGACAGAGATTGCCGGATTGACGGAATGCCGGGTATAGGTACTGACGTGTAAATCAAAATAAGCCAGCAGGGGCCACTCTGGCTGCGTCATATCATATATTCAGTCGAGGTTGACCGATGCTCGTCCGGCCCAATTGGTTCGTGTCCGCGATCATGCTTGCCGCCATCTCGGCAGGTTGCACATCTACATCCACATCCAACACTGCTCGCACTGCCAAGGAGCAAATGCTGCTCTCGAATGCGGTGGATCAGTCACTTGATAAAGTTGATTTTGCGCCTCTCTACAATCAGCGAGTGTTTCTGGAAGAGAAATACCTTGAATGTATTGATAAGAACTATGTGGTCGGTTCCTTGAGACACCGAATCCTCCGCGCAGGAGGAATCATTGCTCCAACCGCGGAAGATGCCGATGTTGTGATGGAAGTCCGCAGCGGAGGTGTCGGTACAGATACCTCTGAAGCATATCTCGGTACACCAGAGCTGGTACTTCCCGGAATGTTGACGCTGCCGGAAGTACGTTTCGTTGAACGAAAGACACAGCGCGGATTTTCGAAACTGGGTATCGTGACGTTTGACGCCAAGAGCCGACAGGTGCTCGGTGACGGCGGCATGTCTCTTGCACAGTCAGACGATAACAACTGGTACGCCGCTGGTCTGGGGCCATTTCAGAATGGATCTCTGAAAGGCGAAGTCAGCAAAGCTCAGATGATTCCCCCGGGGACCTACCGACGCCAGCTGCCAACTCAGGTTGCGTTTGAGACTCGTGGCGATGAAGTGCCGGGGCAGATTCGTTATGCGAGTGAACAGAAGCAGAAAGAGTAAGACACAACAATTCACCATCTTTACCAGCCTGCCGGACCTGCATACAATTCTGCGGTGATCTGTGCAGGCTGTTTTTTGGTGGGGATATATCGATGGTCAACTTGCCGTCTGTCGAAGTGCTGGAATCGAGGCATACATTTCCCTGCACCTACATTTTCAAGGTGATTGGTGCGACGGAGAATAATTTTACAGCCAGAGTTGTGGCTTTGGTTCGGGACGAAATGGGGTTAGAGCAGGATCCACCGTTTACATTTCGAGCGGCTCGAAACGGAATGCATGTCTCCGTGACCCTCGAACCTCATTGCATTTCATCACAACAGGTGCTGGCAATTTATAGTCGCCTGACCGGCATGGACGGGATTGTGATGCTGCTCTGACACAATTGCCTGACAGAACCTGAATCCTCCGCTATGATCCTTCACTGTTCGAGGGTTCATTTCGTGAAGGAACAGAGCTTTGGCTGAAAAACGCGACTTTGATGAGTTTCTGGAGAAGTTTCATCGGCACCACGAAGTGATGGTCGAGGAGCTGCACAAGGTCATTATCGGACAGGATGCCGTCATCGATCAGATTCTGGCGGCGATCTTCACCGGAGGCCATTGCCTGCTGGTGGGAGTCCCCGGGCTGGCAAAGACACTGGTCGTTTCCACCATTGCGAAACTGCTCGACGTGCAGTTTCGACGAATCCAGTTTACTCCCGACCTGATGCCGTCAGACATCACCGGAACCAACGTTCTGGAAGAGACAGAATCCGGACGTCGTGAATTTCGGTTTGTGGAAGGTCCGGTATTTACCAACGTCCTGCTCGCGGACGAAATTAACCGAACACCTCCAAAGACTCAGGCTGCTCTGCTCCAGGCGATGCAGGAACGAGAAGTTACGGTTGGTCAGACCACCTATAAGCTGCCGGAACCATTTTTCGTAATCGCGACGCAGAACCCGATCGAGCAGGAAGGCACTTACCCTCTGCCTGAAGCTCAGCTGGACCGTTTTATGTTCAACGTGAAAGTCGACTACCCGACACTGGATGAAGAAGAGAGGATTCTGGAGGCAACGACGACTGGTGAACGCGCCGAAGTACGCAAAGTGCTGTCCGCTCGCTCGATTCTATATCTGCAGAAGCAGATCAGTCAGATCGTTGCCAGCCCTCTGATCATTAAGTATGTCACTCGACTCGTCCGAGCAACCCGACCAGCTGATGGCGGAGCGCCCGATTTCGTGAAGAAACTTGTCGACTGGGGCGCGGGACCTCGAGCAGGACAGTACCTGATTGCGGGAGCGAAAGCCGTGGCTGCGATGGACGGGAGGCCCAATGTGACCCTGCAGGACGTGCGGAAAGTCGCGATTCCGGTGTTGCGACATCGAGTGTCCACAAATTTTCAGGCTCAGGCCGAGGGAATGGCGTCAGAAGACATCATTCAAAAGCTGGTCAACGAAGTCCCGGAACCCAATATCCCCAAGTACGAAAAGTAGCCACAGTTTTCACCAGAAGTCTGATTGAATTCCGTTCGATCCGAAAACCGGAGAAAATCCGAGTAAAAAGTTACTTTGGAAACGAAAACAGACTGATAAGCTGCCGAATCTGAAAGAAGACACATATTTCTGCCTGCCGTTCCACGCGTTTTCCCGCCGTTCACTGAAGGGTCTGTGATGACAGTTGACCGCAGTTCATACAGCCACCCCCGATTTTCGAGACGATTTGCAGTACAGGCTGGCGGTATCAGTCTGTTGGGACTTGGGATGAACCATGTGGCTGGACTGCAGGCCATGGCGGCAGAATCAGTTGCTGCTGCGAAAGCCAAAGAATCCACCGCGTCCCCACGATCGCCGTTCAGAGCCTGTATCTACATCTTTCTTTCGGGTGGTTTGTCGCAGCATGACAGCTTTGATCCAAAGCCGGATGCGCCGGCGGAGGTCAGAGGTGAATTTCGTCCGATCTCAACACAAACGCCTGGCGTTCAGATTTGCGAGCACTTGCCTGGGCTCGCCGTTAGAAGTCATCTGTGGTCACTTTGTCGTTCTCTGACGCATACTTCAAACGACCATTCAGTTTCCCATCATATTATGTTGACAGGTCGTGCCGACCTGCCTCCGGGGTTCAACCCGAATCTGCCTCGTCCCCAGGACTGGCCATCGATCGCGGCAGTGGCCGGGGCTGTAACGAAACCTCGTAACAACCTGCCACCAGCTGCAGTGCTTCCTGAACAGCTCGTTCATTATTCAGGCAGAATCATTCCAGGACAATTCGCAGGCGTGATGGGGAATCGTCGCAATCCCTGGTTCATTGAAGCTTCACCGTTTCATGCAACTTCATATGGCGCATTTCCTGCGTTTGCGTTTGACCATCAGGATCGAGGCGACGCCGACAAGCGGTTTTTTGAAGCGCCGAGCCTGACGCTGCCTCACGGCATGAGCCGTCCACACCTCGATCGCAGAGTGTCATTGCTGGAGACGCTGGACAGTCAGAGAAAGCTGCTCGATCAGGAAGCTCAGCTGCAGAACTTTGATCGCTATCGTCAAAGCGCCATTTCGCTGCTTGTGGATCCTTCCGTTCGCGAGGCACTGGATGTCACCAATGCACCCGACCTGGTGCAGGATCGTTATGGACGAAATTCGTTTGGCTGGTCGTTGCTGATGGCTCGTCGACTCGTTGAAGCCGGCGTCAATCTGGTTCAGGTGAATCTCGGAAACGATGAGACCTGGGATACTCATGGAAACGCGTTTCCTCATCTTCGGGATCGTCTGTATCCCCCCACGGACCGCGCACTCAGTGCTTTGCTGGATGATCTTTCGGAATCCGGATTGCTGGATCAGACGCTGATTGTGATGGCTGGCGAGTTTGGTCGAACACCGAAAATCAGCCTGCTGCCGAGCCACTACAAGGCGCCTGGGCGGGATCATTGGGGCGCAGTGCAGTCCATCTTTCTGGCTGGCGGCGGTATCCAGGGTGGACGTGTGATCGGAGAGACCGACGCGATCGGAGCGTACCCGGTCTCTGATCCTCAACGCCCCGAGAACTTTGCAGCGACGATCTATGAGTCGCTGGGACTTCCTCAGACCGTTTCATGGTCAGATGAGCTCGGACGTCCTCACCACGTTTTTCAGGGTGAACCAATTCCGGGACTTACCTAACGGCCTGCCGTCCGGTAGACTGTTCCCATGCTGCTGCGACTTTCAATTCTGATGATTGTTGTACCTCTGCTTGAGCTTGCGTTGCTCTTTCAGATCAACAAGTATGTTGGACTGATCCCAACGATCGGGATTGTAGTCGTCACCGGATTTCTTGGCGCCAGCCTTGCTCGATATCAGGGCCGAAATGCGTGGCAGAATGTGCAGCTTGCCATGAAGCAGGGCCGAATGCCATCCACAGAAATCAGTGAAGGTATTCTGATTTTTGTGGCCGGCCTGCTGCTGATTACGCCAGGACTCATCACAGATACCACAGGTTTCCTGCTGTTGGTTCCTGTTTTCCGCCGTCGGGTTGCTCGAGCTCTTCAGGCGTGGTTCAGGAAAAATGCAACGGTTCAGTTTCATTCGGCGGCTTCTGCGTTTACATCTGCGTCTGCGCCTTTTGAAACCTATTCTGATATTGAAACGACTGACGCGCAGCGTCCCTCCGTCCGAGTTGTTGATCCCAGTCAGGGAAAGCTGAGTGATGATACCTGAACGAACCCGTCTGTGGTGGACTCTGTTTCTATGCATTGCCTCTGTCACGTGTGCAGGGACCTGCACGACAGACCTTGAGGCCGCGGAAAAGAAGCGGGCCTTTGTTAATGCAAAACTGCTTCCCATCGACGGAGCAGAGATTGCCGAAGGAACTCTGCTCATTGAAGGTTCGCGGATCATCGCAATCGGGCCGCGCGATCAGGTTGTGATTCCCGCCGACGCAGAGACAATCGATTGTACCGGCAAAGTTCTGATGCCAGGTCTGATCTGCACACACAGTCACATCGGTGGGGTTGGAGCTGCCGATAGTAGTGGTCCAATACAGCCGGGCGTGCGAGTGGGGGATTCCATCAATGTTCGCGATTCGGGCTTCAAGCGTGCACTTGCCGGCGGACTGACCACATTGAACATCATGCCTGGTTCCGGTCATCTGATCAGTGGTCAGACGGTCTATGTCAAACTGCGGTTTGGGGATGGGATACCGGCGAGTGTCGATTCGATTGCGTATCGACGTGATGATGGGCAGTGGCTGGGCGGACTGAAGATGGCGAACGGAACAAACTCCATGAAGGAACCGCCGTTCCCCCAGACACGCGGCAAGTCAGCATTCCTTGTTCGTGAACAATACATCAAAGCTCGTGAATACATGGCGAAAGTTCGGGCAGCATCCGGAGATATGACAAAGCTGCCTGCTCGAGACCTGCATCTGGAGTGTCTCGCTGAGGCTATGGAAGGACGTCGAATTGTTCATCATCATACTCATCGTCATGATGACATAATGACGGTGCTTCGTCTGGCGGAGGAATTTGGATTTCGTGTTGTGCTTCATCACGTCAGCGAAGGCTGGAAGGTTGCTGATCAGATAGCAGCTGCCGGAGCACCCTGCTCCATCATTCTTGTGGATTCTCCTGGTGGAAAACTGGAAGCGAAGAACCTGATCCTGCGAAACGGAAAGGTGCTGGAGGATGCCGGTGTCAAGGTCGCCTTTCATACGGACGACTGGATTACGGATTCGCGATACTTTTTCCGAATGGCGGCCCTTGGAGTGCGTGCCGGCATGTCCCGTGAAGTTGCGCTGCGTGGGCTGACGCTTTCCGGTGCTGAGATGCTGGATCTGGATCGGCAGGTGGGTTCACTGACACCAGGAAAAGACGCGGACTTTATTGTGCTTAGCGGTGATCCTCTGAGCATCTATTCAAAGGTTGAGCAAACCTGGGTTGAAGGCAAGGTCGCCTTTGATCGATCAAACCCATCAGATCGACTCTACGCTGTTGGTGGATTCGGTGCTGGTCACGATCAGTCTCCTTACTTCTGTTGCTTTGGTCAGTAGGATTCCTGCCATGAAATTTATCCGGCTGTCTCTGGCCATTGTTCTCTGTCTGAGTGTCTCGGTTTCAGAATTGAGTGCTCAGGTTGTGATTCGTGGCGAAGTTGTCTACACGATGGACGGTCCACCGATCCGCGACGGCATTGTCGTCATTCGAGATGGAAAGATCTCGCAGGTTGGCCCGGCAACGGAAGTCGTCGTTCCCGAAGGCGTTGAAGTGCTGACTGGGAAAGTGGTGACTCCCGGACTGATTGATTCGCATTCAGTCGTCGGCCTCTCAGGGATTTTCAACGTACCGGCGGATCAGGATCAACTTGAAAAGTCGACACCAGTTCAGCCCGAACTTCGGGCCATTGATGCGTTTAATGCCGATGAAGAACTGCTGGACTGGATCCGTGGCTTCGGTGTCACCACCATTCATACTGGTCATGCTCCAGGCGAGTTGATTTCTGGCCAGACGATGATCGTGAAAACAACCGGAACACTGGATCAGGAGTCACTGCTGAAGGAGACTGCCGCAGTTGCCGTAACGCTGAGTTCTGAGGAGCTGAAGGAAGGCGGAAAGCCTCCCGGGACACGCGGAAAGAGCGTCGCGATGTTGCGCAGTGAATTGATCCGTGCGCGAGAGTACTCCGCAAAGCAGAAAGCTGCCGCCGACAAGCCTGAAGCCGATCGTGTCGCGCGAGATCTGCGACTTGAGGTTCTGAGTCAGGTCCTGAATGGAGAAATCGCATTTATGGTGACCGCCGACAAAGCACAGGACATCCAGAGTGCTTTGCGAATCGCGGACGAGTTTGATCTTCGGCTGTGGCTTGACAGTGGTTCGGAGTCTTTCCTTGTTATGGATCAACTGAAAGCCGCGAAGGTTCCGGTATTGGTCCATCCGACCATGGCACGTGCAGTCGATGTTCGTGAGAATCTGAGCTTTGAAACGGCTGGGCGTCTGCGGAATGCCGGTATTACAGTATGTCTGCAGAGTGGCTTTGAAGCCTACGTGCCGAAGACTCGTGTGGTGTTGTTCGAAGCAGGTATGGCGGCTGCCAATGGACTGTCATTCGAACAGG
>JAEUIH010000166.1 GCA_016795105.1 Planctomyces sp.
CTTTGCCTCAACAGAATACCGGAAAAAACGCGTCGTCTCTATCTTATTCCGTGGTCCTAAAACTGGGGTCCACTTCAGGCACCATGTCAGCCAGCGTGATGGGTCACCACGAAAGACACGAACCACACGAAAATAAACAATCGGGTACCTCTGCGATTCTTCCGTTTTTTCCGCGTCTTCCGTGGTCAAAACGCCAGTCCTGCCTGCGATTCGAATTCAAAGAACTGCTCGATTCCCTCGACTGAACTTGGTTGCAGCCGAGCGAAGCCGCGCTGGATATATCGTGGTTACCAATCACGCTGGCCGTGAATGTTCCACATTCAGTGTCATTCCATTGCCCCATGGGTCGTTAACTACAGGGTGGGTAAACCCTCCTTAAGTGAGATGGTGCGACAGAGTCTTGATTGTATGAGGTTGTAGATTTGAGTCATTTCATTTCAAAAAGACGAAGAGTGCACACTTGTTATCACAAAAGCCCGCTGTGTAGATTGCTATTTCCGTGGTCACTTCCCGACCCAGGTTTCCCATCTTTAACGTTGTGCAGGAAAGATCTTTATGAGGATTCCGAGGCATTTTCAATTCTTAGCCGTACTGGGAGTGGGGGCCCTTCTGGGTTTTCTTGCAGCTTCCGGTGAACTGCGATTGGCTGATCGTGCTGATGCAGGTGTGTCAGTTGGTGGAGCAGAAGTTGATTCTGCCTTGAAGGTACAATGCACTTCTGGCGGATGTTGCGATGCTGGTTTGGGTCGCTTGTGTGCAGTTAATGATGCACTGACTCTGAATGAAGCGCCCGCAAACAGCGCTGAGCAAGCTCGACTTGCTGCTCACAATCGCGCGGTCACTACAGCGGCACAGGTAAGCGGACAAAAGCCGAACATTCTGGTTCTGTGGGGCGACGACATCGGGGTTCACAACATCAGTGCTTATAACCATGGCATCATGGGTTATCGGACGCCGAACATTGACCGTATTGCTAAAGAAGGCGCGCTGTTTACGGATTCGTATTCTCAACAGAGCTGCACAGCGGGCCGCGCTTCTTTCATTCTTGGTCAGCACCCGTTTCGAACAGGGTTGTTGACGATTGGGATGCCAGGAAGCCCACATGGAATTCCCGAATGGACACCAACTATTGCTGACCTGCTCAAAGAACAGGGTTATGCGACTGGTCAGTTTGGCAAGAACCACCTGGGAGACCAGGACAAGCACCTGCCCACGCTGCATGGGTTCGATGAGTTCTTCGGGAACCTGTATCATCTGAATGCCGAAGAAGAGCCGGAGACCTACTACTATCCTAAGGACCCGGAATTCAGGAAGAAGTTTGGTCCTCGTGGCGTACTGCACTGTAAGTCGGATGGTAAGGGTGGCCAGACCATCGAAGACACAGGTCCGCTGACGTCAAAGCGAATGGAAACGATCGACGAAGAAGTGCATGCAAAGGCCATGGACTTCCTTGACCGCAACGTCAAAGCAAAGAAGCCATTCTTCCTCTGGTACAACAGTACTCGTATGCATGTCTGGACTCACCTGAAGAAGGAATCTCAGGGCAAGACTGGAATTGGGCTGTACCCGGACGGCATGGTTGAGCACGACGGGTTTGTCGGCGAAGTGCTGAAGAAGCTGGATGATCTTGGGATCGCTGACAATACGATTCTTGTTTACGGCACGGACAATGGCGCAGAGACGGCGACCTGGCCAGACGGCGGGATTACTCCGTTCCATGGCGAAAAGGGAACGACCTGGGAAGGCGGTCTTCGAGTTCCGATGCTGGTCCGATGGCCCGGCGTGATTGAACCTGGCACGATCGTGAATGAGATTTTCTCACAGGAAGACTGGATGCCAACTCTTCTGGCGGCAGCCGGTGAACCAAACATCGTGGAGAAGCTCAAACAGGGTTATAACGCCAATGGCAAGACCTTTAAGATTCACGCGGACGGCCATAACTTTATGCCGTTTTTCAAGGGAGAGGTTGAAGAAGGACCTCGTGCGCAGATTCTTTACTTCGGTCAGGGTGGCGAACTGAATGCCGTTCGCTGGAATGACTGGAAGGTCAACTTCGCCTCAATGGAAGGCAATATCGCCACTGGAACACGACAAGTGACCGGCTGGCCGCTGATTGTGAATCTGAAGGCTGACCCGTATGAGAAGATGCCTCACGAATCTGCCATGTATCTTCGCTGGTACGGCGACAACATCTGGCTGTTCGTGCCAGTACAGGCCGAGGTCAAGAAGTTCCTGATGACGATTCCTCAGTATCCATTCCAGGAGGGAAGCAGTCTGAATGCTGCGGGAATCAACTACCAGACCCTGAAAGCAGCTGCTGCCCTGAAGCGACTTCAGGACCTTGAGACGCTCGGAAATCCGAGCAACTGAAACAGGCAACTGAAACGATCTGATGTGGCGGCTGGTTGAACAAACCAGCCGCCTTTTTTATTAGGTGCTCAATGGAATGAAAAGAATCCGAACCCTGTCTTCTCTGTATAAGTTTAACGGCGAGCCGGAGGCGTCTGTGATGTTTAACGGCGAGCCGGAGGCGTCGGTGATGTTTAGCGGCAAGCCGGAGGCGTCGGTGCGATCCTGCAATGCGCAGGCATCTGTGCATTGCAGTGACAATACAACCCCGTGGCTGAACGATCAGAACGCGATCATGGAACTGACTTAGCCGCACCAGTTGTTGCCGACGAATTCAGCCGTCAACACGAGCTTGAGGAAGAAGCAGATGACAAGCCCACGCCTGCGGCTTGCCGCTAAACATCGCAGACGCCTGCGGCTCGCCGTTAAACTGTGTTGGGACCGCGGAAGACGGAATCCCTTAGAGTCTTCCACTGTTCGCGCTGTAGGCGCCGCAAGAGAGTGGAAAGTAGAGAGTAGACCGAGTCGATGGGAGAGGGTCGAACGGTTGGGGAGTTGAACTTTCTGCGAAGCTGTCCAGAATTCCACAACCTCTACTTTCTACTCTCTCCCATCTACTCTCTATTTTTGGCCGTTGGCCAAAAATCGGGAGAACAAGACGTCGTTTGAACTTTTTCTGGGGCCGTTTTCTGGTTGGAAACAGACCGATTGGCAGTTGGCCGAATCGTGCAACTCTTAGTGGGAAAATAGCTTGGGAGTCCGGCGGTCGGCCAAAGTGGTGCATACCCGATGTAAAATGAGCGTTCGACGGAAAAGTTTCAGAAATGTTGGCCGCGAGTGTCCAAAATGGCGTTCTTCAACCATCAATAGGCAGTCGACGAATTCATTGAACACCTCATAACCCAGTAGGGAACCGACATGACAACAAAGAAGTTTCTTTGCATTCAGCGAAGCCAGCCGGGTGCCTGCGAAAAGCCGTCCCCGGCGCAAATGCAGGAAATGTACGCTCATTTTCACGCCTGGCGATTGAAGTTTCGCGACAACATCCTCGACATGGGAGGGAAGCTCGGCGGCGGAAAGGTCGTCACTTCCCAGGGAGAGTCGGACGGCCCATTTGTCGAGCTGAAAGAGGTGGCCGGGGGCTTCATGATCATCACGGCGGACAATTTAGAGAAAGCAGTCGAAGTCGCTCGCGAATGTCCCGGAGTCGTGATGCCAGGGTCGAGCGTCGAAGTTCGGGAGATACATACTGCGTGAGTACGCCCGATCTGGTCGACCACTTCTTTCGGCACGAATACGGCCGACTCGTTGCTACACTGACGCGAAGTGTTGGTTCGCAGCACATCGAGGATGTCGAAGATGCAGTTCAATCTGCGTTGATGACTGCATTTGAGCGATGGACGACGACGGGGTTGCCGGAGAAGCCATCTGCGTGGCTCTTTCGCGTGGCTCAAAACAACCTATTGGAAACGTTGCGTCGCGGCACGGTGGAGCGGCGCATCGTCCATGAGGTCGGACTCGAACAGTCTCTCTTCGGAGCGACTGCCAGGGAGGTCACGGCGACATCGGATTCGGTCGATGCAGATCTCTTGCGGATGTTGTTTCTCTGCTGCGATGAGTCCATCCCCGTGGAATCCCAAGTCGTGTTTGCATTGAAGACGTTGTGCGGTTTCGACGTTCGTGAGATCGCACTCCGTCTATTTGCCTCTGAAGCGAACATCTATAAACGATTCAGTCGGGCCCGCAGCCGCCTGCGCGAACTATCGCCGTCTCCTGCGGACTTCGCAGACGCGTTGCACGAATCCAAACTGCCTGCGGTTCACAAGACGCTCTATCTATTGTTCACCGAAGGCTACTTGTCATTCCAACCGGAGACGGCCATCCGGCGAGAACTTTGTGAGGAAGCGATTCGGCTGGGAACGATCCTGGTCCAGCATCCTGTGGGCAGCTCGCCAGAAACTTATGCATTGCTGGCGCTCATGCATCTCCATGCCGCGAGAATGACATCCCGCCAGGACGAAGCGGGGGTGTTGCTGCTGCTTGAAGAGCAGGATCGAAGTTTGTGGGATCAGTGCAGAATTCGAGTTGGACTGGAATGGCTGGCCGGGTCGGCTCAGGGTGATTGCTTTAGTCGATATCACGCCGAGGCGGGAATCGCGGCGGAGCATTGTCTGGCTCCGTCGTTTCAGGAAACTCGCTGGGATGTCGTTGTGGAGTGTTATTCAATGTTGGAACAGATTGCTCCGTCACCGATCCACAAGTTGAACCGTGCCATTGCTGTTGCCGAACTGCACGGCCCCTCTGCCGGTCTGGCAATTCTCGACGGATTCGAGCCGCCTACCTGGCTGGTCGGGTCGCATCTCTGGTCGGCGGTACTGGCCGATTTGCATCGCCGTTGCGGAAACACGGAAGCCGCAAGCCACTGGCTCATTAGGATTGTGCAAGAAGCCCTTGTCTCGAATACTCTTCTTGAGGGCCTCCATTTCGCCACGAGACTTCGTAATCTTGTGGGAGGGGGTCAATTCCCATGGATTCACCTTGGGAACTGGTTTGTTTGGAGCATCTGGATCGACATCCGTATCCTTCCCATCCCCACCGGACTCCGGCTTCTTGTCTTTACCATCCGGAGGGACTTCTGTCGACTTGGACTTTCCAGAGTCTGCATCACATTTGCCGGTTTTTGAACCATTGCTGTTCTGCTTTCCTTTCCCGCTGAATGAGAGTCGGTCGCGGATATCGTCAACATTCTTCAACACCTTTTCAATGAGCGGCTTCAGGTCGTTCACGATTTTGATGGCTCTTCGCCCGACATCTCCAAATTTCTCCAGTTTTCGGGTCAGCCCGGCAAGCCTGGCAGACCACAACGCGAATGCACCTCCGGAGGTGGTGCCAGCTGTGGCGGCAACGACGGCGGATGCCGCAGCAGCCAGGATCAACTCATACAGGATGAGACCAAAGATTCGCCCAATCTGGAATGGGTCAATGCCATCGCCAAGGCGACCGCTGTTGCACGGTGTTGTTCCTTCAGCCTACCGGCTGACAGTAAGAATCGAACAATTCTGGGCGATTTCCTCGGCAGGTAAGGTGGTCGCCGGGTCTTGAATGATGGCCATGCCCCGGTTTCTATTTCATCGCGACGTTGGGCCACGCTCTCACACGTATAGGGCTGCGGGAAGAATCGCCAGCGGGCGCGATAGATTCACATCTGCTGAAAACGCTTCACGAATGGCTGGTGGTGCGGGAAGGCTCTTGGCTGAACGACAAGAACGCCGTCATCGGACTATCGAAGATGAACCCGTTTCCGAGAGATTCAGCGGTCAATAAGAGCTTGAGCAAGAAGCCAAAGCCGCCGCCGTCAGGCGTGCCGGTGTTCAAGCCGTGGAAGCCTGCTCAACCGGCCAAGCTCCAGCCCTTCAAACCGGCAAAGCCTGCGAAGATCGTGATGCAGAAGCCGAAAGGTCAATCTCAGAGCCGCTCGTGTCAGTTAAAACGGTCGGTGGCAATTCCGAAGATAGTCGTAGCACTTCAATACGATGTCACTCGGTGCAAGAGCGGAATCGCCACGATTCTCCCAGATTATCTTCAACCAGACACTCGCACGAACTGAATGCCCATTTCCAAGCCACTTGTCCATGTTCTTCAACATGAACTTATCGCAAGCTGATTCAACTTCTGCCTTTGTATGAACATGCCCCAAGCGATGTTTTGCGATGACAAAGCACATTTGGGCTTCATTGCTGATTTTGTCGAGACTGCTTGACTCCACGAGCTTTTTTGTTCGTTCGAATACCTGCAAGACACGCTCGTAGGAACGACCATCCACGAGCCCCGGCAGCATCAAAGACACATTGACAGCATCACTCGCAATCGCTGGATGTTCCAGTGAACGTTCAAGCAGATCATTGAACTGCCGATAGGTGTCCGAATGGCGCTGATTCTCCAAGAGCCAGTCACACATAGCCAATGTTTGGAAAGTCATCCAAGTAGCTGGCTCATTCTCGCTATCGATGGCCTCTGTTGCCCACTTTCGTGCTTTTGCGAGAAGTTGCGATGCAGCGTCTCCAAGGCCAACGAGGATGCACTCAATCGCTGTTCCAAGATCGGCATGTGCGCTGGAAGACAATCCTCCACGGTCCCTTGAGTCCTCGAAGTCTTGCCGTAATTGCCACTCAAACCCAACATCACTAAACAAGATGTTGAGAGTTGCGATTGGATCAAATGCGTTCTTTTTCATCATAAAAATGCCTATTCGGGGAATCTACCGTAAAGTCGAGTTCTTTGCATTGCCAAATCCAACAGTTCGAGTTCGGACATTTCCATTCCTCAAGTTAGCCAGAGCTTTCTGTCGAATATGCGGCGGCAAAGACTGATTGCTTCGGATCGTTCGGACGGCTTCATCAATCGCATTCTGAAAACGTGCAGTCGGTTGCCCCGTCGTCGGATCAAGGCAGAACGTTTGGGATGGCTGAACCTTCACGTTTCCACTGCGGAACTTGGAATCCCAAAGTGTCACTTCGCCTGTCTGCACATTTACGGAGATTACGTCGCTGCCGTGCGAGCCAATTGGATCACCCCAGCGAACAACCTGTGGACCAGCTTTGCTGCCTGTCTCCCAAACGGTCCGATGTCCTCCAGTTTTTTGGCAAAGTTAATGCTCCTGATCCCATAGGCTGCTCCGGCACCCCCGGACCCTGTTCCGGCTGTTGCGACAACAGCACCTGCAATCGCCGCATCAACGAG
>JAEUIH010000167.1 GCA_016795105.1 Planctomyces sp.
CATTCTCAGGCAGGACGCCTCTTTTTACATAGACCACTTTTTTCCCAGTTTCACAGCGCATTACGCAGATCGCACCCAGTCAACAAGGAGTCGAAACAACAACTCTATCCACAAGATGGCGTGTCGAGCATTAAACAATCTGAACACGTGCGACGAAGACGATATGAAGTGTTGTGATCAGGAGTATCCAAAATGACTAAAATCGTCGAACTGGAAGTCGCTCAGGCCACTTTGGGTGAACTGATCGCCGCGCTGACCGCCGATGACGAAGTTCTACTCATTCCGCGATGTGACTAAGCATCAATACCACGGGGATTGAGATAGGTTGTGATCAAAGGTTGTGATGATGAGCTTAATTCAATGGATTCTATCACGTCAATCGGTATCGAAAGTTGGAATTATTAGTGTCCTTCTTGGTTTGTTGTCGCATCAGGCAATCATGATATGGGACATTCACGCTCTCCGCAGTTTCGAAGAGAACTTGTTTGGCGAGCAAGCAATAGCGCCAATCACGGAGAGCAAACGTTTTGCAATTGCGGTCATAGTAGCATTAATCGCTTCGTGGTGGTTGATCCTCTTTACTTTAATTAAGATTGCTCAAACAGTTTCGATAATTCGCACCCCGCCGCTATTGCAATCAAGGTCTCATACTGAGAAAGGCGACCTTCGCTCGGGATTCGCCAGCAGCAATGGCGAAAATTCCAAAAGCGATTATGAACAAGGGCGAGAGTAGCGGCGAGTGGCACCACACGAAAGTTGAAGTGTCTCCTACAATCATCTGGTCGCTTCGGCGTGTAAGATTAGCGCAAACTCATGTTCAAGTGGCCTGAAATGCTGAGAGAATGCCTTTGAGGTTGTCGAGATTCCATCCGGCGAGCAGGCGTTTCCCTCGAACATTATCCTTGAAGGTGGTGTCCGACCTCAGAATCGACCGCGTCAGTCTGCGGAAAATCGATATAGTTTCCTTGCGGTTTCCTGTTCGAATTGAACCTGCGTCTTCTGTAAATGTCTCATCCAGACAATGGTCGAGCGTATTCTCCACGCTCGAGTGATTCCACAGATGTTGCAAGTGAATCTTGACTGTCGGCCACAGGCTGCTGATGAAATATGAGGCCTCGGTCTACTCTCTACTTTCCACTCTCTGGCGTCGCCTGCAGCGAGAGCGTAGAGCGGGGGGACGCTTTATGGTATTCACGCCCTTCCAGTCCCCAAGTCCACCGAACGCACATACAGTTTAACGGCGAGCCGCAGGCGTCTGCGTAAGTTTAGCGGCAAGCCGCAGGCGTCGGTGCGATGCTCCTGCTGCTGCGGCAATGCGCAGGCATGTGGCTGAACGACCACAACGCCATCATCGGGCTGTCGAAGCTGATGCAGTTGCCAACGAATTCAGCCGTCAACAAGAGGCTGAGGAAGAAGCCAGACGTTAAGCAGTCGCCTGCGGCTTGATGAGGGTGCTCCGACGCCTGCGGCTCGGTGCGAGTTCCGACGCCTCCGGCTTGCCGCTAAACTTGCGCAGACGCCTGCGGCTCGCCGTTAAACTTGCGGAGTCCCAGAACACAAACGAACTCCACCAGCACCATGTCCGGCTGAGGGCCGTTCAGGAATACGTTCCAGCGGTTCCTGGTCGACTCATCGATGATCTGTACCAGGTAGTCAATCGTTATTCTGAAAGCAAGTTTTGAAATGACGGCTGTCCGATTACAACTCTCGTGCCCTGTAACTCCCAATCCGATTTGACGAATCCGCGAATGCTGCCGTCGTGACTTCGACCGTTTATGAGCAGGATTCCAGACAGATCATTGCACGATATGATGAACACATCTGCTTCAAAAGTCTGTCCGTGGAAGAGTTCGCCCCGTATGGTTGAATCGTTTCGCGTTGTCCGTATTCGTTTCCATCGCTGGTCTTCGAAAGCCTTCCTGAGAGCCTGAGAAATGGTCACATGAAGGTCTACCCCGGGGGACTCAAAGTCCTGTAACTGTTTTTGGGTTGTCAGACATGCACCCATTAACTCATTTGAAAGCGCAGTGGATGTCAGGCTGTCGTCACGGGAAAGACATCCGCACAGCAGTAGAATGAGGAATGGAGAAAGAAAGACTCTTTTAAGTTGCCTGTAGAAGTGTTGCTGCATAAGTCTTGCCGAAAGGTTAAGGTTTATGTGTTCCTTCGAGAACCGGCAGGATCAGCGTTCTAAACTCTTCTTCGGTCGTGTACAGATCATCCGCAGCGATTCCGAAGGTCTCTGGATGAGTGTGTCCTGGATCCTTATCGATGTTAAAGTCGATGATTCCAATGGGCAGCCCTTTTTGTCTCGCTGCTTTTCGGTATGGCCAAAGCGGACGCTTTTCTTTCTCATCCAATCCCGTCGGATCCGACTCTGCGGTCAGGTTGCCGGAAACCGTTTCGCTGGCGAGCACCTGATCTCACTTCTGTTGCTCAAAGAACTCGCGCGCCTTCTCTTCCAGTGACTTATCCCATTTCGGCGGATACTCGTAGGTCTTCGGGATCTTCAATTCCGTCTCGTACCGTTTACCGTCCCGCATGAATACGATTCGCACCGGCGATTCGGATTGACAGAGAAAGCACCGAAGGCTGCCCAATTCTAGGTCCTTTGGGACTTTCTCACCAATAAGCAATACCTCATCGCCCACTTTCAGCCCGGCTTGGTCGCCTGCAGAACCTGAAGTGACATCGACGACCTGAAGGCTTGAGGTATCGCGAAATACAAATTTTGTTCCGCTGTCATTCCTGGGGAACCAATCTGCTCGGCCAAGACTCTTCTTGCTGATGTAGATGATGTTCCGAACGAAGTCGACAGAAACTCTAATCCGTCTCAACAGGTCCATACCGATCGTATTGGATTCTGTGACGTATGCCGGTACATTTTCAAATCGGCAGGAACCAATCGTTACGTTAGCGCAGGTAACCAGTAGCTCTGGTGCACTCCCGGCAGATGTATCAGAAACGCTCTCTCGACAATGAGCCGCGCTGCCCAGTTCAACTAGTCGGTCAGATGTAGGCTTTGTTAATTGAAGTTCACAATCTGACGTAGTGGATATCGCAAACCCCCTGACACCGAGGGCTCTCAATCGAACGTCCAGGATGGGAAAGCCATGCTCGAACTTAAGTGGTACCATGTCGAAATCTTCGTCAGGCTGTTCAAAGTCCTTGCTAATCCAGACTTTCTCGGGACTAAAATTCAGCACAACATGCTTCAGAAAGTCGTTTCCCAATACGACGTCAAACTCCTGAAAAGCCATCGCTCGATATCTTGACAAATCTCCAGCTCCGAATGAAGGCACTCGCACTGCCGCATCCCCTACACGGACCTCTACATCACTAATCAGAATCGCATCATCGGTCGTGCTGGAATCGCTAATCAACCTGCGATACTTCAACTTGATCTCCGGATCGCTGATCGATCGTATGTCAATCGCTGACACAGGCGTTGTCGTAGAAATCAGGCATCGAACAGGGTGGTTGTCGATGAAACCATCGATGACAGGAAAACGCGACTGAGCAAAACCTGGTGGATCCGCATTTGCTGGAACGAATATGGACAGAATGGCCGTGAGCGAGACGAGATAGGTTTGACGCTTCGCAAAGCCTGATCGGCAAAACGCGTGAGCGAACAGATATGCCCTGTACATAACAACCTCCGTGAATGCAGCCTGAATGATCGGCTACGAGTTCACACATCCTATTGTAATGGAACTCAATGTTTGAAGGTGATGCCTATCGTATAAACTGTGTCTCCAATCCCTGGATTCTCCCGGGTGATCGAACGACCATAATCGATACCAATCTTGATCTCCGTAGTGAAGCAGCGATGGAATGTCCGATGATCCGGCAGATTGATAGCAATGTTCGTCGATAGTTCTGAAATTGAGCCATCGTCCGTCGGCTCCCACGGAGATTCACCCAGTTGCCAGGTTGATTGTAGTGCATGTTCAATGGTCACAGAATCCCAAAGGGTGGACTCGAACAGGGCGGCTTTAGGAAGTGGAATTTCGTCGATGTATCCATTATCAAGGAGTAGTCCAGCCACGACTACCGCAGCAGCGCCGCCCGCAACGATCGTCTTTGGGTCAAGAGTCTCAGCATACTCGGTCAATTCAATCTCATGCTCGAAGAGTCCTGGGTCCGTCCCTGCCATACGTGAATCTGTTCCTTCAGGCCAACCGCGACTCGTGGTAGATTGGCAGCTTGAAAGCCCTGGTGAGCGGTATCGATTAAGAGCACGAGGACCGCTGCGCTGAGCACGAGCACGATGGGACGGGATGATCCTTCAGCCAATATCGTCGCTGTTGTTTCATGCCCGCTATCAGGCACTCCCGCATCCCCCCGCGATTCTTTCGTGTATTTCGTGGTTAAATTACCATCCCTGCCAGCGTGATTGGTAACCACGGAATACACGAAAGACACGGAAAAGCAGACTCGAGTACTTCTGTGATTCTTCCGTCACTTCCGCGTCTTCCGTGGTTAAACCGCCCGCCCTGCCTGCGATTCTTTCGTGCTCATGCTCGATGGCGAGTGGCATGGGACGGATGGTGGTCGGGCGTTCGAGCGGGGTGGGGTTAGAATTCCGGCAGAGCATGTCCGTCGGCGATTGCCCCGAGTCGGTCATAGACGTTTCGATCGAGGAGTTCTGAGAGCTGTCGAGCAGATCCGTCTGCAAAGGCGAACTGTGAAACGCCCGGATGAAAACTCAGGGAACAGTTATCACTGACGGCTGTTCTCCAGTAGTATCCTCCGAAGGACTCGACGCAGTTGATAGGAACGCTGGTCTCAATAAAATTGCTTTGCTCTCGAAAGCCATACGTCGCCAGCCAGATTGGGGGATTATCGCCCTTTTTCCCGGCATAGCTGTGCTCCCCGACAGCAAGAGTGTTTGACAATCCGTCTGTAACATCTGATGATCGGCGAATCCAGAATTTAGGAGAGACAACCATCGGGAACATGCCCGAAAGGCCGTTGTTGCCACCAACTGGCAGGTAGTCTGTATTTGCGTAGCCTTCAACAACAGCAGGCATCTTGTCCGCATGACGAGGGTCAATAGGTGTTGCCGTAGCTGGCAGCAGGCTCGACGGGCAACGAAAAACGTCTATGCGCTGCGTGCCTGCTGGATGCGGTCCGCCAAATTGCTGCCAGTAGTTCAACAGGATTGGCGCTTGCCACGATTCACCGATCTGAGCGTAGGTATTGGGTTCTCCGACATAAGGAAGTATCTGAGTATGAAACCGAATTCCCACAGTCAGAGCAAGCGGGATTTTTTCCGGGATGGTGGCAAGTGGAAAGCATCGATGAACTTCTTCATACTGATGAATAGCAAGTGCCACTTGGCGAAGATTCGAAAGGCACTGCATCCTTCGAGCGGATTCACGAGTACTTTGAATCGACGGGAGCAGTAAGCCGAGGAGAATCCCAATGATCGAAATCACAGTCAACAATTCCACCAGCGTGAATCCAGAATGAACCGAACGCTGATTGGCACGCCGCAATGAGCATAGTTCGACGCTGATCATCTGAACTCCCCTTTCTGCAGATACTGCAGCGTGACCTATACCCGGAAAACGGTAAACTACGGATAAATGCAATCACCAAGTTCTTCTTCGTTTTCCGAATCATGGTAACAGTTGACGGAGCCGTCGCTATCCTCACTCATTTGTGGATAAATGCAAGCTGCCAGAAAAGTCAATTCCACGGGTAGACCCCCGGACGGCACAGGATTCGAACAAGTGTCGACGCACCAAGGATCAATCACCTCGTATTTTGGATGTGAGACAATGACCCCCTGCGGATCACCGTTGCCGCTTGTGCTGCTGTTCCATCGCCGAACGCAAGGTACGTCATCAAGGCGAACATCAAAGTATTGAGAACTCGGTGCAACGTAGTTTGGGTCTTCGAAAGGATCTGACCCTGAACCAGAATTCGCAATTTTAATAAAATATCCCCAAAGGCATTCCTGAGGGCATCCACCTGATGGCCCTCCACCCGGCCCCTGCCCGAAGTTCTCCGGCATCAGAGTATTAACAATCGCCAGTACGGCAGCGCCCAGCATCGTTCTGCTGACCGACTTACGTGACGCCAAACGCTTCATACGTCATCTCCTGTATTAGGTCATTAATGGGTACCACGAATTCGTTTCAAGACGATCAGACTCAGCATCATGGCAAAGCCCATCGCTCCCCAGTACCCGTATGGCACCGGATGGCCAGCGCTCTCTGTCCTGGAGAATGGTTGGGGATTCATTTCTCTTTGCGATGGGCTGAACCGCTTGCTCTCATCCGCAACGATGATGCCTGATGGAAATTCACAGTCAATATCTTCTGAAGTCGATGGATCGTGCTTTGAAACAGTGAATCCGACCAATGTGCAGATTTCAACCTTTGGTTGGGGTCTGCCATTGCGAACCTCCTGTGACGTCCACGTAGAGAGTTGATAAGGATACGCAGCGTCAGAACTCTCAGAGAACTTAACGCCGCACCGACGATAATTGAGCAGTTGCTGTCGTTCGCCTGGATCAGTGCCGACTCTTGAAACGACGGGAAGGAAATCTCGCGCAGGATCCAGATCCAGCAGCACGATCTGCCCCGCTTTAGTTTTTTGTACGACGGTGACTGTACTCCTTAGAGAACTCTTCAATCCTGGGTCGTCTGTGATTTTCCACTCATTCGGATCACAGAGCGTAAATTCCGCATCGCTGGCCCGAAACCAGTAAAGAAAGAGCGAGTGTCCCTTCAACCCCGCGACGGCAAGTGATGGGGGCCGATTGATCGCGGCAGATGGGCGTGCATTGTCAAGGTCTGAGCCGAGCAGTTGCCGCCAACCAGACTCGGGTGTGAACGACCGAGTCAACATGCCCGACTGCCAACTCATAGAACCCCGAGGGCCACCGTCTATGTCATAGTAACGCCACCGTCTTTCAATTCTCAGTCCACGTGACGAAAGGTAGAGGTTGCAGGTCTTTGGTTCCGGATCCTGATCCGGAGGTGTCGACGGATCCTGCATCTCAGGCACCGTCGTTTCGACCCATGATGCCCTGATCACCGAGTCTGCATCGGAACGC
>JAEUIH010000168.1 GCA_016795105.1 Planctomyces sp.
TGAGTTCTAGCGTTCACTCTCCCACAGCCGCCCCGGCTCATTGGGGTCTAGCACATTTACCTGATCCTTTTCCTTTTGGCCTCATCCCAACTCCCACAGCCGCCCCGGCTCATTGGGGTTTAGCACCCTGACACCAAAACAGATCCTGGACAACTTTCCAGCTCCTCTCCCACAGCCGCCCCGGCTCATTGGGGTTTAGCACGAAAGTAGCAAAGTTTAGGAAATGCTTACCCGCTTTCTCCCACAGCCGCCCCGGATTCATGGGGGTCGAATTTACCCTAGCCCTTTAAGTGGAGGTCAGTCTCCATCCGCTTTGCTCAGCAAGGCACTTGACGCCAGCCGGAATTCACTATTCCTGACCGTGCTGCCAGATGACTCAAGGCTAATCGCCTTGAGCCATTACTCAGTCGGGTACGTCACGGTGCCTCGGTTTGAAATGAAGCAGTAGACAGACCCGTCATACGCCTTACGCGGCGGAGTGAAGTCCAACGGGACCCAAACACCTGTCGGGCCGCCGTGACAGACGAGTTCCGGCAGGTTCCAGGCGGATCTCAACCTGTGCAGAACTGGTGACGCTGATCGCAGATCGTCTGCGATCAGCACTTCACAGAAGGCGTGTCCCGGTTCTCCTTCCAGTCGTCCGTGACAGATTACTATGCGAGAGGTGAGGCCGTCGATGGTCGAAAGTGCAGCCATCATCGTTGCCGCAAAGTCTTCACAGTCGCCCTGATACTGCAACGTTCCCACAGACGCTTCCGCCGTCTGGAATGTTTCTGCGTCGCCATCAGGCCTGTAATGCCATCGATCCCGCAATTGCTGATACACGGCAATCAGTCGCTGTGTCGGCGTGCCCCGCAGGGATGCGGTCTGGGCTCGAACCTGCGGTCCTGCCTTTCCGCATGCCGCCAGTTGCTGTCCGTATTCTTCAAGCGAGGTTGACGGGACGAATCGACGATCGTTTGGTAGGTCTTCGCCGACAGTATTACCAACGCCAGCGACAACGGTCGACGCTGTACTGCTGCTGTTCTTCATCATGTCGGCGACGCCACAAATTGCCACGCAAACAAGTAACAACAGCAGAGTGTTGCCAATTCCGATTCGCATCGGCATTCCTCCTACAATCGGCTGCCCGGCGCAATGAGAGCCAATAACAAGTCGGCCAAATGACTCATTGCACGCCGCTTCGGGATGTCATCAGTTCAAAGGCACCCGGCGACGTCTCTTGACTCGGAAAATGTTGAGTCTTTTGCCCGAAACTAGAAATTCCGTGTCCGTTAGAAATTCAGCGCCGGCAGCCAATGGAGAACGATCTTGAGTTTCTAAGGAAATTGTTGCGCGCGAGGTGCGCCCGGGGTGCCTTTCAAGGTGTGACGCAAATGCGGAACGAGAGGAAATGATCCTCGAAGCATCGCTCACTCTTTGAAGGCACGTCCACCGATGAACCACACACGACACACGGATCCTCAGCAAACTCTAACAGCCTTCGGCTTGCGTTCTGTCCTTCACGGACAACGCGTCCTTTTGATCGGTGGCGATCCCAGACCCGGTCAGCAACGGGCGATCGCTTCCGAATTGAAACTAACCCACTTTCGCTGGATGGAAACACGCCGCACAACATCGATCAATCGCTTGAGAAAAATCGTTGCCAGCGAACAGTTTGACGTTGTGATCGTTGCCCTCCGCTGGGCTCGCTACAGCTTCAGCGAACTATCGCACATGTGCCGCCAGCACGGTATCGCATTTGTCCGACTGCCGGGTGGAATGAACCCTGGTCAGATCGCCTTTCAGGCAAACGAGCAGATTGGTCGGCAACTTGTGCCTGCGTAACTCGAGCGAAATGGCCTACGGTTATACGCGGCGAGTATTTTTGCACGACGTCGTGTGAATGCCGCCAAGCATGACACATGCAGTGTAGGAAGAATTGGAATTCTTTACAGAAACGTGCTGCAGCAAGCAATGAAGGGTGCCTTTTCAAGAATCAGGAGCGACCAGAGTGGTTGCTCATTTAACACAGGTGAACCAGGAGAAGGATCAATGAAGAAACTCTCGGGAGTACAAAAATGTGTCTGGGCGGGATGTGTCATTACATCCCTATTAAGCGGTTCCCTCATCGCGGGAAAGGTACAGGAGAGCTCTGCCTACGTCCGGCTTCGCCGGGCGATTCCGGTTGGGCAGAATCTTGCAGAGGCAGAACAACTGTACGCCGTCACAGATGTCGCAACGAAGAGTCAAGTTCGCAACGTCTCGGCGAGCGCAGGTTCACTCGTATCGACAAACTCGACGTCAAGCCTGCAGGAACTGCTGGCAAGCCACGTCACTGACCTGGCCGCACTGCGTTCCTCGTACGAACTGGAGAAGAATCAACTGAGCGTCTACGAAACATTGATTCAGGACGAGGCCGCCAAAGCCAAAGCAGTGATCGAGCAAATCCGCTCAACATCGCACAGAATTGAGGAAGAGAACAAGGTTGTACGGCTCGAAATCGAAGGACAGCAAAAGCTCAAGGCAGCGAAGCAGAATCTGGCTCTGGTCGAGAGCGTTTTGGAGCAGTCGCGAGACATCGAGCTGTTGTACAAGTCTCTTCAGCACCAAATCGCAATGGGACGCGCCAATGACTCCCTGAGCGGATTGTACGACGACGTTGCGCGTGAAGCTTCAGTGATTCAGCAGACGTCGGATTCCATCATGGCAGCGATGCTGTAAACGTGAACGCGGAATGGTGATCCCGGCCTCCCCACCCGATGGCCGGGATCAACAATGTCTCTGAATTCGAAAGGCACCACTCCTCGTCGCGGTGTGGAAACCAACCCAAAGAGTCGTGACATCGACACGCGAGTGGTGCCTTTCTCATCTCAACTCGGCTTCGACATTCCGGTCCAAAGCCAGCGCACTCGTCCCTCAATTCCAAGACCACTGAGAACAGAAAGTTGAATCATGAAACCCTCCACAAACATCCTTAGTTGCAAGCCCGGCGTTCGGCTGTTCGCCGTCATGGTAGTGATGTCACTCGCACTGCCTGTCGCTCGCGCACAGTCGGATAATTCCGTACCAGACGCCTGGATCGTCGCGAAAAACGAAGAACTCGTCCGCAACACACTGCTTGTCCATGATGATCAGTTAATCCAGCACAGAGAGGAACTGCAGGCACTCAAAGATCGAATTGATTCGCTTCAATCGCAGTTGGACCAGAAACATCAACAGCTTGACAAGCGACTGCAGGGAGCCGAACAGGACATCAAGACCAATCGGCAGGACATCGAAGCGATTCACCGAAACATTTCTGCATTGGATGAAGAATTGAAAAAGCGACTGCAGGCACGTGAAGCTTCTACAGCAGATTCACGCACACCGATTGCCAAAGACGTGACAACGATCAGCAGCCTGAAGCCGCCGGCTGAGACGGTTGTCAACGATGGAGCCGTACATCTCGCCAACTTCAATGTGGTTGGACATGCTATCGCCGCGTCGCTCTGGCTGGAGGACGGCAGCTACTTCGTCGAAATCCCCAGCACTGGAAATGCTGTCAATCAACATCCAGTTCGATTGGTGTCAACTCGCCCGTGTGCCTCCTGCAAGGATGTGCTGCGGTTGAATCACGCTTCGTTCAATTCGCCACTGATGCTGACGTGGCACGGTTGCAAGAAGGAATACCTGCTCGTCCGGCAGTAACAGCAGCGAGCGACGGCCAGCCCTGGAATGTGCCCATTGCAGGGCACATCCAGAATTCAAAACCTGCTTCGTTGTTGAATGCGGACTGCTCACCAGAACCTGTTTCGATCACGTTTCCTCAGGAAAGGACTAACCATGAAGACCTTCGTCACATTTGTTGTGTTCTCCATTGCATGCGTGCCATTGACGCACGCTCAGGATGTCGATCAGAGCGATGACATCCTTTCATCCCGCAACCTACAGTCAGATGTCCATTTGCAACTGCCCTCCGATTCGGCGAAGCTCGCCGACACATTTGAATCACTCCGACAGCAGACGCAATCGATCCTGCGGTTGACTGAACTCGCCGGAGTCTCGCATGGGCAGGTGATTGAATTCACCGCCATGCGGATCGTGCCAACAGTCATCGCTGCGAATGACGAAGAACTCGCCCGCCGCTTGCATCGAAATCACAGTGCACCAGCCGAAACTTCGGCCGTCTGCCAATTGTCTCATCAACAAGTGCTTGCCGAAGCGGAACTCGGGGTCAAAACGCAAGAAACCCGATCGAAGATTCGGCAACTCAGCGAGCACATTGCCGCGAACCTGCTCAGGACGTCAGACTCCGCGACGCTGGCCGCTTCACCGGACCTCAGCAACTTGACATCGGCACTGCAATGTGACGAATCGGAATGTAATCGCTTGGAGTTCCTGTCGCGTTCGATTCCGAGCGAGTTTGCATTCACAACAACCATCAATCCCCAACTTGTGCGTCTACGCATGCTGCATGCTGAAACGGTGGCTCTTTATGAACAACTATCGCCGACGTCACTGCATCTTCGGAAGCAGCTTGGAGTCCTGCGATATCAGCGAACAAGCGCAAATCGTGATCTCGCGATCCTTGCAACAATGGCTGTGTCGTCTGAAGTCTCACAGGAAGATGACCCGGAAGGATTGTTGCTTCAGCGATCACAGATTGGTGACTTACTCGCCTGGATTGAATCGGAGATCCAGCGTCTGGAAAGCCTTCTTTCCAGCGGCAAGACGATCTCGCAGGTTTCATGGTCCATGAAGGCATTCGGTGCCGAGGCGACACACACGACGTCACAGGATCCGCAACGCTGAACATAAAGTTCAATGGCTCGTCCCGATCTTCGATGTCAGCAAATCATTCGTTGATGACAGTCGTTCAGATTCACCTTGCAGAGAGCCCAAACTAATGAGGGCTCCTGCATGGACGGGAGAGAGATTCAGAGGATTCGTCAAATTAAAGAAATTCCTCACGCACCCCCCCAGACAAGGGGTGCCATTCAAAAACAGCGACATCACTGGACCGATCAAACGCTGTTCACTCATGTGAGTGGGCTGGATGTCGTTAAAAATCTTCAAGGAGAAAACGAACATGTTGAAGTACTTGATGATGCTGTTGCCGCAGCATCAAACCCGGTATGCGATCGACGTTCATTCTGCGGTGCAGAAGAATTGTGTTTTCGCTGCAGTTGTCCTGATGCTACTGATGGCCTGCCAAACAACAACCGCCGGCCATCGCCCCGACTTTGACCGCGACGGCGTTACTGACCTCGTCGTGTGGCGTCCATCCAATGGAACCTGGTACGTGAGCACCTCGTCCGGCAATGCCCCTGTGGGACCTAGCTGGACCTCCATTCCTGGCGGCTATACAACGCAGTGGGGGCTACCCGGCGACCGCGCCTTTATCGCTGATTTCGACGGTGATTGTGCAACCGATCTCGCGGTTGTGCGATCCCCGGCGATGCTTTGGTATCTGAAGTGTTCGAACGGCGTTACGCTGACAGTGCAGTTTGGTTTGCCAAGAGATGTTTTCGCTTTTGGCGACTGCTTTCCGGACCGAATTACGGCGCTCGACAAAGTCGACGGCAGAGATGACATGTTTTGTTACCGGTCAGCTAACCGCGGTCTCTACTTTCGTCGATCAAGCGATGCTGTTGTCTCTGGGCCGAATCCGCTTCCGTGGCCACTGCCGAACATACACTCGGTCGTCCCTTTGTCGCAATTTGTCGATGCAACGCATCGTCAGGAACGTCGTGCGGTCGCCATTCACTACAGCAATCCGATGCCACGGCTCAAAGTTTCGGGAGACATGTTTGGATCCAATCATCCAGTCTTGATGGACTTCGAAGCTCCACTGAATGGAATTGTTCTTGTCGGAGACTACAACGGTGACAAGTACTCTGAAGTGGCTGTTTTTGATCCCGTTACAGCGGTCTGGACGATCGGGAATTCCAACCTGCAGCCGACGATCACTGTGCGGCTCGGAGAGCCCGGCGACATTCCGCTTGTCGGTGACTTCGACGGCGATGGCAAGGACGACCTCGCCGTCTGCAATCCGCGAACGATGGTCGTTTCCGTGGCCGGGTCGGGGTACTACTCCGGACATATTCCAAAGGGAGCGAATTGGTATTACTGGGGCTGGAATGTCTATCGGAAGCAATGGGGAATTCAAAACGATGTGATTCCCTAAACCTAGTCCGGTGTGACTTCGGGAAACCTATTGAATGTTGGTGGAACGAGAACCTCTTTGCGAAGTGCATTTCAAGACGACCGCCTCTCACTCCCGTCCGTGCAGTTTCAACCACGTTCGTTAGATTTCAGTGGGGGAACGGCTCACACTGCCGGGAATGCCTAAAAGCCCACTATTCCCCGTTGGCCGCACGGGCTTGATTGCCGCAAAACAGTGCACGCAATCAAGTCCGCACAACTCGACAGGATCTGAGCTGTCATGTGGGCAGCAACCTCTGAAAACCTGATTCGACTCGCTTCCTGAGCCTGCGGCTTTCGTCGCACGATCAGCAGTCGAGACCACGGAATATGCAGTCGGTATTTGAAGGAACGAATCACTGATCGCTTGATCATGCCAGTGAATCCACCGTCATGGGCTCTCGAAGTGTTGTCATCCAGTGAATCAGCTTTCAAAGTTATGACAAGCATCGGCCGAAGTGTTTCATTTCGGTGTCTGCAAGGAACTCAACTCGGCAGCTGATACCAAAGCCATGATCATCAGACGGGCTTCCGCCGAGAGTTTCGGCCACGTCTCCACAACGCGATCCAGGTCAGCCGGTAGATGACACAAGTTGTCAATGGCTGCCAAATCGTGACCATTCGGCGCTGCAATGGGCGCTGCAACAGATTTCTCAATTTGACGTAAGTTGCTTTCGCTGCAATCACTTACGGAATCGGCCTTCCGGTCTTGAAAACCGGAGTACCCGCAAGGGTACCCAGGGTTCGAATCCCTG
>JAEUIH010000169.1 GCA_016795105.1 Planctomyces sp.
CAATCACCCGTACAGGACGAAGTGATCGCATCCAGCTCAGCCAGAAATGCATCAGTCAACTCCAGCGCATCTCTGCGTATCAGACTTCCCGCATGGATGAAATTCTGCTGATGCAGCGACGCACGACTGAAATTCCCCGGAAATCTCCGAACTGCAGAGCTACTGCCAAACTGCTGCATATCCGAATAGACAATCGCAACTTGATCCGCAGTAAACTCGCCAAGCCCCCGCTCGATGTATTCCGGTCCGAGTCGATCGTCAGCATCAAGAAAACATACGATACTGGAAGTGGTCTCTTCGAAACCACGTCGACGAACATCATGTACATTCCCGTAGTCCACGCACAGTATTCGAATATTGCGGTCCGTATAGGATGATGCAACTTCCAGAGAATTATCATCCGAACGATCAACAATCACAAGAATCTCAGCGGGTCGCACAGTCTGCGCGAGAGCACTTTCAATCGCGTCGCCAACATATCTCCCATAGTTGTGGCAGGGAATCACCACACCGACCGAAAATGGCGGCAGCAGTGAATGACTGTTCCGCGACTGCTCCCAGGTACGAGCCGATGCCGGCCGTGGTTGACCGACGTATGGGCAGGTCCGGCACATCGATGACGTCACCAGCCCGTTTCGCACAATCACACCCGGATGCTGGCAAAAATATTGATTCTGCTCTGCGACGACCTGTCGACAATCACACTCATGAAGCAGCATCAGTGAGATCCTCCTGATGCCACATGAATCCTGTAACAAACGCCCTCGGCAACACGCACGCCGTGCGGAAACGAACAACCCAAAGTGGCCTGCACACGGATCAATGGAATGACAGTACGATGGTCACACCTCCCGTTACTCCAGCGTCCAAAACCACAGCCCATGATGACGTCTCCGAAGGAGGCCCTTGATATCGACCGATGGGTATCCGGAGTGTACCCGCCCTATATTATATCGTCAATTGGCAAATCAATATCATTTATGGTAAAATCTAAAAAGCTCGTCAGCAGTGGAATTCGACTTTGAATTCAATCCGGAATCGTAGTTCATCTCAACGATGCCGACTTTGACTTCTGAAGATTGTATGGTCCGAAAATCAATTAACTAACACTTTCGATTTAGGTGTCACCGTTATGCAGCCATTGCCTTCATGTGAATATCGAGTCGAGTTGAGCTTCACGGACAAGTACTTCTGTCGGCATAGCGGTGTCCAAATTCGGGATTTCATAGTCACCAGTGCAATCTGCAGACATTGTCCGCAGAGGAATCTGCATTGTGAGGAACCGCGTCCCGCTCCGTCGGATCTGCAGATTTCTGCGATACAGGCAGTGCCACTTGTTGAACGGGTATTCAACTTCACCTCTGCTGTCGCAGCGTTCGTGTCAGATGGATTTCATCTTGTTGACAAAGAGACTTACGCAGAACGGATGGCTGTCTGTCAGCTTTGTGAGCTTCGGTCGGGCAATTTCTGCAGCAAGTGTGGTTGTGCACTTTCTCTGAAAGCTTCAGGTCGGGTGTTTCAATGCCCGATCGGGAAATGGAAAGAAGCAGGAGATTAGTCAGTCCATGTGAAATCGACCGACTGAGTAGGCTCAGAGGATAGCATGCAGGTGCTGCAGGATTGGAAACTGAGGAATTTCGTTTTCAAGGAGTTCAAAGACTCGATCCAACTGATCGAAATAGAGATGCGCCGCAATTCGGTCCACCACAATTTCGAGGGCACTGAGATCTGTGCTGGGTGAGAGTGTATTTCCGCAGTTCGCCATCAGTTCTTCGATCAGACCAAATCGAAAGAGAGGGCCCGGCACCGGCATCGTTCTTCCGTGCTCTCTCAGCAGCATTGTGAAGAATCGATCATGGTCGGCCGCCCATTGGTTCCAGCTACGATCAGAAACCACTCGGGATGCTTCGCATTTTCGTTCGTAACATCGCGTGACGAGCCTTACAAGTTCGTCCAGATCACCCGCGGGGTAACGATGGATGTGTTCAGTGCCTTTAAATTCCGGTACTGCACCGACACCGTCAGGCGCGATGACGGGCTTACCCATTCCTAATCCCTCAAAGAGGCTCATTGGTCCGCCCTCCACCGTTGCTGGAATCAGGACAAAATCAACTCGCTGGTAGATTTCCCGGAGGGAGCTTTCGGGCAGTCGGCCTTCGGTCGTTACGATGTCCACAAACGGCAATTCTCTCAGTTTGTTTACGAGATGAGCACCTTTGCGAGGATGGTCCAGTTGCCCGATGACACCAAGGACGAGCGAAGGTCGATAGCGAATGGAATCAAATCCCATGGGTATATGAACCACTGGCTTTGCTGTGCTTTGCTTCAGCCAGTCTGTGTAAATTTCAGCCATGCAAACACAGGCATTCATCGCCCTGGCCCGGTCTGCGAAATCAAACGATTCGTCTCTGTGAGTGAAGAAGCCGACATCGAGCAGCCCACTGGGGGCTTCAAACAGTGCATAATTGACATAGTATGCGAGAACTCCATGACGTTGAGGACGCCATGCTGAAAACGATGCGTACGGAAGCTTACGTACCAGGATTGACGCCAGCTTCTGAAGGACCCAATTGTCAGTGGGGCCAACAATCTGTATGAGTGAGTCCTGAGACAATGCGGCTCTCCGCATCAGTGGTCACCTCTGAGAAGTGTCGTTGTAACGCAAGTCGGACATTCCGGATTGCACCGTTCAATCGCATGGTCTGTCCTCAGATTCACGAACATGATGAGTTTTGTATCGCCAACCGCATCGCCTCTAAGGCAAACCGGGGCCCATGAAGTTTGTCCGGAGGCACACCGTCAAGCTGAAGGATAATGTCGTCTGCGGATATCAGACGACATTCCTGAAGAGTCTTCCCAATCGTCATGGTTGTCAGGACAGAGCCGCTGGCAACCATGACCCCGCAGTTGTGGCATTGAAATGCGGCAGCCGCAATGATCCCTCCTGTGCAGGCAATCTGAAACACGAGGAATGGCCCCTCGCCCGGAACGCCAACGACACCAACCCCTGACGGATTCTCCAGTTTTCCTCGGTTCCGAGGCTGCACGAAATGATCCATGACAATCTCTGAATACCGGCTCACTCGACGACTTCCTCTGACGCACAGACTCAGAGACTCCGACGGCCCTGAAGGTGTTTCCAGATATCCAAAAGCCGCCCATCGTGAGGCATTTTCTTCAGGGCGGCCTGCACATACTGAAGTGCTGATTCAACGTCGCCCGATTGCTCACAGAGGGTCGTTAGTCGCTCCAGAGTCTGCATGCGGGCAGGTTCCAGATTCAGACACCTCTCGAACTGCAATCGAGAATTGTCAGAGTCACCGATCAGCGAAAAAGCGGTACCAAGGTTGTGAAGTACGACAGGATTATCCGGCTGAATCGCTCGCATTTGCTCAAGTATCTGAATCCCGTCGTTCAGGAACCCGTTTTCAAGCTGAATCCGAGCAAGTTCATCAAGACAGGCGATATCACCGGTGGCACGGAACGCTGGTTGCAGTACGCGCGAAACTTTATGGAATTCCTGATCCGCTTCAAGACACAGGGCTTCTGCAATCGCTGATTCCGCCGACTGAGGGATGAATTCATTCATCCGAGTGATGATTCCACGGGCCAACTCAGTCTGTCTTCTCGCAATCCTGTGACGAACGAGACACAACCAGCCGGGTCCAAAGTGAGGATTCTCTCCAACAGCACGAAGCCAATGTGCTTCCGCCTCCTGATCTCTGCCGACCTGTTGGTAGGCCAACGCAAGATTGTGATTTGCCTTGTATCCCATGATCGACGGATCAATACTCGTAAACGTTCTCACCGTTGAAGGTTTCAGAACCTCTTCAAATGCTGAGATTGCCTCCTCATAGCGGCCGTCATCAAGGCACAGGCAGCCGTGCCGAAACAGCAACTCACGGTCTTCTGGATAGTGATTGATCGCAGTTCTTGTTTCATCAATAGCATCTTCGAGCCTCCCCTGCATTCTGAGGCAGTTGACGAGCAGTGATCTTGCTTTCGGCACATGCGATTCATCGTTCCCCGAGACCTCCAGACAGCGTCGAAGATATCGTTCGGCCTCAGCATGCTGATTCGCATCATCGTATGTCATCCCGAGATTGAACAGCACGAAAGGATGGTCCGGCCGATCGGCCAGGTCAAGGTGCAGAATACGGAAGTCGCGTTCCAGTTTTCGTCGTCGAACTTCGGGAGTCGGATCTGAGCCGCTGTGAATGACATACAGGTCTGTGAACTGAACCGCTCCACCAGCACGTCGGATGGATGGAAGGATTTGCTCATGAATACGGTGTTCGAAACGCAGTTCAGGGCGATTGCGGAACAGCTTCACGTGGTCGACGATGGTCAATTGTCCCCGTGTTGCCGACGTGCAATGAACCTGCATGACGTACCCGAAACAATCCGGAGAATGTTCACTGCGCACCAATTCCAGAAGTCGTCGCCCCTGATCCTGAGGGATCACATCATCCGAATCCATCCAGAAAATCCAGTCTCCGGTCGCGTACTTCAATGACTCATTCCGCGCCGCAGCGAAGTCATCGCACCAGGGAAACTCAAACAATCGCACGCCGAATCGTCTGCAGACTGAAGGCGTTTGATCTGTCGAACCCGTATCAACGACAATGATTTCATCTACCCACGGATAGATACTGTCAAGGCAGGCTTCAATCGTATCCTCATTGTTGCGGACAATCATGCAGAGTGAGACGCGGACTGCAGCTCGCTTCAGCAGGAGCTCACCCTGCGGCGTCTCCACGACTCGATACCGTTTGGCATCTGCCTCATCATCGCGGATGATTTCTCGTTGGTCCGGAGCCCCCTGAGGATGTTTCTCCGCGTCCCACTTTTCCAGATACAATTGCTGATTGCGAGCCAAAACCTCTGAGAGGTCGAACCCGGCCCCTCGAAATGTTACGCTGCCGAAGTGGTGGACAAACACGCTGTGGACAATCAAAGCATTGAATCCACGCCCAGTCGCTCGTCTGCAAAAGTCATCATCTTCAAAACATCCGACCTCAAAACGCTCATCAAACAATCCGATTTGATCAATGACGCTCCTGCGTATCAACAGGCAGAATCCGACAAGTCGATCGGTGAGTGTCAAACGGCGGTCCTGTCGACATTGCCACGCGAATCCGTCGAGGCTTGAAAGATCTTCATAAGACACTGCAATTTGTTGTTCACCACTAACACAGTTGGAAACTGGTCCAACGAGTCCGTTTTGCGAATTGTCATAAAGAGCTTCGAGCAGTCCGCTGAGCCATCCGGTCGTTACGATGCAGTCATTGTTCAGGAGCAGAACCTGGTCGCCGGTACAAACCTCGATCCCCTGATTCACGGCTGCGGCAAATCCACGATTGTCTCTGTTGAGCAGCACTCGAGCATTCGGGATCGTCGACAAATATTCCGGAGTCCCATCTGTCGATCCGTTGTCCACAAAGATCAGCTCCACGTCCTCATCGGTCCGGGTAATCAGGCTGTCAACACATTGCTGGGTAAACCAAAGCTGATTGAATGTCACAATAACGATGGACGTCGTTCCAAAGTCCCTCGAATTGACGCGGTGCGCCTTGATGATGTGCTGATAAGTAAAAAATTCCTCTGCATCCGACTCAGAGAGCCCGGACAACTGAAGTCTGCCCGAGTGAATCACACCCGGTCGACCTGATTCATCCCATTCTCGATACCCCGGCCCGGGAATCGCGATCCGCTGAACGACATCCAGTCCTGCTCTGAACAGCAGCTTTTCAAGCTCTCTCCGTGTAAAACAGCGGACGTGATCATCGTCAAGAATTCCAGCTCGTTCATAAGTCCAGTTACCATCAATCAATCCCGAAACCACACTGATATTGCGACTGTTTGGGACACTGACAACCACGGTTCCATCAACGCTGAGCCACCGAATGCATTTTCTCAGGACGGCCAGCGGGTTGCGCAGGTGTTCAAGAACGTCTGCGAATACCAGGCAGTCAAACGTTCCTGACCGAAAGTGTTGGTCACTCACAGCTTCAACCGAGTCGTTGACGACATCGTCAAGGACTTCGGCGGCTCGGCGTGCGGCATCAACAGATGACTCGATTCCCGTGACATGGCAGCCACGATCCGCTTTCACTGCAGCACCAAGGCGACCGCCGCCGCAGCCAATATCCAGAATCCGAGTGGAGGACAACGGGATTAGTGACCGAACATCAGGTCGATCAAACTCGTAGTAGTTCCCAGATTTTTGAGAAACCACCGCAGAGGCTCGATTCGGCGACGAGCGGCTCAACAACTGCATCATGCGATGTTTATACGTGTGCAGTCTCAGGACATGGTCTCGAGCGGCTGATGCAAGGCGATGGCTTTCCGTTTCATTTCTGACAAGAAAGTGCACTTTGTCAATCAATTCCTCTGGTGAGTCATAGGTCCAGATTTTCTGATCCAGCGAAAACAACTCTTCAAATCCATTGTCAGGAATTTGATTGGTAATCAGCGGTATTCCACAGGCCTGAATCTC
>JAEUIH010000016.1 GCA_016795105.1 Planctomyces sp.
GACCTACACGACAAACACGATCGAATCCGTGAACAGCGTGATTCGCAAGTTTACTCGAAACCGCAAGCAATATCCGAATCGCGAATCTGCTCTGAAGCTGATCTACATGGCGATCAGCGAAGCTTCCAAGAAATGGACCACACCGATCCCTAAATGGAAAGAAGCTCTCAACCACTTCGCAATACTCTTTGAAGGACGCCTTCCGAAAAATAGTTAACGATAAACTGCAAACGTCGGCATTTAATGCATGACACAAATCTCTTTACAAGCCCTTGTTTACCAGGACTGAGTTTCGCTGTAGGTGACGGTGGTGTCACGGCGGCCGCGGATTTCGTCGATTGCGGCGAGTCGAATCAGGAGCATGGATTCCGTTGCGGAGCTGCCCTGATCCGGCTGGAAGAACAAACGTCCGGCGTGCCATTGATCGGCACCATGCCTGCCAACGACCAGAACTTCACCCTGATGGATGCGAACACGGAACTGTTGTTCGTAGAGTGGATGAACACTTTGTCGAACGGGAAGATGGCTGTTGTTTCCGGCTACGGAAAGTCGAACTGTATTCGCCCCATAGTAGATCTGTGGCAGGATATTCAGCATTGCCCAGTCGGAGTTGAGTTCTTCGACAGTGACCTCCAGAACGCAGCGAACATCGGTGAGATCATTTACGTCGCTGAGTTCAGGAATTGATTTTGTGGGGATTTTCCGTGGATCGATATTTGCCTGAACTTCGAGGCGAGTTACGCCGCGTTCAAAGACGGTGAATGATGGCCCGACGGGTGTGGAAAAGACGGTGCCGGTGTTGGGAAGTGCTGAGTCCACATCATTTGCCATCGGGATTTTCATGGCATCTTTTGCAAGACTTTGAAGGGCCCATGGCGTTGAGCTTCCGGCAATCCCGACTCGAAAGCCAGCAGCATTCAGTCGCTGGCGTTCTTCGGGCGTCATTGGGCCGCTTTCATCGACTTCGTCCCAGACAATTGTGCGAATTCGAGCATCACCGACAGGTCTTCGAACGATGTTTGCTTCGACACTAGCAACTTTGAGCAGGCGTCCTTCTTCGTCGGACTTTGGCTGGTCTCCTCGCAGTTCCTTCCAGGACAAGCCCCAGTCACTGTCGGTGGAGGCGGTGTCTGACCAGAGCGCGCAGCCGGAGAGTCCAAGCAACAGCATCGTCGCGAGTGAAATCCGCACTGGTACCATTCGGACAGCAATCCGTGGAGAAACTCGGGGAACAGGAACCCACGGAAACTAGGTGAGAGGCAGTTTTGAAGTCAACGCCAGAACGCTGCGACTGGTACAACAGCGAGAAATCCAATAGCCTCTATTGGAGAGAACGTTTGATTTCAGCAGGTTTTCGAAAGGATTCGGCAGAAAATGCCATCGCACGACTTCCGTGTAGGCGAGGGCCATGACACGCATCGAACAATACCGGGCCGGCCATTGATGCTGGGCGGGGTATTGATCGAGCCATCGCCGTTTGGTCTGGATGGCCACAGTGATGCAGATGTACTTCTGCACGCGATCACCGACGCCCTTTTAGGGGCTGCCGCACTGGGAGATATCGGAGACTGGTTTCCCAACACCGATGATCGCTGGAAAGGGGCAAATTCTGCCGAACTTCTGCAGACCGTTCTGCGGGATGTTAAAGACCGCGGCTGGGACATTATCAATCTGGACTGTACGGTTCATGCAGAACGTCCAAAGCTCATGAGCTGGAAACCGGGGATCCGAAATCGGCTTGCAGAGCTGCTTGAGATTGAGCCAGAGCGGGTCAACGTCAAGGCGAAATCCGGGGAAAGAGTGGGACCTGTTGGCAGGGAAGAGGCAATCACGGCGGATGCTGTGGTGCTGATTTGTCATCGATAGGTGCAATTGGTCGAACCAGAAGGGAAGCAGGATGTCATTTGCCCTGAGACCTCATCATCTTATGCCACAACAAACTCGTTATCTGGGTATCGATCCAGGTCTGGCACGTACTGGGTATGCACTGATCGAACGCACTTCGACGGGCCCGGTGCTTCGTGAAGGGGGCATTATCCAGAGTACTGCAAAGGGAACGCTTCAGCAGAGAATTCACGAAATCGGAACGGGACTCCGTGAGGTGATTCAGGAATTGAAGCCCTCTGTGGTCGCGATCGAAAAGATCTTCTCTCACACTCAAAACGTCAAAACGGCGCTGCTGCTGGCACACGCCCGGGGTGCCATATTAATGACTCTGGCCGATTCTCAGATTCCAGTTGTGCATTATACTCCGGCTGAGGTGAAGCGACTCTTGACGGGTAGTGGCCGAGCGCCCAAGGAGCAGATGCAGCATGCGGTTCAGAGAGAGCTCCGTTTAAAGAGTCTTCCTGAACCTCATGACGTCGCCGATGCCTCAGCCATCGCACTCTGCCTCTATCATTCATTGAAAATCGCAGCCTAAAAACAGAGGTCTATCTTGATTACTCGGATTACCGGCAACCTGGTATCAATTAACGATGTCTGCGCGACCGTCCGCATTGGCGGTTTTGAGTATGAAGTGCTGGTTCCGGACATTGTTCGACGGCAACTCCAGTCGAAAGTGAACGAGGACATCAGCCTGCGCACCATAGAATACCTCGACGGAAACCCTCAACAGGGCCGCCTCATTCCGCGGATCGTCGGCTTCATGAACGAAGCTGAGAAAGAATTCTTTGATCTGTTCTGTTCGGTCGACGGAGTTGGTGTCAAGAAGGCACTTCGAGCGATGACTCGGCCGGTCCGGGAAATTGCTGTGGCGATTGAAGAGCAGGACGTAAAGGGTCTGAGCACTTTGCCTGGTGTAGGCCCGGCTGTTGCCGAGCGAATCATTGCGAAACTCCGACGCAAGATGACAAAATTCGCGCTAATGATTGCCGCCAGTTTGCCGGCAGCCAGTGCTGAGTCCGCCGTTGACTTTATGGCTGAGGCTTACGAAGCTCTCCTCAGTGTCGGGCACTCACCGCAGGATGCAAGGACTCGACTTGAAACCGTGATGGAGTCGAAAAAGAAATTCAAATCGGTCGAAGATATCCTCGCTGAAATCTATCAGCGACAGCGAACCAAACCTTAACCCCAGCCCGTGGAACTGCATTATCTCTCGATGAGCAACACCTGAAGATCCATGACATTCGTGTGAGTGGGCCCGGTCTTCAGGAGGCCTCCGGTCTGTTCAAAGAATGTGTATGCATCGTTCCGCTGCAGAAAAGCGAATGGATCGAGCCGCAACTCTGCCATTCTTCGAACGACGTTCTCATCGGCGAACGCACCTGCGGCATCGGTTGGACCATCTTCTCCATCCGTGCCTCCCGACAGCAGAACAATTCCGTTCCAGTCAGCAGGATTCGGCCGATGAGCAATCGCGGAGAGGACGAACTCCTGATTTCTTCCGCCGCGGCCAATCGGCCCGGACGTACTCAGCTGAACAGTCGCTTCACCACCCCCAACTGCACAGAGGAGTTGCGGAGCGTGTACTGCACCACGTTTCATTCCGGGGTTCAAATCCGCTCGCAGAGATGTCAGTTGACTCGCAACATGGGCACCATTCTCAGAGGCGATACCTGTTCGAGGAAACAGGTTGAGATCGATCATCTGACACCCAATACTGCGTGCATTGTTTTCAGCAGCCTGAACGGCGGTCCGGTTGTTTCCAATGATGGTATTGCGGATCTGTTTGCTGTCGCAGAACCTCTGAATACTTTGCGGTGGATTCAAAGCCTGAGCCGCAAGGAATCTGGTAACCGATTCCGGAATCTCGCGTTCGTGACAGCGAGTTCTGAGAATCCGCATCGCTTCAAGTGATTGTAGTTCGGTGGGAACGGTCGGTCCGGAGGCAATGAAATGGAGTGGATCGCCCTCAACGTCGGAAATCACCAACGTCTCAACAATTTTTGAATTGCATGCAGCGGCGAGGCGACCACCCTTGATTCCGGAAAGCTGAGTTCGCACCAGATTCAATTCCTGAATCGGAGCACCGCTGGACGCCAGCAGTCGAGTCACCTTTAGCTTGTCGGCAAGTGTGAGTCCATCTGCTGGCAGACAGAGCAGGGCACTGCCGCCACCGGAGATCAGCACGATGCAAAGATCAGCCGGATTGAGTGAATGGACTCTCCGAATGATTTCCCGACTTCCGATGATTCCCGCATCGGTGGGCTCGTTCAGACCAGCCGGTCTCGCCGGATGTACTTGAATCCATGAAAGAGACCTGACGCAGTCAGCCGGCACATTGATCCAGCCGCTCTTTTGCACGAACGGCGGCAACTCCCTGAGCGATTCCTCAAGACCTGAAGCCATTCCGGCGCCTGCTTTACCAGCTCCGACAACTTCAATACGGCGTATCCCTGCAATCGGATATTGATTGCCAGCAACCGACAGAATGCCGTCTGATGATTCAAAGTGGACGGCATTCATCACCAGCAGGGCCGAATCCACTGCGGCAACTCCGGCTTTCCAGACATCAAACGCAAGGCGTGTGAGCTGTGAGAACTGAGTTGATTCAGTGGACATTGCCACTCAGGCGCTCGGTCGCATCTGAGAATAGACAGAAAGCACTTCAAAGAGGTCTGCAGAAATCTTGACTTCGTCATCTGCGAAGTCCTGAATCCAGGTGCGATCCCAGATGATTGCATCGGCCAGAATTCGTGTGAGCTCTTCAAGACGGATACTCACTTCAGGTTCCGTCAATGTTGATTCTGATTTTTCGTTACCGTCGAACAAACGCAATCTGGGTCGCATCCGCCAGTCCTTCAGCTTGACGCATTACTCTTCATCAACACCTCGTCGATCACTCGGCATACCCTCCCTGGCAGGCCGAATTCCGAAGTGTTGATTCCTCCTCTATCCGTCGCCATATTTATCGGGCGTCCCCGATGAGGCGCTTCACGGAAAATTCCGATTGTGTAAACGGTAGGGGCAGCCTTACAAAAAGCCCGCAAATTTGAGTTATTTCGAGCTGGACGATTCAAGTGGGAATGCAAAACTTCAACGCTATCAGGTGATTCTGAAATCGGCTGTGTAAACACATAACTCGGTGATGAAGAACCGGCAGGAACTGCGAGGTCAAAGTGACTGGTGAAACGCTGCGATGCTTCCTGGGATTACCCATACCCGCCGTGGAAGTGCTGTTGAAGGCGGCAACGGCAGCAAGCGCTAAGACCGGCTGTTTCCGTTTTACAGATCCGAAGTTATGGCATTTGACGCTGGCCTTCATGCCGGCTCTGCCGCGTGACTCCATAAGTGAGTTGATCACTCTGTGGTCCGGGGTCTTTACAACCACACCAACAATTCAAACGTCAATTACCAGGCTGGGCGCATTTCCGTCTTCCGACCAACCTGAGGTGATATGGTGGGGACTGAATCCCGATGAATCAATCAGAGCATTGCACGCTGCACTTCGGCCATGGCTGCCGAAAGACATTGACGATCGATTTCATCCGCATGTCACTATTGCCAGAGTCAACCGAAATCAGCCCGATCATCACAAGCGAGAGTTCTTTGCTTCAATCAGCAAGCTTCCGTTTGAGACCGTCCCACTGACGCTTTCCACAGTGTGCCTTTATGAATCAACTCTGACACAAGCCGGGCCTCGATATGCGATTCTCGAGAGGTGGACTTTGTCTGATTCCAACTGCTGAAGCGCTTTAGACCTGTTTTCACCGCAGCAGCCTCCCTAATGCTGAGTTGATTAAGGCCAATACGACTTCCTGATGGGATTCTCGAAAACGATGTCATCCCCACAATCCAATAAATAGCCAGGACCAGTGGGTCTGTCAGATGACGACGGGCAAAACACGCAATCTGGCCCGGCAGAACGCAGGTCAAACGTGCTGCCCGTCGGTGCGTAAAAGAACTCGCTGCCCGAAAATGGATCATCCAGTTCCCATCGATGGATTAGAGTAGCAGGGTAACGGCATAATTCTGAGAGCTTTTCCGGGTAGGAACCAAACCTTCTTCTCCAGCACTCAAGTCGAACGGCAATCTTTGTCATCCGAACTTGTGCGATCCGCCTGAAGGGCAGTGCGAGCTCGAGTACATCCTCCATAAGTACCTGCTCCAGGCTTTCTCGAAGGGAATCACCAAAAACGGTTCGTCTCGGCCTCCACGGAATTCTGTCCAGCGAGACGCCGGCTTTGATGATCTCAAGATCTGCGGGCGATCCTCTCACAGTGAGTTCAGCAACGATCTCTTCCCAGATGCCAATGTCTGCAAATGTATCCAGTTCATCATAGCGCTCATGAACTCGTCGAAAGCAGGCATCCCAGTCTCTCAAATTGGCAGCAAACCGGCGTCGGTAATCTTCCCACTCGGCAGCAGGAGTACCAGCTTTCCCGGTCTCCCAGAAGAACTTTGTTCCAAGGTTGAGTTGATGGTGGCCCTGATAAGAGTCATAGACGTGACTCAAACGTCTTAACCGCTTTCGTCTCAGGTGGCTGACCATATTCACTTCGATCGGCTGCAACTCATCAACCATTCTACAAACGTCTGTGCTCGGTACATCCGTGAAACTGACAGCACAGAAGAGCGCATCTCCGATCTGATCATGAAGATCCCATGCGTTCAGGTAAGGTACGTCCTGCATATAGAGTTCGTGCATCAGCCATTCGAGCATCCTCAAATACTCGAACCCGTGTTCCCATCGTCCGTTTCCGAAATGCAGTGTCGCCTGAATCTGAATCAGCCTGATGCGGTCCGCAGCCCGAAGACGAACATCTCGAAGTTCTCCGGCCGACAGACTGAAGTCCCATTGATGGTATGGTTCCTGCTCAGGACCGAGTTCTTTGTATTTTCTCAGTTTCCCGAGCCAAACCTCTGACTGACCAATCAGTTCTTGCCCGAATGGCCAGTCGATTGCTTTCCATGGAACAACGCGGAGTACAGAGTTCCAGCTGCCGCCCGTTCGATCATCCAGAGAGTATCCGTCAAGTCGGTCCGCTGAACTGAGGCGCGACTGACCGTCTGGTGAGGCCAAAATGAGCAGGAGTTGTTCGGAGTTTGGTTTCAGCTCTGACTGCAATGTCGCGTGCAGAACCGACTCATAGTCAAGAAGCCCGAAGGGCGTTCGTGGTTCTGTGATGAGCGTCGTTTCAGGTGAAATCGTGATCGGGGGCAACGGTCGTACCAGTGTCCAGACTGGCCATGCTGCACATCCAGCGATGATGACGATGGCAATTACTGCCAGCCATCGCCTCAACCTCCACGAAACGCTTTGCACCGTTCGTTTAGCATGCAATCTTCGAATGTGGGCTGTTCCCACGGCAAAAACCTCCAACAAATCGCTGGTTCAGGGTTTCTGCCATGGTTGATCACAGCAACAACAGATTTTGTCTGACGTTTCTCGTGGATTATCTCTCAATCACAGCTCAGTCGATCAGCGATAAAGCGCCCTGCTTACGCAACCCTTCCCGGCTTGAGCAACAGTTGCGGAGAAATCTGCCAGGTATCCTCGAGCGGGTTCACGAGGGACAAATGGCTTCAAAGCAGCACGACGCTCCTGCATTTGAGTCTCAGTCAGATTCACGGTGAGCAACCCCTGCAGCAGGTCAAACGCAATTGTGTCGCCATCATTGACGCACGCGATTGGCCCTCCAACGGCAGCCTCAGGAGAACAGTGAACACCAATGGCTCCATGCGAAACGCCCGAGACTCGAGTATCTGAAATGAATGCAACCTTGCCATCCAGTTCAGGTACTGCAAGTGCGGCGGTTGCAATCAGAACTTCCGGCATTCCGCAGGCAACAGGCCCCATATATCGCAGCACAATCACACTGCCTGGCTGAATCTTTCGTTGCTCAACCGCTTTCACAATGTCACGTGGATTGTCAAAGCAGACTGCGCGGCCTTCAAAGACCGGGTTCTTCATGCTGGAGACTTTGAATACAATCCCTTCTGGCGCCAGGTTGCCAAAACAAATCTGCATATCGGCAAATGGCTTGTAGCAGTTTTCCTTCGAGACGATCAGATCCTGGTCTTTTCCAGGAGCCGGCACATCCTTGAGATTCTCGGCAAGTGTTTTGCCGGTGACTGTCAGACAACTTCCGATCAGAAGACCGCAATCAAGCAGATGCTTCAGCAGAACAGGAGTCCCTCCGATTTTATGCAAATCGACCATTGTCCGTGGTCCGCGAGGAGCAAAGCTGCACAGGACCGGTGTTTTCCGGAAGATCGCCTGAACGTCCTTCAGAGTGAAGTCCACCTGAGCTTCTACCGCAAGTGCCAGCAGGTGAAGCACGCCATTCGTTGAACCACCTGCCGCCGCAATGGTCACAGCAGCATTGTGGAAGGCATCCTTTGTCAGAATGTCGCGAGGACGAATCCCTCGTTCCAGCAGTAGTCGGACGGCCTTCCCAACGTCTCGGCACTCCGCCTTCTTTCCTGGATCAACAGCAGGAATCGAACTGCTGGCAGGCAGCATCAGCCCGATAGCTTCCATCGCAAGTCCCCAGGTATTGAATGATGCAGCAATGCCACATCCACCTGGTCCCGGACATGCCTTGCGGATGATCTCATCACCCTCTTCAGCACTCATCGCACCGACAGAAACAGCGGCCTGGGAGTCATAGACATCGAGGATGGTGATGTCCTTTCCATTGTGGCAACCGGGCAGAATACTGCCACCGCTGACAATCAGTCCGGGATAATTTGTCCTCGCCAAAGCCATCGCAAAGCCTGGGCCATTCTTGTCACAATTGTGCATGCCAATGAGTGCGTCGTAGCAGTGGGCAGTCACAACACATTCGGCACTGTTTGCAATCAGATTTCGTGAAGGCAAACTTGCGTTACCACCTTCGTGTCCCTGAGAAATATTGTCGCTCACTCCTGGCGTTCCAAACGGAAAGGCCAGCAATCCAGCTTCACGACACCCGGCGGCAATCTCCTGAGCGAGCGAATACGCATGAACGTTGCACGTATTTCCTTCCAGCAATGGAACTCCGATCCCAACCTGCGGACGACTAAAATCCTCCTGATCCATTCCCACCGCGTAGTAAAATGCGCGGATACCCTTCTGCCATCCATGAGTCAGCTGCTGACTATTCCAGTTCATCGCCTGTGCGTCCGACATCGGTTGTTCAGTTCCTTTTCTATGCTCTAAAAAACGGTTGAGTTTTCTGTATGATGCAGTCACAAATGCGGCGGACGGCACACGGAGTGTGCCTGCTACTTTAGGTTACAGTTTTCGGATTCGAATGTTGCGGTACCAGGCTTCGCCTGCCGGACCACCGTGAATCTGAACTGCAATTTTGCCCTTCTGAACAATCGCCAAATCCTGTTCAGTAAAGTCGACAGTCTGCAAATCGTTAATCCAGAGCTGAATCTGCCGCCCCTTGCAGAGGATTCGATAAGAATTCCAGTCATCTTTCTTCAGGACCGCGGCAAGCTCTTCGGCCTTTGGACTGGCGAGAACTCGGTTTCTTCGCGACTCATCATAGAGGCATCCCCAGTAATTTTGACCAAGGTCAGCCTGATAGCCAATCATCTCGTGATGTTCAGGGATACGTTCACTGCGGATTTGAATCCCGGCATTTGTATCTTCCCCGATGAGGCGAAACTCCAGACGCAACTCAAAATCCTCATAGTCCGCGTCGGTGGAAAGAAAAAAGTTGTGTGGAATCCGTTCCTTTAGTTGCCCTCCGACGATCGCACCGTCTTCAATTCGAAAAACATTTTCGTCTCCATTCCATCCTTTGAAGGTTTTTCCGTCAAACAACGGCTGGAAATCACCGTCCGTGTTCGTCTCATCCGGTAACAGGGATTTGCTCTGTTCCGCGTTGGCCTGTTCCTGTGATGCCAGCAGTTCCTCCGCCGACACAACAGTGAAGACATTGCACGCATGCATGCAGAGAAGTGCGATGAAGAACGATATCAGGCAACGCGCACGGACGATCCGTCCGACGCCGATGTGTAGGACATCCGAATCGGAGACATCGGCCAAAGATGAAGTCGGCAGGACTGAGAACCCGGAAAATCTGCGCAACGACTTGTAGTCAACTGCCGTGTTTCGAGACCGACGAAGTTCCTGACGGTGTGCCATCTCAACCCCTTTGTGTGCCCATCGTGGATAGAAGCTTCCGGAGCACGGTGATTTAGATCACCTGCGCGCCAAAAGCCACCGTATCCTGGCGAATTTACACCGGGGGTAGAAGTAAGCCGAGTCAGGAATTAAGAACTCAGACGGCGACCAGCTCATTCTGGGGAGAATTGCAGTCCAGCACGTCAACGGGGTCGATCCAGGTGGAATTATCGGGATCTTCGATTTTCAATACGACTTCATCACCATCGACGCATACCAGAGTGACAAGGAGGTTTCCGATGCGGACCGATTCACCCTGAACAACATCAAACTGTTGGCGCTGCATGACGACGTAGACACCTCAAAAAAACAGATCCACCCACTTCAGGACACCAATCTAAATCATCAACGATGACGCGATGACTACGATTGGCAAGTCAGCATTATATCCATGAAGTGACTGGTGACGGACAGGAAACCGGGATTGGAATGGAACTGATGACGAGTCAGTTCGGAACTCACAGAACGCGAGAACTCCTCTCCGGGCCAGAATTGAACGAGCGGCTTTATAACCATCATTTCGAATCTCGACAATCGCGATTCGCATCTGAGTTCAAACTTCAGAACAGCTTTTTTTGAACACCGAATTTTTCAAAAATCTCTCTTTAAAGCTCTTGCCAATTTTTATTGAGCAGTCATTGCGCAAACTACCGTCAATTCTGCCCGACAATACTGCACGCGATGAGGTGTCACAGAGAATCAGGGCTGCGATTTCAACTTTTTGATGGTCCGTGAATTGCAGGTGAGTCACTCAAACCTGAATTTCCGCGGCAAACTCTATCAGACGACTCTTCGCGGGAATCGAATACCAAACTACAACACAGCCTGATAATCCAAATCTCTCTGAAATTCGTAGTCTCACAATTCGAGTTGGCCTCACAGCCAATCCGCAGTATCGCAGAAATCGAGTACGAACTATGAACCACGAGTACGAGTTGTGAACCACAAGGACAGGCTTCGGATGAACCCGCTTCTCAATCGTTCTGGCTTTCCCGCATACAATGAAATCACAGCTGAGCAGATCGGCCCGGCGGTGGAAGTGTTCCTGAAGGAATGCGAGAACATTCTGGCTCAGGTCGAGCGGATGGAGACGTTCTCGTGGGAAAGCCTGATGGAGCCACTTGAACAGATCGACCTTTGCTTTGAGTATGCATGGGCACCAGTCGGCCATCTGCTCAGTGTTGCCAATTCAGATGAACTTCGAGAAGCCCACGATGCTGTGTTGCCTCAGGTCGTGGAGTTTGGCCTGAAGCTTCGGCAAAGTGAAGTGCTGTACAGCAAACTGCTTGCATTACGTGATTCAGCAGAATGGCCATCACTGGCAGAAGCCCAGCGACGAATCATTCAGCGTTCAATTCAGAGTGCTGAGCTATCCGGGATTGGACTGCAAGGCGAGCAGCGAGAGCGTTTCAATGCAAATGAGCAAAGGCAATCACAGCTTGCAAACGATTTTTCCAATCATGTGCTTGATGCAACCAAAGCCTGGTTCCTGGATTTGACGAATGCAGCAGACGTTGACGGATTTCCTGCAAGCCTGCGCCGTCTGACATCAGCAGCGTGGTCTCGGGCAGCTGAAAACTCAGAGAAGACTCCTGCGACTCCTGAATCCGGTCCATGGCGTATTACTCTGGATCAGCCATGCTTCGGTCCGTTCATGGAACATTGTCGCAATCGTGCTCTTCGCGAGCAGGTCTATCGTGCTCATATCAGCCGAGCCTCCACAGGAACGACCGACAACGCGCCTTTGATTACAGAAATCCTGGCACTCAGACGCGAACAGGCATCGCTGCTTGGGTTTGATTCTTATGCCGACCTCAGCCTTTCTCGAAAAATGGCAACCAATGTTGATGCCGTCCAGAAAATGTTCGATCAACTGCGGACCGCCTCGTGGACGGCTGCCGAACAAGAGCTTGAAGAAGTCCGACAACAGGCGATACAGGGTGGTCAGTCAGAGCCATTGAGCCACTGGGACATCGCGTTCTGGGCGGAGCGACTTCGAGAACAAAAGTATGCGTTTACCGACGAACAGCTGCGTCCATACTTCTCGCTTCCCCGAGTACTCGATGGACTCTTCGGTCTGTGCCACCGCCTGTTCGGCATTACAATTCGTCCAGCAGACGGCAAAGCACCTGTCTGGAATGATGACGTCCGATATTTTGAGATCTTTGGTGAATCCGGAGATCAGATCGCCAGCTTTTACCTCGACCCATATTCGCGTCCTCAGAATAAACGCGGTGGCGCATGGATGAGCGACTGCGTCTGCCGGTCGAAGTCGCGTTCGGGGCTTCGCCTTCCGATTGCACATCTGGTGTGCAACAGCACTCCGCCGGTTGGTGATGTCCCTTCGCTCATGACATTTCGCGAAGTTGAAACTCTGTTTCACGAATTTGGACACGGGCTGCAGCATATGCTGACCACCATTGATTTCCGTGACGCTGCTGGTATCAACGGCGTTGAGTGGGATGCGGTGGAACTCCCCAGTCAGTTTATGGAGAACTGGTGCTACCACCGACCGACACTGATGGGAATGGCCATTCACTTCGAATCCGGTGAACAGCTTCCGGAAGACCTCTTTCAAAAAATCTGTCGAGCTCGAACGTTCCGAGCCGCTTCTCAAATGCTCAGACAACTTCAATTCGGCATGACCGATATGGCTCTGCATTCAGGCTACGACCCCCATGGGCAGGAAACCCCATTTGAGGTCGAACGCCGGATCGCAAAACTGACAACTCTGATCCCGCCCCTTCCGGAAAACCGTTTCCTCTGTTCATTTCAGCACATCTTCGCGGGCGGCTACGCAGCCGGGTACTACAGTTACAAGTGGGCCGAAGTCCTCAGTGCGGATGCATTCTCCGCTTTTGAAGATGCCGGCCTCGATAAAGAAGACGCAGTTGCAATCACAGGACGACGATTTCGAGATACCATACTGGCACTCGGCGGAAGTCGTCACCCGATGGATATCTTTCGTGAATTCCGCGGACGTGAACCCAGCGTGGACGCTCTTCTCAGGCATTACGGATTACTGGTGTCGAAAACATCTGGCTGACACTGCTTCGAAGAGTTGCTTCATTGCAACGGGCAGTCGTTGAGTGTCGAGTGAATTTTCTTTTCAGGTGAATCTTTACGAGTCTGACGTCTTTGATTGTCAGACCAGAACAAGAAACTGCGATGCAAGCTCCTCCGGAAAAACACTTTGACGTCGTTGTGATAGGAACCGGCCCCGGTGGAGAAGGGGCCGCGATGGAAGCGACCAAACAGGGCAAGAGCGTTGCAGCCGTAGAACGCATGCCCAGAATCGGGGGAAACTGCACACACCTTGGGACGATTCCCAGCAAGTCACTCCGCGCTGCCATATATCGACTCATGGAAGTCAATTCCAGCACACACTTTCGTCAGCTGGGGCTGAACATCGAAGTGGGCTTCAGAGATCTCCGTAAAAGCGCTCAGTCTGTAATTGACCAGCAAGTGGCGATGCGGCGAAGCTTTTACGACAGAAACGACGTTGATGTGCTTCATGGTCAGGCCATGTTTCTTGATCCACACCGACTTCGCGTTGAACACCCTGACGGCAGCGTCACCATTCTGCTGGCGAAGTCGTTTGTGATCGCCACTGGCTCAAGACCATATCATCCGGAAGGTGTCGATTTTAGTCATCCGCGAATCTTTGACAGCGACACAATCCTCGATCTTCCGGAAACTCCACGTTCGATGACGATCTATGGTGCGGGAGTGATTGGATGTGAGTACGCGTCGATGTTTCGAAATCTCCAGGTAAAGCTCAATCTGGTAAACACTCGATCCAAGATGCTCGAATTCCTCGACGACGAAATCTGCGACGCTTTGGCGTATCACATGCGAGACACCGGTGTGCGGATCAGAAACAACGAAACATTCGAGCGTGTCGAAACGTTTGACGATCACGTTATGGTTCACCTGAAGTCGGGCAAGACACTGAAGAGTGATGTACTGCTGTGGGCAAACGGTCGTTCTGGCAATACAGAGGACCTTGGTCTCGAAAATGTCGGACTTATTCCAAATCACCGTGGACAGATCGACGTCAACGAACACTTCCAGACGACTCAGCCGCATATTTATGCAGTCGGCGACGTGGTCGGTGTCCCGGCACTGGCAAGCGCCGCTTATATCCAGGGGCGTTTTGCCGCAAGACATCTTGGAAATGGAGACTCCGATCAGTTTCGACTTCAGGACATCCCGGCTGGAATCTATACCAGTCCTGAAATCAGTTCTCTCGGCCGAACCGAACGGCAACTCACAGATGAATGCGTCCCATACGAAGTGGGGCATTCCATGTTCAAGAACCTCGCCCGCGCTCAGATCATGGGCCGCCCGATCGGGATGCTGAAACTGCTGTTTCACAAAGACACTCTTGAAATCCTTGGCATCCACTGCTTCGGTGTCAATGCGACAGAGATCATACACATTGGCCAGGCCATTATGTCTCAGCCAGGTTCAGCAAACACTCTTCTTTACTTCATCAACACCACATTCAACTACCCGACGATGGCAGAAGCCTATCGTGTCGCTGCGCTGAATGGATATAATCGTGTGAAGTGATCCACTCAGCCCCGTATGCAGCGAGAATGTCATATGGTCAATTGGACTGCTCATCACAATCGCGTCTTTCTGAGTAATCGCGTTTCTTTGATGACTGCAGTACTGCTGACAGCGGCTCACCTGTTTTCCTCTGCCGCATGCGCTGCCGATTCAGCTGTTCGCCTAAACCCACTGCAGCCAGCATTGCGGATGCCTGCCGACCTGACAATGCATCAGCAAAAGCTGTTCGCTGCAAATGCTCGCAGCGGAACAGTGAGCATTGTTGACCCTGAAAGTCTTTGTGTACTCAGCGAATGGAAAGTCGCGAACAGCCTGAATGGTATCGCGTCTGCTGGCTCATTCCTGATTGCACTCGACAATCATCAGCACGTGTTGCAAGTTCTCCGGTATTCTGTCTCTTCAGACGAACTTGCAATTCAACAGACCATTCCGACAGCCATGGACCCGGTTCAAATTGCTGTTTCAGAAACAGGACAAATTGCAGTCACGTCACGCTGGTCTCGTCGGGTCACAATCTACGCGACAAATCAGGATTCCAATGACAACAGCGCCATTAGCCATCTCTGCACAATAGATCTCCGTTTCGCTCCGCATTGCCTGCTGTTTCTGCCGGAAAACAAACTTCTTGTGGCAGATGCCTTTGCAGGTCAACTGGCTGTTCTTGAATCACTCTCCGGAAACATTGTCTCAACGATGGACACACATGGTCATAACATCCGTGGCCTGAGCCTCAGTGCTGACGGACAGCAGATTCACATTGCTCATCAAAGCCTGAACTATGAGTCGTTTATATCACACGAACATGTGTTCTGGGGAGATGTGATGCAGAACAATCTCGAAACACGCGACCTTCGGGATGTTCTCAGCGCCTCCAGGGTAACAGAAGATTCATCGAGACACATTTATCCTCTGGGAACCCCTTCCGTAGGATCAGGTGATCCGGACGAGATCGTGGTCACTCGAACAGGCACAACGCTGCTGCTCTTGTCCGGATTCCAGCAGGTCGCCTGCAGAACAGACAATCATCTTCCGTTCTTTCGACTCAAAGTTGGACGCAGGCCCGATGCAATCTGCATGAACGATGACCAAACCCGAGCGTACGTTGCCAACCGCTTCGATGACTCAGTGTCGGTGATCGAACTTTCAGGAGAACAGCCGAAGATTACAGCGACGATTTCACTGGGTGCTGGCCGACCTCTGACGGAGACAGAAGTCGGCGAACAAAAGTTCTTTGACGCCCGGCTCTCGCTCGACGGCTGGTACAGCTGCCACTCGTGTCATACCGATGGTCACACGAACGGCATGCTTTCCGACACACTCGGCGATGAAGGGCAGGGGGCGCCGAAAAAAATTGCTTCACTCCTTGGAACTCATGACACCGGTCCATGGGCGTGGACGGGAAGCAAGCCGAAACTTGAAGACCAGATCCGAACTTCGTTGCTGGTCTCCATGCAGTCGCCGCTCGGCGAACACGAGCTTCCTGTGCCCCAGCTTGCTGCTTATCTCAACAGCCTCGAGCCACCGCCGTCGATCTCCGCGGCACGTGGTGAAACGCAAAACTCGGACCTGATCAATCAGGGTCGAAAACTGTTTGAAGCTCACGGTTGTGCTGATTGCCATGCCGGATCACTGCTGACATCTGCATCTGTCTATGATGTGGGACTCCGCGATGAATCAGGGACAACCGAATTCAATCCGCCATCGCTGCGAGGTGTCAGCCAGAGAGACCGTTTCTTCCACAACGGAACTGCTCAATCGCTGACCGATGTTCTGAAGAGCGGTCATCACAATTCAGACGATCTACTAAGTAATGACGAAGTCATAATCCTCATAGCCTACCTGAACTCTCTGTAACCCCGCAACGATCGGCCGTCCAGTTCGGATTTCCGCAGCGGTGCACAAATGCAGGATGGGCATTCCTGCCCGTCCACGCACTGGTTCGAGTGCTGCAGCGGCGCAGGGGTGTGCTCAAATGTAGGATGGGCATTCCTGCCCGTCCCGCTCTGGTTCGAGTACTGCCGCGGCGCAGGGGCGTGCTCAAATGTAGGATGGGCATTCCTGCCCGTCCCGCACTGGTTCGAGTACTGCCGCGGCGCAGGGGTGTGCTCGGGCAGGAATGCCCAAGCTACGACTTGTCCCGCTCTGGTTCGAGTACTGCTGCGGCGCAGGGGTGTGCTCGGGCAGGAATGCCCAAGCTACGACTTGTCCCGCTCTGGTTCGAGTACTGCAGCGGCGCAGGGGCGTGCTCGGGCAGGAATGCCCAAGCTACGACTTGTCCCGCGCTGGTTCGAGTACTGCAGCGGCGCAGGGATGTGCTCGGGCAGGAATGCCCAAGCTACGACTTGTCCCGCGCTGGCTCGAGTACTGCCGCTGCGCAGGGACGGCTCGGGCAGGAATGCTCAAGCTACATTTATTTTATGAGAGAGGATGCTTTCGATCCTTCAGTGGCAGATCCACGGGTACCTGCCCGTGGATGTGTGAAGCAAACACAGCGGTGATCATCTCGATTGTCCAGCGTGCATCATACATACTGCAAAGCGGCTGCAGTTCCGGTTTCACAATACAGTCAATCAGGTTTTCGACAGCTACAATGTTTCCTCCATGCAGTCCCGTGTTCGGTAGTGATTCCGGCTTACCGACTCCTTCAGACGACAACCGCTCCCATGCCTTTCCGCTTCGACCGGGAGCCCATGCCGGATCACGCAGCACCCAGCACTCACCAGGATACCCGGTCAGGAACTCAAGGACACCTTCGGTACCGAACACCTGAATTCCAAACCTCGAAGGGGTCCCGCCGGCACCTCTTTGAGATGCGAAATATCCTGTTGCTCCGCCTGCAAGGCGATAAGAGGCCTGAATGTGATCACCAGTTAGCGGACCAATACCTTCATTGCCCGGTGCGACATCAGCTAAAACAGCAGGCTTGCGATTGTTCATCACAACCGCCTGACAGGATACCGGATCGCCACCAAACACGCGCATCAGGTCAAGAACGTGACTACCAAGTACCCAAAGGTCCTCGCCACCACCGCGTCGAGCGTCCTCTTTGCCGCGTCCGCGAAGTTCGAGAATCTTCCCGATGAGGCCTTTCCTGATTTCTTCCCGAGCAACAGCGAGGGCAGGGGTCCAGCGAGTTTGATGAGCAATCGCCAGTTTGAGGTGCCTCATCTCAAATGCCTGAACGATTTCATCCGCCTCCTGCAGATTGCGGCAAAACGGTTTCTCCATATAGACGTGACAGCCATGTTCAGCTGCCGCCATCAGCAGTGTGTGGTGGAAATCAATCCAGCGAGGAGCAATCGCCACAATATCAAGTTTCTCGCGAACCAGCATTTCCCGGTAATCGGCATAGGCATTTCCTGCGCCGGTCCGATCCTTTGCCTGATTCCGCCCGGCTTCGTCTTCATCGGCAACCGCAACCACCTGAGCGCGGCTGATTTCGGACCAGACCGTGTCAATGCCGTGACCAAAGTCACCTTTTCCAGTCCTTCCGATCACACCAACCCGAAGTTTGTCGGCCATTACAGAGTCTCCAGTTTGAAATGCAGGGTCGACCGACTGCTGTTCATAACATCACGTGATTCCGTGTGCCAGTGACGGCTCCGTAAGCATTCCCGATTTCTGGTTTTGGCGGGAAAAAGCCAATGCCGTCCCATGGTTCCTCGAACAGTTGGCCTTTGCACGTTATAGTTTCGCCTCCTTTGGCAGTTCCCACCAAATCTTTGGGCTATTCATTCCTGAACCTCCTGTGGTGTTTACAGATCCATGAAGATTCACGAGTATCAGGCAAAGCAGTTGTTCCGAGCCGCCGGTGTCCCGGTTCCAGAAGGAATTGTCGCGAAGACTCCGGATGAAGTTTCTGCGGCCTTCCAGAAGCTTGGTGGCCCAATTGCCGTCGTAAAATCACAGATTCACGCTGGTGGCCGTGGCAAAGGTCAGTTTAAGGAACACCCTGAACAACGGGGTGTTGTTCTTGTCCGGTCAGCGGATGAAGCCCGTGAAAACGCAAAGCGGATGCTGGGAAGCACTCTGGTAACAATCCAGACCGGTCCGGAAGGCAAGCAGGTGAATACTCTGTTCGTTGAACAGGGACTGAAGATCGCCCGAGAATTGTACCTCGGGATTGTTGTTGACCGGGAAGTGGGTGGACCGGTCCTGATCATGTCATCCGAAGGCGGGATGAACATTGAGGACGTCGCGCACGACACTCCGGAAAAGATTCTCTCCGAGCCATTTGACGCAGCGTTGGGATTGTTCCCGTACCAGGCACGCAAGATGGCGTACAAGCTCGGATTTGATGCCGCAGCAGTGCGTGCTGCAGAAAAATTCCTCCCGCGGATTTGTCGCTTCTTCGTTGACTACGACTGCAGCATGACGGAAATCAACCCTCTGGTGCTCACTGACGACAGTCAGCTGCTCGCACTCGACGGCAAGGTTTCGTTCGATGACAATGCCCTGTTCCGACACGCAGATGTGGTGGCCCTGCGCGACCTCTCCGAAGAAGACCCGGCGGAAGTCAAGGCTGCAGACACCGGACTGAGCTATGTTAAGCTCGAAGGCAATATCGGCTGTCTGGTTAACGGCGCTGGTCTTGCGATGAGCACAATGGACCTGATTAAGCTTCATGGCGGTGAACCAGCAAACTTCCTCGACGTGGGCGGCGGTGCAAATGTCGACCAGGTCACAGAAGCGTTCCGGATTATCCTTTCCGACAGGAATGTGAAAGCAGTCCTTGTCAATATCTTTGGCGGTATCATGAAGTGCGACACAATCGTGGATGCACTTTTGATCGCATACGAAAAGGTGGGCTTTAATGTACCACTCGTTGTTCGCCTCGAAGGAACCAACGTGCAGAAAGCCCGAGAAATGCTGGAAGCCAGTGGCAGAGCCATCATCACGGCCACTGACCTCACGGATGCCGCAAAGAAAGTTGTGGCCTCCCTTCCGGCCTGAGAATTCCGGTGCCAGTCGGGACGACTTCGGTCCGTACTAGCCGTCTCCGTTATTTGTTTGGTCATCATACGAAGCCTTCATTCAGCACGAATCCAACGTTATGAGTATCCTCGTATCCAGGTCGACTCGGGTTATCTGTCAGGGCATCACTGGCAAGACAGGTTTGTTCCACAGTCAGCAATGCCGAGCTTACGCAGCAGAATGCCAGCCCGGTATCGATGTCTTTGTCGGAGGTGTCACTCCAGGCAAGGGCGGCACAACTGTTGATGGATTCCCCGTATTTGACTCCGTCCACGAAGCTCGCCAAAAGACCGGCGCAAACACCTCGATGGTCTTTGTACCACCTCCGTTCTGCGGTGACGCTATCCTGGAGGCCGCTGACGCCGGCATGGAGCTGATTGTCGCCATCACTGAAGGTATTCCTGTGATGGATATGATCAAAGTGAAGCGAGGTCTGGAGAAATCGAAATCGCGCCTGATCGGCCCAAATTGTCCAGGTGTAATCACTCCGGGCATCGCCAAGATCGGCATCATGCCTGGCTATATCCATAAGCCAGGGACAATCGGCATCATCAGCAAGAGCGGGACCCTGACCTACGAAGCGGCATGGCAGCTCGGAAGGGTTGGGCTCGGACAAAGCACAGCCGTCGGTATTGGTGGAGACCCAATCAACGGAACGAACTATATTGATCTGCTGGAGATGTTCCAGAATGATCCAGGTACCGAAGGGATCTTGATCATCGGCGAGATCGGCGGAAATGCAGAACAGCAGGCAGCCGACTACATCAAGTCTCATGTCACCAAACCAGTCGCCGGATTCATCGCCGGCCAGACTGCACCTCCAGGCAAACGCATGGGACATGCCGGTGCAATCATTTCCGGTGGTGGCGGAACTGCCGCCGAAAAGATGGATGCACTTAAGGCAGCCAGTGTTGTTGTCTCCGCCAGCCCCGCAGGAATGGGTGACGCAATGAAGCAGGCTATGTCCCGGTAAATGCAACAGCATTTTCGGGACATTCAGCAACCATGCCCTGGTGCTTCTTAGTTTCCGGCCGCATCGATCTCGGCGATCAGTTCTGACATGTTGTGCGCAGTTGCAAGTTGGCGAGCCTCTGCCAGCATGCTCTGACCTTCATCGGCCTGTTTGGCCTTTACAAGAATCAGGCCTCTTTGAAGCAATGCTCGCGCCTTCAGTGTCTCTGAATCGCCCGCTTGTTCGACCAGCTTCCCGGAAATCTCCAGCTGCCTATCAAGGTCTCCGTTCTCGGAATACAGTATTAACAGGTTGTCAAGAATCACCTGACGGATCGTTGTCTTTCCCAGTTGTTCGGCGAATTCAAGATCAACAAGCGCCTGTTCCGCTTTCCCCTCGCCATACAGCAGCGTTGCTCGATTTGTCCGAGCCCTGGCAAGAAAATCTGTGCCAGCATGCTCGCTTTCAATCACGGCGCTGTATTCAACCATCGCTTTGGCCAAATCACCGGAATGCTGCAGAGTCACTCCGTTATTGAAGCGAATCTGTGCAATCAGGTCCGGATAATCTGAGGCGAATCGAATTGCCTCTTCACCATCCGCCAAAGAAAGTTCGGTTTCGCCGTGAATCGAACGGACCAGTGAACGCGCTCGCAGTGCAAGTGCCTTTGTCAGGTGATCTGCCGCCTCAGAGGCGAGGACGGCGTCAACGTCAGAAAGGCAGGATGCAAAGTCTTTATGCTCCGCAAATGCCTCCGCTCGATACGCCAACAAACGTGCTCGAAGATCAGCCGGCAATTCATTGTTTGACAACGCTGCTTCTGCGGCTGGAATCGTATGCTGACTGCGATTTTGCTTCCAGAAACACTCGGCCGTTCGAAACTGTGCAATCGCTCTCTGAGTTGGTGATGCTTCTTTTTCAGTCAATACGCGATTGAACAGTTCAAGGGCTTTTGTCGAATCCCCGGCCTGCATCGCTGCGACACCGGCAGCCAGATTACCGTCGATGTCAGATGCAGATTTCGATTCCGAACTGCTGAACGCCGAGATGAAGCCAACAACAAAGACCAGCGCCAGCGGCACGCCAATCAGAAGAAGTACAACGTACCCGACAATCTTCGCAATCAGTGCAATCACCGATGGGCCTGAAGAACGCGGAACGCCTGTGTTCGTTAACGGACCACCCTCAAAAGGATCAAAGCTCATTTGCCAAAGCCCTCATACGACTGACTGGTGCCTGCGTCCGTCATAATTTGCTGGTTTTCCCGCATCCTCCACGCGCAGAAAGTATTCGTTCCTCACGAATCCTGAAAACCATAGGTTGCAGTTTCCCGCAGCCACGATTTTCTCCCAAAAAATAGACGTAGCTTGGGCATTCCTGCCCGAGCCGCCACTGCGACGCGGCAGTGCTCGAATCAGCGCGGGACGGGCCGTAGCTTGGGCATTCTTGCCCGAGCCGCCACTGCGCCGCGGTAGTGCTCGAACCAGCGCGGGACGGGCAGGAATGCCCTTCCTACTTAGGGAGCCGCCACTGCGCCGCGGTAGGGCTCGAATCAGCGCGGGACGGGCCGGAGCTTGGGCATTCTTGCCCGAGCCGCCACTGCGACGCGGCAGGGCTCGAATCAGCGCGGGACGGGCAGGAAGGCCCATCCTACTTAGGGAGCCGCCACTGCGCCGCGGCAGGGCTCGAACCAGCGCGGGACGGGCAGGAATGCCCATCCTACTTAGGGGGCCGCACTGCGACGCGGTAGTGCTCGAATCAGCGCGGGACGGGCAGGAATGCCCATCCTACTTAGGGAGCCGCCACTGCGACGCGGTAGGGCTCGAACCAGCGCGGGACGGGCACGAATGCCCATCCTACTTAGGGAGCCGCCACTGCGACGCGGCAGGGCTCGAATCAGCGCGGGACGGGCAGGAATCCCCATCCTACCTAGGGAGCCGCCACTGCGACGCGGTAGGGCTCGAATCAGCGCGGGACGGGCAGGAATCCCCATCCTACTCACGGCGTCGCCCCAAGCTGTAATCAGGCTTCTTCAGGCGCCCATGACCATGGGGTGATGCACAGCGGGGTTGCGAAGATTTCGCTGTCCTTGAAGTAAACTGCGATCTCCTTCTTTGCAGAATCAACGCCGTCACTGCCGTGGATGAGATTCATCTGACGGCTGGCACCATAATCACCACGAATGGTCCCTGGGGCAGATGCTCGACCGTTAGTCGCGCCCATCAGTGTTCGCATTACGGAAACTGCTTCCGGCCCTTCGATAATAAGCGCCACAACGGGACCTGAGGTAATGAACCCTTCAAGTTCCGGATAGAAGGGCTTTGAAACATGCTCTGCATAGTGTTGACGACTCATTTCCGGAGTAATCTGCAGCATCTTCATTGCGACAATCTGAAGGCCCTTGTCTTCGATACGAGACACAATTCGACCAATCAGGCGACGCTGAACACCATCAGGTTTTACCAGGATCAAAGTACGTTCGAGTGCCATTGAAAGCAGTCCGGTTTCAAAAAGGTTCTGTACAACACAACAAGCCGCAATTGCTGCAGCAACAACTTCAGGGAGGAAAAACGGAACAGCGTCAGACGGGCTGCCCCTGCATCATTTCGACAAATTCACGGAACAGATAATGGCTGTCATGCGGTCCGGCGGCAGCTTCAGGATGATACTGGACGCCAAAAGCCGGATAGACCTTATGACGAATCCCTTCAACCGTGTTATCGTTGAGGTTCACATGAGTCACCTCAACATCGTCCGGCAGTGAGGCTGGATCTACAGCAAAACCATGGTTCTGGGATGTGATTTCCACCTTCCCGGTCCGCTTATTCAGAACAGGCTGATTGGCTCCGCGATGGCCGAACCTCAGTTTGTATGTTCGTCCGCCGAAAGCAAGTCCGAGCAACTGCAGACCCAAACAAATCCCGAACACCGGTTTTTTCCCAAGAAGTCCTCGAATCGTGTCAATCGCATAAGTCAAGGGCTCCGGATCGCCTGGACCATTGGACAGAAATACCCCGTCCGGATTCATTGCAAGAATCGCTTCAGCAGTGGTATCTCCGGGAACAATTGTCACCTGGCAACCGGCATCTTTCAGGTATCGAGGGATGTTGAGCTTCATGCCGTAGTCAATTGCGACGACCTTTGGCCCGTCAGTTCGCGATGCAAAAGACTGAAAGTCGGACGGGCGCCCCAGATCATGAAGCGGCGTGTCCCATGCACATTTGTCATGGGCCATGACTTCCCTGACCAAATCTCTGCCTACGATGTCCGGGCTGTTTTGCGCTTTGGCAACCAGTGAAGCATCATCAAGGTCGATGGAAGAAAGAACTCCTTTCATCGCACCTTGTTTACGAATCTGGCGGACGAGCGCACGAGTATCGATTCCCTGGAGTCCCATGATGTTGTTGCGGCGAAGATACGAATCCAGCGATTCCTGGGACCGAAAGCTGCTCGGCACATCGCAGAGCTCTTTAACTACGAAGCCTCTCAAAAACAAACCACGACTTTCAACGTCTTCTGTATTGACGCCGTAATTCCCAATCAGCGGATACGTCATGGTCACAATCTGACCGTTGTAGGACGGGTCAGTCAGGATTTCCTGATATCCCGTCATGCTGGTATTGAAGACGACTTCCCCAAAAATTTCGCCTTCTGCACCAAAACTCAGTCCGGGAAATACCGAACCATTCGCCAAAGCCAGCTTTGCCGGTCGACTTGACATCGTCCAAAATTCCTTGAGGCAGAAACCCGGGTAATACGCCCCAACGGCACGCTGCGCGCACAATCACCGCAGAAATGCGTTCGGGATTTTGCGAGTTTTACCATGGAACAGCGACTCGATAAAGGTTCAGCGATCAATACGGTCGAGTTTCCCGGGATTCGCATCACTGAGACACATTCAGATGAAATGCCGCGGAGTCAGCGTTATCCTGCCGCGTCATGCAACCACACTCTCAGCAATTTGCATCGCTTTCAGGAAAACGCATCGTCGTCACAGGGTCGTCCAGCGGCATCGGCGAGGCGATCGCTAAGACTTGCGCTCGGGCGGGTGCTTCAGTCGTGATCCATTGCCGCAGTTCGCTCGAAAAAGCAAACCGCGTTTGTGAATCGATCCTGTCTTCCGGTGGAAAGGCTGAGGTCATTTCCGCTGATCTCTCCGGCTCAGAACAGAGACTCGATTTCCTGCGACAGTGCATCGATCGAGGACCCGTTCATGGACTCGTCAACAACGCAGGCGCTGATCTCCTGACGACGTCCCTCAAGAATGCGCCCTATGAAACTCGGCTGAATGCGCTGCTGCAAACCGATGTCGGAGCCACCATTGAACTGTCTCGGGAATTCGGCCGACGATTCTTCGAAGCAGGGCAGGGTGCGATCCTGAATATTGGATGGGATCAATCTGATCGCGGAATGGAAGGCGAAAGCGGTGAATTGTTCGCAACCGCCAAGAACGCAGTCATGGGCTTTACACGTTCACTGGCGTGCAGTCTTGCTCCCAGAGTCCGAGTCAACTGTATTGCACCGGGGTGGATCAAAACTTCATGGGGCGAGCACGCGAGTGACTACTGGCAACAGCGAGTACTTTCCGAGACTCCTCTAAAACGTTGGGGAGAACCGCAGGACATCGCCAACATGGCTCGCTTCCTGCTCAGCGAAGAAGCCTCGTATATCACGGGACAGGTGATTAACGTCAACGGTGGCGCGGTGAGATAACAGTGAAGCCACTTCATGAACAGCGGATTCTCTTCGTCACCGGCCGACTGGCAGAGCCGGCGCTCCGAGATGTTATCCAGCAGATTGCAGAGAATCTTGGATTCTCCTGGGACATTGCTGTTCCCGGAATTCAGGTCGCCGCTCTGCTCCACGTTCAACTCCTGCTGAAACGGCTGGATGTATCTGCAGACTTTGATCGGATCATTCTTCCCGGCTGGTGTCAGGGTGATATCGGGCTGCTCGAAAGTAAGTTCGGGCGACCTGTGGAAACTGGTCCAAAGGACCTGAGAGATCTCCCTGAATACTTTGGACTCGGGAAAAAGGCTCGCGTGAACCTTGATCGATACTCGATTGAGATCATCGGGGAAATCAACCACGCAACTCGCCAGCCGCTGGATGCCGTGATTCGTGAGGCCATCCGGATGCGGCAGAGCGGCGCCGACATGATTGACGTCGGTTGTGTCCCGGGAGAATCCAGCTCTGGTGTCTACGAAATTGTCCGCCAACTGCGGGCTGAAGGACTAAGGGTCTCCATCGATAGTTTTGATCGTGCTGAAGTCGAAGCAGCAGTCAACGCTGGTGCGGAATTGATCCTCAGCTGCAACAGCTCCAACATTGATTGGGTAACAACGATCGGAGCAGAAGTTGTTGTGATTCCCGACCATCCATCTGACTTTGATTCTCTGCATTCGCTGGTCCAGCAGGTGACCGAATCCCGGACACCCTTTCGAATCGACCCAATCATTGAACCGATCGGCATGGGCTTTGCCGCATCACTGCAAAGATACATGCGAGCCCGTCAGCAGTTCCCAAACACTCCGATCATGATGGGAATTGGAAACGTTACCGAGCTGACGGAAACAGATTCAGCAGGAGTCAATATGGTCCTGGCTGCGATCTGTGAGGAACTTGGCATCCAAAGCGTTCTCACAACTCAGGTGATCCCCTGGTGTCGGACGGCGATCGCGGAACTCAATATTGCCCGCAGACTCGCGTGGTACGCAGTTTCAAACGGAGTTCTGCCCAAACATCTCTCGTCCGATCTGGTAATGCTCCGCGATCCACGCTGGCAAGGCCGATCTGCAGATTCACTGCAGGTGTTGGCGGAAGCAATCACTGACGCAAATTTCCGAATTTTTGCTGAGGATGGACAAATCCACCTGATGAATCGAAATGGCTATGACGTCGGCGTCAGCCCGTTTGAAATTTTTCAGAAAGCGATTCTTCGATCCGGGAATCAGATTGACTCCCCCCACGCTTTCTATCTCGGTTACGAGATGGCTCGAGCAGAACTCGCGCTGCACCTGGGGAAACAGTATGAACAGGATGAACCGATGCGCTGGGGATTGCTCGGCACGCTGAGTGCTTCTTCAAGCGTTCATCGTCCTGGGCCCGCGGATCAAACAGAGAGGTCTCCAGAGGCGTCAGAGAGCAAATCAGTGACACCATCTGAAGCGGATGGGGATGTCCAGCGATGACGGAACAAATTGAAGCCGTTGCAATCATACCCCTGAACGGAAATCCGGGAGTCATCGACACCCTGAACGCATTCTCCGACTGCGAGATCGTACTCCTGCTTGACAGTGCCGCACGCGTCCGCCCCAGAGATGCACGGTACTCATTCCTGACGGCTGACCCGGTTGAGGTCGTGCGATTGAACTCTGCAACATTTGGGTCCGATCCGTTTCAGGAACTGCGAAGACTACAGAAACAGTTGCCGAATTGCCCCGAACATCTGCCCCCATTTGTCGGCGGGATCGCGGGACTGATGTCCTATGAACTGGGCCAGGCCTTCGAACGAATTCCATCACCAGCCGTCGACGAATTCCAGACGCCCGCTCTCTTCGCTGGGCTCTTTGACTGGTGCATTGTCTGGGATCATATTCGGTCAACGGTCGACCTGTTCGTGATCCAACTCAATTCCTCAGACAACGCTGTTCCAACTCCTGCGAACGTGGCCGGAACCGCAAATTCAAAACGCCGTCAGTCCGAACGCATTCAGTGGGTCCAACAGAAACTCTCAGACCTCAACAAAAAATCGGCCGAACCCGGCGCCTCTCGTTTCGCCGAACCCGGCGGTACCAGTACGTCCCTGCCTGACACCCGCAGCAAGCATGAACAACATCTCACCGGGCCACCAACTTCCGCCAATTCGATCTCATCCACGCTTCATCGAAGTGCGATTGAATCATCGCCGTGGGCGACATCATCGTTTTCAGAGTCGGAGTACCTGCGAGCAGTGGCGCGTGTCGTGGAGTACATTCGGGCAGGGGACATTTTTCAGGCAAACCTGTCTCAACAATTGATTGCCGACTGGCATGGCACTCCGGAACAACTTTATGAACGTGTTCGCAGGTTGAATCCGGCTCCGTTCTGTTCACTCCTGAAGGCTCCGGACTTTTCCATCGTGAGTGCATCTCCCGAAAGATTCCTCCGAACGACGGATGGGCGATTCGTGGAAACTCGACCAATCAAGGGTACTCGGCGGCGGCAGAGTTCACCAATTGCTGACCTGTTCACCAGTGACGAGCTTCGAGCAAGTGAAAAGGATCGGGCGGAAAATGTGATGATCGTCGATCTGCTGAGAAACGATCTGTCTCGCAACTGCCGAGCTGGATCTGTGCAGGTCACCGGGCTCTGCGAAATCGAACTTTTCGAAACCGTACAACATCTGGTTTCAACAGTGGTAGGGGAACTTCTTCCGGATCGAGATGTCTGGCAGCTTCTTTCCGGCTCATTCCCTGGTGGCTCCATTACCGGAGCCCCGAAGATACGAGCAATGGAGATTATTGCAGAGCTTGAACCGACAGTTCGAGGTGCATATTGCGGCTGCATGTTCTATCTGGGGCCACGATCTGATTTTGACAGCAGTATTCTGATTCGCACGTTCACGCTTAAGAATCAGCGACTTCAGTTTCCGGTCGGCGGCGGAATCGTTGCCGATTCAGAACCAGCAGACGAATATCGCGAAACACTGCATAAGGCTTCAGGCATGCTAAGAGTCCTTTCGGGCTCATCCGAGGGACGCCGCACGTGATCCAGTCTCTGCAGGAGTTCGATCGTTGGCTATGCTCTGGACACCAGCGGCACGACCTGCATGGCTTCAGAAGGTTTCTCCGGGAATTCTGGTTCTTCGGACTTAAGCAGGCACGCGCCTGTCTGTTTGTTGTGTTGTTCTTCGCCGCCGTATTTCTGACACCGCAGGCCGGCGTGTTGGGTATTCCGCGTTACGACCTGCTCTTGATAATGGCTCTGGGAATTCAGGCGTTCATGGTGTTCACAAAGCTTGAAACACTGGACGAACTTAAAGCCATCACACTCTTCCATCTGGTTGGTCTGGGACTGGAACTGTTCAAAACATCCAGCACCATTCAATCCTGGAGTTACCCGGACTTTGGCTATACGAAGTTCTTTGGTGTGCCACTATTCTCGGGTTTCATGTATGCCAGCGTTGGAAGTTATGTGATTCAGGCATGGCGATTACAGGACCTGAGAGTTCGACACCATCCACCATACTGGATGGCCACGCTGATGGCAATTTTGATCTACGCCAACTTCTTTACTCATCATTTCATCGGAGACTATCGCTGGTATCTCGCGGCATGTGCACTTGGCTTGTACGCCAGAACTTCAGTTCACTTTCGACCACTGGATCGGGTGCGAACGATGCCGCTGGTACTCTCCTTTGTCCTGATTGGTTTCTTCGTCTGGATCGCAGAGAACATCAGCACATTCTTTCGTGTCTGGCAATATCCAAATCAGATGGGTGCATGGGCGACCGTGCATCTGAGTAAGTGGAGTTCCTGGTCGCTGCTGGTGATTATGACGTTCACGATTGTGGCACATCTGAAGAAAATCAAAGAACGAATCCATGTGCCCGAATAGTGCAGCCAAAGTGACGAATAACCACGAACGCTATGGATTCCAGATTCCTGTGCATATTGATCAGCTTTTTCAGGAAAACCAGTGATGACCACCAGCGAGGAAATCGTAAACATGTTGACACGGGTTTCTCTCCTGCTGACGTTTTTGACGAGCCTGGCCGGGTGCGGTGCCCCTGGAGCAGGTGTTGGTGTCTCCAGTCACGGCTGGAGTTTTTCTGATTCCGACAAGCCGATGATCCCCGGCATTGATGAAGCCCAGGTCACGTTTGGTACCGTGGGCGAGGAGCCTGTCATCACGTTCTGGAGTGACTGTCAGTGTAACTTTAGCGGTTCGGGAACCGGAAACAGTAAGACTCAGTTCATCGCGAATTTTGAGACTGACAGCGGAAAATCGTTCAAAGGAACGATGGAGATTACGAAAGATCAAAAGAGCGTGATCCAGATCGCAGGCAAGAAATTCGATTCTTCCCAGGGTACAACCTTTCTGATCTCAACTCGGGACTCCGACACACCTCGTATTCAGCAACTGAATCTTGCGATCCCGCACATACACCCAAAGCCGCCGAACACACCGCTTTCTGCACAAAGTCCTGTACCGGACTCACCTGACATCTCGCAGCAGCTGCGAGAATTCGCAGCCAAAACTCCGGAAATCAGCGAGTTCTTTGGTAGGTGATCAGTACAGCCTGACGAGGGCTCAGGAGAATGCTGCCCAAAATACAGCTCCGGCATTCAACATTCAGTGCCTTTTCACGAGACGCTCAGAACCACATAATCCTGAGATCTGCACTGCCTGAATGGATCCCCAACATGAACCTGAGATGATCATCCATGCCTGGAAGCACACCCCATGATCATTCAAACGCTGCATCTGATGGAGAATTCGCAGGCTCAGGACTGAATCCCCTCGCCCCCTTTCTGACGACTGATGTCACCGGAAATATCTCTCAGGACTTCAATCCCGACTCAGAACCAAATCCCCCATTGTGGATCTTATCTCCTGATGAGAATTCTCGAACGTCCATCAGTCCTGGAACATCGGACGACGTCAGCCAGGAGTTTCGTCCTGACGTTCTGATCCATGAACGATACCTGTTGAGTCGTCAACTTGGCAGGGGAGGTATGGGGCAGGTGTGGCTTGCGCATGATCAGCTGCTCAATCGCACGGTCGCCATGAAGGTCCTGACTGTTCGCTCGGCCTATTCACAGACGGCACTGCAGGAGGAACTTGCCCGCGAAGCTCGACTCGGTGCGTCACTGAATGATGTGGGGATAGCGGCCGTCTATGATTTTGGTGTTCATGCCGGACGGTCATTTACGATCTTTGAATACGTGGAAGGAGAAACACTGAGGGAGCGTCTGAAGCGGTCGGCACCAGTACCATTTGCAGAAGTCAGTCATATTGTCCGATCTCTCGCTCGATCTCTGGACTTTGCACATTCCAGGGGCATTATCCACCGTGATCTGAAGCCGGAGAACATCTGCCTGACACGCCATGGACAGCCAAAGATCCTCGATTTCGGTATCGCCAGAGATCTCAAGACTGACTTCCGGCAGGAATCCTTCTGCGGAACGCCCCACTATGCAGCTCCGGAACAGGCCGCATGTTCTGCGACTGATGCTCGCACAGATCAATACGCACTTGGACTGCTTGCATGGGAAATGATCACCGGAACCCATCCATTTCAGGGGACTGCGGTATCCGATGTGCTTCGCATGCATCGAGAGGCACCGTTGCCGGATCTGAAGTTCCTCTGCCCGGGACTCCCGGAGTCAGTCGTTCGAGCCATCCAAAAGTCACTCAGTAAGTCTCCGGCGGACCGTTTTGCAACATGTCAGGAATTCACCGCGGTATTTGATCTCCGCACGCGTCCGGGCAACATGACTTCTGATCTCTCTGAAAGTGTCTCGCAGGATCAGTTGATGTGCATGTTGTGCTATGCGGGTGAGGATTCTCTGCTGGCAGCAATACTCGCCAGGCAAATAGAGCAGCGCGGAATTCGAACATGGTTGCTGCAGCGTGATGCGAATCCGGAATCCACGTTCAGGAGTCAGTTTCAGTCAGCTCTTCAACAGTCAGGAATTGTGGTCCCGCTGATCTCACGTCATTCCGTTCGATCTGAAGACTTTGCAGAACAGATCATCGAAGCAGGTGGATCGAATCGACCGTTTGTACCGCTGTTGTCAGGAATGACGAACGATGAATTTGAACGGCTTCAGCCACGATGGCGTCCTGTGCTCGGGCCGTCCTCCGTCAGTATCCTCGGACCACCTCCGTTTTCGGAAGCGATGGAGCGAATCTCACGCCTGATCGACAGCATTGAAATTCGACCCGGGATGACAACCGGAACTGTGCTTCCGGACAAAGCGTCTCTCACCAGTTCCCATGCATGGGCCACAGATGCAAGCCAGATCGAGATTCGGGATTTGAATCGCATCGTGTTCCGTACACCCCGAGTCAACGACTTCCTGAACCACCAGAATCGGTTCTTTCTCATTGGAACAAAAGGGCAGGGCAAGTCACTCCTCTTGTCTTACAAGCGACACTTGTTGACGCAGTCGAGTCTCGGAAGTGATGCAGATCAGGGAATCTGCTTTATACCTCAGGGCCGCCCCTTTCTGGATTTCATGAGTGAAGTGAAGTCACTTTCATCGCGACTCGAGAAGCCCCTTTCGGAGCTCAGCACCTGCAAACGATTCTGGATGATGGCCCTTCGAGTCTCTGCGGTCTCTCACCATCCAGACATTATCTCGACAGACGAACAGGAAGAGATCCGTTCGTTCCCCCCCAGAATTCGTCGATGGCTGAACGGAGAAAAAGTCGCACCATCAGTCGCCTTTAAGGAACTGATCAGCCTGCCATTTAGCCAGGCAAATGGCCTGATGGATGACTCCGAAACTCTTCTCGACCAAAAGCTGCGATCGATTCACAACTCTGTGTGCTTCTTTGTTGACAAGGTTGATCAGGCTGTTCGCCAGTTAAGTCGAGAAGCGTGGATCATGATTCAGGCCGGCCTGATTGAAGCTGGCTGGGAACTGATGAACGCAAACAGCCATATCAAAGTGTTTGCTTCCATCCGCCAGGAAGCATTCGTGAACTATCAGTCGGATGTCAAATGCAATCTTCTCGGTGCAGCCACAGTTCTCGAATACTCCGATCGAGATCTGGAATCTCTGATGGACCAGTTGTGTGGCTGTTATGAGTCGATGCACGGATTTAAGGAGTTTCTTGGGATACGAGTCGTGAAGCACCCACAGCGCCCGGTGCCGGAAGACAGCTTCCAGTTTGTTCGTCGGCATACCTTTGGAAGACCTCGCGACCTGGTCATCATTGCCGCAGAACTCTCTGCCGCCAGATCGGATCTCTCTGAGACAGCGTTCTGTGAAACAGTTCGCCGAACTGGCTCACGGCATCTCGTGGCCGGTATTTTTGAAGAGATGCGAGTCTTTCTTGACTGCCTCGGTGACCCGGCAACTCGCCTTCGCTTTCTGCAGTCTCTTCATACCAACATCTTCAGCAGAACTGATGCCGTCTCAGTCTGTGCGAAGTTCAATGGTGTCAGCGAAACACTGATTAATGATCTCGGCGACGATGCAAGCGAATTGTTTCACCCGTTCCAGGACCTGTACTTCGCAGGTCTGCTGGGAGTCATCCAGCGCCCTGAAGAATCAGACCGCTTGCTTCAGACGTTTCGCCGCGCAGACGATCTGATGAACTCGCTGGGCGCAGAACTTCCGGTCTCGCCGTATTATGTCCTGCACCCATCCCTAAGCAGCTTTGTTCGTTCAATCAGACGTGTTGGCGAATTCAGACCTCTGGAACATCTGATCGTCGGTCAACAACTGCCGTGGGAACGCTGGTATGATGTGTTGTACCACATCGAACTTGCCATGCGGCCAGTCGTAAATTCTGCCCTCCGAAGCATGATTCACAGACTGCTCAGAACTGCCTGCGAAGTCCTGCGATCCGGCACACCTGGGAATCTGCCGATTGTCCTCGGTGCACTCCCGGACTGGACTGGCCTGCAGCAAACTCTTGCCGAGCATCAGTACGTTGACCTGGCACTCTGGCTCGAAGAACTCCGACATTGTCGGAGTTCTTAAGGCTGGCCGTATGGCGCTGGCAAAACCAGCATGGTCTCGCAAAACCAGACTGTCAGAATTCGATCTTTCCTCGCAGACCGAAGACAACTGCGGTGTCGATATCCTGAGCTCCTGGTGGAAGGGTACGCTCACGTGCCGGCATCAGAATCTGAAGATCCGGTGTGACTCGAAACCATGGTGTCACTGCGATGTTGTAGAATAACTCAACCGCCGCATCGTCACCTACCGGCAGCAGGATTGGAGCGAGGTTCTTCACCGGATCAGAGTATCCGACGTATGAGTATCCGACTCCAAACGTGTCCAGCGGTCGGCTGGTTACCGGACTACTGCCACCCAAACCGGCATTGGCCGACCAGCGAACCGGATTCGGGCCGTTGTCGGCAATTCCGAGGTTAGTAAACAGGCCGAACTTTCTCTGCGGATTGTGAGGGTCGACAAAAAGTGCCTGATCCGCTGAATAGGTCAGAGACCATGAACCTTCGTCTGTACCCGTGCCAAGAACCAGCCCCACATTCGGATCGAGGTACGCAGTAGGGTCCAGGTTACTGTAAGTGGCAGTACTGTATGTTGCAGTGATCCCCTGATGCCCGGGTTTGCCGAGCAACTCAACAGGCACATTGACTGAACCCAACATCGTTGCCCCGTTTGTGAAGAACTCCTCAAATCCCGATGTGGTTGGGGTATTGGCTGTATTTAGTACCATGAATGTAAACACCGGAGCAAGATCCTGCAAAACTGCAAATCCACCGCCCAGTGTTGAATATGGCACTGTTCGACCTGCCACCGCAGGGAAAGTCAAACCAGTATTCATAAACGCATCCACACCCCGCCCACCGGCGAATGGCTGCTGGATTTCATCAACCATGTTCAACTTGCCGCCAAACAAGACAAACTCTTCAGAGAGTGCCTGAGTGATCTTTAAACTGGTCAAGGCAGTCTGTGTACCACTTCTCTGCGGAAACAGCATGGCAAAATTCGTTGGCATGATTGCCCCGGATGCGAGGCCCAGATTGTCTCCATAACGAGTCTCACCGTGCATCGTGATGAACAGGCCTTTCCACAAGCCCGCCTTCTCACCATCAACATTCAGCATGTAGTCATTGCGACCACTGTGCTCAAAGTTGTGGCTCACTCCACCACTCGTGACCCCCTGATAAAACTGAGTTGTACTAACATTGAGTTGGTAGCCGTTCGAGACTGCTCCTTCTCGAAAACCGCCGAGATCACCAAGCATATACCGGCGCTCACACAGGCTGCCTTCAAAGAGTGAAGAGTAGGCTCCGAGAGATTCCCCGCATCCGTCTCCGCACCCCTCTGCACAACCCTCACCGCAAATCACATCTCCGCAGATTGGATCTCCAGCAATTGCAGAATGCGAGGTGAACAGAGTCAGGCTAAACGCGAGGGTCGGAATCGCTGCTGATTTGGGACTCAGCGCCTGCCGAAATAGTCCCTTCAGAACAACCATCAGGCGCGTCATAAACCACTCTCCGTAATGCAAACTCCCACGATCCTTCGGACTCTCAAAAACTATCGGAGATTGCAGTTCGCGAATCAGTTTGAAAATACCTGATGGTTGCGAGAATCAGTCTCGTGGATTCAGTTGCATAAGATAGAGAAGATCGTTCTGCGACGAGACTCCGAGCCTCCATTGATGATACTTCAGGCATCGGCCAAAATTGCCGCTGTGCGGCAAACGCGACCGTAGCTGAAAGCTCGAGAACATTCACTTTGGAGCTTCAAAGCACATCAGCTCTACTTGAGTGAATAGCCTGTATTTAAAAGCCTATCAATCAGCCGTAGTTCGTTTTCAACAGTGGCTCGCCCCAGCGGAGATGTCTGCCAGTTGGATGCGGTTAGACCTTCATTCGCAGGATGGCAATACAACTTTACTTTGTTCGGCAGATGGCGTTTCATAATGATATGCAGCCTCAGCAGGTGCCATGCCGACGAGACCAGGAAGATGGAGCGGACCGATGAAAGCCGAGAATCTGATTTCAGCAGACGATTGAACTCTTTGGCTGTTGAAACCGGGTCCGCAGATGATTCTTCAACCACGATCCTGTCGACAGAAACGCCCGCCCGCACTGCAAATTCTCGCATCCGATCCGCTTCAGACCGCTGCTCCGGGTGCTTTTGGCGACCATCACCACACACAATCAGCGTTTCTGCACGCCCCGCTTTGATCAATGCAACTCCGGCGGAGATTCGATGTCGCAAATGATCGGAGTCCGGAGCTCCGACAACGATGACCGCGTCGGCTCGATCTGCTTTATCCTGACGAAACACATCAGCTGGCAACAGGGGTGACTTTTGAATGACGGACTCCCCACTCTTCGTTCAATGAGCAATGATGGCTATTTGCCGGCCTTCGGTGGATCAACCGCAACATCTGCCTCCGGAACGAGCTCAACTGCGACGTCGCTGCCCTTCAGATGTTTGTCGAAAAAATTCTGCATGAGTGCGACGATCGCTGGATTTCCAAAACCAGCACCACCGTGCCCCGCTCCCGGTATTGTCTGCAGCCAGACAGGAACACCGTTTGCTTTTAGGGCATCCGCGAACTCCACACTCTGAGCATAAGGCACCAGCGCGTCATGTGTCCCATGCAGAATGAGTGTCGGGGGACTATCCTTACTGACAAACGTAATCGGACTAACGGCTTCGGTCTTCGCTCGATCGGAATTCAAACTGACACCGATCAGCAGGGAATATGGATCGCTCGGCGAATTGAACTGGAAGATGTTCCTGACGTTCTTATCATCTGCCGCCTGCTGCATAACAGTTGCAAAATTGGCTGGCCCAAAGATGTCGCAAACGCACTGTACTCGATCAGACTGTTCTTCGTTTCCGCCAATCACTGGAAACACTTTCTTGCCACCCGCAGTTCCAACCAGCGCCGAAAGATGCCCACCCGCTGAACCGCCAACCACTCCAACCTTGTTGATGTCGATGTTGTACTTCTCCGCATTCGCCCGAAGCCAGCGAATGGATGCCTGACAGTCCTGAATCTGAGCAGGAAACACGGCCTTTTGGCTGAATCGATATTCAATACTCGCGACGACGTAGCCCCGAAGCACCATCGCAGCAACCGGGCAGGGCGCTTTGCTTCCGCCCATCCAGCCTCCACCATGAATATGGACGATTAATGGCAGCGGCGACTCTGGCTTCGCTTCCGGAAAATACAAATCCAGTCGCTGTGCATCATCTCCTTCCGGGACATACAGGAGGTCCGATTCTAACTTCACGCCAGGCGGCGGCTGAACCATCGAAACCGGCTCTAACGGACCCGCTGCTCTGGCTGCTAAGCCCGAAACGGCAAAAAACAAACTCAGGAGCACCCCGAAAACCCGAAAGTGAAACCTCGTTCGCCCACACTCTATCATGATTCGATGATTCATCTTTTGCCCGCTCCACTGTTCGACTGCACTGCACGACTTCATTCAATGCGCTAGTTTGGATTTCTTGGCTTCGAGGCCAGGCTGTTCGATTACAGGTGTCAGGCCTACAAACTTCCTCGGTCAGTTTCGAAACCTTTTCGGACTTCTCGAGCCAACAAGGCTTCTGCCTGTGGGTCATTGTGAATTTTTTCGTTCACAGGATCCCATTCGATGGAACGATTCAGTCGAGCAGCGATCCCGGCCAGATGACAGGTTGAGAGTGCTCGGTGATGACTAAAGACATCTGAAATCGGTTCTTTGCGATCACGTGCGGCTTCAAAGAAGTTGCGAAAGTGATCAACCAGCGGCCGATTCTTGTATGCAGCTTCCAACGCACCTGCAGGCAGCGGATTCGTCTTTAAGTCTTCATAGGGCTTTCCGCTGATTCTGCCGCGGTTCACAAAAATTCGTCCCTCTGTTCCCTCGAACAAAATTCCATTGTCACCATCATGGCGAATCTCAATCTCCAGATCGTCTTCAAAGACCGCGCGAATCAGGAACTCCGTCGCTGTGTTATATCGCGTTCGATCGACCGGGTAACCATCCCGAAATTCAACAGGATGTTTCACATGCTGCGGTATCACCTTCTTTGGCCCGGTATTCGTCAGTCCCATTCCCCATGTTGCAATATCGACATGATGAGCGCCCCAGTCGGTCAGCTTGCCGCCTGAATATTCGTACCACCAGCGAAATTCATAGTGGCAGCGAGACCAGCTCTGAGTTTCTCCATTATTGCCTGCCAGATAGCGAAACTCCGTCTCTGCAACCGGCCCCTGCCACATATTCCAGTCAAGTTCCTGCGGTGGCGCAGCAACAGGAATCTCGGGACTCGTCGGGGCGCCTCCGATGCTGCATGTTGCTTTTCGAATCTTTCCCAATCGTCCATTCTGAATCAAAGCGACCGCGGTGATGAACTGCACTTCGCTTCTCTGCTGAGTCCCAATCTGAACAACTCTGCCCGTCTTTTCGCAGACCTGACAGATTTCACGTCCCTCTGGAATCGTCAGAGTCATTGGCTTTTCGCAATACACGTCTTTACCGGCAAGCATCGACTCGATGGCGATTCGAGCATGCCAGTGATCGGGTGTTGAAATGTGGACGATATCAATCTTCGGATCATCGAGTATCGCTTTGTAGTCCGCGTAAACAGCGGGATCTGCTGCCGTCCATTCTTTCACCAGCTCCGCGGCACGCTGACGACGACTGCTGTCAGCATCGCAAACTGCAACATAATCACCGAACTGTCGAACATCAGGAGCCGAACCCCACGGTCCGTCGATCCCGGTTGCCTTCTGACACCAGCGACTTCCCGTCCCGACCGCAGCGATTCGAGGCCGGTCATTTGTCTGCCGAAACTCGACCGCTCGTCCGTCGCGAGATCGCAGTATTGAGGCCCCGGCAAATGCCAGAGTCGAAAAAAGAACATGGCGCCGGGAGATCTGACTGCGATTCATCTCGATTCCTCTTGACTTCTAAACATCTGATGGTCGTCGAACCTACCGGGGCAGTTTCGGTAGCCTCAGTCCAGGTAGCCCCGGTTTTCGGAGGCCCGAAGTCTAACAAAGGACGGAAGGCCACAACAATGATCACCGTACCAGGTTGCTCATTCCAGAATGTGAAACATGACGGCCTCGCGTTCATCCCAATTCTGTGTCGCACCCTTGATGAATGCATTCAGGTAGAACGTGTGATCGCCTGATTCCGGAAATGTCACATCAAACGAGAAGGATTTTGACTCGCCTTCGTTCACGAACGAATTCTTCAGATCGAATGCCGCCGTCTCCTCCATTTGTGCCATGGTGCCATCCGGATTCCGCGGTTCATGGCAATACTCCTTCGTGATCGAAAATCTCTGCAGTGTCATATCCGGCGCACTGACACAATGGAGATCGAATCGACACGGTATACCTCGACGAATTGGCATCTCATATGTCAACTCGAGGCGAATTGGATCCCCATATCCCCCGAAATGACGAATCATCCCCCGTTTCCCAATATCTTCCTTCGAGACATAAGGAGTGTTCTCAATGATGATGCGGTTATCACTTTCGATGTCAATCCGCAGAAACGCTCCGTAGTCCTTCAGGTAGTCACCTTCACCTTGTGGATCTCGCGGTCCAACTGCCAAAGCTGATTTTTCAGTCGCGTACCAGCTGCCAGTCGGATACTTCCGCTGCGATCCGGAAACAGCACGGTACGAATAGTCCGCACGAAATTCGATTGTGGTCGGAAATCTGTCGAGATTGACGTCATTCGCTCGATGCCAAACACGGGATGTGAGAATCGTATTTCTCTGCAGTACGCTTTCCTGCAGCCGGATTGCCTGCATCTTCTCCCAGGCGTTCGGATCCAGCGGAGCCTGCAAGACCCTTGCCGGGTACTTTCGTCCATCCAGATCGATCGCACCGTTGTTCAGAAGAGTCACCGTGTGACGTTCACCGGTGTCAAGGCACACCACCCAGTGCTTATCAAACCGCCGCTGCAGGTTCCATCGTCCCGATGCTTTGATGACGGGTTCACCTTTCGTAAGTGGCAACCATCGATGCTCGTACTCGCCGCTCGCAAGGTATCGATATTCAGAATCACCTTCGCCAACCGGACAAAGCCCGAACGGACGTCCCGCTTCCGGTGCTCGGTTTGTCCAGACTCTCGATGTTACTGCTGCAAAGACTGTCGGACCATGAGTCGATTCGAGGGGCTTTGGCTCGGTTTCAGCCTGCTGAGCTTTCGGCTGCCGGAATCCTGCCGCGGTGTCATCGATATCGAAGCACCACATACTGATACAGAAGCACGCCAGAAAAAACGACCAAATGCGAATGGCCTTCATAAGGTCCTCTCCATCGTCAGGAGTCCTCTCAGTCTCATCGCGGCGGACTCAGCGAACCCAGGTCAGACGCTCGGTGATTGAACGAGAATTGGCGGACGTTGAATCTCAGTCCTCCGACACGCTGATTTTCGGAACGATCTCTGCACATTTCATTGAGATTCTTCATCAAGAGCATCTGATGGCGAACGGTTGATGGAAATGGTGGCTTCACTGATCACCCGTACCGACGCATACATCTCACCCACTGCTCGAATCTTGAGTGGACCGATCTCACTCAACGCAACCGCAGAATCCACTTCGATCAACAGTGTCCCCGTCGACTCATTCTCCGGAATCGTCACGGGCAACGCGGAAATACCCTGAGGCGGATCAACCAACTGAACTTCCATCGCGCCTGAAAAGTTTGGTGTGCGATCCAGTACCAGCGGGCACGAGACAGTACTGCCAGGTATCGCATTCAGCGATGCAACCGACGTCCTGAGCTTAACGACCGTCGGCAGAGTTCGAATCATGCATCGCATCGTCGAAATGACCAGCATCGTCTGCGCCTGCCCATGCTGATCGACGAACTTGACATGCCCCTGAGCATAAACATTCGAATGAGCCTGGACATTGATGTGCATGGTCTCCGGAAGACACAACGGGAGCATGAACTTTGACTGTTCCGGTGCAACCGTCATTTCCGGGATTTCAATGCCGTCCAGGTCTTTAATCTGGCGATCGGCCACCTGCAGTTCGATGGGCTGATCGAATCCCCCCAAACGCTCCACTTCCATCAGATATGGATACAGTGTTCCACGATGTGCGTATTGATACGCTTCGTTGCAGAATAGACGAAACACAGGCTTGTGAACAACCGTTAGCTGCAGATGATCGACGTTCGCGTCCGAAACGCCTACCCCATCCGCGTCGCGACCAAGATGTCCAGCACGCATAACGCGTTCAAGTCGTCCAGATCCCACATCAGCAGTGCCACGCACTCTGATTGTGACATCGCCGGACTTCGCGTTGTCAGCAGCACTGAAAATCAGTTTCGCTGTCGTCTGTCCCGCGGCAACTTGCTGTCCTTCAAGGCTGACGCCTTCCGGCAGGCCGTCGACGTGCAGCTCTACCGGCGAAGAAAACCCGGACTTTGCGTCCACCAGGATCTCGATCTCAGACTTCGTTCCCTGAAGAATATTCACAACATCAGACTTACATCTCAGCGCAAAATCCGGAACAGCTTCGCGGACACTCAACTGATACGTGAAGTCCGGACCTCCCGTGATCCCTTGCTGCAGATCCCGCACGCGTATCCACCAGTCTCCGGCACCAGGTGACTGCCAGTAGATTCTGGACACACCTTCGACGGCCTGAATTGCACTTGCGAGGTTCACAACCCCGCCATTGCCATCAATCAGCCCCACAATCGGCATTGCAGACGATTCACCCGGGCGGGCGAGACACTCGATCGTCAAGGCAACCGGTGATGAGCAGGAGATGCGATACCAGTCTTCGTCATCTGCCGACTCGAGCTGACCATGAACAGTCGCTGGCCACAAAACATCCATCGCAGACTCTCGCTGGTCATTCTGCGCTGCTTCACGAACAGAAGGCTCGTCGGCAGCGTTGAGAACGACCGCATTCGCGATCTCTATGTTGTTCGGCACAAACGAACCCTTGTTTTGCGGGAACAGGACATCGGCTGCCACGATCGCAAATCCGTTACGACTTTCAGCAGAAGATCCATCGATCGTCAGAAAGTCGACTCGCTCCGTGGCACCCGTGCGACCAATGGCTGGGATCGCCGCTCGAGCAAACGGCTTGTTGGATATTGTGACCCGATAAACATACGAGGGACCGCCTTTGTACGTGACGCCGGATATGAGCAGGTGATGCTGACCGTCTCGTTTCGCGCGAAAAGCCAATACAGGATCGGCACCGACGCGGATCTGCTGCGCCAATACTCGCTGACCCAGATCGTCTCGCAATTCCACAACGGGGTCCAGCGCCGACCCGAGTCTTCCGGCCACCACATCAATTGTGACAACATCACCAGAATTGGCAGAGAAGCTGAAGTAGTCGATATCGTTTTCGCCGGCAATCTGCCCGTTAATGGTCACGGGCAGTGATACGGCTTCAGCTTCATCGATCAGGGAATTCGGTTCGTTCTCAATGTACTCCGGAAGATCACCAATAATAAAAGGCCGCCCACCGGTGCCTCCACTGGCACAACTCAGCCGCCAGATCGCCGGGCCCAGCTGAGCGTCCTCAGAAATTGCGATTTGCGAATGCCACTCCGTTGGATGCGTCACCGGCTGCTCGCTCGGTTTACGTCGGGGCGACGGAGCGTAGTTGCCAGTTGCTCGATCTCCGAGTACGGCGTTCGCGGAGACTCCTTCACCAAAGATTCGAAATCGTGTTTCCGGAGGAATACACTCACCTCCCACACGCACATCGACAATCGAACCTCGGCGACCTCCCGCGGGGAAAATATGGGTGCTCGAAGGTCCCGTTGGAACCTGTTGAGCTGCCAATGGTTCTTCAAACAAAAACAACAGCAGGCATACGCCGGTCATCAGCAGTTGGCGAACTCGTTTCGGAGTTGTCATGGCATTGATCCAGGCTCGAGCTCAATTCGCGTTATGCAAACAATTCGTGAACCGGACGGCCTCCACCAGCCAACTGAACTGGCCGGCCAATCGGAGTGTGCAGAGTGACATCGGGATCGATGCCAAGAGCTTTAAGCAACGTCGCAGCCATGTCCGAGGGAGTTATTGGCCGATCGATCACACTGGCAGCCTGCTTATCCGTTGCCCCGATTGTCAATCCACGCTTCAGGCCTCCACCCGCCATAACAATCGAAAACGCCTGCGGCCAATGATCACGTCCCGCCATGTCGTTAATCCGCGGAGTTCGGCCAAACTCTGTCGTCAGTACCACTAATGTAGAATCCAGCCGACCTCGTTCCTCAAGATCATTCAACAGTGCTGAAACACCCTGATCGAGTGGTGGAACCAGAAGGTCTCTCAGACTCTCTGAGTTTTTACGATGAGTATCCCAGTGTCCATTTTCAATGCTGACAAAGCGACAGCCGGATTCCACAAGTCGACGCGCCAGCAGGCAGCACTGACCAAGACTTGTCATGCCATAAGCATCCCGGGTCGCCGGAGTTTCACGTTCAATCTCAAATGCCTGCTTTGCTTCGTTACTCGTCATCAGCTGATAAGCTTTTTCGTAGTACGTGTCCAGCGCACGTTCCTGCTTACTGAACTGTTCAACGCTTCGTTCAAGATGATTGATGGCTCTCAGGGCCGACTGCCGGCGGAGACTTCGATCGTTGGTCACGCCTTCAGCAAGAACAATGTCCCGTACCGAAAATTCAGGGGAGGCCGGGTCCGCTTCAATCACAAATGGCGCATAGCTCGGACCAAGAAATGAAGGGCCACCGCTATTGAGAAAGTTTGGAACAGAAATATAGGGTGGCAGCCTGCCCGAACTGCTTCCCATCTTTGCGACCATAGAACCAAACGAAGGGTGCATGTTGTTGTTCAGCACATTTCGATTGAAGTTTCCACCGACTCCGGGATGTTGCCCCGTCATCATCACATGATACCCGGCGGTGTGATCCGGATCACCATGCGTCATGCTTCTCAGGATTGCCAGTTTATCCGTCACGCCCGCGATTCGAGGCAGGAGATTTGAAACCTGAATCCCCGGAACACGTGTCTCGATCGGATGGAAGTCACCGCGGATCTCCGCAGGTGCCTCCGGCTTAACATCCCACATGTCCTGATGGGCCATACCACCGATGATGAAGATGAAGATGCAGCTGACATCGTTTTTGGAGGCAGTGGCGTCAATCCCATGAGTCTGCTGAAGTCGCAGCAGTTGAGCCATGCTGAGTCCAGCCACGGATCCCATTTTCAGAAATCCGCGGCGTTCGATGCCGTCACAGTAGCGCCTCTGCATGAATCACCTCACCGGATAAACAGAAAGTCATACGAATTCAAAAGAGTCCAGAGAAAGTCTTCCGCTGCCTGACGGGGCGGGGCCTGTGCAAACAATTCCCGTCCAAGCTCCTGCTCGGATGGACTGGGCATTCTTCCCAGAGCCACCAGACTGAGTTCATCAATGATTACGGCTGTCGTCGCTCCGGACTTCACTAACGCGGCAATTCGTCCGCCAGGACTTGCCAGCCGCGATTCCACTTCCGGGGCATTCATCAAATGCAGCGCCTGCGACATGGTGGGCTCACTGGTGCGACCACACTCACATGGACTCGTCCGTTCAGGTCTTCCAAAGATCTCCAGAAAGTAAGACGGAAGTCGATTGTCCCAAAGCTCAATCGCTCTCGTTCCACGGGGACGGCCAGGAAATGGTTCCGGTTCACCAGTCACCTGACTGATTGCGTCGAGCAGAACTTCTGCCGACATTCGCCTCACATAGTGATGTGAAAAATTCTGTTCGTCGTCCCTGTTACTGTCGTTGGTTTCGCTGGACAGTTGATACGTCCGCGAGTTCATAATGAATCGCATCAATGACTTCATGTCGAAGTTGTCTGTCACCAACCGAGTCGTCAGCAGTTTCAGAAGCTCCTCATTGGTCGCCGGATTGGTGCTCCGCAGATCGTCCTCCGCTTCCACCAGGCCTCGCCCCAAATAGTGTTTCCAGATTCGGTTGGCCGCCAGTCGTGCAAACCATGGGTTCTCTTTAGACACCATCCATTGAGCAAGTTCTCGCCGAGGATCTGCATCGACGGCTGTGACGGTTGGGCCGTCCAGCGGCCGCACAGGAACGATTCTGTTCGACAGGGGAATCCGAGCCTCCTTCAGGCCTGTGTGATACACAAATACACGGTTTGTCGCGATCGGTTTTCGCTCAAGCCCATTGAAGTATCCGGCGAATCCATAGAAGTCGTCCTGAGACCATTTCTCAAACGGATGATGGTGGCACTGAGCACACTCCATTCGCACGCCCAGAAATGCCTGACTCATCGTCTTCGCAAGGTCTTCAGGTGTCTCGGCCGCCCGAAAGAGATTCACCGGCCCATTCGTTCCCGAATTTCCAGTGGCTGTAATCAGTTCCGAAACCCACTGGTCATATCCACGGTTTGTCGCAAACTGCTGCCGCAGCCATTGATGAAATTCATAGGCTCCGCGTTCACCGAGTTTCTGACGATCCACCAGCAATATGTCGGCCCAGGTCAATGCCCAATAGTCAGCATACTCAGCCCGATCTAAAGCCTGGTCGATCCATAGACTCCGCTTATCACTTCGCGGATCGGCCAGAAACTCGCGGACTTCATCCGATGTCGGCAGTGTGCCAATCGTATCCAGCCACACACGACGCAAAAATGTGGGGTCATCGCAAAGCGCTGATGGAACGAGTTGCATCTTCTCAAGTTTGACGCGAACCAGATCATCAATCTCATTCTTCGCGGGAAACTCAAACGGCTCGTAATCACTGGTCCGTGGCAACTGCAGCTGAACACTGGCGACTTGTCCCATGTAGTGAACTGCGATCGCAGCTTCACCAGGTATCGTTGACGTCCGTACAAGACCTGAACGATCCACATCCGCCACCGCCGGAGCATTTGATGCATATCCAGCAGCCGATGTGACATCGCGCTGACTGCCGTCTGAATAGTGGGCCGTTGCAAGAATCTGTTGAGTCGTGTTCTGTCTCAGCACCCGCTCCGCAGGACTGACACTCAACCGGACCAACACTGGAGCATGCGGCTGGGCAGGGGGCGTTCCCTGACGGATCCACGCAAGCATCAGATCGTAATCAGGTGAATCCGGCACAAGCCGCCGTCCACCACCATGTGGCATCAAGCCGGCGGCCTTTCGGATAAACAAACTGAACTCCGGGCTGCCAGGAAAGATGCGTCGCCCACGTCCGTCTTTCACCAAAACGTCATAATCTGCAGTCGGATCGAATCCAAACACAGACAATTTCAATCCGCTGGCATGTGCCGACTTTCCATGACAGCCACCGCTGTTGCAGCCAAGTTTTGACAACAGCGGTACAACGTCATTTGCAAAATCGACCGGAGGATAACCGGCAATACTTCTCACACTGACAGGAATCGGGATCGTTACTCCGTCGCAGCTGACCGTCAGTTGTGTTTCACCGTCACTCAGCCCGCGAACAACGGTTCCTTCAACGCGAGCAATCTCACTGTCAGCGGATTCGATGGTTGCTCGATGGGTCACATCGATCGGACGATCAAGAGCGTCAAAACCTGTAATGAGCAGCTGCTGACTGCGATTCGTCCCATTCAGGGAAATCGAACCGGGTTCCGCGGAAAGCCGCTGAATCGCCTCGCTGCCGGCCACCGAACCAGAAAACAGGCTCCCCAGCAACGCCACAAATGACATTACCCTGCAGCCAAGCCGCCGAAACCGCTTCAAGCATTTGAGAACCTCAGCCACGGCGCCCACCCATTTTCTATGGTACCACAAGGGATAGTCGTGTTCACCAGAACTGCAACCGTACCTGAACCAAACAGCAACGTCAATACCCCACATAGTCGTGGATCACTCCGTGATCCAAAGCCCCCACAAGCAAAAGCCCCACACACCCAGCTTTCAAGCAATCAACGACGATCGAACGAAACACCGTGCCAAAACGACGCCATCTGCCGACATTTCGCGTGACGAAGGGCTATCTTCTGCAAACGGTCAGGTTTTCTCCGAGTCCTCTGCCTGTTGTGACACAAATGTGTTGTCGGTGGTCACATTTCGCCCCCGTCTTCACATCATGTTTGCACCCGAGGGAGGTTCACAAACGTGACACCAGTGATCACAATCCTTGAGTTCTTAGTTCGCCACGCCGCATCTACGAACCCTCGAATGCTTCCGTCATGGCTTCGTCCATCGATCAGGATCAACCCCGATTCCTCATCGAGCGGGATCATGAAGACTTCCGCCTCAAAAACAGGTCCGTGATACATCTCACACCGGACTCGCGAATCATCTGTAGTCGTTCTAAAGCGTTCCCAGTGTTGTTCTGCAAACGCCTTCTGAAAGGCGTTTGAAATCACGGGTGTGTTGTCGCTGTTGAGTGGACTTACTTCGGCAACCAGCGTTTGGCTTGTAAGACACACACTCATTAACTCATTCGCAAGCATCGTCGAAGTTACACTTCCGTCCCGATAGTCGCATCCGGCACAGGCCAGAACCGCGCAAATCAACGAGATATTCGTCTGTGACATGCACACCTCAACCTTATTGACATTCTGCCAGCAGATTCAGAGAGTCCAACAGATTCGATTCACGAAAACAAGAAACTCCAACAGTTTCATGTTTGAAGTTCATCTGAACTGAAAGAAATCCTGTTCCGCACAGGAACGCAAATGGTCACGAATCGCTGCAGGTACTGCCCTGCGACGATTCATGGCTCAGCCTGTTGTAAATTGCATAACCAGCGGGAATGGTAACCACAAAATACACGAACCACATGAAAAAACATAATCGGGTACTTCTGCGATTCTTTCGTGTGGTTCGTGTCTTTCGTGGTTAAACTACCAACCCTGCCGACGATTCAGACCCGGAAGGCTGGCACATAGCGACCCCGGCAGACGCAGCACCGGTCCGCAGGGATGGAGCACACGTGCCTGATCAAACGATTTCAAGAATTTTCCGAAAAGACCTGCCGGAAAGCCGGCGTGAGCGCAGTTAGAATTGGAAGGATGAACGGTCCTCCACGAAACGACAATGGCAACGACATGCAGCCACAGCCAGGCCTCGAAGAAATGTTCGAGAGGTTTCGGCCAAGGTTGCGGTCTTTGATTGAACTGCGCATTGATCGTCGAATTCGCGCGAGAATTGATCCATCGGATGTCATTCAGGAAGCATTTACTGATGCGGTTCGACGGTTTCCGGACTACCGCCGGGAAGGAGGTATGCCTCCGTATTTATGGCTAAGATTTCTTACACTGCAGCAACTCCTTATTGCGCACCGGAAACACCTGAGTGTCAAAGCTCGCAGTGCTGCGGTTGAATCTCCGCTGGACATGATTCGAGCGATGTCGGTTGAAACAGATTCTGTGGTTGAAAGCCTGTTGGGGACTGAGAGTAGTCCGAGTGCAAAAGCCGTTCGGAACGAGGAACTTCAGCAGCTCGCTGTTTCTGTTGAACAAATGGATTCCGTCGATCGCGAAATTCTTGTGCTGCGTCACTTTGAACAACTGGAATTCGCCGAGATCGCTGCGATCCTCGAAATGTCCTATGACGCGGTCTCGTCACGATACAGACGTTCGCTCAGAAAACTGGGGAACGTCCTGAACGGGTTCCGGACCTGATTGGGTTCCTGAATAAATCAAAGATCTGCGACGATGCCGCAAGAGTGAGATTATGCCGCAAGAGAATGAAGTGGATCGAATCGATGCAATCCTGGATGATGCCGTGAGACGCATTCGGTCAGGAGAAGTCGTCGACACTGCAGAATACTGTCGAACCGATCCGGATCTGGCGGACGAGATTCAGCTCCTTCTGCCAGCAATTCTGTTACTCGAACGCCCCCCGCTCCGAAAAACGGATTCCAGAGAACCACTCCCATCCATTCCCGGATATCACATGATCCGCGAGATTGGTCGGGGAGGCATGGGAATTGTCTACGAGGCTGTCCAGAAGCAGCTGAACCGCCGAGTTGCGTTGAAGGTAATTCGTGTTGGATCGACCAATCGCGTCCAAACATCAAGATTCTGCCGCGAGGCAAGCACGGCAGCGGGATTGCAGCATCCGAACATTGTGCCGGTCTTCGATTTTGGAGAAGCAGAAGGACTCGCCTACTATTCGATGCAACTGATCGAAGGAAATACGCTTGATCAAATGATCAAAGGTGCCCGTATATCGGCGGGCGAACAAATCACCAGAATCGAAACCCTCGATGCTTACGGCCACTCCTTAATCACATCAGCCGACACAGGTTCTCAGCAGCAATTCGGATCGAACGAACAGTCTAACAGGCAGAATAGCGTAACGGCTAACAGGCAGAATAGCGTAACGGAGCCTGAGTTGACGGCTTCTGTCATGGCCATCCTTCAGGTCGCGGAGGCGCTTGCCTACGCACATGATCGAGGGGTCCTGCATCGTGACATCAAACCATCCAATATCATTGTTGACCCTCAGGGAAAAGCGTGGATCACGGACTTTGGTCTCGCGTGGCATATTGGAGCGGAGAGCTTGACGGCCGACGGCGACATCGTTGGCACCGTTCGGTATCTCGCCCCGGAAGGATTCAGCGGTCAGTCGAGTGCCCAGAGCGACATCTACAGCCTCGGACTGACGCTCTACGAGCTACTTGAAGGACGACCTGCATTCACGCACATGGATCGGGGACGCCTAATCGCTGAGATCCTCAACGGGAATGCGCCCGAACTGACAGCGGCTGTGCCATCCGAACTTGCCACGATCTGCAGCACGTGTACTCAAAAACGAGCTAAGGATCGATACGCATCCGCAGCTTTGCTCGCAACAGATCTGAAAAGTTTTCTTGAGCAACGGCCGATTACTGCAAAGCGTATTGGCAAAGTCTGGAGCATTCTTCGCTGGTGCGAACAGAATCGAGCCCTCACGGTTCTGAGTATTGTCTCGGTGTTGTGCCTGACTGTCGGTACTTATGCGGTCATTGAAAATCGGTCGTCCTCTAAAGCGGCTAAACGTCTTGAGGAGCAATCCCGAGTGAGTTCGGAACTCGCCCGAACGAATCTGCGAATGCTCCTGAATACGGTCGATCGATTCTGCCAAACGGTGACTCAGGAACGCAGGCTGTATAGTCCCGAGTTCAAGCAACTCAGGGATCTGCTTCGGGAATCCGCCGCCTCCCTCAACACTCAGCTAGGCAATGACCCATCAGCTTCCCCGGACGCAAAACTGCAGCTGGCCGGCGTTCAGCTTCGACTGGGAAAGCTCGGAAGCACCGATAACACACTGGCGGAATCCGAAGCGCATCTTCTTGAATCTCAGAACCTGCTGCTGGGGTTGCTCAGGGACAAACCCTCGGAGCAAACAACAAACGCTTACGAGATTGAGCTTGAGCTGATCGGTTGCTACCAGGAACTTGGAGCAACCTATTCCAGGATGAACAGGATCGAGTCATCAAAGACTAAACTTGAGGATTCCATCGAGGTTGCAAATGGAATCATCCGTGACTGTGATGACAAATCACTTCGTGAAGCCGCGCAGTTTAAGAAATCACGGTCGTTATCGATGCTTGGGAGACTATGCTTCGAACTCAGAGAATTTGAGCTCTCAGAATCGCACTTTGATGAATCCATTCAACTGCTGCAGGAGCTTGCTAAAGAACACCCGGATGACCTGGAGATATCGATTGAACTCGCAGATCAATGGACCGGTCTCGCCACAATGCGAACCGCAAATCTGCGAGTCTGGAGGCAGGCAGAGACTCCATTTATGGAAGCTGCGGCCGTCTATCTTGGTCTGCGGCAGCAAACTTCAAATCGTCCGGATTTGGATTTCAGCTATGCCGTCCTGCTGAGACACACCGCGAAGTGGCTTTATATGTCGAAACAACTTTCGACCGCCATTGAAACACAGAGAACCGCAAATGAGATACTTGAGAAGCTTGCCGAAGACTTTGATTATGACCTGGCAATACAGCTTGAATTTGGTCTTGGACTTCGTCAGTACTCGGGGTTTCTGATCGTTCAGGATGCCGCGGATCCAGAGATTCTAAAGGTCCTCGAACGCTCCGAAGCGGTGCTTTCCGGAATCGTCGCGAGAGACTCGTCTGATGTTGTCCGAGTCATGGCTCTGGTCAACACTTGCCAGACTCAGGCTGACGTGCTGCAGCGACAGGGGCAATTTAAGGAGGCTTTGGTCGCGAATGAACGAGCCATTTCAGCACTCAGCCTCATCCTGAATGACAACCCACAGAACGCAGGTGCTCGAGAATCCCGTTATTTTGCGGCAGTTGCACGAGCCGAGTTACTCACTGAACTGGAACGTTATCAGGAGGCACTCACAGAGTGGGATCTCTCCATGCAGTTCACCAGTGACGCATTTGCAGGCGTGACCGCGATGAAACGCACTCGAACCGAAGCACTCTCCGGTGACTATCTTCAGGCATCGCAACGAGCCGAAACAATTCTGTCCCAGGAATCTGCAGACGGGAACATCGACAGACGTGTCATCTCTGGTGCCGCTCAGACGTTCGCGATTGCTGCACGAATGCATGGGTTGACTGCTCCGACGGAATCCGAACCAGCCCCGGGTGAGCCATTTGCTGAGCGAGCAGTCGATCTGGTGAAGCAATACCTTGCGACGAATGCCAGTGCTCGGGACTATGTTTCCACATGCGAAGACTTCAACTGCCTGAGAAGTCGTCCGGACTTCGTTGCTGCACTGCAGCATTCGGGGATACCCGCGCCATAGTTTTAGAAGAAATTCGGTTTTCTCCAACTTTCTCTGCCGCATCGCGATAACTCCGCGCAGTTATAGGTCCAGACGCCCTCAAGAAAAGCGATCCCAGTCGAATCGGACTGGAGTCGGACCAATGTTCTGGACTTTCGTTTTCAGGAGAATAAAGCATGCTTGATGTGTTGATTGCACAGGCACCCGGACGCTGTCAGGTGTTCTTCAATATTTCCAAAAACGTCGGAATTGCCTCGCCGAACGATCAAATTGATGTTGAACTCGTGCAACTAGGATACTTCTGCGCTGCAATCAACCCTGCGAATCCAGCTCCTGCGGAAGCCAAGGCGATCTGGAAACTGGTAAAGCCCGGCGAGCGATATACGGGCACACAGACCGATCCTTTGTCCAAAGCCATCGAAGCAGACCAAATTCGACGAGGGGCGCAGCGTGACGGGCACGTCAGTCGCATTAAAAGTGATCTTCAATATGTCACCAAAACCGGTGGGAAAGAGCCGTTTCTGCTCGTGGGTCTCTGCAATAATATTTCCGATGTGCTTGTGAGTGTCTATCCAAGGATCGATCTGGACCCTCGGTGTCCCGTCAACCTGGCAGCTCATATCAAACAGTTGCTGAGAAACTGAAAGTGCTGATGTTTTCTATGGTTTGTCGTCACCGGGTTACTTCACGGCTGAATCATCAGTGCTGCTGACATTCGTCTTACCAGTACTGCCAGAGTCATACCTGTTTCCGCAACAACCCGGTTCAGCGCTGGATAGACAACATGTCACAATTTCAGCAACTTCACAACAGCATATAGAGCATATAGGCTCGCAGCGAGCGTATGTATGACCTCGCTGGCGCAGCATCCCCCACCGTTCCAGCACGGATACACAGGATGCTCCCGCCGGCCTCCTTTGCCGTGCTGCGACCTTATGCAGAACGCTGTTGATCACTTGCCGACTGGGGGAGCCATCCGGACAGAGCTTTGCAGCGATCGCTAATTCCCGCTGGCACATGTCGAATGCTGATTGAACATCGCTGTGCGAGTTCAAAGGTGTAAACTGTTTTTGCAGGCAGTCGTCTTCAAAGTCTACAGCGCAGTCCCATGCAATGATGGCCTGTCCAACATGGCGGCCAATGGCAGCGATGGTGTTACAGGAATCATCACGCGTTGGTTCAGTGGTTGTGCCAGCAGTTAACCTCGCTGCTGCACTGAAGACCTCAAAAAAACCATCACCTGCCGGAACGACCAACTGGATTAGAGGAGGGGCCGGAATCTGGTTTTCAAAGACTGCATAACGATCAATGCAGGAAACAACCCGGCTCACCAAGCCCGGTGAGCCTGCATCCAGAAGCTGTTCTGCGAGCCTGACCTGTCGTCGGAACTTCCACCACAAAAGATGATTGAACCAGCGATTGGAATCAATTAGATCGTCCCGAAGTTTTACCCCCGCAAGAAACAACCCAAACATCGCCGCGAATTCACCGTGAGCCCGATCCGATTGCAGACTACTCTGCAGCTTCCGAAGCCGACAACATGTCACCGAATTATCCGGCAACCGATCGATCATTTCGAAATCTGAAATCACCTGGTAGAGAAACGCAGGTTCATAACCCATGAATGGAAGCGATGAAATCCCAAACAGATTTCGCTGGTATTGGCAAACGCGGGCGTAACTCTGTCGCCAGGCACGTGGGGGTTGCGATGGAGAAAGGAAACCAAACATACCATGAATACTTCCCGCAATCGATGCCGCTGTCAACCCAACCGTAGCATGGGCATTCCTGCCCGTCCACGCCAGCACCGCGTTTAGTACCCGGCAGTGAATTCCTTGAACGGATCGCTGCGCGATCCGTTCTGATGCGCAAAAAGAACAATCTGTTTTTCTCGTTCCAGTTTCCAGACCTATTCACCTCTGACACAGGCTCAGAGGGGTCTCGCATCAACCTGGAGGGCGCCCGGAATCCATAGATTCCTCGGTTCCAGCTATCGGCAAACCTCTGATGCGCTGCTCTGCGGCGACCCGTGCCTCTGTTGCGAATCAGGTACCGGGTAACGCTTCCCGCATCGTGGCTTATTGAGCCCAAAAATGCCTCGTCGCCCACGAAACAACAGACAAGACTTAGACTCCCGGGTAGCAAAATGCTACCATGTGCACAAAGGAGGTCAATATGGGGCAGCCAGTGAAGCTTTCGGACGAACTCGTCAACGACGCACGAGCCGTTGTTCCGTTCACGCAACGCAGTATTGCCGGGCAGATTGAGTTCTGGGCAGGTCTGGGAAAATCCATTGAACCGCTGCTTCGTGGCGATCGAGCTCTTTCTTTGCTGATGGCTGGAGGGGATCGGTTGCTGTCGGAACTTTTGTCAGAAGTCGAAACTGCCAATGGTCGAAAACGTCTTGAAACCACTTTGAACAATCGTCCGTATCCACAATACAAACCTGTACCTGGACGACCTGACCTTGTGTCCCGCATCGCCGAAGATGGTACAGAAACAGTCGGCCACTTCGTTGGCCGTGAGTTTAAAACAGTCGAGGTGGACCATTGAAACTCCCGTTCGAGTTTCTCGACAACCGTCCTATCGTCATTGCTTTGGCTGGCTCGAACGGCGCTGGCAAATCGACTTTCTATGAGAGCTTTCTGGCGGATTCTGGATTGAGGTTTATTAATGCAGATATGCTGGCGTCAGCCTTCAGTCTCAGCGCTTACGAGGCAGCAGACTTCGCCTCGTCGATACGCAGTGAACTGATTGCACAACGTGAGAGCTTCATTTTTGAGACTGTCCTTTCAGACCCTGTCGGCGAGAAAGTTGCCCAGCTCGGAACGTATGCAACACTTGGCTACACCGTCGTTCTCATCTTCATCCGGATCAATAGCCCGGAAGAATCCATAAAACGAGTCGCCATGCGGGTGAGCCAGGGCGGTCACGACGTTCCGGACGAGAAACTTCTGGCCCAGTTTGAGCGCACGGAAGCGAACCTGAAACGTGCCATTGAATGTCTCCCAAACACTGTCGTTTACGACAATGGCGACCTGTCGCATCCTTTTCAGCTCGTTGAACTCTACAGGAACGGCAAACAACTGTTGAGCAGGCATAGGAAGTAACCTGGAATCTTGAAGTGGATCCTGTACCCGCAGTGAACGCAGGTGACCCATCCCCAAAGTATTCATCACGATCCGTCGTGATGTCGAACCTCGGCAACAACCGCGATCGCTGGATGAAATCCAGCCAGCCAGGTGACGTTGGCGGTGAGTGGTGCAGGGGACTCGTCATCACGGCGGAGCGTGATGAGTCCTTTTTGGCCACGAAAGTCGCGGAAATGACGGAAGAATCGCAGAAGTACTCGATTGTATTTTTTCGTGTCGTTCGTGTATTCCGTGGTTACCTATCACGCTGGCTACGCGCTGGATGCCGTCGGAATCAACCCACTGCGATCGTCAGACTTGGGGTGCGCCGATCTGCGGCGACCACGGACTGTGTCGTGGACCAGTACCGGGACGAACGCAGGTGACACTTGAGGTGACACAAAAAAAGACGCTGGATGCCCAGGCGGGAATCCAGCGTCTTTTGAGAGAGGGGCGAGAGGGAGTCGAACCCTCGCGTGACGGATTTGCAATCCGTTGCCTTAGCCACTTGGCTACCGCCCCAGTTTTGAAATCTTGTGTCCTCTCATCCTCAAAACGAAACCATCATCATTCACACAAGGGTGGAAGACTGGGGTATTGTCAGGAGTTGAACTGGACGGGAGATTTATAGCGAATGTATCGGCGTTTGGTCTACCCTCCTTCAACATTTCCAACACAATTCTTTCGGCCTCCAGGACCCAAGAATTCGGGTCAGGTAAATAAATCCGGGCAAAATAAGGACATCAGGGATTTCAGCGGGTTCGCGGCGTCGTTGGTGGCGGTCGGATTTTTGCAGCGGTAGCATGGTTATCGAATTCCCCGAATGTCTCCACATTGAAGGACACCGCTGTGGCTGAATCCGAAGAACAATTGATTTCTCTCGCTCGAGACGCTGTAAGTCAGTGCAACTGGGTCGTTGGTGAATGTGCCAGTAAGTGGACTCAGCGGTTTGCTCGTGGTCGCACTGATGCTGATTTTGGTCAGTTGGTCGGTCTGACAGGCGATCAGATTTTTCAGCGTCGCCGAGTTTGGGAGGCGTTCGGAAAGTCCTACCAGAATTTCTCGGGGCTGAAATGGTCCTTTTTCTACGTGGCTCTGAACTGGGATGACGCAGAAGACTGCCTGCAGTGGGCTCAGGATTCTGACGCAACGGTTGCCGAAATGCGGGCATGGCGGAAGGCTCAAAAAGGGGAAGACCTCTTCGCAGAGTCATCCGAAGGTTATTCGGAATGGGCGTTTCCTCTCGGTGGAATTGATACTGCTCGCGTTCCTCTGACTGCCGTTGTCGATCCGTCTCAGTTCGTCCCGTCAGGGCAGGGGCCTCGAGCCGGAATGGTGGGCGCGGCAGAACGGCCGGCGGCTGCCACGATGGCGGTGGCTGCCCGTGAGTCGTCGGATGCATATGCTCCGTTCCGAGCCGATGCGGGTTCTGCACCCGTCGCGGTTCGCGAAGCTGATGCCGGTCCGGCCGAACGTCCGGAACTGACACCTGAACAACTCTGGAAAAAAGCCGCAACTCTGCTCGAACGCCTGAACAAGGCACTCACCGACGACGTCCTCGATGCACTCGAAGATCAACCCGAAAAACTTCGTCAACGAGTCTCGACTGCTTTGGATGCTCTGCACGAAAAGCTGGATAGTCGACTCTGATCCGGCGATGGGGCTCGCCAAAGTACTCATCACGCTCCGCCGTGATGACGAGTCCCTGGGTTCACTCATGACAAACGTCGCCTGGCTGGATTGCATCCAGCGTGCGCAGGCGTTGTCAGGGTTCATCATCACGGCGGAGCGTGATGAGTACTTTCGGGATCGCTACTTTTGTGGTTCGTCAATGACGGGGTTCGTCAGAGTGCCGATTCCGTCGATTTCGATGGTGACTTCGTCCCCGTGTTTCAGGAATACGGGTGGTTTCCTGGCGGCTCCGACTCCGTGGGGAGTTCCGGTCAGAATGACGGTTCCTTTAGGAATTACGGTGCTGGCGCTGAGGAACTGGATCAGGGCTGGAACATCAAAGATCATGTCGTTCGTGTTCCAGTCCTGCATCGTCTCCCCATTCAGGCGTGTGCGAATCCCAAGCTCGTTGGGGTTGCTGATTTCGTCTGTGGTGACGATGCAGGGACCGAGGGGACAAAATGTGGCAAACGTCTTCCCGCGACACCATTGGCCACCTCCACCGTCCTTCTGCCAGTCACGAGCACTGACGTCGTTGGCGCAGGTATATCCAAGGACATAGTTGAGAGCTTCTTCTTTGGAGACGTTATAGCAGTCTCGTCCAATGACCACTGCTAATTCGCATTCGTAGTCAACTTTGTCGCTGAAGAGCGTTCGCGGGAGTCGAATCGGGGCACCGGGATCCTGAACAGCCGAATTCACTTTCATAAACAGAACAGGGTTTTGTGGTATCGGCTGCATTCCTTCTTCTGCGTGCTTCCGGTAGTTGAGACCTATGCAGAGTATGTTCGCCGGAACGAGTGGTGCAAGAAGGCGACCAGAAACCGTCATGCCTGAATCCGCCAGCTTTCCGAACAGGTCTCCATCCAGACGAGTGTACTGCCCGGAATCATGGAGTTTAGCGAGGCATGTGGTTCCATCAGTCAATTCGATACGGCAAATCTTCATGTCACGAACTTCCACACAGGAGAATAGTCACGAGAACGAAACAGGTGTTTGTCGACGAAGTATTCAGACTCGTAAACCGGTTCGCAATCGTGACCAAATAAAAACACTCCCAGGTCGAACATGAGTCCAACCGGGAGTGTCTTTTGGGGAGAATTCGAAAATCGGCCTGACGTGCCCGTGATCGCCAATCTTGCACCCTATCGGCGAGGTACTCCAGTCGGGAAGACCGAGATCGGCCGACCATCCTGAGCCACTTCAGAGCTGTTTGGAGTCGCATTCAAGGCAGGATTCAGAAATCCTGTCTGATAGACTGGAGCTGAGATTTCTCCTGGCGATCGAACGGGACTCGATGCGGGCATCAGCGGGTATGCCTGACCGGGGGCCATCTGTGGCACGCTGATCCCTGGTCCAGGCATCAACAAAGGAGCCGGTTGAGCGGACTGCGAATGCAGATTTTGATCCAGATAACTGCCTCGGTATTTGTTCCAGAACTGTTGCGAATATGGCATACCGTGTGAATGTCCCCAAACTCCGGCAATTTGAGTCTGAGACAGCACATGTCGGTAGTTGTATGGGCGAAAGCTGGCGAAACCTCCGTAGGCAGGGACTCGCTGATACTGGCCATGCAACCATGGATCCTGCTGATCCCACGGAAACATCTGACCGCCTTCGCCTGCTGCGATGGAGGAAGAATACTGTACGCCTGGCTGACCAATCTGCCCCGGCCCGATTTGAGCCTGTGCCACGGCTGGAATCGCCAAAGCAGCAACAGCAAAGATAAGCAATCGACGCATTGAATCCCTCCGAGGTCGAGCGTTGGGCGACAGGGTTTCTGAAGCCTCATCAAAACAAAATGCTCCGTCTGTTCAGCTATCGGCCTGACTTCAGCCGTCTCAGTTTTCCAAAGCTGAAGAAACAGAAGCTCCTGCGAATTCGCTCCACGATGCGCATTTCGAACGGTCCTACCGTTAAATCTTGACTTTCCGGAAAACGGTCGTCTTTCTGATGGCATCACTGCCGCGACCGGGTAAATCACAGGGGAGTAGTTTTTGAATTCGTCAGTATCAGACGTTGAGTTCCCCACCAGTAGAAATTCGCAGATCAGGAGAAGAAACAGTATGACTCATCATCCAAAGCAGTGGTTCCCCAGCGCGATCGTAGTCTGTGTTATGGTGTTTTCGTTTCGGACGGCTTCGGCAGACTGCGGATGTTCACGTCCGCAACCTGTTGAACAGGTCGGTTGCGACTGTGGCCATGCTGCTGCGTGCTGCGGAATCGGGAGTGGACTGGCACATATTGCCGGAGTCTATGGGCATCACCAGCTTCACATTGCACATGGATACCATGGAACACCTTATTCATCAGGATTTTTGACCGGTTATGAAGGCCTTCCAAACATGGACGGTGGAGGGGTCCACTATCGTTATCCGTACCACAGTTACCGTCGTCCCTGGTTTCATCCTGGACCTCATTCGGCGAATGTGACGATCGCCTGGTAAACACAGATTGCTCGAAGATGGAAACTTGCCGTCCCATCTTACCTAACCGATTCGCGTGAATCGTCACGGCATAACCTGCACGATTCGCAATCGTGGTTGCTCAACCCCCTGGTGGGAGTCGTCGATAGGGATAAACGAACGTGTCCTTTGGCTGCCATTCGGCAAAGGAACCGTCTTCAGACTGGAGGGCCATCCGGACTGCTGACGGCAAGGGACACTGAGAAATTGCGGTTCAGGTGACTTGTACCTCCGCGAAGATGCGACACGGAAGGAGCAGCTTCGAATGCAAGCCGTTTCAGTCGGTGATAGTTCTTATTCGCTCGGACGACGTTCACGGTCGTCACGATCACGAGCATTTCATCTGCTTTGCCGTGCAACACTCGGATTGTCACTGTTCGGTTCGCCGGTCAGTGCCCAGCAGCAGCATCAATTTCAGCAGCCAGCGGCTCAACATTCACAACAGCACATCCAGTCTCAACACAGAGCTGAATTCGCACCGACGAATGTGAATGTTCAATCCGGAATGCCACCGGTCAGGACTGTTCAGTACAGTCTTGAACAGCAGGACGTGTCGGGTCAGGTGGATGCAGTTCACAGCCCGAACGTGGATCGATTCCTGAAGCCTCAATACAAACTGGAGCTTGAGCGTCGACACAGCCAGCTGGTGATTACAAACCGCAATATCCGCCGGATTGCAGTAACGGATCCGACAATCGTCAATTACGTTCCTTACACACCAAAGGAACTCTCAGTCGTTGGACTTGAACTCGGAAAAACGGACCTGACCTTGTGGTTCGAGGATGACCCGAATCCTGCGATCTATGAAGTGACTGTCGTTCGCGACAGTAGTCTCGAAGAACAACGGACAATTGACTTTGGGCGTCTCGAGCGACGCCTCACTGAACTGTTTCCGAATTCACGCGTCCATCTGATTCCGATTGGTGCTCAGGTCATCGTTCAGGGCCAGGCCTACGACTCTGAAGAAGCTCAGCACATCCTTCAGATTGTTCGCACAGAGGTCTTTCGTTCGGCAGGTCAATTCGGTGATGACGATGATAACAATCTCTCTCTCGTCAACGGAGGAGCAGGACTAAACAACGGAAACCTCGGCCAGAACGGCAATCAGGGTTTTCGAGATATCATTGTCAATCGCATGACAGTTCCCGGTGAATTCAATGTCAAGATGAGGGTTACCGTTGCAGAACTGAATCGCTCGGCGCTGCGTGACGCGGGTCTGAGCTGGAACGTCCTGTTCAACGATGCTCGCCATTCCGTCGGCGGTTCTCTGGGTGGGGCTCCCGGCACAACGCTCAGCGGTATCTTCGAAAACGGGGAAATCGCAGTGTTCCTGAAGTGGCTGCAGTCCAACGGCACAGTGACTCTGCTCGCCGAACCAACTCTGGTGACTCTGAGTGGAACCACCGCCAGCATACTTGGCGGGGGTGAATTCGCTGTTCCAACAGTGATTGGTCTTGGCGGTGGTCAGACAACCACGTTCCGAGGGTTCGGTACAAGCCTGCTGGTGACGCCAACAGTTATGGACCGCGATAACATTCGACTTCAGGTCGTTCCGGAGTTTAGTGAACTGAACGCTGACAACTCGGTGAATGGAATCCCGGGCACGAACGTAAAACGAGTGATGACTCAGGTCGAACTTCGTGAAGGTCAGACATTTGCTATCGGCGGTCTGATTTCAAGACAGACTCTCACCGAAGTCAGCCGTATTCCGCTGTTAGGAGATATCCCCTACATCGGACCGGCCTTGTTTCATTCAAAGACTGCTTCCGAAGTTGAGACTGAACTCCTGGTGCTGGTGCAGCCCGAAATTGTCCGCCCAATGGAACCCGATGAAGTTCCACCTCTTCCAAACTACTATGTGACTCATCCAAATGACTACGACCTCTGGAAGTATGCCCGCACTGAAGGCAACCCGGATACACAGGTTTATCAGGTTCCTCCCTATGGAACCGGAGCAACCTACGGTGTTCCACAGGGATACAGCCTGTTCAATCCTCCTGTGAATCATGGTGGATTTGTTCCAGGTCAGAATTCTCAGCCAATGATGGGAGGCCCCCAGCCCTCCGGACAGAACTGGCAACAACCACCAATGCCTCAACCCGACTATCAGATTCCACAGGGTGGAGGGATTCCTCAGGGACATTCGTATCCAGTGAATCCAGCTCCTCCTGTTCAGCACTATCAGGCACCAGCAGCAGCAGTGCCTGCGACACCTCTGCCGCCGGTACCGCAGCCTTATCCGGCGCAGAGTCAGAATGGTCAGCAAGCTCCGAAATCAACGATGAGGACTCGAATGGCTTCGGTATTCAAACGTGATGCAGACCCTGCTAAGCAACCCGTTCGAACAACCGGATGGACTCGAGGCAAATAGGCTGATCGATCGAATATGTTCCCTGTTCTCGTGGACAGAAAGTTCTTGTCATGAAAATATTTGTTGCTTCATCACGATTCACCTTCTTCGCAGCGGCAATCTGCGGAGTCGTTGCAGGGTGCTGCTCTCCGGGATTCTTTGCAAAGAAGTCCCTCTCCGTTCCGGATACAATGCCACTGGGCTCCATCAGTCGAGCACACTGGCATATGATGGAAACAAACGGAGAAGCAGCAGATTTCGTGATCCACTACAACGAGTTCACAGATAACTCCTCGGAACTCACTCCTTATGGCCGCGATCACATCGCTGAAATTGCTGCACGGATGAGTTCATCTCCATTTCCGGTGATTGTTCAGAGAACGCTGAATAACGCGGATCCGGAACTGGACCAGGTACGCCGTGATCTTGTCGTACGAGTGCTGACAGATCTTGGCAATCCCGACGCTGATCAAAGAACCGTCGTTTCCCAACCCTACGGAAACGGGATTAATTCGATGGAAGGCGAAATGGACAATGGTCAGTTCCGCCGAATTCGCGGGTTCAACAACGGTGGAAACTTCGGCGGCATTGGGGGCGGGATCGGCGGCGGCGGCTTCTAGGATTCAGAACCGCCCCAATTCTCATTCATATATAGTGACACGTCAGAGGCCCGAACTGTATCGCAGTTCGGGCTTCGCCGTTTTCGCAAACCTCCCAAACTCACAATAATCCGCATGCCTTGAAGGTCTACAAAACTCGTCTCGACATCGAGCCGCTTTTTTGAATATAAGCAAACGTTGGTTTTACAGAATCCTCTCTCGTGGCGTTCATCGCGACGATTTGTCCCCTCTCGTCTTATCTCTCCTCTCATCTCCGATCGACTTTCTGCTGACTCGAAGCTGGAAGCGTCCCCATGTGTAAACTCCGTTATCAATCCGCTCTGATATTCATGCTGATCGTTTTCACGTTGCCTGGTTGCCAGTCAGGTGGAGGCAGTTCGTGGAAATCGTGGTTTTCACAAAGTCAGCGGGCAGACGATGCAAAATTTGCAGAGCTGGATACTCTCCGGCCAAGCGCATCAGCATCGGAAATGGAACTGGACGAAAGCGTTCAGCCTAAGGTGAAGCCACAAGTCGCTGTGGCTGCTGGACGAGTCGATGGACTGTTGGCCGAGGGCCACAAAGCGATTCGTGGTGGACAGTATGATGCTGCCAACACAGCGTTTCGAGATGTCCTGACAGCCGACCCGGATAATGCGAAAGCACATCATGGACTGGCTATCGTTGCTGACCTGACGAAAGACTGGTCCAGTGCCGAATATCATTATCGCCAGGCTCTGAAAGCAAATCCGCGAGATGCAAACCTGCTGAACGATTTGGGATACTCCTACTACCTTCAGGACCGTTTCCACGATGCATCAAGTTTCCTGAAAGAAGCAGCCGCAATTCAGCCATCCAACGAGACGGTTCAGGTCAATCTGGCATTGCTCTCACTGCGTCAGGGAAATCGAGCGGATGCCGAACAAAGACTGACACAACTGTTCCCTCCCGCGACGGCTCGGCAACATCTCGCAAGACTTGAAGCACAAATCGGCGATGCAGAACGGGCAATTGCCGGACTGAATGCAACCTCCAGCCCAATCGCCCCCGCAATTCAGGGATCGGCCGTCGCGCCCGAGATTCCTCCCAACGCATCTCTCGAACAGATTCAGGCACTCGCCGAACAGGAACGACTCGCAGCAGAACGCGCTCGAATTCTGAAAGAACAAAGCCAGGGATTGGTTTCGAATTCAGGCACACCACCTCAGCCAATGATCACGCCGGCAAACGTAACGTCCATGGATTCGCCTCTGGCTTCAAACCCAGTGGTTCAAGTCACTCCAAACTCAATTCCACTTCAGAATCCCGCCGTCAGCGTTCAACAGTCATCGCTCATTCCGCAGCCGATGCCAATGATCAACACGGGATATCCTCAGTCGGCGGTACCAGTTGCTGCCGCAGCACATACCGCAGGTCCCCCGGCGAACGGTCTGATCCAACCTTCATCGGCGGCAATCCCAATTCAGCCCTCAGGGCTCTACCAAAATGCGCCTCAAGCCGCTCAGATGCCACTCGTCGGTCTGAATGCAGGTCCTGGTGCATTGTTTCCGATTGGGGGACACTATCCACAGTCCAACCAGCCCGTCCCGAACCAGCCAACCTCGATGCAGCCTCCTGTGAACAATTCTGCATACCCAACTTTGCCGGGTCCGGCATCAAATCCAAATCTGATCCAGCCAGACCACACGCTGCCCGCTCAGGAATGGGCAAGGCAGCAGCAGGAGTATGGGGCTCAACTCAACCAAATTCGATCAACCAGCGGATCGCAGGTCCCGGCACAGTATCAACAGCCGGCACAGTATCAACAGCCGGCACAGTATCAACAGCCGGCCCAGTATCAACAGCCGGCCCAGTACCAGCAACCGGCACCTCAGATCAATTCCGGCAATCAGCTGGCTGCTCCCAATCCGCTTCAGGCGTATCAGCAGCAGCTGCAGTCTGATCAGCAGCTTAACCAGTCACTCGATCGTATGAATCGGTCCGCTGCTGTTCCTCCGGTTCAGGCTCAGTACTGAAAACTCGCAGACACAACAGGCGTTGAACTAACCGTGATCGTGGTCATGGCCGCAACCTGGACCATGGACATGGTCATCTTCGTAGTCATCATCATTAAAATCCTCGTCGTATTCTTCGCCGTCGCTGAGCCCCATCGTATTCAACGTTGAGGCTCCACCCAGCGGCAGCAGATGGTCAAAGCCACTCTCACCGAATCGTTCCGTGAGGCGAGCGAGTACCTTTTGAATTTCCGGCATTGTCGTATGAGGGCCTGGTATATAGAACGGCTTGCCGTTCTTGCCCATTTCGTAGATGGTCTCAGCCGCAGCCGGGTCGACTGTACCAAAGATCTCTTTGCAGGCTCGATAGTCCTTATGACATGCGACTCCAGCTGCCGTTGCATACGCCGCTGCGTCTTCGATGAGGCGTCGAGTCGTTGCGGCATCTTTTTGACTCCACGAGTGTCCTCGCTTCGTCATGTCTTCCAGCATTTCGTCAAACGAGATCCGTGTGTACGTCCGAACAAAGCAATCTGCGACTCCTCTGCAGTATCGATCGACGAGAAACGCCACGCAGATAACTTCTCCGGAGTCCAGAATCCGGCTGAAGTAGACCACACCAATCCCTTTGGAGTCGATCAGGTTTGAGACGATACACTTATAAACAGGTGCACTCGATTTTCGACCAAGCTGCACGGCCATCCCGGCAGACCGGTGCTGAGTCAGCTCTTTTTGCTTCTCTGTTCGCTTCTTCTTTTTCTTTTCGAGCTGCTTCCTGCGACGGGCTTCTGACGAGGCCATAACTGACTCCATTTTTCTGACGACGGAATTCCATAAAGTGAGCAATCTAGCATCGCTCAAGCAAATGAAAAGGGACTTCCCCGTAGCAGGCATTCTCCGAATGCCGTCCGCAAGAGCGCAGCCAGCGCGAGGCGGACGGCACATGGAATGTGCCTGCTACAGTAGCAGGCATTCTCCGAATGCCGTCCGCCACATCACAGCCAGCGCGAGGCGGACGGCACATGGAATGTGCCTGCTACTTTATTTCAGTCCAGATAGAGAAATTCATTGCTGTTGATGAGTGCAAGACACAAATCGTGTAAACGCTGGTCTCGATCGGGTGCTGGACTCTGAGTCAGAAATTCGAGTGCCATGATGGTCTCAGATTCTGAGGGGGTCCTTCCGTAACACCATTGCCAGGCACTGATCACGGCTGCCTCATCACTTCGGTCAGGTTCCCGCAGAATTCTGTTTGTCAGGTTCTCAGCAGCATCAAACGACAACTGCGAATTCATCAGAGCCAGTGACTGGGGCGCAATTGTGCTGCGGGATCTCTGTGGGCAGCTGGCATTAGTATCGGGGCGATCAAATACTTCAAACAGCGGGTATCTCAGATTGCGACGCACAAATAAATAGACGCTGCGACGTCGATGTTGTGCTTCATCAGAAGTGACTTCCCATTGCCCCTTGAGAAGTGTCGAAACAATCTCGACAGGAAGAGGCGGGCGAACACCGGGCCCTCCCATTTGCCGGTTCAGTCTCCCACCGATGTACAACAGTGTATCTCGAATCGCTTCCCCATCGAGTCTCTGTCGATTCATTCTCCAGAGCAGGCGATTTTCAGGGTCCTGTTCCTGACCGGAGTCAGACACAGAGGATTGCTGCCAGGTTGACGATGTCAGAATCAGACGATGAAGCTCTTTTTGACTCCAATGTCTGAGCGGAAGTTGTGAGGCGAACCAGTCAAGAAGATCGCAGTTCGATGGCACACTCCCCATGGTTCCAAAGTCACCAGGCGTTCGGACCAGTCCTTCCCCGAAATGATGAAGCCAGATGCGATTTGCTGAGACCCGCAGTGCTGCCGCGTTTTCTGTTGACGAAAGCCAGTCTGCCAGCTGAACTCGGGTAAGGTCTCTTCCATCAGATTGCGAATTCTCTGCGGCGGAAAGAACTCGAGGGAATGCTGCCGCAACTTTTAGACCATTGCGTCGAAAATCGCCTCGGATCTTCAGGAACGTGGCCTGTTTGCCACCTTCTGAAATGACTCGACCGAACGCCGCCTTCTCATTCGACATCCCAGGATCTGCAGACACAGAAAGTGGCTGCTCTTTCAGCCATTCCGTCGATTCAAAGAACGCTCTCAGTCGAAAAAAGTCCTGTTGACTGACCGGGTCAAATTTATGGTGATGACATTGAGCGCATCCAATCTGCAGACCAAGAAACACTGAACCTGTGGTCGAGGTCATCTCACTCAGAACATTGTGACGTCGTTCTTCGTATAGATTCAGGTCCGGCATATCCGGGCCGCACAACAGAAATCCAGTGGCCAGCACAGCGGCTGGGTCTTCATGAGTGAGCATGTCACCGGCGATCTGATATCGAACAAAGTCGCGCCATGGCAGATCCCTGTTCAGATTTTCAATGACCCAGTCACGATAGCGCCAGGCATTGGGTCTTACAAGGTCGTGTTCAAATCCATCCGTCTCGGCATAGCGTGCAACGTCGAGCCAGTGCTGAGCCCATCGCTCTCCATACGCGGGTGAATCCAGCAGGCGATCAATGACACGGCTCCATGCATCCGGACGTGCGTCCTGTTCAAAAGCTCTGACTTCTTCCGGTGTCGGAGGAAGTCCGGTCAGATCGTACGTGACTCGACGAAGAAGCACGGCTCGGGGTGCCGGAGGAGCAGGGCTGAGCCCCGCGTTCTGAAGCCGCTGAAGAATGAACTGATCGATCTCGTTGCGACACCAGTGATTCGGATCGCTGACCTCCGGTGGTTTCACCGAGCGCAGTGGTTCAAATCCCCAGTGAGTACGATCAAGCTCCGTGACGGGAGGTTCAAGGTCCGCTTCGCCGGTGTTGTTCTCCTGTGAGCAACTGTTCCCGGCGTTTCCCAAAAGAACAGCGAGTACAGCAACACGAATGACAACATATGAGATGCCGGAATCAAAACTTCTCACGCCAGCACCTCATGAATCACGTTCCCGCCCACATCTGTCAACCGTTCTTCCCGCCCATTATGGAACCACGTCAGCTGTTGATGATCGAACCCAAGCAGATGCAGAATTGTTGCATGCAGGTCGTTGATGTGGACGGGGCGTTCAACAGCCCGCAGCCCGACGTCATCAGTTGCGCCGTATGCCAAACCACCTCGAACGGCGCCACCGGACATCCAGACAGAGAACCCCCACGGGTTGTGATCACGGCCAACTCCCTGTTCACTCATTGGCATTCGGCCAAATTCTCCACCCCAAATCACCAGAGTATCATCCCAGAGGCCTCGCCGTTTCAGATCGCGCAGAAGTCCGGCAACTGGTTTGTCTGATTGCAGACACAGAGCAGAGTGGTTCTTTTCAACATTTTCATGAGCATCCCAGCCGATGGTGTCTCCGCAATACAACTGCACAAAACGAATTCCTCGTTCGATCATGCGGCGAGCCATCAGACATCGACTTCCAAACTCCGCAGTCGAAGAATCGTCGAGTCCATAGAGTTTCCGGGTATCATGCGTTTCACGACTGAGATCGACGATATCGGGGGCTGCGGATTGCATCCGAAACGCAAGTTCGCTCGCTTCAATCCGGGCTTCCAGCTCCGAATCGTAGGGCCGGACCTGATGATGGTCTCGATTCAGACTTCGGACAAGATCCAACATCCTGCGCTGACGATCGTCCGGGAAATCGACAGCCGGAGCCAGGTGCAGCACCGGATGTTTGCCGGCTCGCATCGGCGTGCCCTGATAGGCAGCCGGCAGGAATCCGCTTCCCCATGCAGGGGGTCCACCTTTGATTCCACCTCCCGGATCCGGCAATACGACAAACGCAGGCATGTCCTGATTTTCTGTCCCCAGACCGTACGCAACCCAGCTTCCAAGAGACGGTTTTCCCATCAGAATGCTGCCTGTGTTCATCTGATAAACCGACTGAGGATGGTTGACACTGTCTCCATGGCAGCTCCGAATCACGCAGAGATCGTCCGCGCATTCCGAAATGTGCGGAAGAAAACTACTGATCTCCAGTCCCGATTCTCCGCAATGCCTGAATCGTCGAATCGGTCCCAGAAGTGGGTTGGCGGCAACTTTTCGACGTGTCATTACCGGTCCAAAGCTCTCCGGCAAAGGTTTGCCGTGATGCCTGGCAAGTACAGGCTTTGGGTCAAACAAATCCACCTGACTTGGCCCGCCGTGCATGAATAAAAAGATGACACGAGATACGGCCGGTGCAAAATGCGGCGATCGAATAGCCATCGGCGCGGAAGTTTTTTTCCCGTCATCAGCTGCCAGCATCGAGGTCAGCGCGATCTGACCGAATCCAAACGCAGATGCACGCAGGAAACCAGATCGATTTATCAGGTTTGAAAATCCCGACATTTTCGGCATCCTGAAAATTTCCTGTAACAGCCTGCCAGCGGAAGCGTTCGTGGAAATGTGAGGGACAGACGAGGTGAAACAAAACGACTTGTTTCAGCTGATCCTTCAATCAACTACACGTTCAAGAACCGGAAGGAATACTGCGATGAAAACGATTCAGACTCTGTTGCTGCTGATGTTGGTTGCTGTAAGTGCATCTACGATGACAGCCGAAGCTGGTGGAAAAAAGACGGGCTTCGGATTCAATCACCATAGCCAGAACTTTAATCACTTCCACAATCCTCACCATGGCCGACGACATGGGTTCTCATTCGGAAACTTCCACTTCCAGCAGAAGTTTGGGCACGGCAACTTCCATCACAACAACTTTAACAACCACCACAACTTCGGTAACCATAATTTTGGCAACCATAACTTTGGTCACCACAACGGCGGACATCACTAATCCGTTTGTCCGAATTCAACAAATTCGATAACTCCCGCCTGGTGATTCCAGTCGGGAGTTTTTCACTGCAGAGTTATTCGGCGGGGGCTGGAGAGACCGTTGTCGGTTCACTGCTCATATGCCGGTCGAACCACGTCACCATCTCCCACAAGGTATGTTCAACCGACTCACGTGCCGCGTATCCATGAGATTCATGAGGCAGAACGACGTAACGAACAGACCCGCCGTTACCCCGAATCGCCTGATACAAACGTTCGCTCTGAATTGGAAAGGTGCCGGGATTATTGTCGGCTTCGCCATGGATCAGGAGCAGAGGCTCCGTAATTTTATTGGCCGCTGCGAATGGAGACATCGTCATATAGATTTCGGGCGCTTCCCAGAACGTCCGGCGTTCGTTCTGAAATCCGAACGGGGTCAGAGTTCGGTTGTACGCGCCGCTTCGGGCAACACCAGTTCGAAACAAGTCAGAATGTGCGAGCAGGTTTGCTGTCATGAACGCGCCGTAACTGTGGCCTCCAACGCCAACCCGGCTTCGGTCAGTGACGCCCATCTCCACAGCCTTATCGATGGCTGCACTGGCGCTCGCAACGACCTGCTGAATAAAGGTATTGTTGGCCACTTCAGGCGGCCCCACAACGGGCATTGTGGCTTCATCAAGAATCGCGTATCCCTGAGTCAGCAAAAACAAATGAGAGATACCACCAATTGTCGTAAACCGATTTGTTGACCCTGAGATCTGCCCGGCAGTTGCCGGATCGTTAAATTCACGCGGATAGGCCCACATAATCGTCGGCAGGGGTGTTCCCTTTTGATAACCGGGAGGCAAATACAATGTAAACGACAGAGGAACCCCGTCGTCTCTCAGATATGTCACAAGTTCCTTATGAATATTGCGAAGCTGAGGCATTGGATCCGGAAAGTTTGTCAATGCCGTTCGTTCGCCGTCCGCATTTACCAGGAAATAGTTTGGAGGATCCACCGGGCTTTCGTGCTGCAGAATGAACTGTGAGGCATCGTCTGCCAGCAATGCGACTACGGCCTCATACTTTGAGTCATTGCAGACGAACAGTCGTTCCGTTGCTCCCGTTGTCAAATCGTATTTATCCAGAAACGGACGATCGCCTTTGGGAGTTGCTCCGGAACCTTCGAGGAAAATCGAACTACCGTTCTGCCAGATGACTCGACGACCATTCGGAAGAGGCCGCATCATCGGCGCACCAGGGTCTGCATAGCGGTCGTTGATCGATCGTTCCCAGACGAGCTGATTTCCCACGGAGGGCTGATCAAAGTTGATCCGAAAGATCCGAATCCAGCGGCGATCCCGGTCATAGTCACGAACAAATGTGAGGCCGTCTTTTTCGCCCCACGTCAGGCCGGAGAGACGGTGTTCAATCTTCATCACTTCCGTTGCGGCGTCACTGAACGGTGCACGCAGCATTAGAATTCGATCTCGATGTGGAACCTTCTTTGCCGGGTCTCCACCGTCGAGAGCTTCAACCCAGACAAGCGTAGCGGGATCCGTCGGCCGCCATGCGACCGAACGTGGCCCGACCGGGACTCCTTCAATCGGGATCCGATCTTCCAGGGCCTGCTCTGCAACAACATGTACAACTTTGCCAGTTCGATCCCAGACTTCCACGGTCTTTGGGAATCGAGACGATGGGAACAGATATGAGAACGGCCTTCGAGTTCGTGAAATGATGATGTAGCTTCCATCAGGCGATACATCAACAGACGACAGCATTGCCGGTTGCCCGATCGGCTTGATCACCCCGGATGCAACATCGAACTCCGCGAGCTGCGATGTCGCATAGTATTCGAACAGATCTTCATCATGTGGGTTCTGAAGCAAGTCCTGATAGGTTCTGACCGGTCCGGAGCCTCCTGAAGTTTCTTCGATGTTTGGCCCTTTCGGAGCCAGCGGCTTTTCAGGCGCCGGACCGCGATTTGCGATGAGTGTCTGAATCAGAAGTCCTGAACTGTCAGGTAACCACTGAACCGGGACTCCATATGCTCCGTTGACAGCAACACCTGGAACCTGTTGAGCTTTGCCATCGCTGACTGAGGCATACCAGAGTTGAATCGAATCCGTAGTAGTGATCGTAAATGCAACCAGGCGACCGTCGGGCGACCATCCCTGAAACCCTATATTGGCTCCGGCCGGAACTTCAATCCGTCGCTGCTCTCCGGTCGACATCGTCTGAAGCAGCAGGCCGGTGCTCCGTGGCGCCATATGAGGTCCATTGGTTTTCGGATTCCAGCGAAATCCGGCAAGCCTCAGCATGGGGGCCGCAAGGTCTGAAATGGGCGGGTAGCTGGATCGTTCGATCAACAGCAGATACTCACGCGTCGGACTGATGGACAACGAAGGTGTGGGAGCTGCATCCAGAATGTCAGTGATTGCTTTAGGGGGCCTCTGATAACCTGAACGCTGGCTGCTGTCGGTTGCCGAATCCACATTGACTCCTTCTGAGGCCTGTAAAGCGCTAAACACCATCAGCAGAATCGCCCTGAGCAGCATACTCATTCCCCATACAAATTGGTTCACTCGGAAACCGGACTCACAATGAAAAGTTACTGACCACTCAGTTGTCGAATTTCGGTCAGAAGCAGGTTCCTGAGCTCATCCAGTTTTTCAGATGACTCCAGCTTCCTGTGATCCTGGTCAACGACGTAGAAAACGTCAACTACCTGGTCAATATGAGTGGCAATTCGAGCGAGATGAACCTGGAGCCCAAACTGGTGGAGGGTAAATGCGAGAGTGTAAAGCAAACCCTGACTGTCACTGGCGAACACATCAATGATGGTGAATCGTTCGGAACAATCGTTATCGAAAGAAACCTGTGGTTCCGTTCGAATGACAAGCGGATTTTTGCGATTCAAACGGAACAGGGTACTGCGTCGGAAAACACTTTCGACGGTTTTGCGTGCTGTAAGTACATCGCAGATACCGACGGCCACATCTTCGATTCGAGAAGCAGGAACGGTTCCGGTGAAGTCATTGTCGGTCACGCGAAACGAGGCGATTACGATGGAATCGGCAGTGGTGCAGACCTGTGCCGCCAGAATGTTCATTCGCAGCCCGGACAGAATCCCGGCGACCTTATGAAAGCTGCCATTCTTGAATCGCTCCGGAGCAAAGACCCGATAACTCACAGTGTCTGTTTCCGGATCATACTCCCCTTCAATCTTGACCTCACTTTCGTTCAGCTGCTGAATCATGTCGAGGTCGCGTGCGATGCGGCTGGGTGCTTCAGTCATCAGATAGAAGGGGGGCAGGGCATCCAGCTGCTGTTCAATCCACGCCGGCCAAAGCTGTTCATCCTGATGCGTTGCCACGGGAACAATCGAAGCTCGCACGGTATCGCGAACAATTCGAATTCGTTCCTGTTCAAGGTGGTTGTAGGGCCGTCCACTCAGAATCTGCATGGCTCGATTATAAAGATCGGCCAGCAACTCACCCTTCCAGTCAGACCAGACATCCGGTCCAACGGCACGGATGTCAGCAACCGTCAGAACATAAAGCATTCTGAGCAGTTCCGGGGCGCCAACAAGTCGGGCAAAGTCGACAAGTACTGCGGAGTCTGAGATATCACGTCGGAATGCAAGGTTGGGCATCACCAGGTGGTGACGCACCAGGAACTTCAGCATCGTCTTCTTATTCTCGGCCATCTGCAGCCTGACAGCAATCTGATCACAGAGCTCTTCGCCCACGATACTGTGATCACCTTCGAGCCCTTTCCCGACGTCATGCATCAGGATCGCCAGGTGTAACGTGGCGCGATGACGCACACTCCGATACGCAGACCCGACGGGAGATTCGTCATGAGCAAACGCCACCATCTCATCCATCGCCTTGAGAGTGTGCTCATCAACGGTAAAGCTGTGATACTGATTAAACTGAATCAGACAGCGAATGCCGGAGAAACATGGGATCAACCATTCCAGGATCCCAGTCTCATACATGGCCCGCAAGACATTGGGCAATCCGTCCGTATATCGAAGTACATCCCGGAATTTGATGGAGACTTCTCTGGCAGGTTCGACGGGCAGTGACTTCGAAATGACTCCCAGTGACTGCCGCAATTCTGAAGACAGCAGCACTCGATGTTCGGCGGCTGCAACGAACACATCCATCAGTGCGTTCTGATCGTTTTGAATTCGCCGGAGCTGTTCGTTGGAAACAAACAGCGTGCCGTCCTGAATCAGGAAACCCTGCACAGATTTCTGAGGAAGAAGGCGGCGTTTGAGTCGCGAAAGAAACGAAGGCTTCTTCGGGACTTCAGTAACACGACGAGTAATCTCAGCGACTCGCGACGTAAAACTGAAATAGTCGTGCATAAAGACTTCAACGGCCCGCATGCCTTCTGCATCTGCAATTCCGCGCTGAGCCGAAATCTTCAGTTGAAGCTCCCTGGTGAGTACATCCTGCTTGAGCTTCGTGGCACAATGCAAATCCAGTCGCAGCGCAGTCAGGAATTCTTCGGCTGCATCCAGAGACTTCAACTCCTCGGGACTGATCTCGCCATGAGTCACCAGTTCACTCAGGTTCGGTGATCCATGTCGAGCACACGAGACCCATTGCAGCAGGTGGATGTCACGCAACCCACCTGGAGATCGCTTCACGTCCGGCTCCAGCTGGTTCACGGAATTTCCGCGAGACAACCATTCCTCGCGGCGCGATGACACACAACGCTCAATCAGACGATCATTCTTTTCCCAAAATACACGCTGCTGGATCTGCAGTCGCATTGCGTCCAGCAACGGTTCATTTCCGGTCAGATAACGCAGGTGAACCAGCGACGTTGCGAACTGAATGTCCTCTCCGGCAAAGCGGATCACATCTGCCGGAGTTCGAATGCTGTGTCCAACCTGAAGCCCGGTATCCCAGCAGTCACGGACGATTGCAGAGAGAAACTCTTTCGTGTCCTCCAGCTGCTTCGGATCGACCACAAACAGCAAATCCACGTCGGAATATGGGGCAGGTCGCCGACGTCCGTTTCCTCCGACGGCTGCAAGCACAAATGAGTGCATCGAACGACCTGGTGCTGCCTTCACCTGAGCTTCGGCAGTCTCCTGCAGCAGTTGATCGATCCGATCGGAGAACCACTGAGAGATCACAATGGCAGATTCACCGGCCGCACGACGATCGAAAACCGCTTTACGACAGTCGGCCACAAAGCTTCGACGCCGTTGAACAGCTTCGTTCACACCACCCGCTAACTTCCTGGTTTCAGTGGACACGCTGTTGACTCACCAGTGAAACTTTTCCCAATTCAACTCAGAAATGAATACAGGCGGACATTTCTGCCCGCCTGTAAAGCATATCGAGTTGATGAACATTGACACAGGTCAGCGCTCTCAGTTTCCTCAGATGGCCTCGACTCCCATTTCACCCGTTCGAATTCGTACAACCTGCTCGAGGCTGGAAACGAATATCTTACCGTCGCCAATCTGCCCTGTACGGGCCGCTTCACAAATTGTATTGATGGCAGCATCCACTTCGTTGTCGTTGACAACCACTTCCATCTTCACTTTCGGCATGAAGTCCACCGTGTACTCGGCACCACGATACGTCTCCTTGTGACCACGCTGGCGACCGAAACCTCGGACTTCAGAGACCGTCATCCCCTGCACACCAATTCCAGTGAGTGCTGTCTTGACGTCTTCCAGCTTGTAATGACGAATTACCGCTTCCAACTTTTTCATGGTCCCTGCCTTCACCCCAAAATTCCGGCCGTTCGTCCGCCACTTTGCTGGACACCAGCCTGCGATCGGATAGATATGGTTCTAATGCATAACTTACGTTTTGGCCAGCATCGGCTCAAAACTGTACAGAATTATGCTGATGCAACTCCCATGCCGTCCCTTAAATCCCTCACTTGTCTGTGACTTTCCAAAAGAGACTGCCCAACAACAGGGCACACAATGCACATTTTTAGTGCATGGATGTATGGTTGTTTGCGTTTTCACGTTTTGTCCAGTGGCTGAATTTCCATGTTTCTCGTGTCAATGTTCCTGATTGGTTGTCTGGCTGGCTGGATCGCGAGCACTCTCGCTTGCATTCTGCTGGCACCAGTGACTTTTCAGGGAATTGTCCACTGCCGCCACTGCCATCATGTCTTCCCACGCTGGTCGCATTGGTTCCGGCCCTGGCCGCTGAAGTGTACATCGTGCTCACGACGCGACAGTCTCTGGCCATGGCTGTCGGCTGGCGCGACAGGTGCTGTGTTTGCCGGTTTTACATGGATGCTGATTCGGGCGAATTGCCAGTCGATCGAGGAAGTCCAGCCATCCGGGAGCCTGACCACCGGTCGACTTCCGTTTCATCTGTGGCTGATCTTCCTGCTGGTTCTGGTCACCCTGACGGACTTACTCGATTATGTAATCTCGGATATCGTGGTGATTGTTGGAGTCGTATCGGCCGTCGTGCTGGCTGTCTTCAGTGGTGAACTTCAGATGATCCATGTCTGGGTCAACTGGGATGAGGCCATTCCTGGACTTCGCGGGCCTTATCTGCCGACGTGGATGGATCAACATCAACATCTGCATGGTCTCGTCTGGAGCCTCGCGGGAATGGCGACCGGGGCAGGGTTGCTTTGGATCCTCCGCCTGTCGGCACAACTGGTCCTCGGAACGCCGGCCGTTGGTTTTGGAGATGTCACCATGATGGCCATGGTCGGGGCTTTCGTGGGCTGGCAGCCGACTCTGTGCATCATTGCGCTTGCTCCTCTGGCCGGCATGGTGGTCGGCCCCGTCATTCGCTGGATCACCGGCCGGAGTTTCGTGGCATTTGGTCCTTATCTGGCGGTTTCGACGCTGATCATCCTTTGTTCCTGGAGCACAATCTGGCGCGACTGGTCCCTGCGAACCGTGTTTAGCCATTGGCCTTCTGTTGTCGGCCTCGTTGCCGGCGCTGTGGTTGTACTGACTCTGCTGCTCCTGGTGGTTCGAGGATTCCGGTCACTCCCGACAAGCGCTATGCGTCGTTAATGGGCGGGCTAATGAGAATAGCGATCACGCTCCGCGCGTTGATGCAAACTCTCAATGAGGCGGAGCTGGCTCGATACAATCCAGCAGGTAAGGTGACGCATGTCGGGGGCAGACCAGGGTGGGCTCGGGCAGGAATGCCCAAGCTACATTTGCCAGAGCGGGCTCGGGCAGGAATGCCCAAGCTACATTTGCCAGGGTGGGCTCGGGCAGGAATGCCCAAGCTACATTTGGCGGCCAATGATTGTTATTTTTTCATCAAAGACGACAATTCTGTTTTGCGTTGACAGGAGCTGGTTCAAACCGTCTCAACAAAAGGGTGTCAAATGTCTCGCCAATTTTCTTCGGAGTTCATTCTTTCCGGAGTCCTTTGCATGGTCGCTTTGCTGGCATCCGGCACCAACAACAGGGCACTCGGAGAAGAGTTTCAGCTCGAACTGCGATCACAGACTCGCAGCTCAGAAACGTCGGCATTTGAACGTCAGTTCCGTCAGGAAACGTGGAAGGCCGGGGAAACGGCATTTATCGTTTGCGATGTGTGGGACTACCATCACTGCTTAAATGCCGTGAATCGACTGAACGAGTTCGGCCCGCGACTTAACGATGTCCTTGCTGAAGCTCGCAGGCGAGGTGCAGTCATTATTCACGCACCAAGTGACTGTATGGCTTCGTTTGAAGGACATCCGGCACGGCTGCGAGTGACTGCAATTCCTGAGGCCTCGAATCGGCCGGCAGAAATTGAAAGCTGGTGTTCAAAGATTCCTGCTGAAGAGCTTGCCTCGTATCCGATCGACCAGTCTGACGGCGGCGAAGACGATGATCCAGAAGAACATGCTCGCTGGGCTGCGAAACTCAAGGCCCTTGGACGCAATCCGGCGATGCCATGGAAGACTCAGTCATCTCTGATCACCATCGATCCGGAACGAGACCTGATTAGTGATCGAGGTGATGAAGTGTGGAATGTTCTTGAGCATTACGGCATTCGCAACGTCGTGCTGACCGGAGTGCACACAAACATGTGTGTGCTGGGGCGTCCATTCGGTCTTCGCCAAATGGTTCGCAACGGGAAGAACGTGGTCCTGATGCGAGATATGACAGACTGCATGTATAACCCGAAACGCTGGCCCTATGTTGACCACTTCACGGGCAACGACCTGATCATATCGCACGTTGAACGTTACGTGTGCCCGACTGTGACAAGTAACCAGTTGCTGGGAGGTGACGTTTTTCGATTCTCAGGCGATCAGCGATCGCAGACAGATATTACCGATGTAAAGCTACCTGAACTTTCAGCAGAAGCGATGAAATCGCAATGGAATACAATTTCTGTTCCGTCCGAGTGGACAGAGGTACTGAAGGACTCAACTGTGGATACACGGATTGTCTGGTACCGCAGTACGTTAAGAATTTCGGCCAACTGGCTTGAGCCAGGCAATGCAGCCGTCATGGTCCACGCACCGGAAAAGGGATCTGTTAAGGCCTGGCTCAATGGCAAGCCGCTCAAGGGAATAGAACCAATTTGCCTGGCATGTTCAGAACCGGAACCGATTCGATTTGTGATCCCGAACGATCTCGTTGAGAAAAACGATGCGAACCTGCTGGTTCTCAGGGCAGAATCCACTGTTCCCGTGAAAACGACGATCACCCCGCCAGTCGTTACCTGCGGTAAGTCATCGACTTTGCTTAAAAGGCGGTGGCAAATCCGAATCGGCGACGATCCGCAGTGGTCGGGAATTCCGCTCCCGGCAAAATTTGGAACTGGCACTGACATTGTCTTTGAGATCCGCTGACTGTCAGCATCAGGAGAGTAATCCCATGACTGCATCAACGTACTCGATCACCGGCAGGAGCCCGTCTGCAACTGCATGCATCCGGCTGGCACTGTGCGCTGTGTTATTTGCGATTTCTGTCACCAGCAAGGGCAAAGCGGGGGCGGATGAACTTCCGGACACTCAGCGATCCACTGACCCGCGTCCCAACATCGTGCTGATCGTTGCCGATGACATGGGCTACGCAGATCTCAAGTGTTTTGGCGGGCAGCGAATTCAGACACCCGTGATGGACCGTCTGGCACGAGAGGGCAGAAAGTTCACGGATTTCTACGTGACTCAGGCTGTCTGCTCCGCCTCACGCGCTTCGCTGATGACAGGCTGTTACGCAAACCGAATCAGTCTGGCAGGTGCGCTGAATCATACATCGCAGGAGGGGATTCATCCGAATGAAGAGCTTCTGCCGGAGTTGCTGAAAGAGCAAGGCTATTCAACAGCGATTCTGGGCAAGTGGCACCTGGGAACTCGACCGGACTTCCATCCTCAAAAGCATGGATTCGACCAGTTCTGGGGAATTCCATATTCCAACGACAACAGCCGTTTTCATCCGGTGCTGAAAGACCTTCCGCCGCTCCCTTTGTACGACGGAGAACAGGTCGCGGAACTGGACCCTGACCAGGCTCAATTCACGCCGCGGATTACGGAACGGGCAATACAATTCATCATGGAAAACCGCCGGCAGCCATTCTTTCTGTACGTTCCACACATCATGCCTCACGTTCCGCTGTTTGGTACCCGTTTTCGGGGTCAGTCACTTCGAGGGCTTTATGGCGATGTCATCATGGAACTCGACTGGTCACTCGGAGAAATTCTGAAGGCACTCAAAAGTGCAGGTGTCAGCAACAACACTCTGGTGATCTTTATGTCGGATAACGGACCGTTCCTCTCCTACGGAGATCATGCGGGATCTGCGGGAGATCTGCGCGAAGGAAAACTGACAACTTTTGAGGGCGGAATTCGAGTCCCGTGTATCATGAGATGGCCGGGCCACATCCCATCAGGCACTGTGTGTTCAGAACCCGCATGTTCGATTGATTTACTACCGACTCTGGTACACCTTGCCGAAGGGCGTCTCCCTGAGCGAAAGATTGACGGACGAGACATCCGCGATCTGATGACTGATCAACCTGGAGCTCAGTCTCCTCATGAGGCACTGTACTTCTATGCGGGAGGAGAACTACAGGCCATTCGCAGCGGCAAATGGAAACTCCACTTTGAACACGACTACCTGACAGTGGAAGGTGTTCCGGGAAGAGACGGTAAACCTGCGAACTCTGAAAACCTGAGGCCGGATTCCATTGAGCAATCCGGCATCCGTGGAATTGCCAGTCGGCATGGATATGGAGTTCGACATATGCCGCAGTCACTCTACGATCTTTCAGCTGACCGTTCGGAGTCAGTGAACGTCGCAGACCAGCATCCGGACGTCGTTGCCAGACTCACCGCTTTGGCAGAAACGATTCGATCTGAGCTGGGCGACGATCTGGTGGGCAGATCCGGATCGGAAGTTCGCCCGGCGGGACGCGCAGATTAGACCGTTAGAGCGTTCCCTGAAACAAATCAGACAGAATGTCTTCCAGCTTCTTTCCGCCCACTCCTGCGACAGCAATGATTTTCTGAATGTCAGCAGGTTCGAGGGCATCCGGCAGACACATGTCGGTGACAATTGAGAAAGCAATCGTCTTCATGCCGGCATGGGCAGCAACGATCGATTCCGGAACCGTTGACATACCAACAATGTCGGCTCCCATAGTCCGCAACATGCGATACTCAGCCCGAGTCTCGAGGTTTGGCCCGGCGACAGCGACGAGTACACCGGTATGGGCTGCGATGCCGCGTTTGAGAGCAATGTGTTTGGCTTTGTTGATCAGCTCACGGTCATACGGCTGGCTCATATCCGGAAACCGAGGTCCAAGCCGATCATCATTGATTCCTCGAAGCGGATTATCGGGAAGCAGATTGATGTGGTCTTCAATAATGATAATGTCGGCGAGGGAATACTGAGGGTTCATTCCTCCAACAGCACTTGTCAGTACGAGCGTATCGGCTCCCAATTCACGCATCACGCGAATCGGAAACGTAACCTGCCCGAGCGAATATCCTTCGTAGTAATGGAATCGCCCCTCCATTGCCATCAGTGGAATACCGTTCAGCGATCCACAGATCAGCTGTCCGGCATGAGATGGTGCCGTTGAACTTGGGAAATGAGGGATCTCACTGTAGGAGAATCTTGCTTCCGTCTGAATGCGGGTTGCGAGTCCACCGAGTCCGGTTCCGAGGATCAGTCCGGCGCGTGGTGTTCCGCTCCACTGTTTCCGAATCCAGCTGGCCGCTTCCTGAATCTGTTCCCACATTCCGACCATTGCAGAAATTCCTGAATTCGATTCATCATGATGCAACCATAAACGCAGACACGAGCAATGTCCGTGCGGACATTGCTCGTGCCGAATAGTCACCGAATACGCTTCAACGGGAAACCGATGAATCAGAATTCTTCTTCATCGTCTTCGAATGCTTCTTCTTCGTCGTCGTCATCAAATTCATCTTCGTCATCATCGAAGTCGTCTTCGTCGTCTTCGAAATCTTCAAAGTCTTCATCGACCTCATCTTCGAAGTCTTCTTCGTCGTCATCGACATCATCTTCGTCGATTTCTTCTTCGAAGTCTTCATCGCCAAAGTCGTCGTCATCACTTTTGAGCCATGGGCTCAGGGTGGCACCGCCGGCAGAAAACGAGATTTCAGCCGCAGATGCGAATGTCTCGATCTCGAGCGCTTCGCCAAACTTAAGTGTTCCAACCATGACCAACAACCTCGCGTAAGTCCTGAAAACTAAATGTGTTGAGTGATTCTCAAAAGCCAATTTGACGCGATTGATAATCAGACAGAGAATCCCTTGTCAACCCCCGGTTCGACGATGAATCCGACAAAATCCCAGGTCGCATCTTCGGGAACCCAATTATTGGTATTTCACCCCAAAAAAGGCTCTAAAGGTGCAATCCGCGACTCCAAACGAAATCTTCCTGCGTGCGGACGATTTCTGGATCGTATTTCGGCAACGATTCTATGGACCTTTTGATTATCAGTGGAGCGTTGATCTATATGGCATGGAATTTCGATTTCAGGGCCAAAAGTTCGGAGAGTTCTGCAGTGACGATGAGTTCTTTGCCGACCTGTCACCCTATCAGCTTCCTCCGGAAGTTTGTTCTGTAGTGATGCTCGTAGCTGCACATATTGTGCAGGGAGTTCGATCAGCCAGTTCACCCGACGACAGGCTCCGTTCACTCGAGTCGCTGCTGACTCTGCATCAGCACGAAACGTTCAGAGTGCACTCAGACGCTGCATAATGAGCATCAAAGGTGGCTCACACGGTGGCTCAGTCCAGCATTTGACGCAGCACAGCGGCTCGATGAAGGATTGCCTCGATTCGAACAGAATCCCTCGATTCCACGGCAAGTCGCAATTCCTGAAGAACCTGCTCTGCCCGAAGCATTGCTTCCACAACAAATCTCTGGTTGCCCAGAAGTATCCCAGCCCACAAGTCTGCTGCACCTGCGGCAACTCGCGTTGTATCTCGAAAACCTGTTCCTGTCAGCGGAAGGTGCTGCGGCTGAACGCAGGCCGCGGTGACAGATGCCATTACATGGGGCAAGTGACTGGTGAGTGCCAGCACCTGATCGTGTTCTGAGGCCGTCATTTCAACTGTTCGACAGCCAATGGAGCCCCAGAACTGAGTGACTCGTGCCACAAGGTCCGGACGAGCACCTTCCGGGGTAATCACGCACGTGCGCCCCTCGTACAGATCCGGATCCGCATTTTCAAATCCCGACTGCTCACTGCCTGCAATCGGATGTGCACCTACAAATTGCAGGGACGGGCCACCTTTTCTTCGAAGGTCTTCATAGATCGCACCCTTGACACTCCCACCATCCGTAATCACACAATCACTGTTCAGGTGCTTCACGAATTCAATGACAGATTCCGCGATATGTTCAACTGGAAGGCAAATCACGACGATTGACGTTGAGCTCAGAGCAGAGCAGGGGGTTGTCGAAAAGTCGTCAATGAGTCCCTGAGCGCAGGCCTGCTCCAGCCTGGTCCTGCTGCGTCCTACGCCCGTGATTCGACAGGCGGGCATCCGTTTTCGGAGTGCGGCCGCAATCGAACCGCCTATGAGCCCGACACCGGCAATCACGACGTGCGATTCAGGAACTAAACTTGTCTGATGAGATAATGACATGCCGCGGGATGATAGGGGCTGCCTGCAACTCCCGCAAACCGATTTTCCCGGACGCCGGCGTGCCCGTCTTTACGGGGCGCCAGCGTGCTCACGGCTTTAGCCATGCTCAACTGACTTTTTCACCTGCAGAATTGCCGGGTCACGGACCAGTTTTTCCAGCGGCGATGCATCAGCAAATCGCATCGGGCGGCCAATTGGTGTCATCATTTCGTAGTTTGGATCGATCCCAAGGGACGCGAGGATTGTTGCATAGAGTTCCGGAACTGAGACAGGATCCGCCGGTGCCGCGTCTTTGGCTTGCGGAATATCGCCTGGTGTCGCGCCGATCACGGTTCCTTCACGAAATCCACCGCCTGCAATCATACACGAAAACCAGTTTGGCCAGTGATCGCGTCCGGAAGTCGCATTGATGGCCGGAGTTCGCCCGAATTCACTGATGCATAGAACAATCGTAGATTCAAGCAGATCGCGTTCCCGCAGATCACGAATCAGTGTTGCGATGGCGGGGTCAAGGATGCGGCATTGGGTGATATGGCCTTCATGATTTGAGACATGTGTGTCAAACCCGGAGAGATTCACTTCAACCGCCCGAACACCCACTTCAATCAATCGCCGTGCCACGAGACATCCTCGCCCAAAACGGGTGTCACCATAAGCGGCTTTGAGCTGCTGTGATTCATCATCCGTCTGAAAAGCTCTCAGCTGATCGGATGACATCATGCGAACAGCTCGATCAATTGTGTCCTGATGCAGCGTCTTCTGCGCGGGCAGCTCACGGCCTCTCTGGAATCGACGACTGATGATATCGACACCCGCAAGACGAACATTCTGTCGGCTCTTTGTCACATAGGGGTCCAGGTTTGCCAGTCCCTGACCAGGTTCGAAGATTCGAAATGCGTCCCATTCATTTCCCAGATAGCCACCATGTGTAAACGTCTGATCGGCGGAGAGTGAGACATGCATCGGGATTTCAACCTGCGGATCAGGAAGTTCGTGCGTCGCGATTGCCCCGATCGAGGGATATTTCAAAGTCTGCTCCGGCCGATAACCGGTTTTCACAAACGTTGTTCCGCGTTCGTGGTCGCCTTCCTTGGAATGCAGCGAACGTATCAACATCGCAGAATGCATCTGCTCCGCCAGCTGAGGCAAAAGGTCACTGATCTGGATGTCGGGTGCGCTGGTTGAAATCGCTTTGACTTCGCCTCCGGTCGGAGTTCCCGGATGAGGATCAAAGGTCTCCAGCTGACTCATTCCACCACCCATCCAAAGCGTAATCAGCGAACGTGGTCGTTCAGATCTGCGCAATGCGGCTGCCCGAGTCGACAGAGCCGGAAGTGCAAATGACACTCCAAGTGCCGCAAGAGTCTGGAGTAGTGAACGACGACTCAACGAACCTGAGCCCGGTATTCCTGCCCCCCCCGAACCACCGGATAACATCTCAACCGCTTTATTGATCGACTTCATACATCTGTTTCCTCGAAATGTGGTTTCAGAGCGACCTGCGTCTCAGGCCATCAATAACCAGCGAACGCCGTTCCAGACTAGTGGTTCCATGAGAACTCCGGACTATTGAACAGCGACCAATAAAGATCCTGAACTCTCTGATGGCGATTCGGCAGTTCATCTGGAGCGATCTTCAGACCAATTCCAGATCCGGATTGATCAGGCTTGTACTGCAGGTATTCCACAAAGAATGCTGTCTCTTCAGGAGAAGGTCGTCGACTGAGGCATGCGAGGAAGCAGTTTTCCACCACCGCAGCATCGTCCGCCGAATATCGCAGAATATGAGAGGATGCCGTCAGGGCAGCGGGATCCGTTTTTGTAAACTCCTGTGTGAATCGACCATTCATTCTCATCAGAGACTGAGGAATCGTTCCCACCTGCTGAAGCAGTTCATCGTCTCCGAGATCTCCGTACTCTTTCAAAAAGTCCGATTCATTCGTCAGTCGAAGAAGGCGAATAAATGGATGAGAATTCTGGTCGATGGTTCGAACACTGCCCGATTGAAACATTGAACCAATCACCTGCTCCGGACGAAGCCTGACCAGCGGATACACCGACCAGTGTTCAAGCTGGCGTGCATATGTCTTCTCGTCGACCGGATCAATTTCCGGGTTCGACTGAGAGTCCAGTCGGAACACATCGGATTCCACGATCAGACGGATCAGAACACTGAGCTTTCGCCCATGCTTATGGAATTCGGTCCCAAGGACATCGAGTGCATCTTCTTCGGCCAGTTGTTCAGGGTGCTTGAGGTCGTCCACAGGCGCGTACCAGGGTTTGCCAAACATGAGTCCCCAGACACGATTTGAAATCGCTCGATCAAACCGTCGGTTCTCCGGATGCGTCACCCAGCTGGCAAACTGAGCTCGCAGGGATCCTCCTGGTGTTACCCACTCCGGATGAAAGGGAACAACGGGAGTAACTTCTCGTCCGGGATCGTCATCCTGACCGGGTGTCATGACCTTATAGACGACCGGCTGATTGTCGTCATTCATCTGCTTGTCCGTCACACCACCGATCGTCAGGCGAGCCTGGCAGAAGAATGCTGCAAGTCCTTCAAAGTCAGCCTGCTTCCAGCGTTCGTCAAATTTGTGATCGTGACACTGAGCGCAGTCGATTCGCTGACCAAGGAATGCTCGCACTGTTCGACCAGCGAGGCGATTTTCATCAAACTCGGATTCGTCATCGATGCGTGCCACTGTGATAAAGTTGGCGGCCGGACTGTCCGTCCAGAGCCCCTCCGATGCGATCAGTTGTGTGACCGTTTCCGACCATGGCACATCAGCCTGAATCTGCTCACTCAGCCACGAAGTCAGTCGATCTCTTCGATAAACAATAAATGGTCCCTGTTCAACTCCGACCAGACTTCGTGCCAATCGCTCAGAGAAGTAGTCGGCAAATCGTGGATCTTTCAGATACTTCAATGTCCAGCGGGAAATCCGGTCTGAGCCAGGGTCCGCTTCGAAACTTCGAATCTCTTCCATCGAAGGAACGGTACCAATCATGGCAAGCGAAAGTCTTCGCAGGATCGTCAGGTCATCTGCGGGTGATGCAGGCGTCAACTGTTCTTTCCCCCATTGCCGGCGGAACCATTCGTTCACCCGGGCGACGGATTCATCCAGATTCTCCGATTCCGCCACCTTCGCAGGGGCCGCTGTTCCCGGGGAAACCTGTCCGACGGCAGCAACGAGGTAGACAATTAGTGAAACCACACCAAAAGCAAAGAATACGACAACTGCTCGCATGGTTCAGCCACCCGAAGTTTGGGAAATACGAGGGCAAGGCCCTGATTCAGGGTTCTAATTCGAAGAATGTATCTGAAACCTGGCATCCATCTGCTAATTTCCTGTGTTGAGCCTCGTATTTCCCAAAGTTCTGGTCGACAGCCACTTTGAAGTTCTTCTGAGGCACCACCTATGCCGGACACTCTGATGATTCCAGAAACACCCGCAACTGTGTTGCTCAATCACCAAACTGCTCAACCAGAAGGTTCCGCGAATGTTGAACCCGACGCATTCCTTCCCCCCGAAACAGCCGAGAAGTCTCTGCAAACAGCCGAACATCGTGCCAATTTGCTGGAGCGTGAGCAGAAAAAGAATGAACCCTCCGGCTTTGGCCCCGGAAAGTTCCCGGGGATCTGGCACCCAATTCGGGTCATTTTCTGGCTGATTCACGTCGCATTTGGAACAGCCGCAATTGTTGTAGTCCTGTCCATCGTCGCAGCAATTCCCGCACTCAATCTTCTGGTACTGGGTTATATGCTGGATGCTCAGAAGCGTGTGGCAATGTCCGGCAGACTTCGGGATGGTTTCCCGCTACTTCAGCTCGCACCACGACTCGGCGTCATCTGTTTCTTTACCATGCTGTTTTTGATTCCTGTGCAGCTGCTGAGTACTCACGCAAATGCAGCGTTAATTGTTCGGGCAGGCTCAGAGTCTTCATCTCAGGGTCTGATTCTCGTTCTGAGATCGGTTCAGGTCCTGACAGCCATCCACTTGATACTCGCCATCGGTCGAGGTGGTTCGGTGGGGTGCTTTCTGAGGCCGATCAAAAACGTACGATGGATTTTGGCTCAACTTGTGTCCGGAGAATACCCGCGAACGCTTGATCAATGGGCCGGAGAGACACTTACGATTCTGCGTCCTGGCTATCATTTTATTCTGGGCCTGAAAGGTGTGTTTGGAGCGATCCTCTGGCTTTCGATTCCATCGGCCTTGCTGGTTGCTTACTCCGCTCCGGGAAGAACGTCTCCGATCTTCGGTGTTCTGTCATTCTTCGGAGCTCTGGTCATGATCCCCGTGGTTGCATGGCTGCCATCTCTACAGATTCATCAGGCAGTGAGCGGTCGATTTGCTGCGATTTTTGAAGTCGGTGCCGCCCGAAAGATCATCCGACGAGCACCTCTGGCATGGATGTTTACAACGACACTCCTTTACGCAATGACACTGCCTCTCTACCTTGCGAAAGTTCGTCTCCCCCCCGCCGATGCGTTCCTGTTTCTGACACCCATTTTCGTTCTTCTCACATATCCAGCGCGGCTTGCCGTCGCATGGGCCTGGCACAGGGGCTCACTCCGCATGCAGTGGGCGATGTTCCCGGTTCGATTGGTATCACGAGTTGTCATGTTTGGCGTATTGGCGATCTATGTTGGGTTCCTGTTTGTAACTCCTACCATCAGCGAACTGGGCAAAGCTGCACCTCTGGAAAATCATGCATTCCTTAGCCCAATCCCGTACGGACAATGGAGCCGAGCCGCAAAGTAGACCACTAATATCTGGGAATGGCAGGATCAATCTGTTGCGACCACTGATCAATGCCACCGGCCATGCTGAGAACGTTTGAGAATCCCTGTTGACGCAGCCACATCGTGACTCGCAGACTTCGTCCGCCGTGATGACAATAGACGACAATCTCCTGATTCCGATGCGGCTCAAGCTCCCCAACACGGTCTCGCAGTTCGCTCATTGGAAGCAGCGTGGCTCCGTTAATCCTGCCAGCATTCCATTCCTGAGTCTCTCTGCAATCAAGAAGCAGAAAAGGTGCACCAGATGTCAATTTTGAGTGCACAGTAGCACAGTCGGTTTCCATTCGGATGAAGCTCCCAATCAGCAGAAATGTCAAAAAATATCGGAACGTGAATGTAATGAACGAAAGCAGCTTCTTTCCCAAATGAATCAAAAGACCGTTACATCCGTTAAAAATAGCAGGAAACTGGAGAAAACGTAGCGTCTGCGAGGGCTTCAGGGGCAGGGTGGTTACCTCCCCTTTCTTCAATTCGGAAATTCGGGGCCAATTCGATGTATTTGGCCTGGAAAACAGTAAAATTAACGAAATGAACACGGGGGGAAGCCTGTAAACGCCCCCTGAAATGGGAGCGATTTGTACAAGTAACTGTTTATCAGGAATGATGACCATGAAGAAGCTGGGTTTGGTTCTGTTTGCGTGCATGCTGTGTGTTATTCAGGTTGGTTGTGGTGGCGAAGAGGCAGCTTCTTCCAACACCCCAATTCCAACTCCAGAGTCTATGACCGGTGCCGGTGCAGCTGGTGCTGCTCCTGCTGCTGAAGGTGCTGCTCCAGCCGCTGAAGGCGCTGCCCCAGCTGCTGAAGGCGCTGCCCCAGCCGCTGAAGGTGCTGCTCCAGCTGCCGAAGGCGCTGCTCCAGCAACTCCATAATTGCCGTACGTTGTATCTATGTTGACTCTGTCAGCAGAAAGAGGACACCAGTTGGTGTCCTCTTTTTTTGTTGGCTGTTCTGTAGACTGGCTCAAAGAGATGTCATCGATCATGATTTGTCGGGGATTCGAATTGAGAGGGGAACGTGTTGCGTTCGGGCGGACGGCAGACGGAGTCTGCCTGCTACTGTAGCAGGCACATTCCATGTGCCGTCCGCCGCACTCCCTGGTGCGCGGGCGGACGGCAGACGGAGTCTGCCTGCTACTTTGGTATCGCTATGAATTCGAGAGAAGAAGAGAGGTCTGCGGTTTAAATGGAAATTCCAACGCCTATGAACGCAGAAGCCATGCAGAATTGGCTTCATCAAAACCTTCCGGTTGATGAATATCGTGGTCGTCGAGTCCTGCTGATTGTTCCTGACAATACTCGAACGGCCCCCCTGACGACCCTGTTCCCTGCGGTCCGCAATATGCTCTCGCCTGTTGCGAAAAGTCTGGATGTTCTGGTAGCTCTTGGTACTCATCCCCCAATGCCGGAACACAAGATTCGGCAAATGCTCGGGATCAGCGAACAGGATCCTCTAAGAGATGTGAGGCTGTTCAACCATGAATGGGACAATCCTTCAGCTCTGGCCACGATCGGAACGCTCACAGAGTCCGAAACCAGAGAAATCTCTGATGGTGTCCTGTCGATGGAAGTCCCTGTTCAGATCAATCGACGAATCCTGGACTATGACATCGCATTAATCATTGGCCCCGTGTTCCCTCATGAAGTCGTTGGGTTCAGTGGGGGGAACAAGTACTTCTTTCCGGGAATCTCAGGTCCGGAACTTTTGAATTTCTTTCATTGGCTTGGGGCCTTGATCACCAATGTCGGGATCATCGGAATTCAGGACACAGCAGTTCGCAGAGTGGTGGACCGAGCGGCGAAATTGATTCAGGCTGAACGCCGCTGTCTTGCATTCGTCGTTGCCACAGATGCATCTCCCTATGGCATGTTCTACGGAACTCCGGAGCAGGCATGGCGTCAGGCATCTGAGCTGTCGGGCAAAGTTCACATTAAGCGTAAACAGAAGCCGTACCGACAGGTTCTGAGTTGTGCACCACCGATGTACGATGAATTGTGGGTTGCAGGCAAGTGTATGTATAAGCTTGAGCCAGTTGTTGCTGACGGAGGTGAACTGATCATCTACGCGCCGCATATGAAAGAGATTTCGGTCACACATGGTCACAATATCGAACGCATCGGTTACCACGTCCGGGATTACTTCACAAAGCAATGGGATCGTTTTCGTGATCTGCCATGGGGAGTACTGGCGCATTCCACACACGTTCGAGGGACCGGGCGTTTCGAGAATGGTATTGAATATCCTCGAGTCCAGGTAACGGTTGCTTCGCAGATACCGGAAGACGTCTGCCATAGAATCAATCTCGGCTACCGTGATCCCGCAACGATCGACGTCGAATCGTTTGCCGACCGTGAAGACGAGGACATCCTTCTGGTGCGCAAAGCAGGCGAACATCTTTACCGACTGGAAGACGGCGTGAGTACTCAAATGCCATGACAGCAATTCTGGGCGTTTCGGCATGGTATCACGATTCCGCCGCCGCTCTCCTGATCAATGGGCGCCCTGTAGCAGCCGCACAGGAGGAGCGTTTCAGTCGTGTTCGTCACGATCCTGGATTTCCGATCCATGCAATCGAGTACTGCCTTTCAGAGGGAGGGATTTCGCCGGCAGACCTCGATTTTGCCGGCTTCTACGAGAAACCCGTCAGACATTTCGATCGATTGAATGAGTCGTGGCTGGCGGGAGTCCCATTTGGATATCCGGCATTTCGACTCGCTCTGCCACAGTGGTTGAGACGCAAACTCAAGACGCCCGCTTACCTGAACTCATCATTAAACGAACAGTTTGGCGGCCGATCTGTTTTTATCGATCACCATGAGTCTCATGCGGCAAGCGCATTCTTTGCGTCGCCATTTGAGGAAGCGGCAATCCTGACAATCGATGGCGTCGGGGAATGGACAACAACCTCCGTGGGAATCGGCCAAGGCAACCGAATCACCCGCATCAATGAACTGCGGTTTCCGCATTCACTCGGCTTATTGTATTCCGCCTTTGCGGAGTACCTTGGGTTTCGAGTCAATAGTGGTGAATACAAAGTGATGGGACTCGCTCCATACGGGAGCCCTGTCTTCGCTGAAAAAATCCGTACTCATCTGATCGATCTCAGGGATGATGGTTCGTTTCGTCTGGATCAGACGTATTTCCGGTACATCTCAGGACTCCGGATGACCGGCAGCAGGTTTCACTGTCTGTTTGGTGGTCCGCCACGGAAACCCGAATCTGAAATCACTCAATATCACAAAGACATCGCCGCTTCGATCCAGCTGGTCACAGAAGAAGTCATCCTGAACGTGGCAAGCTATGCACGCCGGGTGACAAATCAAAAAAATCTGGTACTTGCAGGAGGTGTGGCGCTGAACTGCGTTGCGAATGGGAGGCTGCAGCGAACGTCACCCACAGGTCCACTCTGGATCCAGCCCGCGGCAGGAGATGCCGGGGGAGCACTTGGAACTGCGTTGTTTATCTACCACCAACTCCTCGAACATCCTCGCCAGATATCTTCAGAACAGGCCTCAGGAGAACCCGTCAACGACCAAATGTCGTTCGCACGACTCGGCCCGCAATTCAGTGATGACGACATTCGAAGTCTGCTCCATCGGAAGAAGGCTCGATCGACGGAGTACGCGGATGATTTATCGCTGTGCCACGCAACGGCAGAACTGCTCGCCAGCCAAAATGTGGTTGGCTGGTTTCAGGGAAGAATGGAATATGGTCCGAGGGCACTCGGCGGTCGAAGTATCCTCGCCGATCCTCGAAATCCCTCCATGCAGACTCATCTCAATCGATCCATCAAAATGCGGGAAACGTTTCGCCCGTTTGCTCCCGCCATACTTCATTCCGAAGCACATAAGTGGTTTGAAATCCCATGCGATGAACACTCGCCTTATATGTTGTCAACCGCGTTTCTGAGGAAGGATCTGCCCTCGTCGTTTCAGTGGAATGATGAAATGCCCGCATGGAGAGATTCGATTTCACTGTCTCCGTTCCCGGCCGTCACACACGTCGATGGATCGGCTCGACTCCAAACCGTCAGCGAACAACAGGATCCTCGATTCCAAATGCTCCTTGCTGTATTCCATCAACGGACTCGATGTCCCGCTCTCGTGAATACAAGCTTCAATGTTCGAGGTGAGCCAATCGTCTGTACACCAGACGATGCATGGAACTGCTTTTGTCGCTCCGAACTGGATGCGCTGGTCATGGGGAAGTTTCTGATTCTCAGAAGCGAACAATCTGCCGATTTTGCTGACGAAGTCCGCAGCAGCGGCAGCTCATTTCCAACAGACTGAATCACTCACTCGTTGAATCAGGCGCAGATGAATCAGGCGCAGATGAACCAGCTCGCGACGACTCGGGAGCAAACCTCAGCCTGCCACCAGCTGTTTCATCTCGCGCACAGCGCGTTCAAAACCCACAAGAATTGCATGCGAGACAATCGAATGTCCGATGTTCAGTTCATGGACTCCATGAATCTCTGCAATCCTGCGGACATTGCGGTAGGTGAGCCCGTGTCCCATATTCAGAATCAACCCCTGAGCAACAGCAAACTGGCCGGCCTCAACCAGCTTATCGTATTCACTGTCAGCTTCAGCAGCCGTCTTTGCGTCCGCATATCCACCGGTATGAAGCTCAACGGCAGCAACACCCAGTTGAGCTGCGAGTTCAACCTGAGTGACATCAGGGTCGATAAACAGACTGACAGCAATTCCGTGTTCATGAAGTCGGGCTACACACTGTTCCACGCGACTCCGCTGAGCACGAACATCGAGGCCGCCCTCTGTTGTGACCTCCTCACGCTTCTCCGGAACCAGAGTCGCCTGATCCGGACGGATTCCGACAGCAAATGCCGTAATCTCCTCGGAGACAGCCATCTCGAGATTCAGCTTGACTCGAATCGTCTCTCTCAGAAGACGAACATCACGATCCTGAATGTGCCGTCGATCTTCACGCAGATGAACGGTGATCCCATCCGCTCCACCAATCTCTGCCAGCACCGCTGCGTGAACCGGATCCGGCTCAATCGTACGGCGAGCCTGACGAACTGTTGCGACATGATCGATATTGACACCCAGCAGCGCCATGACGTTCTTTGCCTTTTCCACACAAATCCAGAGTGATGAAACTCAAATGACTTGCGAAGTGTAGGCGGATTCCTGAACTTCGGCCATGATGGGGACCATCTGAACTCCACTCTCACTGGTGATCATGCTGTACAATCGATCAATTTCTCGTTCAGTAGTTGAGGTTTCTGTCTGTGTTGGCGTTGCCTGAGCATGAGATACCTGCGCTGGCGTTGCGTGAATCCGTGAGCCTGAATTGCGATTACCTTCATCCTGCTGGTCGTCACAATGTTCTTCCAGCCATGCCGTCAGGACATCATCGACCACCGATTCTGATGCGATCGTAAAGTCGACCGGGGCACTCCACGGGCTCTTTTCGTTGGTATTGCTGACCGCACGTACCCATGCCCGATATGTGCCGGCGGGAAGTGCTGTTGTGGTACTGAACGAATTCAAGAGGATTCCAGACTGATTGATGATCTTCGACGTGGATACGTCAATGCGATCGACTTGTAAATCGTATGAAATTGCGACGGTTACCTGTGTCCATACGAATGTTGGCGTACTGCTTGACGCAGTCCCGGAGGGGCTCAACAAATCCGGGCGTCCCCCAACGTAGAAATTCACTGGATCTGAAGTCTGGCTGACAAAACCAGTCGCTGATCGGGCAATAACCCACCAGCGGTATGGGCCATCAGGCAGGTCTTCATCAGGAGCAAAGGTGCGGCCACTCAACCCGGATTCACTGTAAACATTAACGCCAGTATTTCGATTTCTCAGCACAAAGTCATACGTCACCGCTCCTGCAACAAGACTCCAGGAAAAGGTCGGCCGACGATTAAATGTCGAAAACAACGGAGACTCAGGAGTCGGTGCAGCAACCACTGAAAAATCCACCGAAGATGACCAATTGCCCGCGAGTCCAGATGCATCAATCGCCCGCATCCAGACTCGATACTGTCCAATCGGAAGATTGCTGGGCGAAGTCCACGACGTGCCAGTTACGGCTGAGTTGCGGATGAACTGTTCCTGACCTGTTGTACGATTGTCGATCCAGATGTCATAGCGAACTGCGCCTGCAATCGCCGTCCAGGAAATGGTCGGCGTCGGCGTGACCTGATTGAACGACATCGGCGAAATCACAACCGCAGTAGCAATTCGGAAGGAATACTGAGCTGACCATGTGGATTTACTGCCATCCGCAAACACTGAACGAACCCAGACGTTAAATCGCCCAATACCCAGATCGATTGATGGGGTATAATTTGAGGACGTCGAATCTGCTTTCAGGAACGGATTGACTCCCGTACTCTGATTTCCAATCCAGACTTCATACGAGACTGCTCCGGCACGAGGCGACCAGCTGATCGTGGGGCGCTGGCTGATTGTCACGGCCGCAGGTGCACTGATCACAGGCGCCTGATTATCGAACGCGGACCAGAGCTCTCGACCCGTAGCAGCATTCGTCGCTGCAAAATAAAGGGTGCTGCCATTACTGACAAACTGAGCTGGTGATGAACTCGATACACCGACTGAGATATCTTCGATCAGTGAAGTCCCGGGAGATGTTCCGTCTGAGCTCCAGAGTTCGGCGCCTGTTGTACCGTCGTTACCACTGAAATAAAGAGTCCCGTTGTGGTTGTAAAGGCTTGTTACCTGGCCAGATCCCGCTCCAGGATTCACATCCCTGACCAGCGAAGTGCCCGCGCTGGTGCCATTGGATTTCCAGAGTTCCTCACCATGGACCCCGTCATTTGCAGTGAAATACAATGTTCCGCCAATGTTGGTCAGCTGCGTCGGATTTGAACCAGTTGTTCCAGCAGCAATATCAGCGACAATCGTCGTCCCGGCGAATGTGCCATCTGAAGTCCACAACTCGGCTCCGGTTCCAGCCGTTGACGATCGAAAGAACACGTCACTGCCAACCACAGTCAATCCACTCGATGACGTCGCTCCAGTCAACGCAGAAACCATCTCTGTCCCGACATTCGTTCCGTCAGATTTCCAGAGTTCGTTCCCGGCAAAGAAGAGCAGGGTACCATTCGCATTCACCAGCTCGCGAGGCTGAGAACCAGTGGCTCCTGGCCGAATGTCTTTCACCAGCGTTGTATTGGCTGATGTGCCATCCGTCTTCCAGAGCTCGGACCCGTTTCCGTCGAGTGCCCTGAAATACAATGTCCCTCCAACGTTGGTCAGATAAGACGGATTCGAACTATAGCTGCCACTGTTGATGTCCTTCACCATCACCGTGCCGACAGATGTGCCATCGGACTTCCACAACTCATATCCATTCACTCCATCATTCGCTCTGAAGTATAGTGTGCCATTGACGTTGGTTAGATATCGAGGATCCGAACCTGTGCTCCCGACGCGAATGTCCTTGACCAGTGTTGTACCCACAGATGTACCATCAGACTTCCAGAGTTCGAAGTCTGTCCCCGATGTGGATCTCGCTGTGAAGAAGAGAGTACCATTCACGTTTGTCAGAAATCGCGGATTCGAATGGCTGACTCCCGGAAAAATATCCTTGACCCGGACTGTTCCGGTTGTTGAGCCATCCGACTTCCAGAGCTCAGTCCCTCCTGCAGCATCTCCAGCGCTGAAAAAAATTGTACCGTTAACATTTACGGGCGACTGAGGACTGCTGGACGATGATCCCGCTGAAATATCTCTCACCAGGGCCGCTTCAATCGTCAGGAGTTCACGTGACTCAAGAACTTCCGAGGAACACTGCTGACTGAACAATCGGTGTGCACGTCGTCGTTGGGCTGATGACTGACCTTGAAAACCTGATCGCAGTAGCTCTTGAAACCATCGCATCGCGTTGAGTCCTTCCTGTCTCTGAATAAGGGCTCACTTCATGATAGAAATTCTGCCCCTAAATTCGCCTCAATCAGACGTCTCAGTTTTCTTTTTCCAACGACGAACCTTGTCGGACGATGTACTTCAGCAATTCATGCAGCATTTCCATGGTCCGACTCGGCAATTCGGGAGGACTAGCGTGTTCCGGGTGATTTGATAGAGTTGAGCTTCGCGGGCAGAATTGAAGCGTTCTGGTTGCCCAGCATTTGACGCTGACAGCGAATCGCGGAAGATCATGACTTGATCAATCCGGAGGCAACCGTCTCTGACTGGACCATGGTGATTGAAATTTCGGCTTAAGGCGTTTGGTCAATATTCTTCAGGCACATGACTATGAGTGACGATCCGTTTTCGAGTGACAGTACGAATCCTTACGCCCCCGGCAATACGAATCCGGACACCGCATTCGAAACCTCAGCAGCCCAACCACTGAGGCAGCTGTCCCGACCAACTTCTGCGACTGTGTTCGGTGCCCTGAACATCGCGATGGGAGTTCTTGGAATTTGTGGAGTTGGAGGCGGATTCGTACAACTCATGATTCCACCAAATATGCTTCAGCCGCCGGGTTCGCCTCCAAATCCAGTCGTGACAGTCATGGAAAACAATCCTGGCCTGAAGATTTTCCAGATCGCAACGCTTACGATCAGTCTCATCACGACAGTAATGCTGATTATCGCCGGACTAGGATTGCTGAACGACAAACGTTACGGACGAACTTTGTCCATTTATTACAGTCTTATTTCGATCATCATGCTGATCATTGGCACGATCGGCACCTATGTTCTGTTGGTGCAACCTCTCTTGGAGATGGCTTCTCAGATGCCTGCCGGCCCGGAAAAGGTTGCTGCAACGTTTGGTGCTGTCGCGGGAATCGTCGGCAGTTGTTTTGGTGCGGTGTACCCGATCTTCCTGCTGGTCTTCATGATGCGTAAGAGTATTGTCGATTACTACAACTCAACGAATAAGTAGCCTATGCTCACCATCGTCATCAGTTCTGCCGTCATCCTGATTGCAGCCTATTTCACATATGGACGACTTCTGACTCGGTTGTTTCAGCTGAATGATTCAGCGGAAACTCCCGCAGTGACTCAGCGGGACGACGTCGACTACGCCCCATGCGATACGGCCCCGTTGCTGAGCCAGCATTTCTCAGCAATCGCCGCGGCCGGTCCGATTGTCGGACCAATTCTTGCCGGCGTCCATTTTGGCTGGATGCCGGCTCTCATCTGGATTCTGCTGGGTTCGATTCTGATCGGTGGAGTTCACGACTTTGGTGCGCTGGTGGCATCGATTCGTCACCGCGCATGCTCCATGGCAGAAGTTGTCAGGGCTCATGTCAGCCGTCGTGCATACCTGTTATTTTTGGGGTTCGTGTGGCTGGCTCTCGTGTACATCGTGGTTGCTTTCACCGACATTACTGCACAGATGTTTGTTGGAGCCATCGACCTGAAGACCGGCGACACATTTAAGTCGATGGTCACCGCGCGAGATGCCGTGCCGGACAGTTCAACCCTGGTTCTGTCTGGTGGAATTGCCACATCGTCTCTGCTGTACCTGATTCTGCCGATGATCATGGGACTGATTGTCAGAGCAGGCTGGCTGTCCATGAATCGAGCAACTCTGATTTTTCTGCCGTTGGTTGGGGTCGCAATTCTGGCAGGACAGTACATCCCGCTGAATGTTGACGACATCGTTCGTTCCCTGCAGCCATCGCTGAGTCCGGAAGATGCGACAGCTCAGGCCGTTCGTTGCTGGGACGTGTTTCTCTTGCTCTATTGCGCAATTGCGTCAGTTGTCCCGATGTGGCTTCTGCTTCAGCCCCGAGGTCAACTTGGAGGCTGGTTCCTGTATGTTGCTCTGGGAGCAGGAGCATTTGGAATTATCTTTGGAGACAACACGATCGAGCAGCCTGCATTCAAGGGCTGGACTGCGGCCAACGGTCAGTCAATTGTGCCATTCCTCTTTATTACAATTGCGTGTGGAGCATGCTCAGGCTTCCACTCGCTGATTGCATCGGGAACAACCTCGAAACAGCTGCGACTCGAAGGGGATGCCCGAGTCATTGGCTATGGGGCAATGCTGCTGGAGGCAATGGTGGCAATTGTTTCACTTTGCTGCGTGATGATCCTTCCTGCTGCCTCTGGTCTCCTGAAAACACCAAACCCAAACTTTATCTACGCCAATGGAATCGGCGCGTTTGTGCAGTCCATCGGGTTGTCGAAGTCGATCGGAGTCGCATTCGCTCTCATGGCATTCAATACGTTCGTCTACGATACTCTGGATGTCTGCACACGACTCGGCCGTTTCATCATCCAGGAACTGACAGGACTGAAGTCTGCTTCGGGCCGCTGGATCGGCACAATCCTGACCGCAGGTGTCCCCATCTTCTTTGTAACCCGAAAGATGACTGATGCGACGGGAGCCGTTAAACCGGTCTGGAGTATTTTCTGGAATCTGTTTGGAGCGAGTAATCAGCTTCTGGCGGCCCTGACGTTGCTTGGCATTACGGTCTGGCTCTGGCGGACTCGTCGAGCCGTCTGGGTCTTCTTTGTAACCGGGATCCCGGCGACTCTCATGTACGTGATGAGCTCCTGGGCACTCTACGCAATCGTTCAGGAACGATTCCAAAAGGGGATTAACAGTGATCCGGTTGCCTGGATCGCTGTCGTCCTTCTGGTCCTGGCAGCCTTGATGCTGATTGAGGGAATTCTGGCACTATTCCGTCGCGATGACCCTCCTGCAGCGGCCATTGTTCCAGCAGTCTCCTGATTCTGTGATCCTGGTCGTCGTCTCCTGCCTAAGGGAGATACTCCGTACGATGGTCTTTGTTTCTGAAGGTGAGTCAGTTCAATGAACCTGCAGACCTGCCACCGGTGGCGTATCCAAACTCAACAGACAATCGCACTTGGATTGGGTTTGCTGTGCCTGATCGCTACGAATCAGACGGTCGCGTCAACGCCAAATCCTGACCAGCCAGTCTCGGCGCCTTCAGCAGCGAATACTCATCATTCCAACCGCCCCAACATAGTCTTCATCTTTACTGATGACCATGCTTCGCAGGCAATCAGTGCCTACGGTCATGGCCTACGGCTGGTCGAAACACCAAATCTGGACCGAATCGCACGTGAAGGAATGTTGTTTCGTCGTTGCCTCGTTCCCAATTCGATCTGTGGTCCGAGCCGAGCTGTCATTCAAACCGGGAAGTATAGTCACCTGAATGGCTTCTATCGAAACGGAAATCGTTTCAACGGCGATCAGCAGACGTTTCCTAAACTGCTGCGATCTGCGGGCTATCAGACTGCCGTTATTGGTAAATGGCATCTCGAGACAGATCCACAGGGATTTGATCACTGGCATATCCTGCCGGGGCAGGGTGCCTACTATAATCCGCCAATGATACGCAATGGTGAGAGGGTGCGACATACAGGCTACACGACTGACCTGATTACCGATTTCTCACTGGAATGGCTTGATCAGCGGGACAAGAGCAAACCGTTCGTACTGATGATGCAGCACAAAGCGCCTCATCGGGAATGGTCTCCCAACCTGAAGCACCTCGGCTGGAACAAGGGACGCGTCTTCCCGGAGCCTGAAACGCTGTTTGATGATTATTCGGGTCGAGGTCGAGCTGAACATGAACAGGACATGACCCTCGAAAAAACGTTCAGCGAACTCGACGCAAAACTCACAACACCACCGTCCCTCAATGCAGAACAAAGAAAAGTCTGGGAGGCGTATTACACGCCTCTCAATAATGAATATCGGAAGGCAGCACCCGTCGGCAAAGAACTGGTTCGCTGGAGGTATCAACGTTACCTCCACGATTACCTCGGCTGTATCCTCTCAGTCGATGAAAGCGTCGGACGAATGTTGCAGTACCTCGACGATCAGGGCCTGTCGGACAATACACTCGTTGTCTATTCTTCGGATCAGGGCTTTTACCTTGGAGAGCATGGATGGTTCGACAAGCGGTGGATCTATGAAGAATCGGTGACGACGCCTCTCATGATGCGTTGGCCTGGCCGAATTGCTGCCGGCTCAGAATGCAGTGCAATGGTCTCAGTACTGGATTTCCCGGAGACTTTTCTGGATGCAGCCGGCGTTGAAGTCCCAACCGACATGCAGGGCCGCAGTTTAATGCCATTGCTTCAGGGAGAAACTCCTTCCGATTGGCGAAAGAGCTTTTACTATCATTACTACGAATTCCCTGGTCCACACGATGTCCGGAAACACTACGGTGTTGTGACAGAACGTTACAAGCTGTTCCATTTCTATGAACCAGAAGTGAATTACTGGACACTGATCGATCGCGGCACAGACCCGCACGAACTGAAGAATGTATTTGACGCTCCTGAATATGCTCAAACGCGTGCCGAACTTCAGCTTGAACTGACTCGCCTTCGATCAGAACTACAAGTTCCGGAAGTCGACCCACCAGATTCGGTCCCCCCAAAGTAGCAGGCACATTCCATGTGCCGTCCGCTGTGCTCTGGCCACGCGAGGGCGGACGGCAGTCGGAGACTGCCTGCTACTTTAACAGCCCTGGACTCGGAGAGTCCAGGGCTGTCGGATTTCAAACCGGATCAGTAAGACCTGGTTTACTTCTTGACTGTCTGCTGAGCCTGTAGCAGTTCCAGGTAGTCGACAGCAATCGCGAGTACTTCCTTGTTATAGAAGTCATTCGGGAAGATGTCCGCTTCTTCACCAGATCCATTTGCCTTCTTGATGGCCTCTTCTTCTTCTTTCTGTTCCTGTTTCAGTTCTTCTTCTTCAGCTTTCAGAACAGATTCGTTCAATGAGATTGACTTTTCATTCTTGCGAGCCACATATCGATCAATCAACTTCTTCATTCGAGTGAAGTCTTTGTCGGCTGCAACCCGCGTTTCACTGTTTCGGTTCAGTGTTTCGATAATCGTGTCATTCACGGATGTCGAAAACGGAGCGTACTTAGCGCCTTCGATGCGATCAAAGGCCATGGCGTTTTCGAGTGCGTCTTCACCGATGTCGCGATGATTCAGCAGTGACGGAAGCACAACGTCTGATGTGACACCCTTGACCTGAGTACTGTCGCCGTTAACTCGATAGAACTTGCTGATTGTCAGCTTTACTGCTCCCAAATCTTCACGGCTGAGAAACGCGAGAGGATTTGTAACATCCATCACGTTCTGAACAGTCCCCTTACCATGGGTTGTCGTGTCACCAACCACAATTCCACGTCGATAATCCTTGATCGCTCCAGCGAAAATTTCTGAGGCCGATGCAGAAAATCGATTGCAGACAACAACCATCGGTCGTCGCCAATACATCTCTGCGTCTTCGTCCTCATAGGGAGTCACGTCTTCGGAGGGTTCCTTGACCTGAACAACGGCACCCCGAGGAATAAACAACCCGGAAACTTCAATGGCTTCCAGCAGAGCCCCACCACCGTTCCAGCGAACATCCACAACCAGTACGTCCACATCCTGCTTGCGGAAATCTTCGAGGACCTTCTTGATGTCGCGGCTGGTACTCTTGAAATCACCGCCGATCTGAGCCTGTCGGAAGTCACGATAGAACGACGGAATGTTCAGGATACCGATTCGTGCCTTCTTGCCGTCAATCCATCCGGAAGCTTCAATCACCTTGCCTTTGACTTCGTCTTCCGTGATCTTCACAGTTGTCCGAGTCAACACGTACTCTTCGATCAGACCAGCTTCTTTCTGAATCTGAAGTTTTACAGGAGTCCCTCGCTGACCACGAATCATGTCCACAACTTTGGTCAGCTTCATTTCAACAACATCAACGAATTCGCCTTCACCGGTTGCACAGACACCAATGATCTTGTCACCTTTTGTCAGCCGACCATCTTCTGAGGCAGCTCCACCTTTGATGACTTCTTCAACGACCGTGTAGCCGTCTTCGTACTTCAACCGTGCCCCAATACCTTCAAGCTTCAGCTCCATTGTGATTCGAAAATCTTCGAGCGTTTGAGGGGACATGTAGCTGGAGTGCGGATCCAGGCAGTGTGTCATTGAGGAGAGATACAGCTCAAGGACTTCGTGAGGATCCGTCTGTTCGAGGAACACTCGGTTGGTGTGATACCGCTTGTGAAGTCGCTTTCTCGCTTCTACCAGATCTGTATCGTCCATCTTGAGGAGCAGCAGATCGTACTTAATTCGCTTGCGCCATCGTTCATCAAGTTCGGCCGCATCGGCTGCCCAGTCAAGGTCCTTTGGATCTCGAACAATGGACTCGTCGACTGAAAAGTCATGCTCCAGATCAATGATCGCGCCGATCTTCTCTGCACGAGCAATCATTCTCATCTTGAATCGTTCAAATACCGTCGCAGCAAATTCGACGTTCCCGGCATTGATCTGGTCATCCAATGATTTTTTCTGAGTCTCGAACTCTGCAATGTCGGATTTCTCGAAGTACAACTTCTGAGGATCCCAGGTTTCGATATATCGCTTCAAAAGGCGTTCCGACAAAGCATCATCTATCGCCGGGTGATTAATGTGCCGCGCCTTAACCATCTGAGCCACCAGTTGGGCCGTCTTGCCGTCTTTGGCATTCAGCTGGATTTTCTGTGGCTTTGCCTTTTCCTGGGCGGTGACCGACATCTCGGTCGACATAAAGCCCGAAGAAAGTGCGGTCAGGGCGGCAAAGGTGAGGACCGACTTTCTGAAAATCTGCCTGAATAACATCGTTTAGCGTTCCCTTCAGCAGGACGGGATCAAAGTACACAATCGCCAGATATGCTGGAATTCGTCTATCCTAGACCACCACGGATTGTCCGAGCAAGACGACTCCGGATGTATGTTGCCGGGATTTTGGTTCTGCGGGAAGAGAATGGCAAAAAAAAGCCTGCCATGTACGAACCGTTCACCGGGGAAGAACGATTCCCGGTCGAACCGGCCGAATCGTGAGCGATTCAATGATCTTCCCGGCGGCTCCCGCAAATTTCTCTCTGTTTTCCTCGGCATGCGAAAAGATCAGCAGGAACTGCTCTCCAGTCTTCCAGGTACAAAGGTAGTAGTCCCAAAGGATGGCTTTATTTGTTCCCATACTCCTGGCATGAACGTGCTGAACTTTCCAGTCGTCTTTCGAGGGAATCACCTGATAACTGACGGTTTCGCCTTTCTGTTGTACCAGCGATTGTTTGACCTCGTCCCGGAATTTTTCTTCCGGCGTCGCCTGTCCGGCCGGCATCGACGGAGCGACTGCAACATTCAGCTGCCCAATCAGACTCCCGTGATCCAAAAGTCTCAGCATGATCACGTCAGCTGATTCATGAAACACGTACCAGTCCCGCGAATGCAGCATCATCAGCCGCCATGGAGTGGGCAACGTCAATAAGAGCTGACGCTCATCGGGCACATCGCCAGTGGGCTCTTTGGGAAGATCGGCCTCTTTGTCGGCCAGCGTCTGTGTCCACTCAATCGTGGCTTTGACATCAAGTCCCGGACTTACAGTTCCCGGAGATCGTTTTTCCGTCAGTACAGCCTTCAGCGACTTTACATATCCCGCCTTTCGGTCAACCGTCAGCTGACCTTCCAAACCAATCGCCGAACCCGAACCTGCGATGGCTCCATCCGCTTTTGCCGTAAAGACGACAACCGCTTCATCCGATGTGATTCGCTGAATCTCACAGGTTGCCGATTGCGTGACGGCCGCTTCCAGCCCTGACAGCAGGGGAATCACCCAGCTGTCGGTATTCCACTTCTCCGTGGAACTCGCAAGTGTTCGGGACGGCATCAATCCACCAACAACAATCGGATCACACGGAAGCTGCAGCAAGTCCACCTGCTGCCGAGTCAGTCGAACATCGGGGCTGAGATGAACCACGGCGAAATCCGTTCCCCAGACCGAACACAACCGATGATCGTTCGGCAAAACAACACTGGTTTTGTGGTTCTTTGCAACCGTCGTCACAACCTCGGCCGTGTCAAATCGTCGCACTGCCCGAAGTCCGTATGGACCACTAATCTTAGATGTAAACTGCCTCTGCAAGAAGTCGAATTTCGCATCCGCCGAAAGGTCCATTTCATTGGGCCCCGCATTAACAGATGTGATCATCTTTCCGCGAATCGACAGACTGTACTGAATCCGTGTCGTACGTGTTTGATCCACAGGTAAGGAAAGCGTAACAGATTCGTCGACTGCCGAGGCGGGCTGACCACCAACTATCGGCTCGCCAGCGAAAAGCAGACTTTTCCTGCCGGTGTCGTCAACGCCGAAGCCGCTCGCGAGGGTGATCAGCAGAGTCATCAACTGTATGTACGTCCGTGCCATGGTTCATTTCCAGTGTCCGTATTCCGGTTCAGCATCAGGGTACACCTGCCTGCCAACTCAATTTGTCTTTCAAATTGTCGAGGGAAACCAGTTTTCGCTGCAAGATGAATCAGACGGTTTCGGCGAGACAGCCTGGCTTTCAGATCTCAGCTTTGGTAGTTTCTCACACAGATTCGCAGCAATATTCAGCCAAAAGCACTTCTAACCCTGTCCGTTGCACGATTTGTAATCTCTTCCGTTTCACCATGTTCTGACTCCGGATTTTGTCCATGACTCGCACCTCAGCGATCCTGCGTCTATTCTTTCTCGGGTCTATTATCGCCGGTATTTCCTGCGTGTCTCACGCAAATCGGGTGACGGCCGAGGAACCAGGGGATGCAGGTGGATGGACGGAATTCCTCGGTTCTGGCGGCAATGGATTTTCGAACGCAGCCAGACTCCCAACTCATTGGTCAGAAACGGAAAACGTAAGATGGAAGGTGGACATCGCCGGTATGGGATGGTCATCTCCGGTCGTCTCAGCGGGGCGAATCTTTCTGACCACGGCAGTCTCGGAATCTGAAGGAGCCAGACATTCGTTGCGAACGATCTGCATCGACTCGCAATCCGGGAAAGAAATCTGGAACGTTGAAGTCTTTCGACATGCTGAAGACGAGACCGTGGAAATTCATGGCAAGAACAGCCATGCCAGCCCCACCCCAATTGTCGAAGGTGACCGACTGTATGTCCACTTTGGTCCACATGGAACCGCCTGCCTGTCGACTGACGGACAGATCCTCTGGAAGAACACAGAATTGAAGTATCTGCCTCAGCACGGAAACGGCGGATCTCCTGCAGTCGCCGGCGACCTCCTTATCATCTGCTGCGACGGAAAAGACATTCAGTATGTTGTTGGACTGAAGACAGAGGATGGATCAATCGCATGGAAAGTTGACCGTGATACGGAGCCTTCGCGAGGCTTTTCGTTTGCAACTCCGGCAGTGATCCACGACTCGGCCGGTGAACTTCTGGCAGTCTGCCCGGGGAGCTCGGCCGTTTTCTGTTACAACGCTGCGAGCGGAAAGGAAGTCTGGCGAGTTGACTATGGCGAAGGTTATTCAGTCGTCCCACGCCCCATCTTTCAGGGTGGTATGGTCTATGTCTGCAGTGGTTTTGGTGATGAGCAGCTTCTGGCGATTGATCCAAAAGGAACTGGAAATATCACATCGACTCATGTTCGCTGGTCGACAAAAAAGGCGACCCCTAAATCTCCGTCACCGATCCTTGTACACTCCATGATCTTCATGGTATCCGACGCCGGAGTTGCCAGTTGCCTTGACGCGGAAACCGGTAAACTCCTTTGGCAGGAACGTCTCGGTGGCAATTTTTCCGCGTCTCCCATCGCAACGAAGGACAATGTGTATTTCCAGAGTGAAACTGGGACAGTCACCGTTGTTAAAGCGTCGCCCAACTTTGAACTTGTAGCGAAGAATCAAATCGGTGACGGCGTTCTGAGGACCTTCGCAACGCCGGCTGTCGATGGTGATGGTCTTCTTCTGCGGAGCGAGACTTCGCTGTATCGAATCGAACAGGAATCGAATTGAATTGCAGGGTGAGCTGTGGACTTGCTGAACCTTCGAATCCTTGAAGCGTCTCGACACCTCCGCAGGCAGGCGCTTTGGAACAGTCTCAGCTCCGCATTCCTCTGCGCTGGTTCACTGTCCTCAGCGATACTGCTGCTGAAAGCATTGCTCCTTCCGTCTCCTGAAGGCAGCCCGGCCGCCTCTGCTGTTGTCGGATTATGCATCAGTCTCATTCTGTTGGTTCCAGTCGTGTGGGTGATTCAAACTTCGCTGAAGAAGATTCCACTCGATGCAGCTGCCCGCATGATTGACGAAGTCATCGGCCTCCCGGATTCGGTGTCGACTGCCATCGCAATTCGATCTCAATCTCGAAGGCAGCAACACACCGCTTCACAACAAGTCGTCACGCAGCAGGAAGCGATGTCGCCCTGGGTCCGCCTTCAGCTTCAGGATACAATCGAACGACTCAGCCGGAACTCCGGTCATCCTGTGGCCGAAAATCCGTTTTCAGACATTCCACTCAACGGTCCCCGACTTTGGCCTCTAAGTCTTCTGCTAATGAGCGTCTCAGTCGTCGGATCGTTCCTCGAGTTCAATCGCCTTGATGGCCAACAAACTCTTCAACCAATCTCTGCAGAAGTCACTGCGGCTGAATTACTGGTGCAGAAATCAACCGATGCAATCAGCAACAAAATGACGCTGCCAGAGCCAGCGACCAACTGGCTGCAGAATTCCCGTAGAGACAACCTTCTGGAGACATTTTCAGAACTGCGGTCGGTCCTTGAATCTGTTCAGGCAGAGCTTTCAGGACAGTCTCAGCGTCAGATACTGAGAGAGATCGGTGAGTCGTTGCAGCTCAGTGAAGCGATGGCATCTTCAGGAAGATTGCTTGCGGATTCAAACTGGCATGCAGCCGCAGATGCAATCGAACGATTACAGGTATCCGAGATCACAGATCCGGAACGAAATGCAATGGTCCGTGAACTGGAGAGTGTAGTCGCTCGATTCTCTGATTCGCCCGCAGCGGATTCCGCCCGTCCCGCAGCCGAAGGACTTTTGAAGGGCCTGAAAGAACATGACAATGGCGTCATTCGTGAGGCGTTAACGGAATTGAAGGCACAGGTGCGCCTGGAAGATGATCGTGTGCAGCTTGCAAGTCAACTGGACAAGAACCTGGATCAGCTGAACACGTTGCGAGCTCAGGCCCTTGCAAATTCCGGTCAGACCGACGGCAATCGAAACCCCGGTTCTGCATCACCCGACACCGGCCAACTGGCCTCTTCTGGCACCGGCCAACTGGCCTCCTCTGGCACCGGCCAACTGGCCTCCTCTGGCACTGGGCAGAGTGCTTCGGCTGTCGCCGGTCAGCTGGAGATGGATCCGGGAAGACTCCGAAGCAATCGCATGACGACCGGATTGAGTAAAATGGTCATTCCCGACGGGCAGAATACAAACAACTCTGTTGTACCACGTCCGACAGAGATCTCGGCAGAGGACCAACGGGCTCTCCGGGAGTTCTCCGGAACCTTGTCGCACTATCAGACACAGCTTGAGGATGTCCAGAGATCATCATTCATCCCGCGACATCAGCGGAATGTTGTCAGACGGTATTTTGAAGCCATTCGGGAAGTCACACGAAATGTCCAGCCAGACTGATCCGTCGATGTCGGAGTTTATGTGCCCGTTCATGAAGATTTTCAAAGCTGCAGTAAAGACATTCCGAAGCCGACGAAATTCTGTGGAGAGCCGAACACTGCTGACGCTGCTCGTCATTACATGGGCCTGTCCAGCAGATGCATCTGCCGGAACCGGCGATGCCTCATTGAAACAGACTCAGCGTCCGAACCTCGTCTGGATCATGGCGGATGACCTTGGCTTTGGGGATCTCGGCTGCTATGGGCAGAAGGAGATCCAGACACCAGAGCTGGATCGCATGGCCTCGGAAGGAGTTCGATTTACTCATTTCTATGCCGGAGCGACTGTGTGTGCTCCATCAAGATCCGTCTTAATGACGGGACTGCACCATGGACACACGAGAGTTCGTGGTAATGCAGGACAGCAGAACCCGATCGCTCAGGCACTCAGAAGTGAGGACCTCACAGTCGCTGAAGTTCTGCAGAATGCCGGATACCGAACAGCACTGATCGGAAAATGGGGACTTGGTGATATCGGACCTGCCGAAACCGGACTCCCGAATCGTCAGGGATTTGACCATTTCTTTGGTTACCTGAATCAGCACCACGCACACAACCACTTTCCCGATTTTCTGTGGCTCAATGAGTCCCGAGTTTCACTCCCAAATGTGATTACACCCGTGGGAGACACCGGGGCAGGTTATGCAGAAGACGGACTGATTTACGCAGATGATTTATTTGCGGATGAGGCACTCAAATTTGTTGCCCGGAATCAGGATCAACCATTCTTTCTATACTGGTCGATGGTGATTCCACATGCGAATAACGAACGGACCCGAGACCTTAAGAACGGTGCCCATGTTCCGGACTTCGGACCGTACGCTGATCGTCCGTGGCCCGATGCCGACAAAGGCCAGGCTGCAATGATTGACCGAATCGATGGTTACGTTGGGCGAATGCTGAAGCAGCTTCGCAGGACCGGGCTCGCAGAAAATACGATCGTGATCTTCACCAGCGACAATGGCCCGCACAATGAAAGCCATCACAACCTCGAGCGATTTCAGCCATCGGGTCCGTTCTCAGGAACGAAACGGAGCCTGAAAGATGGCGGAATTCGCGTCCCGATGATTGCATGGGGACCGGACCGCATACGCAGTGGAATTGAGAGTTCGCACGTAGGATATTCGGGGGACTGGTTTGCGACCGCCTGCGAATTTGCCGGCATCCCTGTCCCCAACGGTTTAGACTCTATCAGCATTGTGCCGGAACTGACCGGAGTGCCCGGGCAAAAGTCCCACGAACATCTCTACTGGGAGTTTCACGAACGAGGCTTCCTGCAGGCAGTCCTGTATCAGGGACGCTGGAAGTGCATCCGATCCGTCGGCCCCAAAAATACGATTGCACTTTACGATACACAGACAGACCCGGCTGAGGTTGATGATGTGAGTTCATCCCACTCTGAGTTGGTCTCTCAACTCACATCATGGCTGGATCAGGGGCGATCAGAGAATCCTGACTGGCCAGTCATCAATGCCGCATCGCCAGTTACCGGTGGGACTCAGAAGTGATCATTCGCGGATCGGCTTCTGCATCCTTTTCAGACTCTTCTTTGAGCATCGCTGAAATCGAAGGGAAGTTGACCATTGTCTGTTCGAATTTATTTGTTACTGAACGAGCCAAACGGTTCTTTCTCGGTGACAGACCTCGCTGAATGCGGCTCCACCAGCGTTCACCTTCTTCGCGTGTCCAGGACTGCGAAGTGGGAGCCTGTAACAGCATGTCTGCGAGAAATCGCATCGATTCCGGGCGATCTGAAGGATTCTTGCTGAGGCAGGCGATGATGGCCGATTCCAATTCTTCCGTAATCGGCTTTCCAAGGCGAATCGACGGAGGCAAAGGCATTGCGGAGATGTGCTGCTGAAGAATTCCAACGACCGTGTCTGCATTGAATACAGGCTGACCTGTGAGCAAAAAGTATCCGACAGCCCCGAGTGCATAAATATCACTCCGGGCATCAATCTCCGAAGGTGTCTGGATTGCTTCCGGCGACATGTAAAGCGCTGTTCCATTCACAGCGTCCGCTGCGGACAATTCTGTGTGTTGCCCCGCATCCAATGCTCGAGCAAGTCCAAAGTCAAGCACCTTCACAACATCGGCTTCACCACCTCGCTGATTGATCATGATATTCGAAGGTTTAATGTCGCGATGAACAAGCCCTTTCGAATGGGCTTCATAGAGCGAGCCGCAGACCTGCCGAAGAATATGAATGACTCGCCCTTCAGGCAGCGGTCCGTGCTGCATGACCATTTCCTGAAGATCCATTCCGTCCAGATACTCCATGGCATAGTAAAAAACACCTTCCGGAGTCTGACCATAATCATAGATGGAAATGGTGTTGGGATGGTTCAGCTGACAGGCTATCTGAACTTCGTTTTCGAATCGCTTAATTGATGCCTCGTTGATCAACTCCACCTTCAGCAGCTTAATCGCGGTGGCTCGACGCAGCATCGAGTGATATCCCTTGTAAACCACGCCCATCGCACCGGACCCAAGTTTGGATTCAAGGCGGTATTGTCCAAGTTCTCTCGCTTCTACTGCGTTCTGCTGAGCTTCTTTGCGAAGCTTCACGACAACAACCGTGAACACAAAGATGGCCACTGCCGCAAGTGCCAGCAAACCGTACAACCCCCCGAAGGTCCAGTGAAGTGTCGACAGGGAGGAGAATGCTTCGTCTTCGTCAATCTCCGTTGCAATTCCGATCTCCAGTTCCGGCAACCATTTCCATGCACCAATCACCGGAACGCCCCGATAGTCTCGATATGCACGCAAATCGACACCCTGTTGTCCCGCAGTAGCCGATGCAGCCATGCGAGTCATAGGCAGATCTGCGGCTCTCATCGGAGGACGACCGTGCTTCAGAATGTTCTGCCCAGGATCGCGTACCGCAAGGGTCAGAAATGAAGTTGCGTCCTCTGTATCCGGCAAAAGACCCATCAAGATCAAGTCGTCCTCGAAACGACTCTCCGACACCATCAGGCCATCTGAATCGAATGCATAGGTTTCTCCCGATGCTCCCAATCGGCCCAACTGTAGAATTGGAGTAAACTCTTTCAGCGGGTCAATCAGGAACCCGAGCGCCCCGATCACATTTTCATTCTGATCCCGAACAAACGTGCAGGCAAACATGATCGGATCCGCCGAACCACTAACACTTCCATCCGAAGTCATGGTCAACGGTGTCTTTGAAGGACGACAAACAGCTGATGAACCTGCAAGTGCTCGTTCAAAGTACGGCAGATATTCCGAGTGAATTTTCTTTCCGATCCATTCCGTCTTTGAAGCACTGACAATTTTCAAATCCGGTGAAACAATGAAGTATCCCGTCAACTGATTTGTTTCGAGTACCGGGTGCAGGGCGGTTGCAACTTTCTGATGGACTGGACTCGTACTGAAGTCCTTTCCTTCCGAAACAGCCGCATTGGTTTGGTTCACACCCCGAATCGCTTCAATCACAGAATCCTGCACACTCTGATCGGACGCACCAATCCTGACTGCGATTAACTGGTCGTCCATCCATTCGCGAACCATGGCGACTTCCATGTCGAGCACCGTGCGTAGCTGCGACTGGAGTGTCTCTGCGGTAGAATGCGCAATCGAGTTGCGAACGGCGCTGCCAATGACGCTGAGCAGCAATACAGCAACAGTCGGCCAGATCCAGATTCGTCGCCGAAACAGCACTGAAGACCGTGAAATGGTCCTTGAGAACTGCCCCGATCCAAACGTCAGATGTGCTGCCGCCCTGGATTCCGGTTTTTTGTTTTGCGAAAACATGGAAAACAGTGCCATGGGGAAACGCGACCATCCTGAATTGCGAATTGTCATTGGATGCGCCTGCCGAGTCAGGCTCTCATGTCGCTCCAAAGAAAGCTCATGATTCGAATCCGCTGTGGTTTCTGATTGGCCCCACCGAAAATGTTGCAGGATTGATTATCCGGTTATGAGGATTACGCCGCGTTGCTTCGAGTCAGTCAGCGAATTAATACATTTCCCTGGGGAATTTTCCCCACTCGTTTTCCCGCATAAGGTCTATCCCAAGTTTGAGTGGCGGCAGGGATGCCTGCTACTGTAGCAGGCACATTCCATGTGCCGTCCGCAAATGCGCTGCGACCTCCCTGGTTATAAAAACCAAACGAAGAACGCCAGACGCGATACCAGCGCCGCGCGGACGGCATTCGGAGAATGCCTGCTACTGTTGCAGGCACATTCCATGTGCCGTCCGCAAATACGCTGCAACGTCCCTGGTTATAAAAACCAAACCAAGAACGCCAGACGCAATACCAGCGCCCCGCTGACGGCATTCGGAGAATGCCTGCTACTGTAGCAGGCACATTCCATGTGCCGTCCGCAAATGCGCTGCGACGTCCCTGGTTATGAAAACCAAACCAAGAACTCCAGACGCAATACCAGCGGCGCGGACGGCATTCGGAGAATGCCTGCTACTGTAGCAGGCACATTCCATGTGCCGTCCGCAAATGCGCTGCAACGTCCCTGGTTATAAAAACCAAACCAAGAACGCCAGACGCAGTACCAGCGCCCCGCTGACGGCATTCGGAGAATGCCTGCTACTCTTGGTTGCTCGCGATTCTGAGCGAGGGTCTGCATAATACAGGTCCTGGAAGAGCAGTTTCCCCTTTAGAACGGGATTTGATCGGACAAATGGAAAAAGCAGGAGACAGCCGGAATTCGGATTTGGCAGAGGTTAAGTCACTCCTCCTGGAGCTGACGGCAATTCGCGAAGAGATGCTTGCCGAAGAGCACAAGTTCCAGTCGCGACTGGATGCCGTTCACCCCAACAACAGAACAAGTGCTCGGAACCTTCTGCACTATCTGGTTCTGCGTCGGCGCGATCTCCGACCATTACAGCACAGACTGGCTCCGCTTGGGTTATCTTCACTCGGGAGAGCCGAATCACATGCGCTGGGCGCAATCGATGCGGTTCTGAAGGTATTGCATCACATTGCAGAAATTCCGTGGGCGCCTGCATCCCACGAGATTGCAGTGAGAGATTTCTCAGAGGGCGACCGACTGCTTGTTGAGCACTCGGACACTCTGCTCGGTGCTGCCACACCAGGAAGACGCGTCCGAATCATGGTGACTATGCCGAGTGAAGCTGCCATCGACGATTCTCTGGTTCATAGCCTTTTGCAACAGGGTATGAACTGTATGCGGATCAACTGTGCTCATGACGAGAGCAGCATTTGGCTGCGAATGATTGAACATCTGCGGAGGGCCGAACATGTTTTGGGGAAATCGTCCAGAATAGTGATGGATTTAGCAGGCCCAAAGCTGCGAACTGGTCCGGTCGAACCGGGTCCGACGGTGGTACGAATCCGACCTCAACGTGATACATTTGGTCGAGTAACCGCACCTGCCCGAGTTTGGCTTACTGCTGAAGAAGCCCCGAGCAACCCGCCGTCACAGGCAGATGTAGTTCTCCCGGTCTCTTCCGTATGGCTCACTCGGCTGTGCGTGGGAGATCGACTCCGACTGACGGATGCAAGAGGTGCTCGACGGACTCTGAAAGTGGTGGAAATCTCTGAATACGGATGCTGGGTCGAGGCGAAAAAGACCTCTTACGTTGTCCCTGGTACGATCCTCATTCGCAAAGGAGCACCGCAGGATCAGCGAAGATGTTCCATTGGCAGTTTGCCGAGTGTTGAGGGTACGATATCTCTGCACCCGGGTGACTATCTGATTTTGACTAGGAGCATTCACCCAGGTCGCCCGGCAACTTTCGACAACGACGGGCAACTTCTTGCTCCGGCTGCGATCGGCTGCACAATTCCAGAGGTGTTTGAAGACGTCCAGGTCGGTGAATCCATTTGGTTCGATGACGGAAAAATCGGAGGCATCATTGAACGGGTCGAAATGGATCAAGCGCTTGTTCGAATTACTCAGACACGGTTGCGAGGAGCAAAACTGCGAGGAGACAAGGGGATCAATCTGCCGGAGAGCCGACTTGGACTGATGGCAATGACCGACAAAGATCGGGAAGACCTGCTGTTCGTTGCACAACATGCCGACGTCGTTGAACTCTCTTTTGCCAACACTTCGCTGGATGTCGAAATGCTGCAGCAACTTCTTGCGGGACTCTCAAGCTCACCACCGTCAATTGTATTAAAGATCGAGACGCGACGAGGATTCGACAATCTGCCGGAAATGCTGCTGACAGCCATGAAGTCGCCGTCGTGCGGTGTGATGATCGCTCGCGGTGACCTTGCCGTTGAGTGCGGCTTCGAAAGACTGGCTGAAGTGCAGGAAGAGATTCTCTGGATCTGTGAGGCCGCTCACGTTCCGGTTATCTGGGCGACTCAGGTTCTGGAAACGTTGGCGAAAGAAGGCATGCCATCACGAGCAGAGATTACTGACGCAGCAATGGGTGATCGAGCCGAGTGCGTGATGCTGAACAAGGGCCCACATATTATCATGGCAGTGAAGGTCCTCGATGATATTCTGCGCCGCATGCAGTCTCACCAGAGCAAGAAGCGTTCTATGCTTCGCGAACTGCGTCTGGCTCGGCCAATTCCACTCGGAAACCAGAACTGAAACGCAGCAGCAAAAAATGCAGGATGGGAATTCCTGCCCGTCCCACAATGGATCGAGCACTGCAACGCGGTAAGATGTGCTCACTAAGTAGGATGGGCATTCCTGCCCGTCCCACACTAGCTCGAGTACTGCA
>JAEUIH010000170.1 GCA_016795105.1 Planctomyces sp.
AGTTCATGGACCTCTTGCCGCAGAGAGAAAAGAGCGATCGTAGTTGGACAATTCCCTTTGCAGACAACCTCCAGAAGGCACTCGAAGAAGCCCGACCATTTCGCGAAGCGGCCGCTGAACTCTCCTCACAGGCAGCCGTATTGGAATCAGAGTTCAAGGAGAGAAAGAAATCCGGCAAAGCAAAGAAGAAACTTCTGGAGAAGCTGGAAGAAGACTGGAAGGCCAAGCTGAAGGAGGCTCGTGAAGCCAGCTCCAAAGCGGAAGAAATAGAGAATGCGGTCTACGACCTGAAGGCCGTCAATCCAGACCGCGTCAACACCGACGACAAGCGAACTCCATCGCAACTTCTGGCAGTCATCGCCGAAAAAGGCCGGGAGGCCGACGCCGCATTGGAACGACTTGAAGCATTGATCGCCAGTGCCCCGGGATGATCCAGACTTCCCCTTAATAATGGCAGTTATTCGTTGCGTCGGGAACCGCCCATTCGGTTACAATTTGCGATTCCGGGCCATTCGGCCTCCTTCACAATTGACTGACTGGGCGAATCTGTGATCACAACTCTTATTCCCAGCATGGACCTCATCAAACAGGAATACGTGCTGGTTCAGGCTTTCAAGAAAACAGTCAGTTACATTCGTAGTCACAATTCGTTCGCCGATGTTCTCGAATTGGATCTGGCTACCGTCAACTTTCCATCGTTTCTGAAACAGCTTCAGCAAGACCTTGGGAAGTCTGGTCGATGGAAAAGCCAGAAATTGAGGCTGGTTCCTGCTCCAAAGTCCGGACCGTGGTGGATCAACAAAGACGGAAAATGGGAGCCAAGGCCCGATGAAAAAGGTGCCCCTACAAACGCGAAACTTCGTCCTTTGGCCCATGTGCCATTGCGAGACCAAGTTGTTTCGACTGCACTAATGATCTGTCTTGCAGACCGTGTCGAAACCCTGCAAGGCGATCCTCGGCTGGACGTCCGGAAGGCTGCCAATCGAAAGCGGGTGATCAGTTATGGAAACCGGCTTTTCTGCGATACGATCAAAGTCGACGGAAGGAAGCAACTGCGGCATCGCTGGGGGGCAAGCAAGCTTTATCGTTCGTACTATTCCGACTACCGCACTTTCATTTCTCGGCCGGAAATTGTCGCGGCCGGAATAGGTGAACAAAGCGGCACGAAGGTTGTCATTGTGCAGTCGGATCTCTCCAAGTTTTATGATCGAGTTCGTCCCACGCTGTTGTTCACAAAGCTGAAGCAGCACCTGAAAAAAAAAGACGAGGTTCCGTTTCAGACGTTTTCCAAAAAGGTAATGAATTGGAAGTGGGATGAGCGAGACCTCGCATCTGCTCAGGGGATGACAGACGTAGAGGATTTCACTTCACTGGCACTTCCGCAGGGACTTGTCTCCGCAGGGTTCTTTGCAAACATCGTTCTGCTGGACTTTGATGACGAATTGCGAAATGCATTCGATACTTCGATCGCAACAGGAATCACACTACGAGATGCCGCCCGCTATGTTGATGATCTGCGGTTTGTGGTGGAAGTTGCTCAGTCGTCCGATCTCAAGGACGTCGAGAAAGCCTGCCATGAGTGGATTGAGGGAAAACTCAAGTCGACAGCCCCCGGTTTGACTGCTAACGGGGAAAAAACTCGGGCCGTTGCAGTTCATGACTCACAACGGGTCATGGTATTGCAAAGTCGGAGAATGCGACGCATTCAAGAGACCGTCTCAGGGGGATTCGACGCGAATGGTGGCACTCAGCTGCTGGCTGCCCTTGAAGGTCTGTTTAACACAAGTGGGCAATTCGTCGAAACTGACGAGAACGGGACACGATGGCCACTAAAGGCTGTTCCTGATGTTCGTGATGAAACTGTCGCTCGATTCGTTGCTGGCAGATATCGAGCCACTTTTAGATCTCTTCGACCACTTCTGGAAGATGAGTTTATTCCGCCTGACGGCCAGACCACCGACGACGAGGAACCGATCGATGCCATTTCTGCGGTTCTTACGAAGGATGAACTGGATCGTCAATGCCAGGCGTTTGGGTTGAAGCTCATTGAAGAGTGGATTCGCAACGCTGGTAACGTCAGGCTTCTTCGCGTAGGGCTGGACCTGTTCCCTGACCCATCCATACTGGGATCCGTTCTTGACTTATTGAAGCCAATCATCAATTCGTCGTCAAATGAACGCGGAATTCGATCCACTGCGGAGTACTGTCTTTCCGAGCTCTTTCGAGCAGCGGCGATTGAGACAGGGCTGGTTCCAGACCGGGAGCTCCTACCGACATCGGTTGACCTTGAACAATATCGTGATGTCCTGCGTGACTATGCCCGCGAATTGTTGCGGAGCCACTGGGAATCACTGTCGTGGCTATGTCAACAACAGATACTGTTGTTTCTTGCTTCATCGTCACCCGTCGGATTGGACCTCAAGTCAGCACGCAATGTTCAGGAAACGGCCGAGTATGGGCACTTTCTGGCTTTTCTTCAGGGGCAAGCAGAAGGCCATACAGATCGCTGGGCGACACATGCAGTGCTCGCTCGCCAGTCTTACCTTGATGCTGATGCGGCGGCTCGACTGATTGTACCTCAGCTTTCAAAACAACGCGTTGCTGCTCTGGCCGAACTCGCACCTTCGTTTGCTGAAGAACTTCTCATCGCGAACAACCGACTGCGACGGCTGGCCGACAAGTCGATTCTGGATCTTTTGAGTCTGCCTCGGAAAACAGCATCTTCAGCATCGAATGGTATTACTGTACCTTTAGTCGATGAAGCACGCCGCTGGAATTGTCGTGTACGAGATGAACTCAGCCTTGTGACGTTTGCGATTCAGTGGCTTGAGCATAAAGAAAAAACCGGCGATTCGATGACACCATCGACCATCAGCGTCAATGTGGGGACTGACGGAATCGACATAAGCTTTGGAAAGCCAGATTCGAATCCGTTCTTTGATGCCCCTGACTCCTGCAAATTGGGTGACGAGTGGCGATTCGAGCTTGGATTCCTGCTGCGTTTTGTAATCACCGGGCAATCTGATCCGACGGAGAGTTGGAAGCATCCAGCGTGGCGAGAAAATGAAGATTGTTATCGGCCACCTGCTTGGCACTGGGCCGTCAGGCGGTATTCGCTTTATAACGGACGTGACAGACTTGGCCCCGAGTGGATTCCAATTTCCACGTGGATGGAATCGTTCCTGACAGCTTTGCTGCATTGGCCGGGAGCCTTGCAGCCGCCGAAACCATTTCAGGAATTGAGCAGCATTTCAAAAGCAATCAGACTTTGCCAGAAGCGGATCAAGCAGCTCAAATCTATGCGAGGGGAGGCGACAAATCTGTTAATGCTCTCCGTTACTCCGCGTTCTTCATTGAAGAAGGAATCGCAAGAGAAGAAACCGCTTCGAGTCTGTGTAGCTCAGCTTGCGGTGCCGGAATTTCGGGATGGTCGAGCCACCACAGCATTCAGTCCGCATGACCCTGAGTGCAACGCTCCGACTACTCGTCATCAATATCGGAGGCATCTCACAGCTATGCTCGCCGGCATCGATCAGATGTTTCGCGTTCGATCCACTCATCGGCCAGGAACAGGGCTCGATTTTCTTCTGCTTCCCGAACTTGCAGTACACCCGGATGACCTGCGGACACGGCTTTTGCCATTTGTTCGAAAGCATCGTTGTTGGGTCTTTGTTGGCCTGACCTACCATCGCTGCCATTTCGATGGCCCATTGGTTAATTCCGGGTTGTGGATCGTTCCGGAAAGCAGCCCTTCGGGCGGCATCTTGCACAAATTTTATGAGCAGGGGAAGCAGCACCTGGCTCCCGAGGAACGATCGGCTTTCGCAGGGATTGTCGAGGGACATCGACCTTGCCAGTGGTTACTAAAGTGGAGATGGTCCGCCAACAAAGCAGATCGCCCATTGAAACTGTCTGGTTCAATTTGCTACGACGCAACAGACTTGGCCCTTGCTGCTGATCTCAAGAGTCGCTCGGACATTTATGCGATTTCTGCACTGAACCGTGACGTCGGCACATTCGATCGGATGACCGAGGCGTTGCACTACCACATGTATCAGATGGTCATTCTAGCCAATCATGCACACTTCGGCGGAAGTAACGCGTATGTCCCGTACCGGGAGCCGTATCAGAAACAGCTCTTCCACCTGCACGGACAGGATGAAGCAATTGTTGCGTTCTTCGACGTTGCGGATCCTGAGCAACTGATCAATCGTGGAAATTCCGCATCAGAGACCAAAACTTCCAAAGTCTGGAAGACTCCTCCAGCAGACAGGTCGCTCTGATCGCAGCTCGGCGTCCAAGTCCGTTTCCGGATGTGGCGTTTACCTATGGCATCGTCACAATTTGCGATTGTGTACGGAGAGTACTTCAGATGAACGCAAAGCATGACGAAGTCGTTCGAGGCATAGAGGAGAGTGTCCTCGACCAGCATCATTTGAATTACCCATTGCTCATACGAAGCGAACGAAGGGCAATATTTGCAATCCTGAACGAAATCTCCGTCATCATTCGTGGTCTCCGGACAGGCAAGATAGCAAAAACGTCGGACGACGGGCGATCAGAAACGATCAATCAAGGCTTGCGTGGACTTGCTCACTGCCTACGGTGGATAAAGACGCTCTGTTCTGTAGAAGACGAGCGGCAGATTGCAGACGAAAATTCGCTCTCAAATGAGGCGATGACGCTGCTGCGATGGTCCGTCAAGTATGACGTGCTTTTCAACCAACACACCGCGTACTCGCGAAACGTCGGTGGCAGAAGGCTGGTCGAAGCCGAAGTCAATGAAGCGGAGCGTGTAATTACCTTCTCGTCGATCTTCTCAGGTTCACATCGCTACTTTGTATCTCAGGTAGAATCGAAGAAGCGTAACGACGAACGGGAAGCTCAGCTCTCCCCTGAACCGGAGCTGAGTCAGCGATCAAAGCCCTGGTTCGCGTCAGCGAAGCCAAGTGTCACTGGATTGCAGTTTGATTATGCGACAATTCGATCTGGCGGTGCACTGCAAGTAGCTGAATCATGGCTGGAATCAACTTTCTTCCCAGGAATACGTTCCCAAGTCTCGCTAGGGGATTTCACCGTCGGGGAACTTCGTCGAGTGCTGGGCTTCGTGCATGTCTACTCGCTTTTTCGAACGCGACTTGAGGACTTTGCTGATGACCGCGGTCAGGTTGTGTTACTACCGTCCGTAGTTCAGACTGAGGCGGCTCAATTTGCGTTGGAGATCAGCGATGCCACCGACGTTGAAGTATCAAAGGTTTCGGCAATATTGGAGATTTACACGTTTGTCGTGAAGCCGCTGCGGATTACGTGTGCTCAAAAACCATTTGTGAAAACCAACGATGGTTGCATGATGTTTGTTCCGCGAGTGTTTCTGTCACTTAACCTAGAGCACATGTTCATTGGAGCCGTGAACGTAACTGTAGCCGGCCAAAAAGCATATTCAAATGCGATTAACACGATTGAGTCGTCAGGAGTGGAGGCGATCTCTGCACACCTTGGCAATACAGGAATGCAGTGTTGTCAGCGTCAAAAGCAGGTCAGCTGGTGCCTATCAAATGGTGATGTTATTACTCCTGACATTGTGTTGCTTTCACAGGACGGTAAAGAAGCTCTCATCATTGACGTGAAACACTCGTGCCCACCATTTGGGCCAGCAGATATCCATAGCGACCTAGAGGACATGGAAAAGTGGAAATCGAGAATGGCAGAATACGTTGCTGCGTTCTCAGAGAACCCAAACATCTTTGCCCAGCATTTTCAGATCTCGAAAGGCATGCGGCCTCAGGTCATGGGCATGATACTGATGCGGTGGCCCTTCCCGATTCCCACAGAATTCTCGCCGCCAATCGTTTGCATCGATTGGCCGTCGCTGCGCGATAGACTCAATACATTGTCAGGCACTCACAGCATCAGTGACATTTTCTTGTGGGTGCATGGACGACCGGATGTGCCCATTGTCGACAAGCTGCAACCTGTTCAGAAAGAAGTTCGCGTTGCCGACTGGACTTATCGCTATTCAGTGTTTTCTCAGTGATGGTGCAGCTCCTACTTGGTGGAGCCTTGTAAGTCCGTTCATGTGTGATGTGGCATGTTTTTTTCTGGGTTATGCTGCCGGTTGGGCGTTTCCCTTCGGGCCGTGCTGCTGCGGGCTCCCCGTTCGCTCGGTCCGGCACGCCGGACTGCTTCGCACCCTGCACATCCGTAACGCAAACTTTGGCTGGGATGGCCTGCACCGAGTCGCGTGAAGGCACGCGTAGGAGACATGTGCCAAAGCAAGAAGAGGATGGGCCGCTCGTTGGCAGTCCTGATCGTACCACGGCGTCAAGGTCCGCTCCCGCCTTTGGCGTCCGCTGCTGCTTTCGCTGCGCGAAAGGCTCCACCTTGACTTGCCGTGTTCCTCACAGGACAGCCACCGGCGGGCCACGTATGACAATGCCCTGTG
>JAEUIH010000171.1 GCA_016795105.1 Planctomyces sp.
CCAACTTCGAGACTCGCGACGAACTTTTGAGACCGCGATTTCTACGGTTTCATGCATTTCAGGACAGACACTAGCTTCTGCTTTGATGGACGCGGGGAAGTTAGAATTAGCCCTGCCCATGGCCGAGGAGGCATTAACGCTTTGTAAGTCGAAGCTCGGAATCGAACACCCCGACACACTACGAAGCATGAACGAGCTTGCCAGAGCTTACCAAGCAGCTGGCAAGACAGACTTGGCCCTACCACTGTTTGAGGAGACACTGAGGCTCCGAAAGGAAGTGCTAGGCGCCGGCCACCCCAACACGCTGACTAGCATGAATAATTTGGCGTCGGCCTACCAATCTAATGGCAATCTGATCAAAGCCCTTGCACTGCTTGAGGAAACACTCCAGCTCCGGAAGGAAGTACTAGGGGCCGAACATCGTGACACGCTGGGGAGCCTGAACAATCTGGCAACGGCATATCAGGCGGCAGGGAAGGTACACCTCGCAATTCCATTGTTCGAGGAAGCGTTGAAGCTCGTGCGAACGAAACTGGGGCCTGACCATCCCAGTACAATCACGGTAATGAGCAACTTAGCCGAAGCGCATATGGCCGGGGGCGATGAATCAAAGGCACTTCCCATTCTGCAAGAAATACTAGATTTGACTACAGCTAAGCTTGGCAACGAACATCTACAATCGCTTGGATCATTATCGAGATATGCGCAAACCTACGTACGTATGAAGGATTTTACTAAGGCATTCGAGTTATCCCAATCGGCACTGAACACCAGGCGGATGCAATCCCCTCGCGAAGCCGAAGAACGTCGCCTGCGGGCAAGTTTTCTGTTGATTGCGGCCAGCAGTCTAATTCATTTTGATCGTGCAGATGAGGCAGAACCCATGGCCCGCGAAGCAGTAGCGATACGCCAAGAGCTCATGCCCGATAAGTGGGGTTACTTCAACGCCTTAAGTCACTTAGGCGAGAGCTTATTAGGCCATGGCAAACTTGCCGAGGCCGAACCTCTGTTGAGAGATGGCTATCTCGGGATGAAAGAACGGGCAGAAACAATGCCCGCTGCATACAAAGCTACTATTATTCGTGAAGCTAACCAACGTCTAGTGAAACTTTACGAATCCCTGAAGCAATCAGAAGACGTGTCGCGTTGGCAGACCGATTTCGAGCAGTTCCAAACGGAACTCGAGAAACAAGATCCACCGAGTGGCCGGTGAGGTTTCCTTTCCCTTTCAAACAGTACCTTTTCACCCAATCCCATAAGGCTCTTAAAATGTTTGTTTCAATGAAAACCTGGTCGTTCCATCTTCGACCGGTAGAGTTCGTCGTTTCACCTAAAATAGTATGTTGGCTACTCTTGCAATTCATGGTGGCGCTACCGGCCATGGCTCAATCGGGGACCAGCAAATACAACCTCGTTCGCCTTCAACCGGCGGCGAACGTGTCGGGGGTAACGGCGGAGGACGTCAATAATTCCGCCAACGTGGTCGGAACGTACCAATCCAGCAGTGGGCTAGTTGGCTACTTCTATGAGCACGCTGCCGCCGCAGGGCAGAAGTACAAGACGCTCGGCAGCTCGCTAAAGCCCTATGGACTCAATGAATTTAACGAAATGGTTGGAAGCGATGAACAACTCCAACTCGGAGTCTACTGGGCATCGCCAACGAGCGTTCCAGGTTGGCTACCCCCCTTGACGGGAGATGCGGTCTCGCGCGGTCAGGACATCAACAACTCTGGCGTGGTTGTCGGAATCTCACGCTTGACACCAACATCCGCATTGTCGGTCGTGGCTTGGCGGTTGGGCACCGCTGGCCAAATCCAGGGCCCGGTGATGCTCCCAACGCCCGATGGGTTTGGCATGGCCGTTGTTCGCGGACTATCGGAAGAAGTTGAAGGCATTACGACGGTGGTGGGACGATCGGCGATCGATCCGACGCGCGGCGTCGTTTGGAGTGTGGGTGCGGATGCATCCGGAAATCCGGTTTGCCTAAACGCCGTGGAATTAGCACTCGCTTCCGACGTGCATGGCGTCAATGATTTTGGAGACGTGGCGGGCGCGACCGCGACCACTCCGGCAAAACCCTTCCTTAAATATGCGGAAAATGATCCTGGTCAGCTCACGTTGCTTTCATTGATCTCCAAAGCAACGTCTGGAACAGCTTTCGATGTGAACAATCAACTCCAGGTCGCAGGCGAAAACTCTTACGTATCCCGAGGCACTTTCATTTCCCGAGCGGTGCTTTGGACGAATCCACAAACTGCGGTCGATCTCAACTTGTTCGTTACCTTGGGGAAATCCGAATCGCTGACGCGAGCTTACGAAATCAATGATCGCGGGGATATCCTCGTCAATCTTGCGAAGAACGGATCTTCCGTAGGGCCTTGCTTGCTCATCAGCCCATGATCCGTGATGAGCAGACTTCAACAAACCCAAGCCTTTACCAATCCATCGCCAGTTGATGTCTAGTGTCGAGGTCGGTTTCTCGAAAGCGATAGTTTGACGGTGATATTCTCAATGCCGTCGACGATTTCCATTCGGGACCGACGCGACGCACTTTTTGTTTGAGTTTCTTCTTTTGAAAAAAGGGTTTTCCATGCAATTCTCCCTCATCGCAAAACTAGTACTGCTCCTAAGTGCAGTCATCTGCACCAACTTCTCGGCGACACTCTGCCAGGCTCAAGACGTAGAACGAACGCCGCGATTCTTCTTTCATTTCCTGCCGCTCGACAATCCCGACGCCGGCGCAAACTGGCAGGCCACTGGAAGCCAGCGCATCGTGGTTCAAGGCAAGAATACCGTGCCGGAAACTGTTTTATTCGGTTCCGAGGACAATGAGTACACATTCAGCAACAATTTTGAAATTCGCGATTCCAATGGGAACTTAATTCTGAACCTGCGAGGGACCACCTGGTCCCGCGCCTCGGTCGTACATATCACCGAAGATGGAGTTGAGAAAGTCGATTCAGCCTACTGGCTGATTAAGGACGGAGAGGACATCACCGACTTAAAAGGGCTGACAGCCGCTACAGGGCCAGACGGGGATGTCACAACCGTGGAGAATATCTCTCTTGGCTCCGCTGAGGATAACACACTTTTCCTGCTTCGGAACAATGGCAATCCCGTGCGATTCAGCTTGGGCTGGTTTAATAAATAGCTTGCATCCAAGCTCTAAGGAGTAGGTGCCATTCCTTGCCTTGTCTTGGCATGAAATACGCCACCTTCGGAGCGCAGCGCGAGCCATCTCGACCATTCATTACTCTCCCTTGCGCCCCGGGGCAAACAGTTCGCCTCCAAGATCGTGACTAGCATCCACATGGATGGCGTTTGGGATACGTTGGGAGGTTATCGAATCGCAGTTTGGCTTTATGTCACTCAGTTTCGGTGGTCCATCGCGGAAATCACAGACGCCCTTGGACCGCTGAAGCCGCGATTTTTATCCCCGTTGCGAGTCCAAGAAACCGCCTCCACTCAACAGCCACTTGCGATTGTCGCAAGTGGCTGTTTTGATTGGCACTTATGCCAAATCCCGCTTCCGCAAGGCTTTGCGAAATCGCCCGATTTTCTGACAAGGGCGAGGAGTTTTTCTAATAACGAGTCGAGTCCGATCTGAAACCGCCCTTTGCGACCAACAAGCCTCCGCCATCAGAAACCAACTTCAGCATCACTCCCTCGCTGTTTCGATCCGCTGCATCGTGTCTTTCCGGCAAGCCTGCAATTTCCAAATTTCCCGTTGCGTTTCGGGGCGGCGTGAATCGGTCAGGCGGCAATTCTGCGGGTGACATCGGGGACAGTGGCGTGGGCTGCGGGTATAGCCTGCGTGTGGTCGGCAGAGTCTTCGACGACCGAGTCTCGATTGCAGGAGCTCAGGGCCGGAGACTGGGCTGACTTCGATGCCGTGTGCTACGCGGCATCAGAAACATTCTGACTGTTGGTCAGATAATTCCATGGCATCCAGTGTTCGGGAGACTCAGTAACAGCATCCGTATTGAGCTGCAACTGATTGAGATAGTCGAATGCATTTGCTTAGCGACAATTAGTAGTTCCGTTCGTGTTGCCTCACTACGGAATGTTACCAAGTGGAATTAGAAAGCGGCCACTCCAGGCTATAGCGACCAAGGTACTCAATGCTGGCTGCAAGCGGCCGATTTTCAAGTGTCTGGCGTATTGTCGCTGAATTGCATCTCCAGCATCTGCCGCCACTGATGGCCTCGCCCTGAACGTGGGTAGACGCCGCCGTCGTTGAATCTCCGTGGATGCGTTTCCTTCAATCACGCGGACATCCTAACATTACGGACTTCGCAAGTGTGTCCTCGAATTTGCTCCTCGCGACGGTAATATCTTTATGAGGCAACAGTGGCCACTCGGTATTCAAAATCGTGAGTCAATGCGACCAAACCTTCTAATTGACGCCGAACAGAAGCCCAACCGGCGAAGCGAGAGAAACGAGGAACCTGACTGTGCCATCCAAAACCATGGCGATCAAAACCGTGGCGATCAGGACACAATTTCGCCTGAAGGGGAGGAGCCGGGACACGGATCTGCCCAGGTCCACGATTTCCGAAGTGCTCGCCGGAAAGAAGCCGATCAGTCGCAGGAAGTCGCCTTAAACTCCACGCGATAGGTCTTGTTCGGATCGCAGATCCTGGGATTGGGGATGAGCACGAAATTGTCGGTCATCACCGGCGAGAGTTCCTTCCCGGAAATGATCTCGATGTCCTTCAGACGATTGGGGAAAAAATGCACGAATGGTCGCCAGCCTCGCTCCGAGCCGTTCTGGTTCACGGGTTCAAATGACTTCTCGCCTGACAGCGGCTTGATCTCCAGCGCGAACACACCCGCTGCGACTTCTGTAAGTGTTTGCTCATACGAGAGCTTGCCTGGCGCCAGCTTCGCGCTCCAGGCAGGATCCCCGTACAGTGCTACCACATCGCGGTCATGCAACAAGCCAGCACCATCTTGTTTGGAGAGACCGGCTTTCCTGGCTGCATCGGAGAGAGTGAAGTTTCCTGACGGCCACGAGCCCGGCGGTGTATCGAGCCTGGCAATCTCAGGAAAGTTCGTTTCCAGGCGGTCAATCAGCGCATTTTGATTGGCGAAGAACGCCTCGACGAATGTGTATCGCCCCGGCTGTTCGACGAAATAATCCAAACATCCCCAGCCTCCATAACCATACCAGGTGGGCACCGTATAGCCCATCATTTGCCGCACACCAGCACTGTTCATAAACGCCAGAGCCATGGCGTCGGGGCCATCGATATGCCCCATCAGGCAGTTTCCGATCGGAAGGTAAACCTTGGGATTAGCCGACAAAATCGGAATCCTGTTCCCCATGGTATCGACACCAAACAATTCCCCTGCCCTGGATTGGAATTCTCCATTGGGATATCGAAAGCCAATCTGCCAGTTGCGTTCGGTTGCGTGACCAGATGTGACGAACAAATCGGCCTGATACTCGGTCAGCGTCTCCGCGAGTGCCTGCGTTGTATCATTCGGCCCCTGACCCTGTTTCGCCTCGCCACCCGCGATTTTGCGAACCATGCGATTCTGTTCGAGTTCGCAGTACCACACGCCTTCGGTGACCCGATCCATCGCCAGTTCCGTACCGGAGGCCACACGCTTGATGACGAGGGGCTCGCGTTCCCTGGCGATCGTCAGCGCGTTCGCCGCGTCGTAGCCGGTCAGAATGCCCCAGAACACGTCGGCATAGGGATCGTCGTCGAGTTTGCGTGTCAGTCGATGGACGTCGGCGACCATCTGTCGGCTTGCTTCCTCGCTCGTCGCCACGAAACAGGCGTAGCGGGGGAACGTCTCGCGCAATGCCGGCAGCGACTCGCTGATTTGCTTGTCGTAGACGACCACTTCCGCCTGATGTTTGGCGACGAGTTCCTCGACCACCTTGCTCCACTCAGAATCACTCTGCGTCGCCTTCGAGACCACCACAACATAGTCCGCCCCCTGGGCAACAACACCGCACAACAGGCAAGCTCCTGAGAACACGAGTTGCGCAGCAATTCGGAAACACAACATTCATTACTTCCCAACGAAAGAGGAGATGCCTTAGAACCGGAGTCTGGATTTAAACATCATTCTAAGCGTACGGGCGCATTGCGTTCACGTGACCATCGCGTATCTTTAAAGGCAAACTTCGTTTTTGCTCAATACTAATCCGTTCATGTTTGGCTATTCGAATGATCCGTGGCGGCGCCTGGTTGACGCCCGCAATGTTAGGGAGACCAGGGGACCGGGCCTTTCATTTCCCTCCTGACACTCGCTCCGACTACGTCGGCTTGCGTCTGAATATGGCGACATCGGTCACTGTGTTCTGATGATCCTGCAGCTTCCAAAGCACTCATCACGCTCCGTCGTGACTCCGTGAGCAATGTTGTAACAAGTTGTTTGCGGCAGTGTCGGCGAGTGCGATGGT
>JAEUIH010000172.1 GCA_016795105.1 Planctomyces sp.
TGCAGCGGCGCAGGGATGGCTCGGGCAAGAATGCCCAAGCTACGATTTGTCCACGCGCTGGTTCGAATTCTGCAGCGGCGCAGGGATGGCTCGGGCAGGAATGCCCAAGCTAAGACTTGTCCACGCGCTGGTTCGAATTCTGCAGCGGCGCAGGGATGGCTCGGGGAAGAATCCCCAAGCTACATTTGAGAACCCCTGGCTTTGCGGCCAGGGGTGGAACCGAGCGTGATGACTACTTTACAGTCTTCATCAGCTTGCTGGCATTACCTGCCTGTCCGAATGAAATCATACGAGACTTGCAGACGAGCTTCATGGCTTCGCGAGCTGGCTTCAGATAATCGCGCGGGTCGAACTTTTCAGGGCTCTCCTGGAGCACCTTACGGATGGCGCCGGTCATAGCCATCCGGCAGTCGGTATCCACGTTGATCTTGCGGACGCCGAACTTGATACCTCGCTGAATCTCTTCGACCGGTACACCGAACGTCTGCTTCATCTTGCCACCAAACTTGTTGATGATGTCCTGCAGCTCCTGAGGAACTGAAGAGCTGCCGTGCATGACAAGATGAGTGTTTGGAATCTTCTTGTGGATTTCTTCAATCCGCTTCATCGCCAGAACTTCGCCGTCTGGCTTCTTGTCGAACTTGTAGGCTCCATGGCTTGTGCCAATCGCAACGGCCAGAGCATCAACACCGGTCTCAGCGACAAATCGAGCCGCTTCGTCTGGGTCCGTCAGCAGCTGATCGTGTGACAGCTGCCCGGATGCACCATGTCCGTCTTCTGCTTCGCCATGCCCGGTGTCGAGTCGTCCGAGGCACCCCAGCTCGCCTTCGACAGACACGTTGAACATATGAGCGACTTTAACAACTTCAGCGGTCACCTTCACATTGTAATCGTAATCCGCAGGAGTCTTTCCGTCGTCCTTCAGTGAACCGTCCATCATGACTGAAGTAAAGCCGTACTTGATGGCGCTCATGCAGGTGGATGGGCTGTTGCCGTGGTCCTGGTGCATGACGATTGGAATCTCTGGGTAGAGTTCCGAAGCAGCCAGCATGAGGTGCCGCAGATAGTTGTCCTGAGAATATGAACGAGCACCGCGGGAAGCCTGCACGATCACAGGTGAATCCGTTTCGCGAGCCGCTTCCATGATCGACTGGATTTGCTCCATATTGTTGACATTGAAAGCAGCCACTCCGTAGCTGTTTTCGGCGGCATGATCCAGAACAACGCGAAGAGGAACCAAAGGCATTTCGAGACTCCGTACCGCGATCCATCTTCCGGCCGCGGAAAAAGCTGGGAAGCTGGCGGGCTGACAATCGACCGCATGACTTCTTCAGAAACCTGATATTCAGCGCGTAGGGTAGCGTTGCACGTCTCACTTCGCAACACGCGTCAACCGCGTTGCAAGTTGTAGAAACATCTCGGTCTGAGCTGAGTTCTGGAGCGATTCAATGAACTGCACGTGCGGAGATCCTCCGAAATCCTCCCAGAAAAATGTTAAATCAGCTTTACATTTAGTATGCCATGTTTTACACTTTGAGACATGAAGGGCACACATGAGCTGACAAACAGCGTCCGCAAGCTTCGACGCGCAGCGGACATGACTCAGGAAGACCTGGCGGATCGAGCGGGTGTCAGTCGACAGACGATTCTCGCGATCGAAAAGGGTAACTACACGCCATCGGTGGGGCTGGCTCTGATGCTGGCCGCCGTGTTGAAGGTCCGTGTTGAAGACCTGTTTCAGCTCAGCCCCGGCCAACTCAACGAAGGCGGACAGAGTCTGACGCAAATTCCGGAAGGGGGAACATCATGAGACAAACTGGAGCCGTGCGAACGATCAGGGTCACGACACCGACATGGATTGCCGGTGGGCTGATGACCGTTGGAATTCTTCTGGCAGTATCTGGAGCCGGGTGGTGGTTTTTGCTTTTAGCAGCAGCCGGAGCACTTGGACCGGGGTTGCTGCGTGAGTTCGGAATCCTGAACGAGCTGGACGAATTCGAGCAGGAAGTCCATCGACGAGCTGGTTATCACGCATATCTGGCCGGCACGCTTGTCGCCTTTCTTCTCACAGCATTGTCTCGAAGTGAAGGTCTTACGCGACTTGCCGATTCCGCGATTACCTTGTTGTTGATTGTGCCACTGTTTACGTGGTTTCTCAGCTCACTGTTCGGATACTGGGGCACAGTGAAAGCTGCTCGCAGAATTCTGCTGTGCTTTGGAAGCCTCTGGCTGACGTTTGCAATTTTGAGTAATACCGGAAGTGAGTGGACAGGATGGACTGCCTTCCTGCTTCATCCGCTGTTGTCGGCGCCCTTCTTTGTGGCGGCGGCCACTGCGAGACGCTGGCCGGTTGCAACGAGTGTCCTCTTGATGGGTTGTGCGGCCGGGTTTTGTTATCTGTTTGGAATTTTCAGTGATTCGCCCATCCAGTGGCTGGATCGAATGGTCGTCGTAATTCTATTCATCGGTCCGTTGTTTGCATGCGGCAGCGCTCTTCTTAGACTTCATTATCACCTTAGCGGCAAACCGCATCGGCACCACAGCGGCAACTCAAACAGCGTCCATCAAGAATCTCGCAGTGGCGCAGATGAGGCCGACGACGAAGACTCCGATTCAGACTGAGTCTGCAATTAGCTGATCGCGTACTTGCTGCCGAATACCCCGTGTCTGAAAATATCCGTCTCTGAGAACATCCATACCGGAAACGGCCAGTGCCGAAGAACGGCCGGTATCGAAGAACGGCCTCATCCCAGAGAACAAAGACAACCAGAGAACAGCAAGGACAAGCGGAATGAAGATTACTCAGCTGGAGGTCTTTGTCATCGGAGATGGCCCGGACATAGATCCGGACAAAGGCGGGGTGGAACCCATTGCCTGCATTCGAGTGCATACAAGCGAAGGACTGACCGGATTATCGGAGGTCTTCCGAATCCCACCGGGAGTTGTGCAGGCCACTGTCGGAGATCGCGATTCGTTCTTTGGTCGGCTTCTCATTGGACAGGAGGTGACTCACCCGGAGCGTCTGTGGCAGCATGTCTGGGATTCGCTGATGCATACGAATCGTCGCGGTTGGGAGATCATCATTCTCGGTGCCCTGGATGTAGCGATCTGGGACCTCTATGGAAAGATGCTTGGACAGCCGGTGTGGAAACTGCTTGGAGGAGTTCAGCGGGGCGTCTTTCAATCAACAGTGGGTTCGGAGGTCGAAATTGTTCCATACTGTACGCTGGTGTCAGATACGTGGGGCGGGGAAGCGATGATTTCCCAGCAGGTCTCACGAGCAGAGACGCTGGCATCGCTTGGATACCGTGCGTTCAAAGTTGAGCCCATGATGTCGACGCCTGCCGATGTTGTTGAACTGGCTCGACGATGTCGAACATGCATTGGCGAAGATCTGACCCTGATGGTGGATGTCGGTTACTTGTTCAACGACGTGTCGACCGCCGTTCAGGTTTGCCGAGAGCTGGAACCGCTCAATATTGCGTTCTTTGAGACACCATTCCCAGTGGATACTCCGGAACCCTATGCAAAGCTGGCAGCCAGAACATCGATCCCGCTTGCCATGGGTGAGCACGGAGTGACTCGCTGGGAATTCCTCGACATGATGGATCGCGGAGGCGTTTCGGTCATTCAGCCGTATATGACCACGTGTGGGGGCTTGACCGAAGCAAAGCGAATTGTGGAACTGGCAGTTGCTCGTGGAGTCCAGGTGTGTCCGGGCAATTGGTCGACACAGATTCTTGGAGCCGCGTCCGTTCACCTGGCCGCATATTCACCCGTAACGCCATTCATTGAGTTTGCTCCTGCGGAGGTTTTTGAATCGCCACTGCGGCGTGAACTTCAGGCCGCCGGATTTCCTGTAGAAAACGGCGCCATCAAACTTCCCAAACATCCTGGCATCGGATACGAACTCCCGGAGGAGATCCTGAACTCATTCCGCATGTAGTAGCAAGGACATCGTCGAATGGCGCAACCTGAAGGCCGTGACTCTGTATTACCAGCCTCCGGCGACGGCCCATCTATGTCCGAGCAGCGACCCACCAATGTTCGCTGGATGATTGTCGCCATGCTGATGGGATTCACCTTCCTCGGCCACTTCAATCGGGTGGGAATTACAGTTGCGGGAAAGTCAAAGTTCATTGGCCCGGACCTGCTGACTGAAGTGCAGATGGGGCAGGTTTATTCGGCATTTCTCTGGGTCTATACGATTTCCATGCTTCCCGGCGGCTGGCTGATTGACCTGCTGGGTCCCAAACGTGCATTGACAGCAATGGGCATTGGGATGGGATTCTGTGTCGTAATGACTGGCGTTCTGGGAGAACTTGGTCAGCCAATCGCGGCGTTGCTGTTGCCGATGATTCTGGTACGAGGGATTGCTGGCTTCTTCAGCACACCCCTGCACCCCGGGGCGGCTCGAAGTGTTTCGCTCTGGCTTCCGATGACCAGTCGCTCAACCGCAAACGGCCTTGTCACTGCAGGAGCTCTGATCGGGATTTCAGTGACTGCACCGGGATTTGGCTGGCTGATGGACCGTTTTGACTGGCCGGCAGCCTTTATGATTTCGGGGGGAACGATGATTGTGTTCTCGCTGATCTGGTCACTGACGGCGACGGACGATGCAGCGTCTCACCCGCGAGCCAATGCGGCTGAAAAGCAGTTGGTTGCTGAACACAAGGTTCCACCTTCGGGAACACGAGCCACCTTTGGTGAATTGATTGGGCTGTTTCGAAATCGAGGACTTGTAGTGCTGGCATCCAGCTATGCACTCTACAGTTACTTTCAGTATCTATTCTTCTACTGGATTGACTTCTACTTTGGGAAGACACTCAATCTGCCGGACAACGAGAGTCGACGGGCCACGTTTATCGTGATGATGTCGATGGCTGTGGGAATGGCTCTCGGCGGACTTGCGACGGATCGATTGAGCCATCGAATCGGGGTCCGCTGGAGTTATCGAAGCATAGCCATGTTCGGCATGACCTGCAGTGCCGTCTTTGCATGGTTTGGAGTCAAAGCTGTGGATTCCACTCAGGTTGTGATTCTGTTTTCTCTGGCACTTGCCGCACTTGGGATGTGTGAAGGAATTTTCTGGACATCGGCTCCAGCACTCGAGCCAGGCAAAGGCGGACTAGCAGGCGCGTTTCTGAACACGATTGGAAACGCGGGCGGCAGTCTGGCCCCGATTTGTACACCGTGGATCGGAATCAACTACGGCTGGTCCGCCGCCATCACCGTCGCCTGCTGCACGAGCCTGATGGGCGCTACCCTTTGGTTCTATATTGACCCGACTGCACATCCGATCCGCGTTCGAAACAGCAGATAAGTTCGAGTTGAAGACAGTGCTGGACACCAACGGAAACTCGCATGCCGACCATTGCTGATCTGATTTATGTCGTGATGTTTGCCATCGCATTGCCGTTGCTGGACTATTTGTACTTCTGGCCGCAGTTTCGTCGCCGAGTCACCGTTGATCCAGTTCGTGCGCGGCGGTGGTTTTGGGCATGGGCCATTTTTGGAGCCTGGCCAGTCGTTATTGCCGGCGCTGTTTTGTGGTCGACCAATGATCGATCCTGGGCGGAGCTGGGATTCAGCATTCCGGACGGCTGGAGACTGTGGACATCGATCGCAGTTTTCCTGCTGCTGGCAATCTACTTTGTGTATACGGTGCTGGCACTGTTGTGGAACTCTGACAGCCGAGCGAGTATTCGACAGCAGTTTGAAGCGTTCTCCTCGGACCTCACAGACATCCTTCCGCGCACGACCAGTGACATGCTCTGGTTTGCCGGAGTATCACTAACGGCAGGATTCTGCGAAGAGTTTCTGTTTCGCGGATACCTGATCTGGACACTCACGCCATTTGTCGGTTGGTGGGCTGGAGCCGCGGTGTCCGCGCTGACATTTGCGTTCTGGCACATGTATCAGGGCTGGAGTGGGGTCCTGCGAACCGGCATCGTCGGCCTTCTGTTTACATTGCTGGTCGCCATCTTCGACTCCCTCTGGCCCGCCATCGCCCTCCACACCCTCATCGACCTCGGCAACGGCCTCATCGCCCAACAAGCCCTCCGCCCCACCAAATAAACGCGTCACGCCCAATTTAAGGTGTCAGGGACCGTTTTGGCTGTTTAGGTACTTTAACTGTCTTTGGCGGAGCGCCTGAAATGAATGGAGAGAACGAATATGCTGAGGGAATCGTCGGCGGGGGAATGTACCGCGGAGGCGTGAAGGGAACTTTGGGAATGTGGATTGGTGGGCGCACGCGGCCTGGGTTCGACATCACG
>JAEUIH010000173.1:0-1423 GCA_016795105.1 Planctomyces sp.
GACGTGGATTGAAACGCTTCGGCATGGGCCGATCAAGAGGAGGAACACGGGATTCGTCCGTCAGAAATGACGGACGTGGATTGAAACATCTACTCGCAGGACGGCCAAAAGCGCTTAGCGCGGATTCGTCCGTCAGAAATGACGGACGTGGATTGAAACACTCAGGCGGCTATCGGATCTCCCCCGTCGATCTGGATTCGTCCGTCAGAAATGACGGACGTGGATTGAAACTGTGCTCGATGACATCTCTGCGACGATTGGCTACAGATTCGTCCGTCAGAAATGACGGACGTGGATTGAAACTTAGCCTTGCCTCGCAGATCAGCCCCGCTCCAGCGTGATTCGTCCGTCAGAAATGACGGACGTGGATTGAAACCGTTCGTCGCGCTCTACATCTTTGCGACTCGTTTGCGATTCGTCCGTCAGAAATGACGGACGTGGATTGAAACAAGCTTGCCGCTGGCCAACGTGGCTTTGTCGCGGAGATTCGTCCGTCAGAAATGACGGACGTGGATTGAAACGGCTCCTTGGGCGGTGATGAGGGCCCGGCCCGCGATTCGTCCGTCAGAAATGACGGACGTGGATTGAAACTCGTAGTCCTGCTCGCTGATCTCTTCCTGCGCGATGATTCGTCCGTCAGAAATGACGGACGTGGATTGAAACTTGTTTGCCATGACGAGCCGGCTGATTACGCCGCGAGATTCGTCCGTCAGAAATGACGGACGTGGATTGAAACTTGGGTGCCCAGCCCCCGGCCCTGAAGGGCCTGCGGATTCGTCCGTCAGAAATGACGGACGTGGATTGAAACGGGTACGTGCGCAGCGTCATCCCGCCATTTGGCGGATTCGTCCGTCAGAAATGACGGACGTGGATTGAAACGAACTCGGCGCCCTGGTTGCCGTGCGCCGCACGCCGATTCGTCCGTCAGAAATGACGGACGTGGATTGAAACAATCGTGCCGCGCCCTCGACTGATACGGGCTATTGATTCGTCCGTCAGAAATGACGGACGTGGATTGAAACTTGGAAACGTACGGCCTACCGATCATCATCGGCAAGTGATTCGTCCGTCAGAAATGACGGACGTGGATTGAAACACGGGACTGCGACAGCAATCCAAAACTGATGCGAAGATTCGTCCGTCAGAAATGACGGACGTGGATTGAAACAGGGTGAGGGCTCAAGCCCCGCGGCACAGTCGGCGGATTCGTCCGTCAGAAATGACGGACGTGGATTGAAACATAGCATCCCCCTGATGGTCAAGGCAATGCTATGCGATTCGTCCGTCAGAAATGACGGACGTGGATTGAAACAAGGTGTATGTACTGAAGCGTGAGCGCGGGCGCTCGATTCGTCCGTCAGAAATGACGGACGTGGATTGAAACAGGTATCTCGCCCTGAACGCGGACCGACTGCCATCCGAT
>JAEUIH010000173.1:1522-6115 GCA_016795105.1 Planctomyces sp.
TCGATTCGTCCGTCAGAAATGACGGACGTGGATTGAAACAGGTATCTCGCCCTGAACGCGGACCGACTGCCATCCGATTCGTCCGTCAGAAATGACGGACGTGGATTGAAACTCTTCGGTGGCGAAGTCGCGCGGCGAGCGCATCGCGATTCGTCCGTCAGAAATGACGGACGTGGATTGAAACGTGGGCGGGAAGTGGTATTGCAAGGGCCGCGCCAGATTCGTCCGTCAGAAATGACGGACGTGGATTGAAACTACCCGTGGTGGAACAAGCGGGGCTACGAGCTGGGATTCGTCCGTCAGAAATGACGGACGTGGATTGAAACGCTTTGCCACTGCATTGTCTGAACACGTTCCCAAAGATTCGTCCGTCAGAAATGACGGACGTGGATTGAAACCGCCTCGCGCTCACCAAACCCCAGGCCGCGGCACGATTCGTCCGTCAGAAATGACGGACGTGGATTGAAACATTTTCGACATTGCCATGCTGACGGCGACGGTAGGGATTCGTCCGTCAGAAATGACGGACGTGGATTGAAACCGTCAGCGAGGTAACTCAGAACTCGCTGTAGTCGGATTCGTCCGTCAGAAATGACGGACGTGGATTGAAACTGGTGTGCATGGGGCACCTGGCAACCCTGAGCCGAGATTCGTCCGTCAGAAATGACGGACGTGGATTGAAACAGCCTCACGGCGCAACAGCTCTGCCTCCGCAAACTGATTCGTCCGTCAGAAATGACGGACGTGGATTGAAACTTCTAACCCCTGCGCGGCCTATCGAATCGCAAGCGATTCGTCCGTCAGAAATGACGGACGTGGATTGAAACGTCGCTCGCCATCACCGCCACCACCGACCGCCAGGATTCGTCCGTCAGAAATGACGGACGTGGATTGAAACCGGTGAATCTGGAGGAAATTGACGCGCTGCCGTCGATTCGTCCGTCAGAAATGACGGACGTGGATTGAAACAATGGGGGCTGCGGAATAGACGATCTCGACTTGGCGATTCGTCCGTCAGAAATGACGGACGTGGATTGAAACAAAAAAGCAAAGACGCGAAGCCTGTACTCAAAGGGATTCGTCCGTCAGAAATGACGGACGTGGATTGAAACGTGTGATCGTCGCCCAGGACGAGCGCAAACGCACCGATTCGTCCGTCAGAAATGACGGACGTGGATTGAAACTTCATGGAGCGCACAGGTGGCGCAAGCCGTCTCCGATTCGTCCGTCAGAAATGACGGACGTGGATTGAAACTTGATGTGGGCAGGTTGAGTCACCTTGGCGCCCTGGATTCGTCCGTCAGAAATGACGGACGTGGATTGAAACCGTGGATGCGGAAGAACGGACGGATCACCGAGGTTGATTCGTCCGTCAGAAATGACGGACGTGGATTGAAACTCTCGGTAGGCTTGGATCAAGCCTAGGTAGTTGGGATTCGTCCGTCAGAAATGACGGACGTGGATTGAAACCGTCGTGTATCCCCGTCACTGCGAGTCTTTCGCCAGATTCGTCCGTCAGAAATGACGGACGTGGATTGAAACGGATGCTGCCACTCATAGCGCATCATGGCCGGGTGATTCGTCCGTCAGAAATGACGGACGTGGATTGAAACAGTTCGACGTGCCCGTGCAACTGCCCGAGGTCGTCGATTCGTCCGTCAGAAATGACGGACGTGGATTGAAACAGCTCAACGCCACTGCACAACTGGGCGTCGAACGGGATTCGTCCGTCAGAAATGACGGACGTGGATTGAAACAACTCAGCGTCTATCCCTGACGTGCTCACGAAGAAGGATTCGTCCGTCAGAAATGACGGACGTGGATTGAAACTGCAATCCCCTCGGAGTCGGGGAATAAATACTTCGATTCGTCCGTCAGAAATGACGGACGTGGATTGAAACTCCTTGGGTTACAACGCCGGCGGCTTCGCCTCCCGAGATTCGTCCGTCAGAAATGACGGACGTGGATTGAAACACCGTGCTCACGCTGGTGCTGAGTTTGTCGGCAAAGATTCGTCCGTCAGAAATGACGGACGTGGATTGAAACCCTAAAGCCCTTTACATAGCTCTTCGCCCCCCGCGGATTCGTCCGTCAGAAATGACGGACGTGGATTGAAACGAGACAGCCCGCGAAGCCGTCTTCGGGCAGTACCGGATTCGTCCGTCAGAAATGACGGACGTGGATTGAAACAGAATCTGCATCTTGATGTGCCGGTCCATCGCTGCCGCGATTCGTCCGTCAGAAATGACGGACGTGGATTGAAACCACGGTACGGCTGCACGCGTATTGACCTCAAGACGATTCGTCCGTCAGAAATGACGGACGTGGATTGAAACGCTGCGCGCCGCCGGATTGAGTCTGCCAAGCGGGGATTCGTCCGTCAGAAATGACGGACGTGGATTGAAACCGCAATACGGCTGCACGCGGATTGACCTCAAGACCGATTCGTCCGTCAGAAATGACGGACGTGGATTGAAACTGGCCGCATGTGCGCCAGGGCGTATGTGCTGACGCGATTCGTCCGTCAGAAATGACGGACGTGGATTGAAACGGCAGCTTTCGCTTGCTCATGACGCCCCCCTCCCTAGGATTCGTCCGTCAGAAATGACGGACGTGGATTGAAACTTCTCCAGCCCGCTCCCAGGTGTCAGGGCTATTGTGATTCGTCCGTCAGAAATGACGGACGTGGATTGAAACTTTTCGTCCCATCCATCCAGCGTAATTCGCACTGGATTCGTCCGTCAGAAATGACGGACGTGGATTGAAACTGCCGTGAGCCCTGCCCAGGCTTTCATCAGTTTATGATTCGTCCGTCAGAAATGACGGACGTGGATTGAAACCTATATCGACAGGATTGTGGATGCCCCTCAAGTGGATTCGTCCGTCAGAAATGACGGACGTGGATTGAAACCAGAAGTCATGCGGGAGTGCATACGTCTGCACAGCGATTCGTCCGTCAGAAATGACGGACGTGGATTGAAACGATATTCCCGCCGAGCATCGAAAACCGCACCGAGGATTCGTCCGTCAGAAATGACGGACGTGGATTGAAACGCGCTGCTCGCCGCCAACAAAGGCCGCGGTCAGTGATTCGTCCGTCAGAAATGACGGACGTGGATTGAAACATCAAATCCCATCTCCGTGCCTGGTCCTCCGCCCGGATTCGTCCGTCAGAAATGACGGACGTGGATTGAAACACCCCAGCCGAACGAGCGCCAATCAGCACAATCCCGCGATTCGTCCGTCAGAAATGACGGACGTGGATTGAAACCGCTCAACGACGAACGACATCGCGCCGCCTGGGGATTCGTCCGTCAGAAATGACGGACGTGGATTGAAACGCCGAGCGCCAGCCCCTCGCCGCCAAAACCAAAAAGGATTCGTCCGTCAGAAATGACGGACGTGGATTGAAACACGTTTACAAGGGCGTCGCCCCAGATTACTTCGAGATTCGTCCGTCAGAAATGACGGACGTGGATTGAAACCAGCAGTACAGCACGTTTGTGACGCCGGCCGCCTTGATTCGTCCGTCAGAAATGACGGACGTGGATTGAAACAGATTCGCTATCGACACCTTTCGCGTCGGCACGGGATTCGTCCGTCAGAAATGACGGACGTGGATTGAAACAACGCGCACGGCGCGGACGAGGCCCCGGTAGGTGGATTCGTCCGTCAGAAATGACGGACGTGGATTGAAACCACTGATTGACCATCCCGTCTGCCTGGGTGTTGCGATTCGTCCGTCAGAAATGACGGACGTGGATTGAAACAACGGCAATGCACCCCGGCGGCGCGTCGTCTTTGGATTCGTCCGTCAGAAATGACGGACGTGGATTGAAACCAGTATTCGCCTTCGCGACAAGGCGTCTGCTCGCTCGATTCGTCCGTCAGAAATGACGGACGTGGATTGAAACAAGCCGATCAACCAGCAGCCCAAACGCTGTTAGCTGGATTCGTCCGTCAGAAATGACGGACGTGGATTGAAACGGATATATGCTTCGGGTGCAGGGGTGGTTACTGTCGGATTCGTCCGTCAGAAATGACGGACGTGGATTGAAACCAATTCAAGGCGGCTTCGTTTGCGTCACGCCCGAGGATTCGTCCGTCAGAAATGACGGACGTGGATTGAAACCATGTTGTAGCGCTCTGTTAGCGCCTGCAGCATGTGATTCGTCCGTCAGAAATGACGGACGTGGATTGAAACCGCAAGGCGCTGCGGGACCGCTGGGCGGCGGAGCGGATTCGTCCGTCAGAAATGACGGACGTGGATTGAAACAATGCTGATCGGTCATACGAGCTGGCGGACAACAGGATTCGTCCGTCAGAAATGACGGACGTGGATTGAAACGGCAATGCCTACCTGGAGCGCCAGCGGGCCCGGTCGGATTCGTCCGTCAGAAATGACGGACGTGGATTGAAACTCGGGTAAGGGGGGAAGCATGAGCGGACTTGAAGGATTCGTCCGTCAGAAATGACGGACGTGGATTGAAACACATGTCAGCGTTGCTCCAGTATCGGCGGACACCAGATTCGTCCGTCAGCAATGACGGACAGGGACCGACATCACGCCCGAAGCCCCTGCCAAGCAACGCT
>JAEUIH010000174.1 GCA_016795105.1 Planctomyces sp.
GCCGGATGCGGGAGATCCGCCAGTCCGGTTCGGAGGGAGGGGGGAGCCGATATCAATCGGTCCTCCCTACCCCTATCGGTTGCGGCACAAGAGCACTCAATGCAGTTGTTGGAGAGACACCCTTAACGACTTCAACATGTCCAATGCGACTCGGCAAAACGAATCGCAGTTCTTTGCCTTCAGTTTTTTTGTCGAGCATCATGCAGTGCAGGATGTCATCGTGTCGATGGACAAGGTCCTCCGGGACTCGCACGGGAAGTCGGAGGGCGGACAGCAGTCCGAGTTGCCGTTCGGTGTCGATGTGAGTGATGCGTCCGAGATTCTCAGCGAGGCGACTGGCACAAATCATTCCGATTGCGACGGCTTCGCCGTGGAGCAATGTTCCATAACCAGCCAGAGCTTCGAACGCATGACCGAATGTGTGCCCATAGTTGAGGATGGCTCGCAGGCCGGTTGTTTCATATTCATCCTGCTGAACGACAGTTGCCTTCAGCTGACAGCAGCGCGCGACGACTCGCCGCAGAACATCCGGCAGTCTGAGGTTCAGACCTTCGATATGATTTTCGAGGTACGAAAAGAACTCTGCATCCTGAATGACTCCATACTTTACCACTTCCGCAAGCCCTGAACGGTATTCACGATCTGGCAGAGTCTGGAGCGTCTGGATGTCGATCAGCACACCGGCAGGCTGATGGAATGCGCCGATCAGGTTCTTTCCACGAGGATGATTGATGCCCGTTTTTCCGCCGACTGAACTATCGACCATGGACAGGAGGGTTGTGGGGATCTGAATCAGCCGAAGTCCTCGGGCGTACGTTGCCGCCACGAAGCCGGCGAGGTCACCGACGACGCCGCCGCCGAGAGCAATAACGACGGTTTTGCGATCGGCAGACATGTCCACCAGTTGATCGTAGAGATCCGAGGTATGCTGCAGGGACTTGGTTTTTTCTCCGGAAGGGACTGTGGTCAGGCGTACCTCCCATCCGGCGGCACCGAGGCTGGACAGGACAGCTGCACCATGATTCCGGGCAATCGTGGCATCGCAGACCAGCAGTGCTCGGGGCGTGTTTCCGGGTGTTCGCCGGATCCAGCTGTCCAGAAGAAAGGCGGACGCGGGGAGACGGTGATCGGCGATACAGATATCGTAACTGCGTGAGCCGAGGTCAACATGGACGGTGAGATCGGAATGGGACATAAGAGTGAAAGCTCAAAGAAATTGAGGTCCGAACCGGACACGTAGCGACAATCCTGTTAGAATCAGAGACCTGTTTTTTAGCTGTCAGACAGGTGATTTGGCATCGCCGGGCAGCTGAGTTTGTGCAGAACTGACCGGGACTATGTTGGCAAAGCGTATCATCCCCTGCCTTGACGTTCACGCGGGGCGAGTTGTGAAGGGTGTGAATTTCCTGAATCTCCAGGACGCCGGAGATCCCGTTGAGATTGCTCATCGCTATGAACAACAGGGTGCCGATGAACTTGTGTTTCTGGACATCACAGCCAGTCACGAACAGCGAGATATCATACTTGATGTGGTTGCTCGGACATCCGAAGTGATCTTTATGCCGCTGACCGTTGGCGGCGGCATTCGAACGGTCGACGATATCCGTCGTCTGCTCAATGCTGGCTGCGATAAAGTGTCCATCAATTCAACGGCGGTTCGCAATCCGGAATTCGTTCGCGAAGCGGCACTTAGATTCGGCAGTCAGTGCATAGTCGTCAATATTGATCCAAAGCGAATTCTAAAAGATGGACGCGAGATTTGGGATGTTCATATCAATGGCGGTCGAATTCCGACCGGCCTGGAAGCCGTTGCATGGGCGCAGGAAGTCGAACGGCTCGGTGCAGGCGAGATTGTATTGACCTGTATGGATGCGGATGGCACAAAAGACGGATATGACCTCGAGATTACTCGGGCTGTGGCAGACGCTGTGTCGATTCCAGTTGTTGCCAGTGGTGGAGCCGGGTGTCCGGAACATCTCTATCAGGCGGTCACCGCCGGCGGGGCCAGTGCAGCACTTGCGGCCAGCATTTTCCACTACGGCACATATACGATTCAGGAAACGAAACAGTACATGGCAGAACGCGGTGTCCCCGTTCGACTGAACGAGGCTGTCAAAACGTCTGTCTGAGTTTTCAGAGCAAATTAGATCGGGAGCTGTTCAATGGTGTTGATCGCGGACTGGAAGCAATCGACGTTTGACCCTCGAAAAGACATCGAGATTGACAAGATCTTCAAGCTGGCCATTAAACATAAATGCTCGGACATTCATCTGCAGGTTGGACGTCCTCCCATCTTTCGTATTCGAGGTGCGCTGAAAGAACTCGATATGCCGCCCATCGGCGAAAGCCAGATGATCGAGCTCACATTTCCGATGATGGACGAACGAAACCTCGGTATTTTTCATCGGGACGGCGGCGCTGACTTTTCCAAGGTCGTTACTCTTGATAACGACCCATGGCGATTCCGAGTCAACCTGCTGACGCAACTGGGCAAAGTCGGAATGGTGGCTCGAAAGATCGAACGTTACATCCCCCCGTTTGAAAAGCTCTATCTTCCACCGCACGTCGTAAATCACTGCAAATACGATCAGGGCATGGTGCTGCTCGCCGGTGTGACTGGTTCCGGAAAAAGTACGACCATTGCATCGATGCTGGACTGGATCAACAGAAATATGAGCAAACATATTCTGACGATCGAAGACCCAATCGAATTCATTTATACGTCTGACAAATGTCTGATCAATCAGCGTGAAATCGGACAGGACGTGATTGACTTTCATATTGCCATGAAGCATGCGGTTCGAGAAGACCCCGATATTATGCTGGTGGGTGAAATGCGAGACCGTGAAACATTCGAAACTGCTATTCACGCCGCTGAAACCGGGCACCTTGTGTTCGGAACCATTCACGCATCCGGAGCTCCCGGTACAATTTCTCGTATTCTGGACTTGTTCCCGTTCAGCATGCACAAAGCCATTCGCGCCAGTATTGCCATGAACATGAAATGTATCATGGGGCAGAAGCTGCTGAAGACGATTGTGAATGAACCGGGCCGAGTTCCGATCGTGGAGATCATGAACTTCAATCCAACCGTGCGCAAGCTGGTACTCGAAGAACAGGACGAGAAACTCTGGTCTGCAATTCGAATCGGTAAGGATGAAGGGATGCAGTTGTTCAACGATAGTCTGTATGACTTTGTGATGCGAGAATTCATCAGTCGTGAAGCCGCTTTTGAAATCTCCCCCAACGTCGAAGAACTCAAAATGCGACTTAAGGGCATCCAGGTCAAAGGTCCCTCGATCCTGTGAGTTCCGTTCCCGCTGCAGAGCCTCGTCAGGTTTCGTCACATCGGCTGCTGTCGATCGACGCACTGAGAGGTTTTGATATGTTCTGGATTGCCAGCGGCGAAAATTTCGTGCTGGCACTTCTTGCTCGTTCCGAGGCTCCTTGGGCGAAAACCGCATCGCGGCAGCTTGAACATGTCGCGTGGGAAGGATTTCGGTTTTACGATCTGATCTTTCCCCTGTTTCTGTTTCTTGCAGGAGTCGTTATCCCATTTTCCATGAGTCGACAGCAGGCTGATGGAGCGGCTGCCTGGTGGAGGATTGGTCGCCGAACAGTTCTGCTGTTTTTACTTGGACTGCTCTGTAACGGGCTGCTGGAATTCGACTGGAAAGAGCTCAGAATCGCAGGAGTTCTCCAGCGAATTGCTGTGTGCTACGGGATCACAGCCGCGATCTCGCTGAAGACCGGCTGGCGAACTCAGCTGGCAGTCATCATCGGCATTCTCATTGCTTACTGCGGAATCCTCTCGTTCATCCCGGCTCCCGGGTCTGCGGCTGGAGACTTGTCACCGCAGGGGAACCTTGCCGGTTACCTCGACCGGAATTTTCTCCCTGGGAAGATACTTGATGAATACTACGGATACGGAGATAACGAAGGTCTGCTTTCTACACTGCCATCCGTCGCCACCTGTCTTCTGGGATGCCTCTGCGGTCACTGGTTGTTGTCGTCGTATCGCGGCTGGACGAAAGCAGGTGGACTGGTTTTGGCAGGCAGCTTTTGTCTTATGGCTGGTACTGTCTGGGGGAATTATTTTCCGATCATCAAGAATCTCTGGACGAGTAGCTTTGTGCTCGTTGCCGGCGGCTGGAGTCTGCTGCTGCTGGCTGTGTTCTATGCCGTTATCGATGTGCTGAGACTGCAGCGATGGGCGTTTGTCTTTATTGTGATTGGATCAAATGCAATCACCATTTACGTTGTTCCATCGTTTATCGATTTTTCGCGAATGTCTGCCTGGTTCCTTGGTGGGTTCGCAAAGATGAGTGGGGACTGGAATAGTGTGGTGCTGAGTGGCGGGGTTATCGTTCTGCAGTGGCTGTTTCTCTACTATCTGTATCGAAATCGCATTTTTCTGAGACTCTGACGGTCTTCCGTGAAATCTGTTGTTTTCCAGAACTGGATCTGGCCTCTATACTGGAGTGCTCTGAGAATTTTCAGAGCCTTGAAAGCCCAGGTCGCTGCATGAAATATGCTGTCCCGGAAGGTGTGGAATGTCTGTCGGTTTTGTACGGCCGGACGTGGCCGATATGGTCCTGCGTGTCTTTGAACGCTCGGTACATCCCGAGTTGTTTGAGAGCCTGCGCGACCTGACAATTCCGGTAGGGCGACATACGGCCCGAATTCGACTGGGCTGTTCCGGCCATTTGATAGAATTTCGAGCTGGCCAAAGCACCATCACAGAAGTGGCGGCCAGCAAACTGGATGACATGCCGCTTCAGTTTCGTCGAGTCGATCGACGGCTGATTGGATATCGGACTCATCAGGTCGATACCGCTGACATCCGTTATCACTGCAGTTATCAGCTGGAAACAGTGCCACTGGATATTTACCTTCAGCTGCATCGGGAACTGGAGATGGATCTTGAGAAAGCATCTCTCTCAGTTGTTCTTCCCGGAGCAACTCTTGCGAGCCCCAACTGCCTGAGTCTGCTGAAGTGTGAGCTGATGCCTCAGGGGCTGGTCATTCATTCGTTCCATACATACCCGGACAATGCCGCAGTTCTGAGAATTCAGTCGCTGTTTGAGCTGGTCTGAAAGAACAAACCCTCCAATGCTCGAATTGCGAAATCCTCACAGTATCCTTGCAGCGATCAGTGTTCGTCCTCGCGCCGTTAAGTCGATTCGTATTGCTGCGGCAGGCGCCGGAGACATCTGGGACGAAGTTACCAGTGCGGCTAGGGATCGCGGTATTCCGGTTCAAACCGGAGGAGCCGATGAACGCCGTCATCCTCGAGCAGGTCGGGACACGGAACGCGTCGGTGCCGGTTCAGCTCAGATAGAACCGCCAAGTCCTGTTCCGCTGGAACTGCTTTGGGAATCTTCGCCGGAGGAAAATCGGTCGGGCATCTGGCTGGCACTTGATCAGGTGCAGGACCCGCAGAACCTGGGAGCCATCTTTCGTCTGGCCGGTTTTTTTGGTGTTCGCGGAATGGTGCTGACTAAAGACCGCAGTGCGCCAGTGAACGCAACCGTGTGTGACGTAGCGACGGGCGGAGTTGAGCATGTTCCGTACAGCATTGTGGCGAATCTGGCCCAGGCGATGGAGAAGGCTCAGCAAAACTCTATCTGGATCATGGGGACCTGCGAGCGAGCAGATGTTTCGATCTTCAATGTCGATCGCGATCGCAACTGGATGCTGGTCATGGGAAATGAAGGCCAGGGACTCCGCCGACTGACACGCGAAAAATGCGATCAGCTGGTTTCCATGCCCGCCCTTGGCCCGGTTCCTTCGCTCAACGTCGCCACAGCCACCGCCGCCTGCCTCGCAGTCCTGACAACCCCTCTCCCAAAGTAGGATGGGCATTCCTGCCTGAGTGTTACCCACATTCTTTGTAAATCTTGCAACGAGCAGGTAGAGATTTCTTCGG
>JAEUIH010000175.1 GCA_016795105.1 Planctomyces sp.
TCGAAAAACTGATGCTAATCGTCAGAGGGGCAAATCTCGCGGAAAAAAAATGTGGGTAACACTCAGGCAGGAATGCCAATCCTACATTTGAGCCATTCCTGCGCCGCAGCAGGACTCGAACCAGAGCGGGACGGGCAGGAATGCCCATCCTACATTTTCAGGTTCGCTCTACGAGGTGCTACGCGCGAAGGAGCACAAACCTTCGTCGGTATTTTCGGATTTTCGTAAAATCCTTGAAACATAAGTCTTGCGCCATCCTGAAGATCAGGAAACTGTGTGCATCCTTTTGCCGCAGGTTGCCTCATTTTCGCAACATACGTTGACAGTTCGCCACTCAATTTGATTCTCAAACGACACAGCTGACCAATCAGGATGAGAACCCTCCCCGTCAGGGAGAGTTCCAAAATTGAAAGAGTGGTATGAAAGTCCGAACATGCACAAAGCTGTCAAGGTCCAACTAAACACAGCAATTTCTCGGATAGACAAGACCTCTGACGGCCGCGAACTGACCAGTCGAAATCTAAAGATTCTGCGAACCGGATAACCTGGGTGGTGGAATTGGCACATTCCTTGCATTGTGCCTCGCTTACGACTTTACTACGTCGTGCTTCGAAGAGCCTGCTCAACACATCATGATTTGCCCACCTGTCTCTTCCCAATTCCGGGAACAGCTCAACGCTGAACTCAACTGAACAGACTCGACTACCCCAGGCACGCAAAATTCTTTTCGTGGTCCCAAGGTTTTATTTTATGTCCACTATCTCCGTCGCTCCGGAACACACCGTCAGCGTCGCACCCAAAGAGTCCGATTTTGGTAAAGCCAGATTCAATGAGCCATCTACTGGTCTTGGATTTGGATCGGTCGCCGCTGGACCTTTGTGGGATCTAGATACGAATCCTGTTCCAGGGTTCAGTACGAAAGGCTGGCGACACGCCAGTTACTTGACTATCAAAAGATCTCTGGACTTCTGCCTCAGTTCCTTAGCTTTGGCCGTTTTGTCACCTGTCTTTTTGATTGTCGCCTTGGCGATCTTTCTGTATGACGGCGGTTCGCCGATTTTCCGCCAGATTCGCGTTGGAAAAGACAATCGCCGCTTTTGGTGCTACAAGTTTCGGTCCATGGTTCGCAACGCAGAACAGTTGAAGAAGGAACTTGAACAGCAAAATGATCACGAAGATCCTCGCACCTTCAAAATGAAGGGCGATCCTCGAATCACGCCTCCGGGTCGATTTATTCGTCGCTTCAGCATTGATGAACTCCCACAGATTTACAATGTCTTGATCGGTGACATGAGCATCGTCGGTCCACGTCCTTCATTGCCAGCAGAAGTTGATTTGTACTCCGAGGAAGATATGAAGCGACTGGCAGTCAAACCTGGTTTGACGTGCATCTGGCAGGTTTCAGGACGCAGTAACCTACCGTTTCCAGAACAAGTTAAGCTGGATGTCAAATATATTGAACAGCAAAGCTTGCTGTTGGACCTGAAGTTGATCGCAAAGACTCTGCCTGCAGTAGTCAGTGGAGACGGTGCAGTATGAAGCCTGTTTCAATCCCTGAAATTTCACTGTTTGGAATGAAGATCCATCGGGTGACACTTCAGGAATCTGTTGGAACTCTGATGGGCTGGATGAGCGATCAGTCGCAGCCGTGTCGATTTGTCGTCACGCCAAATCTGGACCACGCGGTTCAAATCCAGTCCAGTCACTCGTTCCGAGAAGCATACACATCAGCGTCTTTAGTTGTTGCTGATGGATGGCCGCTGGTGAGTGCATCACGTTTGTTCAGTAACCCACTGCCGGAACGGGTCGCAGGTTCGGACCTTGTACCTGCCCTTTTTGACGGCATGAATGAAGCGGGCGAATCCCGGACAGTGTTTCTATTGGGAGCTGCGCCGGGAGTTGCTGAGATGGCAGCTAAGAGAATTCAAAAACAATGGCCGTCAGTCACAGTTTGCGGCACAGACAGTCCGCCAATTGGCTTCGAAAAAAATGACGAGGAATGTCAGCGGATTATCAGAAAAATTAACCAGTGTAATCCCGACCTCCTGGTAGTTGGATTTGGTGCCCCTAAACAAGAGCTTTGGTTGCACCATTATCATAGAGATCTTTCCGCCAGGGTAGCAATTGCGGGCGGTGCCACGATAGACTTCCTTGCCGGTCGTCAAATTCGTGCTCCCCGGTGGATGCAGAAGTTGAAACTGGAATGGTCACACCGACTGTTGACAAACCCACGTCGGCTGACTGGTAGATACATAAGAAACGCCTGTAGATTGCCGCTGCTGGTTTATCGTGAAAACGCAGCGCGTCGAAGGCAACCTCAGGCAGATAGCGAACTGAGTTTGACTCAGTCATTTCAAGGCCGTTAGTCATTCGAATACGAAGTGTAAGATGACTGATTGCCGGGCAGGATATTTCAGGAAGATCATATCATTCAGTGTGTAAGGACGAGTGACGATCGCATTCAGGGCATTGAATGGTGTGTGTAGTATCGATACTGTTTGTTTTTTGTAGAAGGGGTGTGCTAAATGAGAAAAACCATTCTCGGCAAAGTCGCGTTGACTTTGCTCACAGCACTGGCAATCTGTGCTAGTGCTTCTGTCGCTTCGGCGGCAGGCGTTGTAAAGGGATCCGTCGTTAAATTGACGAATCCATCGTTTCCGCTCGGTGCTGGCGGAAATGGAGAGTTTTCAGTCGACGTGAAGGAAAGTGGCGTCTTTGACGACGTCATTGACTTCCACACGTTCTGTATTGAAAAAGGGCAGTCGTTTGTCCCAGGGACTGAATTGGACGTTGTCGATCTGAGCAAGTCCACGATCGGTCTGGCTCCGGCTCCAGTGCTGACGAAGAAGGTTGCATGGTTGTTTATCGAATACACCCGTGTTCGAGCTGGACTTGTTGGTGCCATTGCAAACTTTTATCGTATGGATTCTGCCGCCAATATGAATGCGGATGCTGATGCATTGCAAAATGCAATCTGGCATTACACCGCTCCTTCTCAGACGGCTTTGACTCCAGGTAACAAGTATGCAACTCTGCTGACAATTTACGATTCAGCAGTCAATCTGCTTGTCGAAGGCACCAACGACATTGGTGGTGTATCGATCATGCAGATGAAGACTGGTGGCGCGTGGAGCGGCCCAGGCGCTGGTTTGGGAGACTACATCGGTGGGACCAACCGCCAGGATCAGCTATACGCAGACCTGGATAGAATTCCACCTCCATCATCAGTACCAGAGCCAGCGTCAATTGCAATGTGGCTGTCAGTTGCTGTTGGCGGAATGGTTGCTCGTCGCCGACGAATAGCTCAGGCTTGCTAATTGCTGAGACGGGTGGCAGCTTGTCACACTGAACAGAATATCAGTATCCGGGTTGCCCGATGCTGATGGAAGATGAAGAAAGGCTCAAATGGCAAATCGCTGTTTGAGCCTTTTTGCTTTTCAGGACAGCATGATATCCCGTTTCTCAAAGTCCGACGAGTACCCATCACTTTCAGGACGCTGATTGACACACGGGCGCGACTCTCGCCCTTGCAACCTGCGTTCGCAGCTTCATGCAGAACGTGTTGGCTACTTTTGAGTGATGCTGCTCATTTGGCGTTCGGGGCAAAGTTGTTGCTTTTCAGCAACAGATTTCACAGGTCGGTTCGATTGGGGAATCTGTGAGAATTGTGCCAAAGCGAATAAATATCCATAAAGATTGGGGTTCACTACTCACCCCCCGCTTGCAAAATCGGTGTCAGTGTGAGAAATAGAAAGAGACAAATGCATGATTTGGGCAAAAGAGTCAATGCCTAACGCTCGTTTCTACCCAAGCACCGCAATTTGCCTGTCCACCATGAATCACTCGATTCAGTCCTAATGATCAGCGAGAATTGTCGTGAAGCCGTCGAAAATCACTGGGCATTTCATCGAAGGATTCCAGCTCTGGATTCGTTCGTATAGCGAACTTGGACTCCGCGGCCGCCATCACGTCCGTGGGCGACGTCTTCGTCGCAGGTCTGTGACTCCGATCAGTGAATCACTCGAGATGAGGACGCTCTTGTTCGTTCTTGGTTCTCGATGGTCAGGAACATCGATGACCGGCGCGGGCCTTGGCCAGGGGGATGCGACGACTGTCTCATGGACGATCGTTCGAGACGGGACCCCAATTCCTGCCATCGGATACCCAGGTTCAGAATCAGCTGACGATAGTAATCTGGTCGCATTTCTGGACGGACTTTATGGCACGGTAACGCCCGACGGAAACCCTCAAAATGCGGAGTGGTTCCCACTCTTTCAGTCGTCGTTTGACCGCTGGAGTGAGCTCGGAGGAATAACGTTTGTCTACACATCCTACGACGACGGAGTTCCGTTCAGTGCCGTAGGGAGCGCCTATCCAGGCGTATGGGGTGGACGAGCCGATGTGCGGATTGGGGGTCATCGAATTGATGGTCCGTCCGGGATTATTGCCTACAACTTTCTCCCAAACAATGGGGAGATGGTGATCGATACTGATGAAACCTATTACGACAATACTGGCTCAAACTCACTCCGGCTTCGCAACACGATCATGCATGAAGCGGGTCACGGATTTGGCCTTGAGCATATCATCTCGTCTACAAATGGTTTCCTAATGCGCCCCGGAGCAACATCCAGCTTCGACGGACCGCAATTTGACGACATTCTGGGTCTGCAACGTCACTACGGAGATCGTTACGAAAAGGGTAATGGCAATAATACCTCTGCAAATGCAGTGACTCTTGGCACATTGACCGCCGGTTCAACGTTGTCTGTTGGTACGGATGCTGGTCTCGCGTCGGTCACCGTTTCTCAAACAGACTTTGTGAGCATCGACGACGAACTTGACGTTGACTTTTACAAGTTCACGGTGAGCGCTGCCACAACGATTAGTGTGGACCTGGCACCAAAGGGGCCGACTTATACGTTTGGTCCGCAGGGTGGCTCTGAATCTTCGTTCAACGCGACGTCCCAAAGCGATCTGTCACTTCAGTTGATTGGGACCAATGGATCGACAATTCTGGCGTCCGCGAATTCAACAGGTCTCGGAGGAAACGAGTCCATCGCTAACTTCTCGCTGCCCGCTGCTGGCACCTATTACGTGCGGGTTGGAGGGGCGACGACCAATAAAATACAAATGTATCGCCTTGATGTGTCAAATGCATCTGCTTCTCAAAATCTGACGGTTGCTCTGAGTCCTTCATCAGTTTCTGAAACGGCGGGTTCCAGCGCCTCAACTGGAACTGTGACACGCTCTGGTGATCTCACTTCAGCTCTCGTTGTGACTCTGACAAGCGGCGACACGACCGAGGCGACCGTTCCCGCGACCGTTACGATTCCGGCCGGTTCCGCTTCCACAACTTTCACAATCGCAGCCATCGATGATTCACTGGTGGATGGAACGCAGTCTGTTGTGCTGACTGCATCCGCCACCGGGTACACGTCCGGGACGTCAACACTCAGTGTCACCGATAACGATGTGCTGACGCTGACACTGTCGCTCAACAAAAGCAGTTTTGCAGAAAATGCGGGCTCGAATGCTGCGACGGGAACCATCTCCAGAAACAGTGCTGACCTGAGCTCGGCTCTTGTGGTCACGCTCACCAGCAGCGATACATCCGAACTGACCGTTCCCGCAACGGTCACGATCCCCGCTGGCTCTGCGTCAACAACCTTCGCCATCAATGCAGTCGATGACACTGTCGTAGACGGCAGCCAGACCGCTACAATCTCCGCAACAGCGACC
>JAEUIH010000176.1 GCA_016795105.1 Planctomyces sp.
ACCGCCGGAGCCACCACGGACACCTGTCTCTTCGATGCCTGGGGAAATCCCGTCTCCAGCACCGGGTCCACCGTCAATCCCTTTCGATGGGTCGGACGGTCTGGGTACTATACAGATTCCACAACCGGGCTCCTGTATGTCAGGGCCAGGATGTATGCGCCCAACATCGCACGATGGGGGAGTGTGGATCCCGTTTCGTTGTCTGGTTACTCCGTCTTTCTGTACTGTTCAAACCATCCAGCCCAACGAATCGATCACTCTGGTTTGCTTGACTGCTACTGCAAAGGGACTTGCGATTTTTCTGGTGCTGGAATTCAAAAGAATTTGAATGAACTCATCAATGCTGAGTTGGTGCGCCTTGTTAGAGGGCGGTTCCCCGATCTGCAATGCCCGATGGGAGCGGCTGTTGCTGACGAACTCCGAGCAAGCGTACGAAACTGGTTTGGGAGTGACGTCAATGATGGGTATGCAGATCCCCTCCCAGTGACTTGGATTGAACAAAAGTTGCATATGTTGTTTTCGGGAGACTCGCCCGATTCAGTATTTCCCGGCAAGATGTTAGTTGGCGCTTTCGGAATAGGTCTGAATTCAGCTGATTGTATGCCAATCAAGTGCAATGGCAGCGAATTCTGTCTGGGGACGGATAAGATTGGGCATTTCTTTCAGCAGGGATACATGGGATTTGAGTTGGGCAGGGCAGGTTTTGATGACTGGGTACTTGCTTTTTTTCAAATGACAGAGGGTCTTGCAGTATGCCCTACGCCGAACGGGCAAAAACTAATCGATGGAAAGTACATGCATTTCTCCGAGTGGTTTAACAGGACGAAGTTCTATTTTATGGGGGAAGGAGACGTAGCATTACAAAGCTATTTCCGCCGGTGGGGAGGCAAGCTCGGAGGTCGCACACAGTCGTCAACAGCCGACGTAATGGCGAACCTTGCTGGGAAGGACTTCTACGACCGTCTCCCCGATCTGTGTTGTTGCCTGAAATGGTATGCAAATAACAATACTGGACCACTCCCTGAAACCCAGCCATGTTTCGACATCTGTGGCTACGTCAACGCACTCTGGGAGGAATAACCGTGTCAAGGAGAATGACATATCCGAGATTTGCGATTATTTTCACTGCTCTCTACATTTGTTTGGGTCTGTTTTTTCCGTTTCAACCAGAATTCGCGTTTGTATTCATGTTGCTCTTTGCATTTCCATGCAGTGCCATTCTTCGAAAAACTTATCCGGTTTTGACAATCGTACCCTTAGATTCACCACGGTGGATGCACGTTTCCGAGCACATACTCGCTCTCTATCTGGTGGGGATGTTGCAATGGACGTTTTTGTGGATGGGCATGAAGCTTTGGCGACGGATTAGGTCCGTTTGAAATTGAGAAGTCGGTCTCTAGATATGCGTGTCCACGAGTTTAGGTTAAGGCGTAAGTGGAATCTTGCAGGATAACGGTTAGCGAGAATCTGTGATGACATCCTATCGAGTCGCCGTCGAAACTCAGTGCCAAGATGGTTTTTCGCAGAATGCCAAATCCGAACGCTGTTTGGCTGAATGGGAAAGAAGATGGGCGTGGCCCTGGGACGGCAAGGTTCTGCAAGACGGCGGAGTCTGCGACCAAAACCCGGCCCGTAGGAGCGGCCCTACCATGGTCTCGCCTGACGCTTGCTTGTGGCACTGAATCGTGCACGATATTATGCACGAAACGAGTGTAAATCCTGCAAGTCTGTGGGATTTATGTGATGAGTGGAATGGTGAAAAATGCGAAAAAACGCTGATATTCGGCGTTTTCTCGATGGTGTTTGCGGCGTTCGGGACGTAGAGGCCGCAGGTTCAAATCCTGTCACCCCGATTTTTGGCCTTCGGCCAAAAATAGAGAGTAGATGGGAGAGAGTAGAAAGTAGAGGTTTCGGAAAGCTCTACGAGATTGAGGCATTCCGCTCTCCAACCGTTCGACCCTCTCCCATCTGCTCGGTCTACTCTCTACTTTCTACTCACTTCCGCCCCTGATCAGAGCCCCGCATGGCGTTCAGTTTCGAGAAACTGCTCGTCTACCCAAAGTCCGTCGACTTCGCAGATGCTGTCTGCGCCGCCACTGAGCAATTTCATCGGGGTTACGGATTTCTCGTTGACCAACTCAACCGAGCAGCTCTGTCAATTGCCTCGAACATCGCCGAAGGCAACGGCCGTTTTACGGTACCCGATCGAAAGCACTTCTTTGGTATCGCGCGTGGTTCCGTTCAGGAATGCGTACCTCAGCTTGAGCTGACAAAGCGACGTGGCCTGATCGACGAATCAAAACACGCTGAACTCAAAGCGCAACTCGAGGAAATCTCTCGCATGTTGTCCGGATTGATCAATGGGCTCGAAAATCGCGAGGTATGAGCAACTCTGCCTCATCGCAATTTAGTGATGTGCCACAGTCGCTGCATCTGGCAGGACGATGATATTTGACCAGGTCTCAGTTTCTTGTGGCAATGGAGCCTATCCGCTGCTCGCACTATCACTAGCAGCAAGGAATCTACCGTTGCCTGCGTGGAATTGGCGGATTTCACATCTTTGGTCGACTCCCACTTCACTTTCGGCACCGAAAGTCGGATACTGAGAGCCAGATTTTGCGACGCGATGAGAGGAATTGCGTATGACTACGCGAGTCGGATTTGTGAGCTGGGAAAAGAGACTGTCGAAGTTAGGTTGTCGGCTAAGGTCGCGACTTGCTCCGGGGCAAGGTGAGCGTCCGGGCCGACCGAGTGATCCTTCTTGGACTGTGCAGCGGAAGCTTTCGATGAGCGAGGAGACATTGGCAATGCTGGAGCAACTTGCCGAGGCGGTGAGTACAAATGAGCGTCGCGTAAGCCCCATGCAAGTTGCGGCGTTGTTGGTTGAGGATGCAGCGAAGTCTGTCGGAAAACGGAATAAGTGACTATCACAAAACGCATCGGGATCGCTGAGTCAAGTCTGGACGACTGCCTAGAGGAGAATGCGGCGCGAGGAAGGAGTTGTTGATGAGCAGCAAGTTGCCTCTGAACTTGGAAGACTTGCTTCGCCAGCGAACAGTCGAAGGAGATCGCATTGAGTATAAGGCCGGTTGGAATCCCGACGCGACCGTCAAGACCCTTTGCGCATTTGCTAACGACTTCGAGAATCTCGGTGGCGGCTACATCATCATCGGCCAGGATTGCGATGATCATGGGCAACCAGTGTTTCCGCCAGCAGGTCTGCCTGAAAGAGACTTGGATCGAATTCAGCGCGAACTTCTGTCCCACTGCAACGCCATCCAGCCAAGCTATTTCCCGATCCTGAGCGTCGAACGCTATGAAGAGCGATTCTTGATCGTGCTCTGGGCTCCTGGCGGACAGAACCGTCCGTACAAGGCTCCGCGCGCCGTCACGGCGAGACAAAAGGAATACCATTATTACATTCGGCGTTTTTCAAGCACGGTCGAAGTCGGGCAGAACAGTGAGGATGAGCAAGAGCTGTTACGTCTGACCGCGACGGTTCCGTTCGATGACCGGCAGTGCCAGAGAGCGGCTCTGGAAGACCTGCGACTACCGTTGATTCAGGCGTACCTGAAGGAGGTCAGCAGCGACCTCCACAGTGATGCTGGCAAAATGCCGCTGGCCGATCTTTGTCGGCAGATGAATATCGTGGATGGTGCCGATGAGTATGTGAAGCCGCGCAATGTCGGTGTGCTGTTCTTCAATGACGAGCCAACGAACTTTTTGCCTGGCTCCCAGATTGACGTCGTGATTTTCCCCAAAGGACCTGGGGGAGGTGAGTTGGTCGAGAAGGTGTTTCGTGGTCCGCTGCACGAGCAGGTTGGAGCAGCACTTCGTTACTTGCAGAACCATGTGCTTCGAGAAAAGGTCGTCAAGCACCAGGATCGTGCCGAGTCGACTCGCCTCTTCAACTATCCGTTTCCGGCAGTGGAAGAGGCACTCGTGAATGCCGTTTACCACCGCAGTTATGAGCAACGAGAACCTGTCGAAGTTCGTGTGAATCCAGATGGCATCGAGATCGTCAGCTATCCTGGTCCAGACGCATCCATTCGCATTGAGGCGCTCAATGGCGATAGAATCGTTGCTCGTCGCTACCGGAATCGCCGCATCGGAGAATTCCTGAAGGAACTCGACCTCACAGAAGGTCGATGCACGGGAATTCCGACGATTCGCCAAGCAATGGCCGAGAACGGCTCGCCACCACCGAAGTTCTCAACGGATGACGGCCGAACGTATTTTTTGGCCGAGTTGCCTGTTCACGCGGATATGGTCGGATTTGAACAGGCTCATGACCGGGCACATGATGAGGCTCATGATCGGGCTCATGATCGGGCTCATGATCGGGCTCATGACCCATTAAGCGAAACTGAAGCGGCCATTCTCGGGTTTCTGGCCACCGGGGCCAAAAGTCGTCCTGAAATCGCTGAGTTTTTGGGGGTGAAGACCCGCCGCAGCGGCCATCTGCTGCGAGCCATTGAGCGACTCCGTGACCTGAACCTGGCAGAGTTGACGATTCCCGACAGACCGCAGAGCAAGAATCAAAAACTGCGAATCACTGAAAAGGGACGGAATGCGGCTTCCAAGAACGCTGGTGGAGATTCAAAGGGTACGTAAGGCCACATTAAGATTGGGAGGTAATGGCCGCCGAAGCTTGTCTCGGGTTGAGCCAACGCGGATTCAAGCAGGCCAATATCTCGGATACCGTGACTTCCGCCGTAGGTATCGATTTGATTTTGGTGTGATTCAAGGATGTCATCCAAACTCAGGAATACCACCGGCGATTACTCCGCGAGCTTCCTGAATGCCCTGGAGTGCTTTGAATTCACCTTGGCTCGCGCATCGCGCACCTTGGCTTTCTTATCGTCAGAATTGACCGGCGCGATCCGAATGGACTTGCCGTCTGTGGTCAGTTCGATTTGGGACTCAGGTGCAATCTTGAGTAAATCCAGGATGGGACGATCGATGACAACCGCCCAACTGTTCCCATGTTTCACCAGGTTCTTGATCATCGCATCCTCCCCGCCTTCATCGATTTCCATGGTCGACCAATGTAAGTACATCATTGCCCTTGAACTCCCTGAAGTCAAGGGACTTCCGTTTTCATCGCACGACGGTTGAGACGATCCGGCCCAAATCTGTAATGTGGAAGAATCAAGTGATCGGTTATGATCCTGTCCCCCACTGCGATTCCCCCCCGCCACGACCAATGCCCCGGAAGCGATTACGAACACAAGCATGGTTTCACTGAGTATAAGCACGAAAGCTGCGTGATGTCCGGATCCAGAGGCCCTGATACCCTGTCCCAATGTGTTTCAATCCACGGGCCTCCCTGAATCTGTGGGAAAATTCAGTTGCCAGCACTGGAAATCCACGGATTCTTGTGTGAGATTTTCAAGTTGCCTGCAACGACAACCATCCTTTACCTTGTCGTGAACCGTTCGGACGAAGGGTCGTGGATCTCTGGCGTCGAGGCTTCATCGGATGGCAGTCGCGGAACCTTCAGCTATGATGTGGTCGGAAACCGAACGCTGATGGCCGACAGTACGGGACGGTAC
>JAEUIH010000177.1 GCA_016795105.1 Planctomyces sp.
CGCCGGTACGGTTCGAGCAACTCACTCATCGCTCAAAATAAGAGAATGAGTTGTCCCTGGAACCTGCAGCACCCCAGATCGTCGAGGCAGCGTTCGACGGCGAACGTGAATCCTCAAGAACGAATCCGTGGCCAAATCCTGAACAACGACTCAGAACCACACAAGATAGATGTACGAAGCCAGGAACGTCACGATTGGGAACACGAACGCGAACAAGGTCTGTGTGTCACTCCCTTCGGCAATTGTCGCAAGCATGATGAATGCTCCAAAGGTGGCCGGAATCAAGATGCACCCCCATACAAACATCAGTTCAATCACATAACCCCGAATTTCACCTCGAATTGCCTGAAGGATATTCGGCTCGTTGGTGTAATACGAAACATAAGGGTCAGACGGCAGATATCGAACTTTGAGGTCGTCGTCGGATACACTACCCCATGTGTCCGTGCCAACCTCAATGATCGAATCTGCGACTCGGTATTGTATACACTGATCACTCGGACGAATCTCCTTCAATGCACGTGTATCGAAGTACGTGTACCCTCGATCTCTGAGTGTCGTGACTCCTGCAGTATCAACGCCCGAATCACGAAGTTGACGAAGCATATCCAATCGCACGTACGCAGTCTCCACGATCCCCTTACCTCCGGAAAAGTACAAGAGGGCGCCGAGTCCAAAAGATCCAATGAAAGTCAGGAGGAGTTGGAAAGGATCATTCTCGGATTTACGACGTCGAGAAAGCTCGCGTTGCGGATCTGCCGCAGCATCTGACCTATTGGCCTGAGGAGCAGATCGAGTTCTTCGTTGTCGCTGCTTTCGACTTTTCTTTCGTGACAACGTTTGTGTACTCCGATCGGAAGTGGAACGGAAAGAATGCCGCTTTGCGACCAAATCACATGACGTGTTCTATCGGTCGACCCTCTATCGGAGGTCGTAGAATCGTGGCATCACTCCAGAGAAAATACAACGATGGAAACGCCTTAATCAGTGAATTCAATTCTCGTTCCGGCTTCACTACAGATGGTCACAGGATTCCAGAGCCGTGTAAGACTTGCCGTCGTATACTTCTCAGAGTCTGGTCAAGAGCCAGGCAGTAGCGGCACGCTGCGGGGCAGGGGAGCATCAGGATGCTGACGGTTCATGAGCCTATGATCAAACCGAGTTGCACAAATCCAACCTTGCAGGATTGAATCCAGACATCGAGATCTGCAAGAAGTCGATGTTTTTACTGTTGGTATGCGGGAAGTTCCTCCCCGTCTATGACGGTGTCCATGATATGAAATGAGAACACTCCGGGAGAACAGAAGCGATGACAGATTTTCACAGTGAACGATACTCCGAAGCTCAGTGCGCGGATTTTCGGGAACTTCCCCCGGAACGAGCTGCGGAATTGAAACTGCTTGGGAATCTGATCTGCAAACTGATCAAATCACTGACGCGGGAAGAACAAGTTGTGATCGAACTCCGCTTTGGTTTCTGTTCCGAAGGCATCACATACACGCTTGAGGAATGCGGTCGAATCCTCAATTGTACTCGAGAAAGAGTGCGCGGTGTCGAGTACAAAGCGATTACCAAGCTCAGTCACCCATCTCGAAGCCGATTGCTACAACCATATCTCCATTGCAGCACCCCAGACAGTCGTTGACGTCCTCGTACGTGGTGCGATTAAACGCACGCACTCCAGCCGCAGTTACCTTTCACCTGACCAGTTCGAAACACAGATCAACTCAGCAAAATAAGCGCAAGCACTGTCCTTGGAACCGCAGCACCTCAATCTGCCAAGTGGGTTCATGAAATTCATCTCTGATTGAATTCAGCCGACTTTTCAGCGTCGCGTGCAATTTTGTCGTTGTGGTAGATCACTAGGAAAGATTCGACCACACAACGACATACGTTGGGAAAACGATTGCACAGTTCCGGAAGTTCCGACGACCGCTTCCCCATCAGCTCCAGAATTCAGACCGTTGTGTCGTCATTGTGGAGGACATCGCCCTGAGCCGCCTGTCGAATCAGCTCCTCGAAAGCAGGTGTCTGCATTGGAGCCTCGGCGTGGACGATGTCCCATTGTGTTGAGGCTGCAAGAGGAATCTCACAGTTCCCCTGCAGCCGTTCAAGTCAGCGGAGCGGCACGCCGCTGCCATGCTTCAGCCGTTAGAACACCCTCGCCATCGCAGTTGCCGACGATTTGGCACTACAGGATAGACGCATTCCGACGTGTTGAAGAAAGTGACCCGAAAAAAATCATTTTATGTGGCGAACATTTCGACCGGCAGATGTGTCAATTAAATGTGAGCTCAGAGTTTTGTAATTGCTCCTTCAAAGGACCTGTGTGTCTTTTTCACAAAAGGAGCAACTATGGACCACATTGTAAAAGTCTTTGGGTTTTTGGCGTCAGCGGCCTCAATCTTCGAATTCTGTAATCGATGGTTCCTTCTTATTCGAATCAAGAAAGAAGAGCCGTCCGGTCAAACTGAATTGAAAGATACCGATGAACGAGCAAAGGAATCAGGGTTCTCTTGAGTTCTTTGATTCATTCATAGGTAAGGTCCGCTCGGTTGTTGCAAGAGCAGAGGAGAGTCTGAACTCACCTCTGCTTTTCCTGTCGTTACACGCTGACTGGCTGGCAATCAAAGAGGAAATTGGACGGACGTATCCTGACCAATCGTATGAAAACAATCTGCTTCTGCTGACACTCTCTGGACTTGAACGAGACCTACCGTGGCGGCAGGTTGACTTCCTGACGTCCCGATATGCGATGGTGGCCAGAAATCTGAGGTTCATTTGGGAGTGGGTAGTTCGTTCATACTTTGTCGAGAATGCTGCAACTCTACGTCCACAGGATGCGCCCCCGATCAGGTCCATCGCTGGCAAAATGAAATGGCTTGAAGAGAGGGAACGCAAGTTCCAATGGAACTATCTCTTCGAGCCGGTATTCCAACACGCTGGATTTGCGGCATCGTTCATTGACGGTGATGCAAAGTCTCTTTGGCAAATCCTGAACAACTTCACGCACCCATCAATCTCTTATCAATCAATTCTCATTGGTCATCCGGAGTTGCGGACCAGGGACGCATTTCACCACAGCTGGGCACAACAAATTCTCGATGTTTCGTCAAAAGTATTTGACTGTATTTGGTTTCTCGCCATAAGATCATTTCCAGACAGCAATGAGACATTGCGCCAAAGAAAACATTTATTCCAAGAGGCACCATTAACGCGACAGTTGCTCGATTTGTCTTTTAGTAACCCAGTTTCAGGAGTTTAGAAATGACCGGAACTCAGTTGACATCTGCGGAGAAACTCAGGCTTCTTGCAATTTGGCAGGCTTATCAGGGCGGAGGAAGCCACAAGAGCGCCTGCAATCATTAGTGTGGAGCCTATTCGATGACACCGAGAGAGCTTATCGCCAATGGGTATTTGCATCTGAGTGCGGAGGAGGCTCGGGCTGCCGTGGAATCGCGATCCCACGGGGGCTTGGACTGGTTTGCACGAGATTGTGAGCCGATCGCTCAACTTAGACGCTACATTTCCCAACTGGACCCCAGCGGTAAGTTCTCTCAATCAGTCCTGATCTGTGCCCCGCACACTCATTGGCACGATTCACTCATCATTCAGAGTTATGATGCCGTGAGTGGGGTCTATCTTAATGGTCCATCGCATGCGACTGAATCTGCAAATCTTCGCCCCGTATCGTTTGTATTTACTGAAAGTGGACCAGTTCCATACGAGTGGGCCGATGAATCCGTGCCAATTGCAGAAGTCGAGCTGTCGCAAGTAACCGAGTTCATTGACGAACTCAATCGTGTTTATGTTCGGTCACTGTCTTACTCCCCTCCGGTGGTCGGTGTCCTTGTTGACCATCGATTCAAACTCTCTGTTTTTGAGCATCGCATCTTCACATTTGCAGAAGGCCCTCATGTTGAACTGAGTGGTCGAGCAGTCGTGCGACCGATTATCCAATCAGTCGGTACGACTTATTTTCAGGATCCTGAAATCATTCAATCAGCATGGACGGCATTGGACATTGATGCCTGTGAACTGTCGCCAGCTGTCCTTGGTCGAGAGCAGGTTGCGTTTCTTGAAGAAATGAAGAATGAACTATCGTCAATGCGTTGGGACGACGCAATTCGCTGGTATCGAAGTATGTGGGCGGACCTGGAAACTCGACCTTAGAATTCGAAGCAATGCAGAGAATTCTCAAGACGGCCAGTGACCACAGCCGGGACGGACTCTGAGACCATGCCGACTTGTCTACCGCCATGATTCAAGCCGATCCCACCCTCGCACCTATTTTGCTGGAACCGCCAAACACCTTCGCCCTGCCATCATTGATCTTCCACTTCAGGAAACCATCCACCGTAGCGTCAGCCTAACTCCTTTCAGGCAGGCTTGCCGGAAGGACAAGGTGGCCGCGATCGCTAAGATGGACCGTCATTTTGAAAGTCAAACATCAGCTCGCGGCCCCATTGGTTGCCCGGAAGAACCGGTCCCGGGAAAGATGACGACCTTCATGTTTGGATAGGACTCAATCAATGGCACCATCACGGCATCATGGTATTCGCATAATGCGACAGAAGTGATTGTTCGAGGATTGAACTTCATCATGAGTTGAGGCGAATAGAATGCCTGACCCATCAGGTACATTCCAAGCCTGCCCCACTTTGCCTGCACAACGATAACGTCGCGTCCTGCGGTTTCAACCTCTCTGAACTTCGCCCCACGAGGCTCATCGTTCCTGCCGAACTCATGAAACAAGGACCACTTCCGCCACTGACAACCGACTATGACCTTCTTCCCGCAGTGATCACAATCGGGGCAAACGCCAATTCAAACGCCGTCGATGTCGGAGAGTACTGATTCCAGCGGTACAGATATGATTCATGTTCCAGCAGTGTGAGGCCTGTAGTTTGACCAGGATCCCCATTATCCCAGCCATATGAAGATTCAATGCCGCCGAGATCCGTCAGAACAAAACGATCATGGATTCGCTCACCATTCTCCAACCCATTCCAACAGTAGACCTTGATCTGGCGGGGACTTAGGAGCTTTCTGAAGAGGGCTTCAGTCTTGGTTCGAATGAATTCAATGGTGGCTCTATTACTTGTGTGAATCTGAATAGCGAATGTGCTGTCGTTGGGTTGGCCATTGACGGCTAATGTCGAATTCAGTGATTCCAAAAAACATCCGTACTTCTCGGGGTTCGCGGAGAAGTAGGAGTCCACGAATCGAATATCACGGCTCATTCTTAACAGCGGAATGATGGCCGCGGCCAGATCAGCAGAAGTCTTTGGGACGATCGGAGTCCGGTTCACCTTCCAGAGTTCGTTCCGGTCTGTCAGTTCGAACGGAGTTAGCCCGACTTCCCCAGTTTGATCAAAAAAGACAATGTTTTCTGGGGTTTCTGGTCATTTTTTCTCACTACATTTTC
>JAEUIH010000178.1 GCA_016795105.1 Planctomyces sp.
GGAGCATTAACTTTGCCAAAAAACTGGAGGACATCGGACCGTTTGGGAGACAGGCAGCAAAGCTGGTCCACAGGTTGAAGCCCCAAATTGAGCAGACTCTCAAGTTGATTTCTGAGGGCGGCGGTGGTAGAAAGAAGTTCAATGATTGTCGTGGTGATATCCGAAGCCTGAAGCAAAGAGTTGGATCGGGTAACGGTGGGTCTCTCAAGAACAAAATGGGGGAACTTGACGAAGCAGCTCGCCGTGCACGAACGGACCCCGTTCATAGAACGGCCGGATGTTCCTGAGACTAAGGTTGATGCTCCAAACACACCCCCCGTTCCCGCAACGACTCGGTTGCCGCAAGACATCAGCGTAAGTCCGATTGCTCCAAATGCACTGCCGCTCGGCAGACGAATCGGAGCCAGTCCCATACAAGACGCCCGATTGCCGGCCGACATCGCTCAAGTACAGGCCCAAGGTGGAAGAGACTTCCGTGTAAATCAACAGCAGGTAAATACTGCGGGACGGCGCGTTGGGACAAATGGCCCGGACTTGCAGTACACTGATGCGAATGGCAAGCGAATCTTTGTAGAATATGATACGAACTGTTCCAATTGAGGTCCGGCTCATGAGGCACGTATTAAGGCAAATGACCCCAATGGCAGTGTTAAGTTGGAAGAGGTCCATTGATGCCAAAACAACTTCTTGATGATCGTTACGCTCCGATCACATCCGAGATCGGATTTCTTGAATGCGACGCGACGACGGCGACTGACGCATTTCTGGAATGGCAACGCCCCATTCAGTCGGGGGGTGGAGTTCATCTCAGCCGACGAGAATTGGTTGGCGATTTTCCATCAAAAATCGAGAGCTTGCTTCCGCTCACAAGTGTGGAAGCCCGTCGCTTCTTGTTCCTACCTACGACGGGCGATTGGACCGCTTACTTCGATAACGGATGGCGTGGGACTGATGTGTTCAGCGTCGTTTCATACCTTTGCAGTACAATTCATTGCAGAGGGATTCGGGCTGTTTGTACCCCCCACACTATGAGGAAGACATCGACTGGTGAATTCGGTCGCTACGGGGCAACGATGCTTGAAGTTTATGCCGCCGATTCAAGCGGCCGTTCCTTCTTGAACATTCGCCGGTCCATCTCTGCCGCAAACGACGGTGGGCGTTGGCGGTTTGATGCAAACGGAGAGACTTTGGATTTTGAGCAGTTAGAGCGGTACAAGGCACGACAGATTCGTGAGCGATTCAATCCAGAGATGTTAGATGAATACCTGACTGCCCTTGGAATCAGTTTTTTCTCTCAAGACTTTTATAATACAGCCCAGATCACGTACCTCGTCTCTAAAGACGGGCCGTGTGCGATTGGCTTGAAAGAGTATTCTCTGGATGATGCCCGTGCATCGTTCTAAACTTGCTGCGTTGGCTCCCGGCAATGCCTTACACAAAAGAAAAGCAACCAGCCATAGCCACTGCACCGGTCCGGCCAGCGTCCCGCCCCTAACCGATTCGCCAAGAATTGTTTGATTTCACGATTTGCAACATCGTCAGTGGTGGCGTGTCGAATTTCATGCGGCAACTTGTGACTGCTGGAAACCACATCGACCATGATCTGCAGCAGCCCGCACAGAATTGACGTCGTCGAAGAAGTCCAGTATGAAGCCCTTTCAGTGATTCTCAAAAGCCTGATGAAAGCGGAGGTCAGCGAAATCAATCGCAAAGACCTGGTAAAGTTCAACTCCAGCATTGTCAAAGAACTGCTCGAATTGCGAGGCATGATCGGATGAAGAAGACTTCCGCAATCACCACCGCAACTTTTGCAGACCTGGTTGAACTGATCCGCCAAACGCATCAGGAGCTGGCTGCTCAGGCGAACAAGGCCGTCAACGTGAGTCTGACGTTCCGAAATTGGCTGATTGGTCGGCATATCGCTCAGTACGAACTGGGTGGCCGGGACCGGGCTCAGTATGGCGAGCAGCTCTTGACCGAATTGGCCCGTGAGTTGAAATCCGTCAGCAACTGCAATCGGCGACAGCTCTATCGGTATCTGCGGTTCTATCGCCTGTATCCAGCTATTGTGGGGACGCTGCCCCCACAATTCAAGAACCTGTCTGGGATCCCAAAAGCTGCAGAAAACACGGAAGAAACAAAAGTGGGGACACTGTCCCCACAATCTGAAGTACCAACCGAGGAATTGATTACTCGGCTTTCTTACAGCCACCTGGAACTTATCGTTGACCTGGAAAATGAAACTCAACGAACCTTTTACGAGCTGGAAGCGATCCGGGGCAACTGGTCCGTCCGCGAGCTGAAACGGCAAATCGGCAGTCTGTACTTCGAACGCTCCGGTCTGTCTTACAACAAAGCCACACTGACGGAACGGGCCCATCAGTCGGCCGAACAGAACACACAACTCAGCATTCGTGATCCGTTCATCTTCGAGTTCCTCGGATTGAAGCCCGCAGAGGTGATGAGCGAATCACATCTGGAGCAGCAGCTCATCGAAAAGCTGCAGAACTTCCTGCTGGAACTGGGTCATGGCTTCTGCTTTGAATCTCGGCAGAAACGCATCCTGATCGGCGACGAGCATTTCTTTATCGACCTGGTGTTCTATCACCGCATTCTCAAGTGCCACGTGCTGGTGGAACTTAAGCTGGAACGCTTCAGCCATGAGAACCTCGGACAGTTGAACACGTACGTAAGTTGGTATCGAGCCCACATGATGACGGAAGGTGACAATCCGCCGATCGGCATCCTGCTCTGCACCGACAAAAACCACGCCCTCGCCGAGTACGCCTTAGCCGGTATGGACAATCAGCTGTTCGTTGCAAAGTACCAGCTTGAACTGCCGAAAAAGGAAGAGATACAACGGTTTATTGATGAACAACTGAAAGAAGTCACGGATGGTGAAGGGGCGTAGGGCGATGAGGCTTGGCACGGGGACCATCTCGGCCCACCATGCCGCGTTACGCCGCAGGTCTTCTTTGGCTTGCCAGGAAGAACGAACGTCGGTGTCCTTCCGGCAAGCCTGCAATTTCCAAATTTCCCGTTGCGTTTTGGGGCGGCGTGAATCGGTCAGGCGGCAATTCTGTGGATGGGACCGGGGACAGTGGCGTGGGCTGCGTGAGGTCGGCAGAGTCTTCGACGGCCGGATCTCGATTGCAGGAGCTCAGGGCCGGAGACTGGGCTGACTTCGATGCCGTGTGCTACGCGGCATCAGAAACACTCTGACTGTTCGTCAGATAATTCCATGGCATCCAGTGTTCGGGAGACTCAGTAACAGCATCCGCATTGAGCTGCAGCTGATTGAGATAGTCGAATGCATTGACACCGTTCAGTTCGCAGGTGTGAATTAGGCTCATATACATGTCGCCGACTCGGGCACCGTTACGAGTTTTGTAAAACATGGCATTCTTACGATGCATGATCGCTCGCTTGAGGGCTCGCTCACACACATTGTTGTCCAGCGGAGCTCCGGCCGTTCGCAGAAACAGCGTCAGCGGTTCCCAGCGTTTGAGCAGGTAATTGATCGCTTCCCCCAGAGCGGAGTTCGGTTCGACCACTTTATCATCGAATTGACTCTCCAGCCATGAATGAAGTTTGTCCATCGTCGGCTTGCTCTGAGTCTGATGCAGTTCGAGACGTGCTTCAGCCGACATTTCAGTGTCGCGGGCAATTTTGTCGTTGTGGTAGATCACCCTGAATGATTCGATCACAAATCGACATGTGTCGGGAAATCGATCGTGCAGTTCGACGAAGTTCCGGCGACCATGCGCAAGACAGTTTGCCAGAATGGTCGCAAGTTCCTTCGGGAGATTCCGTGCAAGGGCATCGCACATCTGGACGGGTGTCTCCAGTTCCTGAGCCCGATGTTGCAGGACATCAGAAAGGTTTTCGCCCGCATGCCGCCGACCGCTGAAGAAGAGTGAGAGGCGCCAGCCGGAACGCGTCGCAACGACGCCCGATGTAAACAGACCCGTACGACCGAAATCGCGGGTGTCGTCAGCGGGCGGGTTCTTTCGGAAGCGTTCTCCCATCAACTCCAGAATTCGGACGGTCGTGTCGTCATTGTGTAGAACTTCGCCCTGAGCCGCCTGTCGAATCAGTTCCTCGAAAGCGGGTATCAGCAGTGGAGCTGCAGCATGGACGATGTCCCATTGAGTTGAGGCTGCCAGCGGAATCTCGCTGTTCCCCTGCAGCCGCTCAAGCCGGTTGAATGGCATGCCACTTCCATACTTCAGCAGCCCGATCATGCTGGCCACCGTATGATCATACTTCTCGATGCCAATCCCTGCAGGAGTCGGTGCCGTAAATAATTTCCCACAGAGGTGGCAGCGTAACTTCTGCATGCGATAAACAGTCGCGTGCACCGGAGCACGCCCAAAGAAGCGAATCAGAACACCGGGTGACTTCTCGTAAAGCGTCCCCCGACCACAATCCGGGCACGTCTCACCTGGAGAATGCTTCGGATGTTTGATGTCAACCTGGTCACCACCAGAATACTCGTCGGCCCCATGTCTTCCATGACCAGCCGGGGACTTTGCAGAGTTCTCAGCCTGATTGCTCTCAGACTCACCGGATTCCGCCTCGGCAGACTTCCCCGAAACGGTACCCGTATCCGGAGGATCAGTCCCCAGAGCGTTTGAGCCTTCCCTGGGTTCGCCACGAACATTCTGCGATGTCTCTGTCGCGTCTCCAAACATCCACTTGCGAAGGCGAGAGATGGTGGTGTTCTTGTCTCCCACGATCTGAAAAAGACCTCGATAGGAGGTGAAGATCTGACGCATGAGTTCCGTGTCGTCGTCACGAAGTGTATTGGATTCTGCACGCTGCAGGAGTTCCTCCAGCCGCTGAATATCTACTTCGATAATCTCAGGAGCTTTGCGCGACATGATTCGACTGGCTCTCCCTGCCGTACGTTCGATCCATCGACCGTGAATCGAACACAGTTTTCCCGATCAGATCAAGGCCAGTTTTTCACGGTCTGCCGGAGGCGACGGGATTTAGTGTCGAGGTCCGACGGGACGCCAGTCCGGTGCTGAGGCTGTTTGATCCGGATTACCAGCAGAGAACAGGACCACCAGTTGATGGGCAACCAGCATCCGAATGCGACCGTCCTGACCGGAGCCCGCCGGCCACCACCGGAATCGCCCCTCCGAAAGGCGCTTGTACTTCGTTTCACAATCCACCCTTTCCGATGGCGTTTCAGGACTGGTTGACCCACAAACGGATGTCGCCCGCGA
>JAEUIH010000179.1 GCA_016795105.1 Planctomyces sp.
CTCCGCCCTGTGGCACGCGGCGGAAACGACTCCGCAGGATCGTAAGGCGATCATACGTTGCCTGGTCGATCATGTCGTTGTGCATGTTGAACAACACAGCGAGTATGTCGATGTGACGATCCATTGGCACAGCGGATTCACGAGTCAGCATCAAGTCGTACGCCCAGTTGGCACATACACGCAACTGCGTGACTATGATCTGATGGTCTCACGCATCAAGGCGTTGCATCAGAAAGGCAAGTCGGTACCGGCAATCGCCGAGCAATTAAACAAGGAAGGGTTTGTTCCTCCTCGACGACGTAGTCCTTTCTCAGTAGGTTCACTGGCGCCAATAATGGAGAAACTGGGGTTGGTGGGCGAGCTATATAGAACCGATTTGCTTGGCCCCGACGAATGGTGGATCCGAGATCTGGCCAACAAGTTGAACGTCCGCCCAGGCAAGGTTCATTACTGGACAGCCAAGGGCTGGCTTCATGCTCGCAAGACATCTTCAGGTAAACACTGGATTGTCTGGGCGGATAATGATGAGCTTCAACGTCTGTCACAACTCAAGACCGAACGTAATTCATACACGGCCCAGCGAAATCCTACGCTGGTGACTCCAAAAATCCGAAAAGAATAGAGCGGCCACCTCTATCGTCGCGGGCGACATCCGTTTGTGGGTCAACCAGTCCTGAAACGCCATCGGAAAGGGTGGATTGTGAAACGAAGTACAATCGCCTCTCGGAAAGGCGATTCCGGTGGTGGCCGGCGGCCTCCGGTCAGGACAGTCGAATTCGGATGCTGGTTGCCCATCAACTGGCGGTCCTGTTCTCTGCCGGAAATTCAATGACAAACTGGTCGAACCGAACTCCGCTCTGGGGGAAGCGATCAATCACCTGCCCAAACGCTGGGAACCGCTGACGCTGTTTCTGCGAACGGCAGGAGCTCCCCTGGACAACAATGTGTGTGAGCGAGCTCTCAAGCGAGCGATCATGCACCGCAAGAATGCCCTGTTTTACAAAACTCGTAACGGTGCCCGAGTCGGTGACATGTATATGAGCCTCATTCACACCTGCGAACTGAACGGTGTCAATGCATTCGACTATCTCAATCAGGTGCAGCTCAATGCGGATGCTGTTACTGAGTCTCCCGAACGCTGGATGCCGTGGAATTATCTGACGAACAGTCAGAATGTTTCTGATGCCGCGTAGCACACGGCACCGAAGTCAGGCCAGTCTCCGGCCCTGAGCTCCTGCAATCGAGACCCGGCCGTCGAAGACTCTGCCGACCACATGCAGGCTATACCCGCAGCCCACGCCACTGTCCCCGGTCCCATCCACAGACTTGCCGCCTGACCGATTCACGCCGCCCCAAAACGCAACGGGAAATTTGGAAATTGCAGGCTTGCCGGAAAGACACGGAATTCCGTTCGGCAAGTCCAGGAACAGCAGCAGTTGTTCTTTCAGGCTCTTGGTCCAGCGATGATGAATTGACGTGGGACCATCCTCTCCGGCAAGGACCGCCAACGTGCTGATCGCAACCACACTCACGAGCGGGTGCTTTCGATTGATCTCCGACCGAGGATCTTCCAGATCCTCGAAACACGCCACCAGTTCTTCAAAAGTGGCTAATTGCGCCTGACTTGCCACGACATTTCCTCCCTGCAAAATTTAACATCCCAAAGAGAGTGTCATAGCACATCAAGTGCCAATGCGCAATATTGCCAGATCAACCCACATTACCCAATGAGCGTGCTGGCCTTGTACGAATCACTTCTTGCGAAACATAAAGGAAAGCGAGAATGAAACAAGCCACGCGAGCATGCCTAGCGGAAAGAGCAGCAGCGGCGCAAATATGAATGCAACGGGGAAGAGCGACGGCCACATCGGGTACTTACTATTCGCTGGCCGAGTAATATAGGCCTCGACTATAGTGAATGACACGATGACCATGTAGTAGTCTGCGAATACGGCGACCAATTTAACTGTAGCCGACTGAGCCAATGTATGGTAGATTATTATTGACATCGAAACAGTCAAAGCCGCAAAACAAATCAACCATGGCAAAACATCCATTGTTGGACGGTCTCCTCATCTATAGGCCTGACACTATGCTGGTTAAGAATCGCACCTGCTCTTGCCCGGTAGCGGTTGTCGGTGAAGGCATTCTTGCGGCCGAAAGCACTCGACCACTAACATGGGTGAAACGAGTGGAAGAGGCAAAGCATGTACGTACAAGCACCCTGTGCCATCTCCAACTGGTATTGACTTGAGGCAAATGAATATTCCTCCATCACTGATATCGTTCTTGTTGTTTCCGAAGCAGCGATTGGCGCATGGCCCCCACCAATTGATGGCTCCACCGGAAATCAGAACATACTGTTCACTGGTGCACGACTCCATTGAGTCTCGGTATGCATAACACACGTTCTCCATTCCCGCTGCGCGATGTGACTTTATTCGGCTAGCCATACATTCAAGAATCCTCTGCAATTCCGCTGTATTTCTAATCTGATTGCACCATGGAATGTTGAATCTACCACCAGCGTACATACGGCTTCCGTGGATCGTCCATGTCGAGTTCATATAGCCCAACGTCCATCTCGGCCTTCTGGCAATACACTGCTTTCGACAGCATGAATCACCAAGGCCTCGACAGTTGATGGTGTAGGTCTCACGCTGAATCGAAGGAAACATCGACAGTCCAGGTGGATTGAAGATGGATGAGAGTTTCGCGTAGGTGCTATATACGCAGTTGCAGTCAATCTTGTACAGGCCGAGGGGATCAGCCGAGGCGATTGGGTTTGAGACTACGTAGGTATAATTCGCCATCCCATCCACATGTCCAAGCGGATCTCTCCGGTTCCACGTCCCGATCATGGGCAGCAGAAACCGATTCCTGACATAGTACATCTGCGGCGAAGTGCCATCGAATCGGTATCCGGCGTACAGGGTTTCGAAGCCGACGGCAGAGCTGCTTTGCACTGTGCCCGATCCGTTCTTGAAAACCGGTGTGCTCCGAGAATTGGCCCCTTCTGGACGCTTTGCATGGCCCCGGGATGCTCGCTCACGGGCACTATCCCCCGTGTACGCCATATGGAGTCGGGCTGATTAAGGTCTAATTTGCAAAATTACTCGTTGGTTTGAACGGAGTTGCTCCCCACTCCACGACGGTAAGAAATCCCTTCGACGGTGATTGATCGCCAACATACTGATATATTCCATTCAGCTCGCACTCGCCAGAACCGACTGTCTCAATCCGCATCAGACTATTTTCACGAATTAGCATCAGTCGGATTCCATTAAATCGCTCTAGTCCCGTCCCAGTGTTTCTGTCTCGCGTCGCTGACACCGAGATATCACGAACAGTAGACATCTCGTGTGGCTCTTTAAAATCGACATTTCCTTGAATCGAGCGTTGCATAGGCAATCGTTGAGAAAGTATCCACCTTTTATCACCAAGGTAGAGCTCTTTATCTGGAGAGCCAACGGAGGCCCATACGCCGGTGAATTGAACCACTTGTGCTTCAGAGGTAGCGATTTTCTTGTCCGCTTCGTGGGAGCTTTCGCATCCACAAAAAACGACAATAACCAAGAATCCAAATCGTGTAAACACTGCAACTGTCCTCCAACATCATTCCGTCTCACATCAAGGACCAGATAATGTGATCTAGATTTGGCCAGGACCCAATCGGGTCTGGAGTACTTGGTACCGGCCCAAATCCCCCGCCCGGGCAAGTGACACACACCACGCATGTGTCAAAATCTTCGCTATAGAAACCGCAAAATGTATCTAGGTCTGGCCATTCGATGATCTCCATTTGTGATTGAGGTGGCACGGGATTGTCAATGTACTTATGATTTGCGCCTTCCCACTTCTTGGAAATAGGGTTGTATACGGAATAGTCAAATGGAAATTCACCAATTCCTTGGGCCTGGGAGCCGCCGTATTCTACCCAACTACATTTTTTGCATCTACGCTTCAGGAAGTCGTGATTGCCGGAGTAAAAATGTTTGGCGAAGAGTTTTGGCTTCGCTCCACCCGGACATTTTTTCCTGCGAGCTTCGTTCTGCGCATCGATAAGAGCTGAACCACCCTTTACATATTCAAAACAGTCGGTGGATGCGTCAAAGAGGTCAGATTTCCCTACGTTGAGCATCGCTACGCCAACACATCCTTGATTTAAGATCTCCAGATGGGCACTTGCCCCTGCACCCAAATCAATAAGTCCGACTACATCATTACATTGGCACCATTCACCCCAGTAAATCCGATGCTCTTTACGCTTAGGTTTGTCGCCAAATAGGCCAAATGGATCAGTGAGTATTAGTGGCCGAAGACTTGTGGCGCTGTACAGACCTTCGGAAGGGGAGGTCAACCCATCCACATACCCGAGCGGATCTCTCCTGTTCCACGTCCCGATCATGGGCAGCAGAAACCGATTCCTGACATAGTACATCTGTGGCGAAGTACCGTCGAAACGGTATCCGGCGTACAGGGTTTCGAAGCCGACGGCAGAACTGCTCTGCACGGTGCCCGATCCATTCATGAACACCGTCGATCCGTAGGCAGAATACGCATAGCGTTCCCCAACCGTTCCACTGGTGTCACAGATGGCAATGACGTTCCAGTTACCGTCCTGTATGGCGTAACGGCGTTCGTCCATGGTGCCGTTGTTGGCCGTCGAACGATCCCGAAGAATCAGGTCATCAATATACCGCAATCCCCACACAAACTGTCGTTCAGCAGTCGTGCTGGTTCCCACCCTCTCTTCCACACACTGCCAGCCAGGCGTGTAGTAGTAATGGCGAGCTTCCGAGAGCGTACCGCTCGTGTACGTATCCTTCCGAATTCGGTATCCTCGAGCATCATAGACATGCTCGCTGACTTTCTGAGTCCCGCTGGTGATCAGCACCAGTCGATTCCATGCGTCGTAGCGGGCCGACAGTTGCTGCGGAACGGACCCCGTATTCTCCGTAAGTGCGACCCACTGCGCTTCCGTGAACGTTGTCCACTGCGCCTCGGTCATCGGGACCCAGGCGGGAGTTGAGCCGGTGATCGTGGTCGGTGGATTCGGAATTCCAGTCATATTGCCCGCGGCATCATACGTTG
>JAEUIH010000017.1 GCA_016795105.1 Planctomyces sp.
CTGACGGGGACTTGCACCCCGCTGATTTGATTCACTCGCAAACGCACTAGCAGGCACATTCCATGTGCCGTCCGCAAACGCTGCACCGACACGACCGAAGACGACGAAAAATAAAAACAAACGCAGGGCTGCGCGAGGCGGACGGCATTCGGAGAATGCCTGCTACTGTAGCAGGCACATTCCATGTGCCGTCCGCAAACGCTTCGCAATCACGGCGGAAGCGACGCCAAACCAAAAAACTGAACGCACGGCAGCGCGAGGCGGACGGCATTCGGAGAATGCCTGCTACTGTAGCAGGCACATTCCATGTGCCGTCCGCAAACGCTTCACAAACGCTGCGGAAGCGACGCGAAACGAAAACACTGAACGCACGGCAGCGCGAGGCGGACGGCATTCGGAGAATGCCTGCTACTGTACGGGCGGTTGGCCACCAACCTCGGCTCCCGGAGTTGGTTGGCCAGGGAAACCTGGAGGCTGGCCGGGGAACATTGGGTTTCCGGGACCATTAGCTGCCTTGGTTTCCGGGTTCAAGATCTTGTGGAGCTTCTCCTGAAGCAATTCAATATCCACGGTCGGATCCATTTTGATGACCTCAACTACTGAGGACGACATCGCAGCATCATCCAGTTGCTCGATCATCTCGCCTATGGTCTCCATCAGAGACGCTGTCGATGACACGATCAGTGTGTTAGAAGATTCGTCAACGCCTATCGATAGTAGCCCCTTGAACCGAATCGGTTCGTCTTCAGAATCATCAGAATCATCAGATGCCCCGCCGGGCATAAACGTGACGAACCCACCACCACCCGACGGACGTTCGTTCTTGTCGCCGGAACTGAGCGCCTTATCGTTTGAGCTCAGCAGGTCGCGAAAGACATCCTTGACTGCTGCTGCGACGGATGATGCCTTGGCATGCTTCAAACGATACATCGTTGTCATTCGCATAGATCGAGTATCGGCGGGTTCCGGTACATCGTACAGTTCAATGAGTTCCTCGATGATCTTTAGTTGTTGTGGATCCGCATCTCGAACCAGAATCGTGCTGGTAAAGTTGTCGGAGATAAACTGAGGCTGTCTGCGGCGTGAAAGGCTGTGATTGCCCTTCACCTTCTTCTTTGAAGGCACCATCCCAAAAAACGGATCGTAAGACATCGTGGATTCTGTCTGTTCTTCCGCCTTGAAGTAGTCTCGAAGGGTGATTGTGATCCATGATGGTGTCGCATACTTCAGCCGAAATACTCGATAGTTCTTCTTCGAACGACTGAGCTGGCTCAGCAATTCTTCGACGTCAGCAAGAGCGTTGGGATCATCACTGGTGACAATCATACGACCATCCGGACCAACCGACAGTCGAACCGGAGGCTCTGACTGAAGCTTTGAATTCCTCAGCGGTGGTGCTGACACTTCGGTATCTTCGGCGTTTACTGGCTCCTGACTTCGAAGGCCCGGTTCCGGTCGATCCTCGACTTCGCCTGGTTCTTTTCCAATCTGGCTATTGTCCAGTTCCGGCAGGCTGGTGACCGTCGAAATCACCGACTCAGCCATCACCGCTTCTGAACGAGTCGGATCAGAAGTTGCGGACTGGTCTGCAGAACGGAGAAGCGATTCAAACTTTCGATGACCAGGATTCCTCAAATCATGGATTCTGACTTCTGAGTGCGTCATATCCTCCTTGAGTTGTATCCGCTCGTCACCTGCTTTTTCAGGCTTTTCAGCTTCACTATCTGTTGGCAGCTGTTTTGGTAAACTGAATTCCAGAGGGTTCTTCCTATGCCATAGTTGCTCGAGCCGCCGCTGCAGCTCCGGGAGGTCTTCAGACGGACTTAACTCAAAGACTCGGATGTTCCCTTCTGGTGCGTTTGGATCCGGTAATTCACCCAGCTTGCGAAGCAGGTTCAGGATCTCTTCCATCTCCACAGTATTCGCATAAACCAGCAGTCGGTTGTTCTCAAGGTCTGCATCCACGCGAAATCCCCGATCCGGAGGTTCCTGCTGGCTCTGCATCGGAAACCCAAAGTTGATGTAGCCAAACGGATTCTGCTGATTCGAATTCTCTTCCGCCGGCGGGGCCATCAACGCTCGAATTGTGCCTGCCACGTATTCAGAATCCAGCCGTTTAAGCGGTATCACCTCAAACGTCCGAGCCGACTGATCCAGCCGTTCAACCAACGTGGTAATCGTGAGATGATCTGCGAGCGACGCCCAGGCTATGATCGCCTTTGTCTTTTTGTCAACCTTGATTACAGTGCCTGGATCCAGATCACCGAGTTGCTGCAGAAGATCGTGCAAAGTTTGCGGGTCTACAGTTTCCAGACGATAGATCTTCATCCGGTTAATGTTCTGCAGCAGTGAGTTCCCGTTGTCTGCCGGGACATCCACCTGCAGAATACTCTGTTCTATCACTGCCATCTGATCCGGAGAAGCCTGAGCCAGAATCATGTTCTCCCGGTGATTAAGAACCAGTCGAGTTTCAATCTTTTTTCGCGGCTGTCCACCTGGTTGCCCGGCCTGTGCCGCCGCAGCCTGCATCTGCATTTGCATCTGCTGCTGCATTTGCATCATTTGTTGCTGCATCATGTTGGGATCCATCGCCCCGGATGCAGCCGGCATCCCGGTATCCTGAAGTCCCAGCAGATCACGCAACATCCGAATAACTTCTTCAGCTCGTCGATGTTTCAGATGAAAGGCCCTGACAAGTTGCTCGTGGCCATCATCTGATTGTTCTGACTGAAGGATCTCCCAGATGTCTCTCAAACTTGCAGCAGTATCAATGACTTCCAGACGATTCGTTCTTGACAGTTTATGGATCTGACCAGCAGAACTTAGCATCGGCTTCAGTTCTTCCACTGCTTCATCTGCGATCAGCCACTGCAAATCAAAAGAGATCTTGCACATTGTATGTTCCGGAAGCGATGCAAGTTCTTCCGGACGGACTCGAGGAACCAACGACGGGTTGAGCTGAGCTACCTTCACAACGGACAACACTTCGCCGTTGAGCACCATTGTGTATCCGCGCGACAGCAGATGGCGATTCAACAGGTCGCGTGCTTCGGGAAGCTTATACTCCCGCGTCGTTGTCAGATTCAGTGAGTCACCTGGAAGTTCCTGCCAGTCAAGCGACAGTGCGGACGCATCTGCGATCCACTGCATCACCACATCCCACGGCTGACCAACAAGACTGAAGGTGACGAGCCCATCCGGGTTCGTGCGAATCTGCTGATCAATCGGCAGCGGCACGAATTCCTTTGCCTTTGGACGCTGAACAGGAGACGCTGAACCCGCTGCTCCGGGTGGACTGACAGAAGGAGAACCAGGGACAGGAGTTCCCGGGGGCGGAACCGCACCTGGCATCACGCCTGGCGGTAAGCTCTGGCCAGGTGGTGTCATCTGGGCTCCAGGAGCCGGCATGACGACGCCCGGAGGTAGCTGTACAGTAGTATCAACCGCAGGCTTTTCATCCACAATGATGACGCTCTCGGTCACTGCTTCGTCAACGGAGCCAGACGGGACGACGGCATCCTGTCCGCAGGCTGCTGCAGTCGTCAGCAGAAAAGCCAGTTTCGTACAGAAAAACCGCACCCGATTCGAGGAAACGGAAGATTGAAATGGTGCTGCAAGCAGATTGTCTGCCGGTTTCGAACACTTGAACATGGGACAGGCTGGCTTTCAGGTTCAATTTTCTACTGTCGAAATCAAGTTGCCGGACCGGACCGAGGATTCACAATCTTCATAAATTTGTCTGGCATTTTCTGTTGTCAGGCGGGGAAAGCAAGCAGATTTCCGACCACCCATAAGGAATGGCCACGTAACGGTCGCCGCTGCAGCCGAATTCCCGCTTGAAAACCGACCCTTCACTGCAATTTTTTTGCAAAGTCGCTGGTTTTCAGAATTCCGACTTGGTTTGCGAGATCAAGTTAAAGATTCGACTCCGCAGGGTGCTCAACTTCGACTGGACGCAATCCGCAGCTGCACAGCATTCTTAAAGATCACCCCTGGATAGAGTCGGGGATAGATACATGCGTGCTGTAACGCGAGTGCCATCGCGGTTTCATCACGCAGAGCGTAATGACTACTCTCGCTGTGATAGAGACTCCTCGTATTACTAACAGTTGATTTCTTTTCGAGCCGCAAAGATTCTAAACGGTGAGTTGCGTAAGTTGTTTGTTGCTGGCGTTTTGCGTATCGAGGATTGCAGTGCCTTGATTCCGACTGCATCCATCGTGATTGGTAACCACGAAATACACGAGCGACACGAAAGAACACAAAACCGCGAACACAGCCCCTAAGTGCTCTCGTATGGCAAGAGAATGAGGGCAGAAAAATGCACGACTCCACCATTCGCCTGCCGCCATTCTTCTGCCATACCCCGAACTCCTGGCCCCCTGCGACTCTTTCGTGTGGTTCGTGTCTTTCATGGTTAAACAACCAACCCTGCCTGCGACTGAACTTAGTTGCGGCTGAGCGAAGCGAAGCCGCGCTGGGTAATTGACCTTCATCAAATCGTCATGATCCATTCACACGATTCACATTCGGGTTTCAGAGTTTTCTAACACTGCGTTCACCAGTTCTTCGTTTTGCTTTTGATCATACCGCTGTCGAAGTCAATCACCTGCTGATCCCTATCAAGGAGAAGAAACATGCAGGGTGGAATGAAAAGTGGTCGTCGAGGATTTCTGACGGCAACGGCTGCGGCTCTTGGATCCTGGGCGGTTCCGGATTCCTTTCGCAGTTTAATGGCATCACCAGTGAAGCGAACTGCTGATATAAGGCTGACGCCTGTTCAGGACGAATTGACAGGTCTGCCGCTGTTATCCCTTCCAGCCGGATTTCGTTATGTGTCTTTCGGCTGGACGGGAGACTCAATGACAGACGGACGGATCACTCCATCTGAGCACGATGGCATGGGCGTTATCAGCGATGATAACGGTATCGTCACAATCTGCAGAAACCACGAACTGAAGACAAGCGGTCAGCCTTTCGGTCCGGAGAACATGACCTTTGACACGCAGGCGACGGCCGGCTGTTCAAATCTGAAGTTCGATACAAAGAACGGGAAATGGCTTGAGTCAATTTCCAGCCTGTCCGGCACATTGAAAAACTGTGCAGGCGGTCCGACACCGTGGGGTACGTGGCTCAGCTGTGAAGAAACCGTTTTGGAAGATGGCGATGAGGATGATGGGGTTGTTCTGAAACTTTCTCAGAAGCATGGTTACATCTTCGAAGTCCCTCCAACTGGTGCTGCTGATCCTCAGCCGATCCGCGCGATGGGACGCTTTGTCCACGAAGCGGTTGCCGTCGATCCGATGACCGGAATCGTGTATGAGACGGAAGATCGAAAACCCGCTGGATTCTACCGTTATGTGCCTGTCCAGCCTGGCAAACTTTCGATGGGTGGGCGTCTGCAGATGATGAAAGTCTCCGGCAATCCAAACCTGTCGGAAGAAGCGGACGTTGGAAAGAAATACGACGTGAGCTGGGTCAATATCGACGACCCGGAGCGAGCTCACTCACCGGGTACAAAGGACGAAGGCGGGGTCTACCAACAGGGTCAAATACAGGGTGGTACTGCCTTCCAGAAGCTTGAAGGCTGCTGGTGGGGAAGTGAACGTTGCTTCTTTGTCGCAAGTCATGGTGGCCGAAAAGGATGCGGCCAGATCTGGGCCTACAGTCCTCGCTGGGAAACGCTGGAACTCATCTTTGAATCTCCGGGCTCCGAGCTTCTCGACTGCCCGGACAATCTTTGCATCAGTCCACGTGGAGGCATGGTTCTGTGTGAGGACGGCGATCGAGTCCCACAGAAGCTGCAGGTCCTGACACCTGGCGGACGCCTTTCCGAATTTGCTCAAAACAACGTTGTCCTTGATGGCAGTCGAAACGGTCTGAAAGGCGACTTTCGAGACTCCGAGTGGGCTGGTGCAACGTTCAGTCCGGATGGCCAATGGCTGTTTGTCAACATTCAGGTTCCCGGGATCACATTCGCCATCAACGGTGACTGGAAACGCATGGGGATCTGATTCGAAATTGAGATAACGAAAAGCTGCTCAAACTGTCCTGAGCAGCCCTGACACATCGTCGTTCTGTTTTCTGTTCGCTATTAAAGAAGAGGAGTCTGAAACACATGAGAGCACTTTTCCAAAGAAAAAAGACTGGATTTACACTGATCGAACTGCTGGTGGTCATCGCCATCATTGCAATTCTTATTGCACTTCTGTTGCCAGCTGTTCAGCAGGCACGCGAGTCAGCTCGCCGTACACAATGCAAGAACAATCTGAAGCAGATAGGACTGGCTCTGCACAATTATGAAAGTACATATAACATCCTGCCACATGCCATGTGGGGTAATGGGGTTACGCCATGCACTACAAACCAGGACAATGGGTTTGGCTGGATGGTTTCCATTCTGCCAATGATCGAGCAGGCAAATCTTTATCAGCGAATCAATCCTCAGGGACAACCAGGGATTTTCAGTGCGACGATGATTGCTCAGTTCTATCCGGGAGCGACGATCATTCCAGGCGGAGACACGATCATCTCTGGATATCTCTGCCCATCATCAGCAATGCCAACGATCGTACCGGCAAGCTTTAATATCCCTGGAGGTCCAGGAAATCTCGTCGCTGACAAGTTTGAGGCTGTCGGATACGCAACCTCCAGTTACAAGGCCGCCGGCGGTTCCAATTCGGGCGACTTCGGAATGATGCACAAAGCATGCGAAGGCGGGGGAGTACGTTTCCGCGACGTGACAGACGGTCTGAGCAACACGATTATGGTCGGAGAGTCGACATACTGCAGTTCAGATGCAAGTACTGCCAATCGACTGCTCGGAACTGGTGCCACTGAATTCCGCGACTGGCCAATCTGGATTGGCTCGGGCGGGCAGAGTGATGAAGCGATTCGAATCAATGGCCGCTTCAACAGTCCGATCAATGCACGCACCAACTTCAATCGGATGTTTCAGGCAATTAACGATGACAACGCATTCAGCTATCACACAGGTGGAGCTCAATTCTGCCTGGGTGATGGTTCAGTTCGATTCATCAGTGAGAACGTTGACACGCGGACCTATGACTGGCTGCACGATAAGCGAGACGGTCAGGTTATTGGCGACTTCTGATTGAGATCGACTTTTTGTTTCTTCACGCGTCCACCGTTCAGCGAAACTGAACGGTGGTCAGGTCTAAGTACATCCGCATCTGTCTGCACAGGCCCTGCCTAAGACTCGGCTGCTGTGAATCAACACTGCCTGTAGTCAGTGGGTCACGCCGCGAATCGTTTATTCACTGCTCCTTAGACAAACCTTTCGGAACTACCAAATGAAGCCCGCTGTATTGATGTTGTGCGTTGGGATGCTTATCGGCATCGCCGGTTGCGGAGACTCGATCAAAGAGTTTCCTTGCGCTAAAGCATCCGGAGTCGTGATGTGTGAAGGCTCCCCTGTTCAGGGCGCGATGGTCTACTTTTCACCGAAATCGACAGGCAAGTCGGCTGAAGTTGGTAAGCCTGGATTCGCAATTACCGATGAAGCCGGCCGTTTTGTGCTGTCAACTTATGGTACCGGCGACGGGGCTGTTGTCGGTCCACACGTGGTGCGTGTCACCACCAGCAAAGAGTTTCCCTGCGACTGCATTGGTGAGGAAACTCTCGATCTGATGAACGTGGATATCGTCGCTGACAAGGACAATGAGTTTGAAGTGAAGCTTCCAAAACGAACGGCACCTGCTCAAAAGAACCCGTTTGATGATCCCGAGGAAGAGAAGGAATAGTGTACTGCCGACCGTTGATTTTTGTGTTGATTGAAGTGAATGGGGATGAGCCATTGTGCTTAACCACCGCGCAAAGGTCAGAAATACCCAGGCTGTAGCGAACCAGAGGTCATGTCCGTGGATGGTCTTTCAACAACCGAGAAACGTTCCGAAGGGTCACTGCGATATGACGCGCTTCGACGTTCGTTGTCCGAACCGATCTCCGCCTCCAGCCTCGTCTTCTTTCGCATCAGTTTTGGTGTGATGATGGCATTCTGGGTCTTCGACTATCTGCGAACGGATCGAATCCGGTTGCTGTGCGCTCCTGACGTATTCCACTTTCACTACTCCGGGTTCTCATGGGTCCGCCCGTGGCCCGGAGACGGAATGGTGTTCGAATTTGTCTTAATGCTGCTCGCAGCAGTCATGATTGCTGCGGGTGCAATGTATCGAATCGCTGCAATTACTTTTGCACTGGGGTTTACTCACTTCTTCCTGATTGATCGGACCAACTACCAGAACCACTACTATCTGATTGTTCTTATCAGTTGGCTGATGGTTCTACTGCCGGCAAATCGACAATACTCTGTGGATGTGCTGAATGGCTCTGTGAAGAGTTCAGGGTTGATTCCCAGATGGTGTCTGCTGCTGGTGCAGTTCCATGTCGCATTGCCTTATGTGTTTGGTGGTGTTGCCAAGATTGACACTGACTGGCTCAGCGGCGAGCCCATGAAAAACATCCTCGAGATCCAGGGTTGGGCGGATAGCGCAAACGGATGGTTCGGTAAGGATGAGTTGGCACTCTTCTTTACCTGGGACGGACTGCTGTTCGATCTGCTAGTCGTCCCGGCCGTTCTGTGGCGAAGAACCCGGAGTCTGGCGTTTCTGGCCGCCGTCGGTTTCCATCTTTCCAACAGCCTGATGTTCCGGATTCACGTATTTCCGTGGCTCATGATCGCTGCGACTACAATGTTCTTCTCGCCCGATTGGCCGAACCGTTTCTCTCGGTGGTTGAAACGCGGAGAAAACAACACTGACGCACAGCAATCAGAGGCAGTACGAGGCGGCATCATCTCAAAGCCCGCAATGATCATGATGCTGGTCTACTGCGGTTTTCACGTACTCTGGCCACTGCGCCATCTTCTCTACGACGGAAACACCGGCTGGACTGAACAGGGACATTACTTCGCGTGGCGGATGATGCTTCGCGGCAAGACAGTGGGACTCCGATACTATCTGACAAACCCCGAGACAGGGATCACTCAGCACGCAGATATCCAGGAGTTCCTGAACCCGGAACAGCAAATCAAGTTTGCCAAAGATCCTGAGATGATCCTCGATCTGGCTCATCGCCTTGCTCAGGAACTCCTGCGTCGAACGGGAACACAAACCGAAGTTCGCGCATTAGTGCTGGCTTCTTTGAATGGACGCAAGCCGCAGTTGTTGATTGACCCAACAGTCAACCTGGCAGCCGAGCCGGGCTTTGCTTTTCATCGTCGCTGGATTGTTCCGCTGCACGAACCTCTGCGGAATGAACCATGGACCGTCCCACTCAACGACTGGGAAAGTCATGTTGACCTCCCCAATCTTCCTTTTACTGAAGTCACCAACGTAAATCTCTGCAAACCATAAGTGACAGGATTTTTCTATGCTCGTTCGACAACGAAATCAACTTCGCCAATTTCTGGCATGTGCAGCGATTCTGCAGCTGACAGTAGTGTCCACGTCTGCGCAGGATACAAGTCCGAAAACGATTCCGCTGGTGCCAAAGGTGGAACCAGCCGAGTTCGCTCGGCCATCCATTCTTCCCGACCGCATTGTCCTCACGTGGGCCGACGATCCAACGACGACTCAGGCTGTCAGCTGGCGAACTGCTGTCAGTGTAGAACGCGGCCTTGCCGAAATTGCAATTGCAGATGCCGGTCCCCATCTTGAAGCAAACAGCAAACAAATCGTTGCAGTCACTCAGCCACTCACGACAGATCTTAACACGGCACACTTCCACACGGTGAAGTTCGAAGGACTTACTCCAAAGACGAAGTATGCCTATCGAGTCGGCGATGGTGTGAACTGGAGCGAGTGGTTTCACTTCAGCACCGCCAGCACCGATCCGGAGCCGTTTTCTTTCATCTATTTTGGCGATGCACAAAACGATATTCGCTCAAAGTGGTCTCGAGTCATACGTGAAGCTTATGGCGATGCACCAAAAGCGAAGTTTATGATTCATGCTGGTGATCTGATCAATCGAGCTGAAGCTGACGTTGAATGGCAGGAATGGACAGACGCGGGCGCATGGTTGAACGCTATGGTGCCCAGCATTGCGATTCCCGGAAATCATGAACAAGCCAAAGCAGAAGACAACTCGCGGCGAATTTCTCACCACTGGCGTCCTCAGTTTGCGTTCCCCGAAAATGGTCCCGAGGGACTCGAAGAATCCTGCTACACACTTGTCTATCAGGGCGTTCGAATCATCGGGCTCAATAGCAATGAAAAAACAGACATTCAGGCTGAGTGGGTCGACCGCATTCTTGCAGAGAATCAGCAGAAGTGGGTCATCTGCACGTTTCACCACCCGATTTTCTCAACCGGTAAAGATCGTGATAACGCCAGTTTGAGAGCCCTTTGGAAGCCGATCTTTGACAAGCACCATGTCGACCTGATCCTTCAGGGCCACGACCACACCTACGGTCGTACAGGTTTGACAACACCAATGACTCTGACACCGGAAGAGAACACTTCAACTGGAGCAAACACAGCCGACAGTGCTTCCGGCACTGTATACGTTGTTTCGGTGAGCGGTCCGAAGATGTATAACCTGCAACGACATCCATTTATGAGCCGACACGCTGAAGATACTCAGCTGTATCAGATCATCCATATCGATGGTGACAAGCTGCATTTCGAAGCGTTCACGTGTGTCGGTGAACGATACGACGCGTTCACGCTGGAGAAACAGCCTGGCACGATCAATAAGCTCATTGAACAGGTCCCGAATACACCTGAAAGACTCCGCCCTCCTGTGCAGGAAAAACCAGCCGACCGCGCAGCGGCAGCATTCGGACGCTGAAATTCAATTCCCTGTCACTACATGGAGTATACTGCGATGAAAAGAAATTCAATGTGGGTTCGAGGGGCGTGGTTGCTCGCCACTTACTGCATGGTCGTGCAGGCAGAAGGTCCTGAAGAATCAGGCTCTCTACAGGTCGCATCGTTTCGCAACGGCGAAAACGGCTATGCCGGTACGATCGATTCAGAGATCTGGGCACTGGCCCCGACAACGATACTCGAAGACAACCCAAACGCTTCAACAGACGCAGACAACGATGGTGGAGAAAGTCAGGTCGTCATGCGATTTGATCAGATCATCGGCGATGCAAGCGGCCAGGTTCCTAAGTTTGCATCCGTACGTTCTGCGAAACTCTACGTCAGCGCATTTGATCAGGGAAGCACCGTCAACCTTCACCGAATGCTTGTCCCGTTTGATAAGTCCGCCACCTGGGGCAGCCTGGTAGCAGGCGTCTCCGCAGATGGAATGGAAGCCGCGCGTCATAAAGACAGCTTCACGTTCGGAAAGATCGCTGCAAACTCATCCGAAATCATCTTCGATGTCACCGATACGGTACAGGGATGGGTGAACGGTCAACCCAATCACGGCTGGGTGTTCCTGAATACCGGCGGCAATGGATGGGACTTCTATGCGTCCGAATTCGAAGACCTAAAACAACGTCCCCGGCTGCAGATTGAATTTCAGCCGATTGATCGGTCTGATCCGACTGATCTGTCTGATCTGTCTGATCTGTCTGATCCGACTGATCCGACTGATCCGACTGATCCGACTGATCCGACTGATCCGACTGATCCGACTGATCCGACCGATCCGGCCCAGGCCCCTAAACCATAACAATAGCACGCTGTCCCCTCGCATTCACCAATCCCTCAGGAGGTTCGATAATGTCTGCTGTATCAGGAACTTTGCACGGTGACCCATCCCACTTCAAACGTCGAACTCGACGCGAGATGCTCTATGCCGGTTGGCTTGGAGGTCTGGGTTTGTCACTCGGCCAGATGTTGAAACTCGAAGCTGCCGGCCAGCCTGGCACCGGTAGCTTACAGTCTGAAGTCAACCAGTCAGCCTCAGAGCCCAAAGCGAAGTCCGTAATCCACATCTATCTTCAGGGTGGATTTGCTCATATGGACAGTTTTGATCCGAAGCCCGATGCTCCCGTGGAGTATCGCGGTATCCTCGATCAGATTCCCACCTCAGTGCCCGGCGTGCTGTTCAGTTCACACATGCAGAAAACAAGTCAGATTGCAGACCGTCTGACGGTTGTACGCAGCATGACACACACAGAAGTCGACCACGCACGTGGTGAGCACAGTATGTTTACGGGATATCGACCAAGTCCGGCGCTGGTATATCCGAGCATGGGAAGTGTCGTGGCCCATGAACTGGGAACTCGTGGTGCAATGCCCCCATATGTTTGTGTCCCGACTGCGGGCAGTCAGTTTCTCGGAAGCGGATATCTAAGCAACGCCTTTGGACCATTCGCACTGGGCGCGGATCCGGCTCGAACGGGGTTTTCTGTTCGCGACCTGAACTTGCCACAGGGAGTTGATGAATCTCGATTTCAGTCTCGTCGAGACTGGAAGTCCCTGGTTGACGAACACTTCAAGAAAGCAGAGAAAGACGACGCCATTGCCACAATGGATTCGTTCTACCAGAAAGCCTACTCGCTGCTGGGATCACCTGAAGCAAAAGAAGCGTTCAGCCTGAATGGTGAAACTGACGAAACTCGTGAGCTCTACGGCATGAAGGCCTGGGGACCAATCCTTCGTCCATCGGCCGGTGCCCGTTTTCTGATCGCGCGACGGCTGGTTGAAGCTGGAGTTCGATTCGTCACTGTCACTTATGGTGCATGGGATACACATTCGTATCACTACCGAGGTATTGAAACTCAGATGCCGGATCTTGATTTTGCATTCTCCGGCCTGATTCAGGATCTTGAGAACCGCGGACTTCTGGATTCTACTCTGGTATTGATCACCAGCGAGTTCGGAAGAACACCCAAGGTCAATGCCGGCGGGGGCAGAGACCATTGGCCGCGAGTATTCAGTATTGTGATGGCCGGCGGAGGTGTGAAGCGAGGGTTCGTCTATGGAGCGTCCGATGCTCTTGCAGGCGAAGTCGCCGATTCACCACTCTCAGTTGAAGACTACGCCACCACACTTTACCACCTGCTCGGTATCGACGCCCACAAGGACCTGATGTCTCCGGGTGATCGGCCGCAACAGATTGTACTGGGCGGCAACGTCGTTTCAGAACTCATCGGCTGAGACCCTCAGTGTGAATTTCTGACACGGCCCACTCTGTCTGACACCAGTCAATTCAACGTTTGAAGGACGTTCCATGAGACAATGCGCGCTGATATTAGCTGTTCCGATTTTGCTGCAGTCGCTTCTTCCGGCTGCTCCGCCATCGGTTGAGCGAATATTCCCCATTACCGGGCAGAGGGGAACACGATTTGAGCTCACGATGGCGGGGTCCGGTCTGGATCGGGCTGAATCGATCGTCTTCTACAGGCCGGGGATCCGGTTTGTGGAGATCCAGGCCGAGTCTCCGAATCAGGCAAAGGTGATCCTCGAAAGTACCAGCGACTGTGATCTCGGTTCACATCCGTTCCGGGTCTATTCGAACGATGGTTTTTCCGATCTTCGCACAGTGCGAATGACGTCTCTGCCGATCGTTGTGGAAACCGAAGACAACAGTGACTTCGACGCTGCACAACCAGTCAGCCTCAATTGCACGGTCGCTGGTGTGGTTGAGGCGGGAGATTCCGACTACTTCCGATGCTCACTCCGACAGGGGCAGCGATTGTCCGTCGAAGTAGAAGCGATTCGGACAGGTGCGGCGATGTTTGATGCAGTATTAAACCTATATGGGCCGGATGGGACGTGGCTGTATTCAGCAGACGATGCCGCGCAGACGCAGCAGGATCCGTTCCTGACGTTCAGAGCTCCGTCGGATGGTGAATATGTCATCCAGATTCATGAGTCAGCGTTCGAGGGTGACGAAAACAGCTGCTATGCACTTCACATTGGAGAGTTCGCTCGTCCAACGTGGGTGTACCCAGCGGGGGCAGAAGCCGGAAGCAGTGTGGCACTTGAGTTCGGCGATTCGTTGAATGAACTGACATCAATTTCAAAGTCAATTCCTCAAACCACCGTAGCGATGTCTGAAATCGAATGCGGCGGAGCAGATTCCAACTCCCCGGTTCGTCTTCCGTTTCGAATTTCGTCGTTTCCAAATCAAATGGAAATCGAACCAAACAACCAATTGAACGCGACAACTCCCGAAGCCGTGAATCTGCCTGTCGCTCTCAACGGACGACTTCAAAATCCCGGTGACATTGATGTGTTTCCAATTCGAGCACACCAGGGCGATGTCATGAACTTTGAGGTCTTTTCTGCTCGGATTGGCAGCCCTGCGGATACCATCCTCACTGTATCAGACAAGTCCGGAAAAATCCTGGGGCGCAGTGATGACGGGCTCAGCCACGATAGTCAGCTGACACTACAATTCCCTGCGGACGATGTCTTCTTTGTGTCCGTATCTGATAAACGGGAAAACGGAGGCGATGAATTTATCTATCGAGTTGAGATCAGTCCGTACAAACCGCAACTGACTGCATTTCTGTCTCGTCCTGACCGACGTTCACAGGACTACCAGACGATTGCAGTGCCGCGAGGAAACAGGGTTCTCACGTGGCTTGCATGCCAAAAGACCGGGTTCACCGCTGATGTTCAACTCATGTGCAGCGGACTTCCGGAGGGTGTCAGCGTCTCAGAATGTGTGATTCCAGCTGATCGATTCTGGATGCCAATGATCCTCGAAGCGAACGAGAGTTCCGGTAACATCGGGACCCTTGTCGATGTGACTGCGTCTGCGGAACTCCATAGCCAGAGTATCCACGGCAACTTCCGTCAGATTGTCGATCTGGTGGCCGCATCTGCGGACCAGTTGTATCAGGCTGCAGAAGTCGATCGACTGGCAGTTGCGGTCGTTGACCCTGTAGATTTTCAAATCGAACTCGTTCCACCCACCACTCCACTGTCTCCCGATGGAACGCTCGACCTGAAAGTAATGATCCACCGCAGGAATGGATTCAGCGAGCCTGTCACAATCTCAGCTCCGTTTCTTCCGCCATGGGTAGACGCTCCGGCGTCGGTGAATGCCGGGCCGGATCAAACAATGGTGATGTTTCCTCTCCGTGCATGGTCTCAGGCTGAGCCTCGTGACTGGAGCTTCTGTCTGGAAGCGAAAGCCAGAATTGTTGCAAAGGAAGCAAGCGCATCTGTGGCGAACGAAGCAGGTTCAACTGGCATGGCAGAGCCTGGCAGACAGGGACGTGGCCAGCGTCGACGTGATGCCAGCGTCAGGACCGCAGCGGTCGCTTCACAACTGGTTGAGCTGAAGATCGCAACATCGCCCGTAAGTGGAACACTGCCGGCGCATGTCATGAGTCCTGGAACCGAATCGAGGCTCATCTGCAGGTTTGAACGTGGAAACGATCTGCCTGCGGATTTAACAGCCACGCTCGAAGGTTTGCCGAACCGTGTCACAGCGGTTCCGGTGAAAGTGAGTGCGATTGACTCAACAGCAGCATTCCGGATTGTCGCCGAGGACTCTGCTCCGCTGGGGACGTTTTCAGGACTGTCGGTACGGTTCTCCGGGATTCGGGATGATCATTCGGTCTCATGGAAGGTTGGATCGGGCGGAACACTCAGGCTTGTCAGGGCTGACGAACTTGTTCCCGGAGCAGACGGGCAGCCGCTGAGTCGCCTTGACATTCTTCGCTCACGGGCGAAGTCAAACGCAGGCAGCTCAGCTTCAGAGAATTCAAAATCAGAAGATTCAGACTCAACGGAGATTCCGCTTCCATGAAAACTGCTTTACGAATTGTTCACAAGCCCGCAATCCGGCTGTTGATGGCCGCTTTCGCCGCGTGCATTGCTTCAAAGGTGGCTCTGTGCGGAGCTTCCGATCAAACCACGTCGGATTCACTTCAGATCCTTCCCCGGGATTTGGTTTTGTCCGACGCGTCCGATACTCATCGACTACTGTTGTCGGCTCTATCAGCGGATGGAAGTCATCAGGATTTGACGGCAGCCGCACAATGGTCTGTCAAAAATCCTGCAATCGCGGAGATTCGCGAAGGGCGAATCTATCCTGTCTCCGACGGGACGACGGAAGTGGAAGCTGTCATTAACGGTGTGAGTAAAACAGCAACTGTGAAAGTCGTCAATTCAGGCGCAGTACCGAATCTCAGCTTCCGCACCGATGTCCTTGCGATTCTCACTAAGGCCGGATGCAATTCCGGAAAGTGCCACGGTGCTGCTTCCGGTAAAGATGGGTTTCGACTCAGTCTGTTCGGATACGATCCGCCGGGCGACCATTATCGGCTGACACGAGAAATGAATGGTCGTCGAATCAACACAGCGTCCCCGGAAACCTGTCTGTTCATTGCGAAAGCGCTTGGAAATGTTGATCACACTGGCGGTGGTCCAATTGTCGAAGACACTCCGCACTATCAGGTTCTTATTGACTGGATCAACAATGGAGCTGCCGGAGATACCTCAGAGACGCCTGTTCCCACTGGAATTAAAGTTTATCCTGAAAATGCGGTGTTTGCTTCCGACAACAAGACTCAACAACTGATCGTTCTTGCCGAATTCAACGATGGGTCCGTTCGGGACGTCACTGACCGAGCAGTATTCCTGAGCAACAACGATGCGGCGGCCAGTGTTGCGGTTGATGGAGTCGTTCATGCGAACGGTCGCGGGTCCGCATTTGTGATGGCTCGATTCGATCAGTATACCGAAGGCTGCTCGATCATAGTTCGACCGGGGGTCCCTTATCAGTTTCCCGACATTCCGGCTGAAAACAAGGTAGATGAACTGGTCTACCGTCGTTGGCAGGAACTTCACCTTCTCCCGTCAGATCTGTGCTCTGATGAAGTCTTTCTCCGACGAGCTTATCTGGACTTGACCGGCGTTCTTCCAACAGAAGCCGAGCAGACAGAATTCCTGACAGATCCATCATCCGAAAAGCGATCGGCATTGGTTGATGCTCTGATCGAACGCCCCGAGTTTACCGACATCTGGGTCATGAAGTGGGCGGAAATGCTCCAGATTCGCACAACGAACGGAGTCAGTCCAAAGGGCCTGCTGCTTTACGACCGCTGGCTGCGTGAGCGAGTTCATCAGGGCGAAACCGTTGACCAGATCGTCCGAGAAATCCTCTCTGCGACAGGTGGAACTTTCGAAAATCCGGCAACGTCCTACTTTCAAACCGAAACGACTCCTCAATTGCTCGCGGAGAACGTCGCCCAGTCAATGTTGGGCACCCGTATTCAGTGTGCGCAATGTCACAATCATCCATTCGACCGCTGGACGATGGACGACTACTACGGTTTCTCTGCATTCTTCAGTCAGGTTGGTTATAAGCAGGCAAGAGATCCTCGGGAAATCATGGTATTCAATGCTGGTGAAGGGGTCCTGAAGCATCCGGTCGCCGATCGCACGGTTGTACCTACATTTCTCGGATCCGGAATCCCGGAAATCCCCGACGCAGTGGACTATCGCCGCGTCGTGGCAGACTGGATCGTGTCTGAACAAAATCCAGCCTTCGCCCGCAATCTCGCCAATGTCGTCTGGGCTCACTTCTTTGGAATTGGAATCGTTGAACCAGTCGACGATATGCGTGTAAGCAATCCACCCTCCAATCCGGCTTTGTTGCAGGCTCTTGCCACTCAAATCACGTCAGATCAGTATGACATACGACCTGTGATTCGCATGATCTGTACTTCACGCACATATCAACTGGAAACTCGCAGGAATGAATCCAACAAACTGGATGAGCGTCACTTCTCGCATGCAAAAATTCGGCGGCTTCGAGCCGAGATTCTGCTGGACACCATCAGTCAGGTAACTGGAACAACGGACGAATTTCGAGGACTTCCGGCGGGAAGCCGTGCTGTCCATGTTCCGGACGGCCAGACCCCAAATTACTTCCTTACGACGTTTGGTCGTTCGACTCGAAATACAAGCTGCTCATGTGAAGTCAGGACCTCTCCAACACTGTCACAGGCACTCCATCTTTTGAACGGAGAATCAACAACCGGAAAGATCAAGGAAGGTGGTGTTGTTGAGTCCCTCCTTGCGGACAACAGCGACACAACGACAGTTGTAGAAAGACTCTACCAGAGATGTCTTTGTCGCCGCCCGACGGAGTCAGAGATGACTGCGATCAAACAGAAGATTGACTCTTCTGCTGATCGAACTCAGGCTCTTCATGACCTGTTCTGGGCATTGCTGAACTCAAACGAATTCATTTTTAATCACTGATTGTATGAAGAACAGGTAATCTCAAATGGCAACAAAAGCGAAGCCGTACTTGCATATTGTATGCGGAATAGTCCTGAGTCTTCAGCCAGTTGTTTATGCACAGGATGCTGAGGACAAAACAGATGTTGTGAGCTGGGACCAGGTGCGTCCCGTCTTTCAAAAGCGGTGTTTTGCATGTCATCGAGGCGAGCAGGCGCGAGGCGGCCTGGACTTGTCCAGCGTTGCCGCAATTCGCGCCGGTTCGACGTCCGGAGCAGCTGTGGTCTCAGGGCATCCGGAGCAGAGTCTGATTTACACACTTCCGGCTCATCTTGAGAATCCTCAAATGCCGCCGAGTGGTAACCGAATCCCACAACGTGAACTGGAACTGATCTCGGGCTGGATTTCCGGCGGACTCTCCGAGAAGCTCTCCAGTCCCACGACGGGTAAGGTAGACGGAGGCGAGTCGGCAGTGCTGCGAACAAACCTCACAAGGATGTCGCGTCGTCCCGTGGCGGCGGGCGACCTCGCTCGGGTCAGAACAAATCCCCTCAACCTGCGCATTAAGCCTCGCAGCCTCTCATCGGGTACATCACAAGTACTGCCGGAACTCCGGTCCGATGTCCCGCCAGTGACTGCAATGGCAACGAGCCCAACAGCGACGATTGTTGCAATTTCGGGACATCAGCAGATCCTGCTTTTCAACTGGGAAACTGCTGAACTGGTTTCCTCGATCTCCTTTCAGCACGGAGACATCTTCAACCTGAGTTTCTCCGCAGACGGTACAATATTGATGGTGGCCGGAGGAGTCGGGGCCGCGTCGCACACACTGACGATTTACCAGGTCGACACAGGCGAGCAACTTTTTGAACACATCGGGGAAACTGACGTCATACTTGCGGCGGATTTAACATCCGACGGGAGACTGACAGTATACGGTGGCCCTGAGCGAGTCGTTTATCTGCGAGATACTGTCAGCGGAGAGACCATTGCAGAGATCCGCAGGCACACTGACTGGGTCACTTCGGCTGCATTCAGTCCCGACGGATTGCTGGCAGCAACTGGAGATCGATTTGGGGCGGTATACGTCTGGGAAACTTCAACGGGAAAGGAGTTTCAGTTGTTTCGGGGACACATCGGAGCTATTCAGGGGCTTCACTGGAGCGACAAGGGGGACACGTTGATCTCAACGGGGCTTGATGGCACCATCTGCACCTGGAATATGCATGATGGAAAGCTGCTCACCAAAGAGTCGGTTGCGGCAAAAGGAATTCTCTGCAGTGATCTGGTCGCCGGCACCAATCACATCATCCTGGGCAACCGCAGCCATCAACTGGAACGTCGCAGTCTCGAGGGCACGGCAATCTGGATGACAGAAATGTCAGATGAAGTGGTTCGACTCGCAGTCAGCCATGACCAACAATACGTTATTGCCGCAGACTGTCTGAGCAACGTTAGTATTTTCCGACTCTCCGATGGTCATCGCACGACAACAATTCAACTTCCGGAACTGTCAAAAAAGTAGTTCGGAACAAACAAGAGCCAAATATTGAAATCTAATTGGTGATAAGCATGCTGACGAGATTTATCGGTACATCACTGGCTGCACTCTCGCTGTTGTCAGGCACCTTTTGGCCTGCCACTGAAGGAAGTGACTGGCCATCCTGGCGAGGGAGTCGAGGCGACGGGATTCAGCGAGATGCGAATCCGCCCGTCAAATGGAGCCCGGACAGCAACATCACGTGGCGCACTGCGGTGCCTGGTCGAGGACGATCGTCGCCGATTGTTGTCGGCATGAACGTGATCCTCACGACAGGTGTGGAAGATGACCAATCGCGTCGAGTACTCTGTTTCGATACCGAATCCGGCAACCTGAAGTGGAATACCGTCGTTCATAACGGGCCCGGCGGCCAGATGCACCGCGACAATACCACGGCCTCTTCAACACCTGCATCTGACGGCGAACGAATCTTTGCAGCGTTTGTGGATGACCAGGGAATGACGGTTGCCGCCCTCAGCATGAACGGCGAACTTCTGTGGAAGAAACACCCGGGAACGTACTTTTCAAATCATGGTTTTGCCGCCTCACCCGTATTGTTCGAACAGGGCGTCATCGTCAACGGGCATCAGGATGGAACAGCATTTGTTGTGATGCTGGACCAGAAGACCGGAGATGAAGTTTGGCGATACACTCCCGAAGTTCACCTGCGTTCATTTTCAACTCCTGTACTGACAAAGTATCGGGATCAGGATCAACTCATCCTGACCGGAGCCTCCAGAACTCTGGCACTTAACCCACATACCGGTACACTGATCTGGAGTGTCGAAGGTCCCAGTGACAAGTTTGTATGTTCACCGTCCGTTGGCCATGATATGGTCTTCAGCTTTGCAGGCTCTCCCGACAAGAAAGCGCTCGCAGTCAAACTTGGGGGCGAAGGGCAGGTATCTGAGTCACATGTTGTTTGGAGAAGCGATCGAGGAATGCCCTATGTACCAACTCCTCTGCTTCACGGAGATTACCTCCATGTCATCAGTGATGGCGGTGTTTATCAGTGCATCGATGCAGTCACTGGAAAAGTTCAGCACACTGCCAGAGCACTCGGGTCCGTCTATAGCTCTCCAGTAGCCGTTAGCGATCGCATCTATCTGTTTGAAGACTCAGGACGCTGCACTGTGATCCAGAATGGCCCGAAATTCACCGTCATTGCTCAGAATGAAGTTGGTGAAGATACCTACTGCACTCCCGCTATTTCCGGAGATAGTCTCTTCGTGAGAACCGAGTCCAATTTGCTGCGAATCGCTGAACAAAAGCCCAATGAGCCCTGAAGGTATTCGATGAGTCCGAAGATTTTAGATCGATTTGGAAGATCCATGTCAGACACGCAACCCGTAGACCAGATCCTCACCGTATTCCGAGAGAAAGGACACCGTCACTACGGGGAGAATGTCAGCGAACTGGAACACGCTCTGCAGACAGCCGAGTTTGCTCATCAGTTCGGGGAACCGGATGCGGTGGTCCTCTCCTGCCTCCTGCATGACTATGGACACATGCTGCATGATCTCGGCGAAGATATCGCCCAGCAAGGCGTTGATGCCCAACACGAAGAGCTGGGCGCAAGACTATTGACGGAACTGTTTCCGCCTGAAATCGTGGAACCCGTGCGCCTTCATGTTGCTGCGAAACGCTATTTGTGCTGGAAAGAACCGGCTTATATCGAAGGACTGTCTACGTCGTCTCAACAAAGTCTTGAACTGCAGGGAGGACCAATGTCCGACTCGGAAGCTGCTCAGTTCGAGGCCCTTCCGCACTTCAAAGCCGCCGTTCAGGTGCGAAAGTATGATGATATGGGAAAGGTCCCGGGCATGAAGACTGCATCAGTCGAAAGCTACAGGGACCTCATCCAGCGGTTTTTGAAATCGCCTCCTACCCGTTAGCCTGAGAGTCGTTTGCGCTGGATTTCGAGGTGCGTTTAATCATTGATGCTCGGCGATAATCTGCGAACACGTGCTCAGCCAGCAATGCAGTTTCCGCCGACAGTTCATCGATGCGATTTCGGAAGAACGAAAAGGCGGCGAGTGATGGGATCGCCACTGCCAGACCCTGTAATGTTGTAATCAATGCGCGGTAGATACCAGGTGCCAGTTCACTCACCTGAGGATTGGCCTTCTGTTCGAATTCCATGAATGCGAGAATCATGCCCCAAACAGTTCCCATCAATCCAAGCATGGGAGCCAGAGCACTGATCACTGACAGAAATTCGGCGCGACGAAACAGTCGTGCAGACTGTTCAACAGCCGCGTCTTCCATTGCCTTTTCTATGCTCGAATATCCAAGGCCAATTTCATCAAGCCCGGACTGAAGAACTCGGCTCAGATAACCTGGGTACTTCTCACATAGCTTCTTTGCCTCTTCAAACTTCCGTTCCGCCAGACATCGGTGCACTTCTTCTGCCAGTCCCGGAGGCATTAAGGAAGTTCTGCGGACCGTCATGCCCTGATCAATAATCAGAGCCACCATTACGAAGCTCAGCAGGACAATGATATAACCAATGGTACCACCTGCCGCGAGCATGTCGCGTACGTTCAGAAACGATCTTCCTTCGGCGGACACCTGAACATTTCCTGTGTCCGGCGGTGTTTCCGTTGCGTCGGAGCCTGACTGAGCCATTGCAGATGAGGCAAACAGCAGGAGAATCAAAATGCCAATTGCTGCCATCAGCTGCCGAATCAGGCTCGTCCGTGTACGAACATTCGAGACGACTGGTGAAGGATAGCGCATGTGACAATCCGTTGTCTTTTCAAATGAATTCGGCTGAAAAAATGAGCGTTCAGTTTCAAATTGTAGCCGCCAACCCCGGCCGCGCAAATGCGGACATCTGACTTTCGGCAGTTTGCCGATCACGATCAACGGCGGTACAATCATCGTGAAAGTCGAGGAGTCGATGATTTCCGCCATCGAATTCGGTGATTTTTCTACCCCATCCCCAAAGCCTGCCCGAGGGTTCGTCATGCACAGATTCCTGGTGATCCTGCAAGTTTCGGTTGTTCTCTGCTCTTCTATGCTTTCATTCTCTGCTGCGTTTGCCGACGAAGACGATGCTGAAGTCACAGCTGAACGCCAGATGGCATTTCAGGAGCAAATGGCAAATGTCGTGATGATTGGTTCATTTACAATCGATGGCCAGTCGGACGACAAACCGCTCAAAGAAGAACGCTACGAGATCGATAGTGTCAGTCATCTGGGATCGAATCTGTGGATCTTCACAGCTCGAATCAAGTATGGAAACATCGACACGAAGCTGCCGATTACAGTTCCGGTCGAATGGGCCGGGGACACGCCAATGGTTTCACTCACAAACCAGACACTGCCTGGACTCGGAGAAGCGTTCTCAGCACGCGTGATCTTTTATGAAAAGCGGTATGCGGGAACATGGCAGCATGGAACAGTTGGCGGACACATGTTTGGTCGTATCGAAAAGAAATCCCCAGGCGAGAAGGAACCAGCAGACGAAAAGACGCCTGGCGATAACGAAAAGAAGGATGTGCAAAAGCCAGACCAGAAGTCTTCACCCTCAACGCCCTCCTCAGACAAAAAGTAGTCGATAGAAGCCTGTCTATGAAGACCCTCATTCGAAATGCGACCGTCGTCCTTCCGCAGGAAACAGGTCACTTTGATGTGTTCATCGAGGACGGAAAGATCGGTGGTATTGGAACCGGACTTCCTGTCACCGCAGACGAAGTCATCAATGCAAGAGGCCTGCATCTGATTCCAGGTGTCATTGACGACCAGGTGCATTTTCGAGACCCCGGTCTCACTCACAAGGAAGACCTTATCACCGGCAGCCGCGCCTGTGCTCGAGGTGGCATTACAACATTCCTTGAGATGCCAAATACTCGGCCTGAAACGATTACACTCGAGGCGCTCGACGCCAAACTGGCCATGGCTTCAGAAAAATGCCGCGTCAACTACGGCTTCTACGTGGGAGCAACGCCCCACAACGTTGAAGTCCTGAAGTCAGCAACTCGCACGCCAGGAATCAAAATTTTCATCGGGTCAAGTACAGGCAATCTTCTGGTTGACAGCCAGGAAGCACTTGAGCGAATCTTTGCAGAGACAACGCTGCCGATTTGTGCTCACTGTGAAGATGAATCGACTGTTCGGGAGAATTCTGCACGAATCGGGGGCGGCCACAAGTACTCGGACCACAGCCTGATCCGAGATCATAAAGCTGCACTCATCGCAACGACTCGGGCGGTTGAACTGGCTGAACGACATCGTCACCGATTTCATGTACTGCATGTTTCAACGGCAGAGGAAGTCGAGTTTCTGCGAACAACAAGCGACCTGATTACCGCCGAAGCGTGTCCACACCACTTGTTCTTCAACATTGATGACTATGAGACTCTGGGTTCGCTGGTGCAGATGAATCCATCGATTAAGACAGCCAAAGACAACGAAGTCATCTGGCAGGGTCTGCTCGATGGCACGATTGAAGTGATCGCAACAGACCATGCTCCTCATCTCATGGAGGAAAAAAGGCAGCCTTACCCCAAGTCCCCATCAGGATTGCCTGCCGTTGAAAACAGCCTCGCTCTTCTCCTGAATCAGGTCAGTCTCGGGAAATGCGCAATCGAACAGGTTGTTGGGTGGATGTGCAGCGCTCCGGCCCGAGTCTGGGGAATTGCTGGTAAAGGCGAAATCCGTGAAGGGTATGATGCAGACCTCGTGCTCGCTGACCTCAATAAAACGGCCACGATCCGCAACGAAGAACAACTGACAAAGTGCGGCTGGTCTCCCTGGCACGGAACACAGCTGACCGGATGGCCAGTCAGAACATTCGTCCATGGTGAAACTGTATTTGCAGATGGAAGCGTGATTGACAGTGTCCGAGGTCGCGAGGCGCTCTACGACCGAACCTGAACTGATCCTATGTACCGCTTCGTCCGGCAGAAACTGCCGATTGTCTTTCAGCGTCCGGCTGACAGAATCCAGGAAACAGCAATCCCGCCTATGAGTCACTGCAGGTCTGCGATACAACCCGCGGCAGTTGGTCTTCACCGGCCAACCGTTGGTGATTAGCGGGTATAGTTGAAAAGGATTCGCACGTGTCGGCTGCCTCCGGTAGTGACAGGGGTCATTGTGAACATTCTTCGGGCACAAGAACAACGCGTCAGCTGATTGTTCGGCTCCTTGGAATCACGATGGAGTATCGATTGCGCTGTCTTGTTGTCGTTGCGATGCAGACCATGCTTGTCGCCTTGAATCTGGCAACTCTGAGACTGACGGGAGTCGGCATTGATTACCTGCGTTTCTGCATGATTCCAGGAACGGGAAAACCGTCATTTCCCATGAACTGGACTCCTCCGGCGTCATGGTCCCCATTTACCGTCATCGCAGTACTCTCCGCGACGATACTTGCAGTCGCGATCCTGACAGCCTTATTGAAATATCTGGCTGCTATCTCTTCCGCTGCACTTTCACAACAACTGTTGATTCGCATACGTACCCAGGTCTATGCTCGACTCCAGCAGCTGAGCTTTCAGTTCTATGACCGAGGCGCAAGCAGCTCGATCATCAACCGAGCAGCCGGAGATGCGAATGCCGTGCGCAGCTTTGTTGATGGCGTCGTGATCAAAGTTCTGACCGTGGCACTGACTCTCACAGCATATCTGATTTATATGCTCAGCGTTCATGTCAGCCTGACCCTGATCTGCCTTGCCACAACTCCACTGCTGTGGATCGGAGCGACAATCTTCTCGCGTCGAGTACAGCCGGCCTATCGTCGAGCCAGCGAACTGGGCGACGTTATGATTCGTACACTCGTCGAAAATCTTCAGGGTGTGCAGGTTGTTAAGGGCTATGCCAGAGAAAAAGAGCAGTGCGTAAAGTTCGCCGCAGCAAATCAGAACATCCGCGACCTGAAAGAATCCATTTTCTTCAAAGTCTCGACGTTTCAGCCCGTGATGGGTCTTGTCACTCAGGTCAATATGCTGATCCTGATCGGCTATGGAGGGCACCTGGTGATTCAGGGCGAACTTGCCATGGGAGCTGGCATGTTTGTGTTTGCGAATCTGCTTCACGAGTTTGCCAATCAGGTCGGGCAGATCACAAACATTGCGAACTCAATTCAGTCGAGCCTTGCCAGTGCTGAACGAGTCTTTGAAGTGCTCGATGAACCTGTTCGCATCCAAAGCCGTCCCGGAGCCATTCATCTTTCGCCGATGACGGGTGACGTCCGCTTTGAGAACGTCAGTTTCGGATACTCGCCGGAACGAAGAGTTCTCAGGAACATCTCTTTGACGATCACCCCGGGTGAATGTGTCGCCATAACCGGACCGACTGGTAGCGGCAAGACGACATTGATGGCACTGATGATGCGATTTTATGACGCAGATGGTGGGCAGATCAGAATTGATGGTCACGACATCCGCGATGTCGAGCTTCATGATCTGCGAAGGGGAATGGGGCTGGTATTCCAGGAGAGTTTTCTCTTCAGCAATACAATTGCAGCCAACATTGCATTTGGACGGCCAAACGCGAGTCTGGACGAAATTCGATCTGCTGCGGAAATGGCTTCGGCCCACGGATTTATCAGTGAACTCCCAAATGGATATGAATCCATGATCGGCGAACACGGCTCAAATCTCTCCGGCGGACAGCGCCAGCGACTTGCACTTGCCAGAGCCATCCTCGCGAATCCTCGCATACTGTTGCTCGACGACGCGACCGCATCTGTCGACCCGGAAACAGAACATGAAATTCAGGAAGCCATGCTCAGTGCCACCGATGGACGAACAACGATCATGGTCTCGAATCGGCTAAGTGCACTTCGCAGGGCGGATCGAATTGTTGTCCTTCAGAACGGTATGATCGACGCGGTCGGGACTCACGACGAACTACTGACTGCAAGCACCTATTACCGTGAGCTCTGCGAACTTCAGACCTCAGAACAACAGGAATTTCAGGCAACTGCTCAAGTTGAAGATACTCAACTCGCGACTCACTGATCATTGCAGATACGTTTTGAAGATTCGCTTTCCACCAGAGTTCAGAAGACAGATACAGCGACGATGACTCGAGTTGCACTCCCGGCCAGCAGCCTCACACGGCACATTGAACGAGAAGGCGAGCCAGGACAGCGGCCGCTGGATTTCCGGCTGATTGCTCGAATGCTGGAACATACTCGTCCCTCGGCTTCGATGCGTTTCTGGCTGTTAGTCACCGTGGTCCTGCGAGCCTTTCAGATGCCGGCTTTGACATGGATCGTGGCTGCTGTGATTCGCGGCCCCGTTGCAGCGGGTGACGCAGCAGGCGTGACTCTGGGTGCAGTCATTTACGCACTCCTGGCGATCTCAACGCAGGTTGTTCTGCACTTTCGTCAGCGGCTTGCTCTGCAGCTTGGGGAAGCTGTCGTCAATGACCTCAGAAATCGACTTTTTGCACACATTATGCGAATGCCGATGAAGTGGTTCCACAACAACCGCATCGGTCGAGTGATCAGTCGCATGACATCGGACATGGAAGACATTCGGATCGGTGTGCAGGAAATTCTCTATGTGTCACTCGTTCAGGTCGGGCAAATGCTCATCGCCGCCGCTGCCATGATCTGGTACGACTGGACTTTGTTCCTGATTGTCCTTGGACTTGCTCCTGTCATCTGGTTCACCAACCAGCGGTTCCATCGACAGTTAAGTACAGGACTTCGCGACATGCGCGAGTCGTTCAGCCGAGTAACGGCAACGCTGGTTGAATCCGTCGTCGGAATCCGAGTCACTCAGGGGTTCGTGCGACATGAGCAGAACTCGGAGATGTTTCATCAGCTTGCGGAAGACCATTCAAAGTACAATACCGCTGTTCTGAAAACACAGGGCACCTTCCTGCCACTGCTGGAACTCAACAGCCAGGTCTTTGTTGCACTGCTGTTGCTTGTGGGAGGATATCGAGTTCTGACGCCTGGCTATTCGACGGACATCGGAGATATGGTCGGTTTCTTCTTCATGGCCAACTTGTTCTTTTCGCCCATTTCAATCCTGGGAAATCAGTATAATCAGGCGATGACGGCCATGGCAGGGGCGGAACGGCTGTTTCGTCTTCTCGACACTGAACCTGAATGGTCTGACGTTCCCGATGCAAAGGCGCTTCGTCCGATTCGCGGACACGTCGAACTTCGCGGTGTTACGTTCGGTTATCATCCCGATCAGCCGGTACTGCGGGAAGTCAACTTTCACGCGCTGCCCGGTGAGACGATCGCGCTGGTCGGACACACCGGCAGCGGAAAATCGTCGATTATCAACCTGGTGGCGAGGTTTTACCTTCCAAACAAAGGGCAGGTGCTGATCGACGGACAGGACATCCGGACGGTTACGGGCGAATCCCTGCATCGCCAGATGGGAATCGTACTCCAGCAGAACTTCCTTTTCTGCGGAACCGTCGCAGACAATATTCGTTTCAGCCGACCGGACGCCACAGATGCAGAAATCATGCAGGTTCTGGAAGAACTGGACTGCACTGATCTGTTGGTGAATCTGCCCAACGGACTGAACACCGCTGTGGGTGAAGGCGGCTCGTCATTGTCATCAGGCCAGAAGCAGTTGATTTGTTTTGCCCGAGCGATGCTGGCAAATCCAGCAATTCTGATTCTTGACGAAGCAACCAGCAGCATCGACAGTGCGACTGAGGCTCGCCTGCAGCAGGCCCTTCAGGTCCTGCTGCGCGGTCGAACAAGCTTTGTTGTTGCGCATCGTCTCAGCACAATCCGAAACGCCAGCCAGGTGCTCGTTCTGGACCATGGTCAAATTGTCGAACATGGTCGCCATGATGAACTGATTACCCTCGACGGAATCTACGCCGGACTGTATCGCCGATTCGTTGAGCAGTAGTTGAATCAGGTTTGCAGGTGAACTGCCTGAAATCCCATTGCAGTGAACCGAGCAAGTTCAATTGCATCGAGAATCTTGACGGCCTGAATAGCATCGAATCCGATGATCACACGACGAGCGCCAGAAGCGTCGGGCGTCTTCCGTTCAAGCAGGATCAGATCCCCGCAGAGCATATAATTGCAGAAAGGGATGGTTTCACTGAACGAGGTCACAATCAAACCCGTTCTGGGAATGCTGACCGGCCACTCTGCAAAAATTCGTTTCATGTCCTTCATCGGGACCTCCTTATCATCATCTGGTTCTTTGTCGACTCTGTCTTTCCGGCGACTGCCATCGCGACTCTTCCAGGGATTACTTAGCTCGTGGTATTCACCCTGTCGCGATTGAATTGCGCGAATCCGAGGGATTGCCCGTGACTGATGGGGAATCCCCCCGTCTGCAGAATCGGCACAACAGACAGTCACTGTTTCACCCCTGCAACCGCCGCGTTGGCTCCAGCCCTAAAGTTCGAAACGTCTGCCACGTTTCCCCTCGTTTCGTCAAAATCCGAACACGCCATTGCAAGCACCTACTGAACGCTTCGATAAGACCAAAGCGCAGATGTCCCTTTCGTGGCCTGACGACGCCGAGGTTGGGACATGACAGGGCTCTGCGCATCGTTTTTGGTTCACTCAAAGATGCCACCTGGCGGCGGGGAACTCGAGCATCGTGTCTTCTGATGTTTCACATAAATTCTCGTGGGAAAACCTGAGAAACGAAGCAATTGCCTCGGTTCAGGCGGGCAATCTCCCTCAATCTATTGAGCTGCCGGCGCTACCGCACGCGGTGAGCGAATTCGTTCAGAAATCTGCAAACCCCGACTTCGAAGTCAAGGGGCTCGCAGCGATCGTTGAGAAAGACAGCGCTCTGACCGTCGAACTGCTCCGCCACGTGAACTCAGCGTTCTATGTTCAGCGAACACCGGTCCGCAACGTGAAAGACGCAATTCTGCACATCGGTGTGAATGCCGCCAAGATTCACCTGCTGGCAGCGGGCATGAAGGCAGCGTCGCGTGCTATGAAGTCAAAGCTTGTCAATCAGCGAAACTTCTGGAATGAGTCACTTCAGCGGGGGCTTTTTGCAAAAGAAGTCGCACGCCGTCTTCGACTTGATACAGGACTAGCGTTTCTGGGTGGCCTGCTGCAGGACTATCTGCTTCCAGTTCTGACAAATCACTTCGACAAGGACTACCTGAGATTTCTGGAACAGGATTCTCGGCAGGGAAGAGACCTGGTGGATTGGGAACAAGAAACATTTGGATGGGATCATGCATCCGCAGGCGCATGGTATGCATCAAAATGGAATTTCCCCGACGATCTGCTGTGCGCCATTTTCTACCATCATAAGATGAAAACGACGCTCGAAGATCCTGAGCCGGAATTCTTCAAACTTTTCCCCATTGCAATTGCCAGTATGCTGCCTGACCAGCTGCAGCAGACAAAGAACGGGTTCTTTGAACTGCTGCGTGTCGACAAACAGTGTCGCGCGATCAATCTCGAGGATCTGTGCAAGGTTGTCGACGAAGAACAAATGAAGCTGGCCGAGGGATACGAGATCCCAAATCATCTGTCGAAACTCTTCGAGCAAACCAGGCATGTTGTTGAACAGCAACAGGCCGCACAGGCTATTGCTCCATAACTTCCTTCTCTTTCGATGCCGCTCTGTCGTTAACGACACCCTCGAATTTTCGAGTCAACTCCTGAATCTTCTCCTTCGTTGCATCGCGGTCGTCTTCAGACATAACTTTGTCCTTCTCTGACTGATCCGCATGCTTGTTGGCGTCACGTCGAATATTGCGAATCGCCACGCGAGTTTCTTCCGCGAGATCCTTCACACGTCCAGTCAGTTGTTTTCGACGTTCCGTTGAAAGCGGCGGGACGTTTAGCCGGATGACCCGACCGTCGTTGTTGGGAGCCATTCCCAGATCGCTGGCAACGATTGCTTTTGCGATCGCATCCAGAGTCCCTGCATCAAATGGTCGAATCATAATCTGCTGAGGTTCGGGAACACTGATGTTCGCGACCTGTTTCAGTGGGGTAGGAGAACCGTAGTAGTCGACTCGCACGGAATCGACAAGCCCCGCATTGGCCCGACCTGTCCGAACTCCCTTAAGCGCGTTCGTCAGGACCTGTACGGCCTTCTCCATCCGTTCCTCGGCGTCCATCAGAATTTCGTCCTGGTCCATAGCGATCAGTTCCTCTCAGAACAACGGTTTCTCTTGCAGATTCTTCAAATCCACCAAATCACGGGCTTAGAACCCGAATGGTAGTGGACAAGCCGGGTGCGTCAATTCGGTCGCGGTGTTGAAAAATTTCGCCCCCCGCTGTTTTCCAGAGCCAGTAACTCCGTTTACAATCCTGCTATGTACGCGACCGACAGCATACTTTCGGCTTCATTTCCTGCAGGACACTGGCTGGGTGTTCGTGTCCGCATCAGCTTCCTGTTGCCCGTCGCTGTCATGGCGATCATGTGGAGACTGGACAGCCTCACTCTTGGAACCATCGGGGGAGCCATCCTTCTCCTCAGTCTGATAATTCATGAGTTGAGTCATCTGATCGCTGCCAGACTCTCCGGTGGTGATTCCGAGGAAGTCATTCTCTGGCCCCTCGGTGGCCTCATCATCCCTGAACCGGGATATGTCGGTGGTGCTGTCTGGAAGATGCTGTTGGCAGGACCCGCAGCAAATCTGCTGATCGCCGCCATCTCTGGATATCTGCTCTGGAACGGCGGAACCGTTGAATCACTTTTGAATCCGTTTCAGAAGTTTTCTGTTTCACCCGGAGATACGTGGACCCTGACTGCACTCCGGATGACATTTGCCGTCAACTGGTGTCTCGTACTGCTGAATCTGATTCCCGTTCTTCCTTTTGACGCCGGTCATGGGCTGCATCATTTCCTGACACTTCGCTTTAGTGATGTTGAATCTCGCGATTTGATGATGAGATTCGGACTTGTCACCAGTCTGATGGGAGTTCTTGCCGGTTTTGTGTTCGATGTCAGCGCTGTGACTGCTCTTTCAGCGTTCATCCTTGTGCTGCATATCCACGAAGTCATGATCAGTGAACCGGAACCAACAGAAGACACATCATTTCTCGGCTATGACTTCTCGGAAGGATACACAAGTCTTGAACGCTCCGCCGGCGAAGGCCCCGAGAGCGAAGACAGTGTTCACCGCGACGAAGCCGTCCGCGCTGGTATTCTTGAACGCTGGAAATCGCGCCGCGACGAAGAGCGGATTCGCCGAGAATTCGAACAGAAGGAGTCGGAGGATCGTCAGCTCGACGAAATTCTGGCGAAACTTCACGAGCAGGGGCGTGAATCACTGACTGCATCAGAACTTCGACTTCTCGACAAAGTCAGCGAACGGCTCCGACAACAGCAGCTGCATCAATAACCCCAGGATGACTCTCCATTCAACTTCAGAATGATTTGACAATGCCCAAATTCCGCCTTTCATCTTCAGTTTTACTGTCCGTCCTCTGCTTCGCAGGGTGTGCAGATGACAGCAGCACTTCAGAGACTCCACCCATTCGCACTGCTGAGACTCCGGAAACTCCGGCGACAGAGACAACTTCGACGACGCCCAATGAAGCACCGTCATCCGATGGCACGGCAGCTGATGCAGTCGCATCAGAGCCAACAGCCGCCGGAGGCGAAGTCAAGTCGTTCGAAGGCATGAAGTTCTCGGTTCCGTCGTCATTTAAAGACATGCCACTGTCGGAAATGCAGCGAGGAATCATTGCAGCGAAGTTTGGAATTCCGGATGCCGGCGAAGCCGTTTCTTTTACCCTGTCTGTTTCAGGTGGCACGATCGAAGACAATATCAGCCGCTGGAAGGGGCAGTTCTCTGGAGGCCAGCCAGCAACTCAGGAAACACTCTCCACAAACGCAGGAGAAGCCACGGTTGTCCGTCTGCAGGGCAATTTTGTACCCGGTATGGGCCGTCCACCAGAAAGCGACTGGAGTATGATCGGAGTGATCATTCCAATGGCAGAGCGTAACTACTATGTCAAACTGACGGGCCCAACTGACCAGATTGCTCGTGCAGAAGATGCCTTCCTGGCATTCTGCAAATCTGCCGGACCGGAATAAGTGGATTCAATTCGACTGAATCTTGAGTCAGTTTGTCGCAGGTACAACCTTCCGGTGCTCGACATCGAAGCTGGTTCCTGCGATGAAGCCTCAATTTCGTTTGCGTGGAGTCATGGACAGACTCTCAAGGCCTGCCCTCCCCGAAGATTCCTCGTCGCTTCCATTACTAAGCCCATCGTCGGCATGCTGGCAATCCAGTTCGCTGAACACGGCTGCCTCGGGATGAATGATCGAGTTCTCGAATATCTTCCTGAATTTGACTGTTCAACGCTTCGAAGAATCACAATCCGCCATCTGCTGACACATACGTGCGGTCTTCCGGATATGCTGCCGGAGAATCAGGAACTCCGCAGACAACACGCGCCGCTCCAGGCCTATGTCGCTGCGACTGCAAATTGTCAGCCCGAATTCTCGGCAGGTGTGGATTGTCGCTACTCAAGCATGGGGTTCGCCGTCCTCGGTGCAATTCTCGAACGCGTCTCCGGAAAGTCACTTCAGGTACTGGTCGCTGACCACATCTTTCAGCCTCTGCAGATGACCTCCAGTTGGCTGGGGCTACCCGAATCCGACGCAACCACACTGATGCCCACCATCGAACCCTGTGAACTTCCGGTATGGCAGTCTCAGGATTCCAACTGGAACTGGAACAGCCTCTACTGGCGAACCCTTGGAGCTCCATGGGGCGGAATGATTTCGACAGTCGCCGACCTGGGGATGTTGGCACGAATGATGCTGCGACACGGAGTCTCTGGTGAGAACCAGGTACTTTCGCCAGTTGGTATCAGACTAGCAACATCTCATCAGACTCGATGGATCTCCGGGCTCCCCGCGTCCGTGGCCGATACCCAACGATGGGGACTCGGCTGGCGACTCAACTGGCCGGATCACCCCGCATCGTTTGGCGACTTTGTCTCGCCGGATGCTTACGGTCACTGGGGAGCAACTGGTACCATGATCTGGATCGACCCGGCGGAACAGACCTATTGCGTGATTCTGACCACTCGGCCCTATGAACAGAGTGCGGCCGCAATCCGAAGTCTCTCCAACATTGCTGCTGCCATGCCTAAACTCTGAGTCTGGGCAGCGCATATCGAAGCTGGTCTTGATTGCCGGAGTTCAACCGGTCAAACTTTGCTTATGAATCATATTCAGGCAGATGCTCCCAATGTTGAACTCACGTTTGTCAGCGGCACGCTCGTCATTCGTGGCGTTTCAGGTGCCTGTCTCGATGCATGGTTTCCATCCGACATCTGGGTATATGACTCGCGTATTGAGGCATTTCGTTGTGACGCGTGCCACTATGTTTCGGTGATCCGTGAGCTGCAGAGCCGAAGGGTGATGTTCACCAATATGATTGGTGCATTTCGGGACGTTCCCTGGCGTGCGGACGAGAAGACTCAGTTGCGACCGGAACAAGTGGATGCCGTTGAAGCGTGGGTCAACGCCGGACAGCGTGGATGCATTGTGATGCCCACCGGCACCGGAAAGACAGAAGTCGCACTTACGATCATGCGATACACGCGAACCTCGACGCTCGTTGTTGCCCCCGTTCGGGACCTGATGTACCAATGGCACCGTCGCATCCTGCAGTCGCTGGGTTATGATGCCGGGATTGTCGGCGACAATGTCTTCCGAGTCGCTCCTGTTTCTGTCACAACCTACGACAGCGCCTGCATCCATATGCAGAAATTCGGAGACAAGTTCGGGCTCATCGTCTTTGATGAGTGTCATCACCTTCCGGGACAATTGAGGCGTGACGCCGCACTGATGAGTGTTGCACCATATCGGCTTGGACTGACAGCAACGCCCGAACGCTCTGACGGCCGGCATCTTGATCTGCCGCAACTGATCGGTCCGTTTGTCTACGATCTTCCGATCACGAAAGTCAGGGGACGAACACTTGCCGAGTACGACGTTGTTCGAGTTCCGGTACACCTTTCCGACGACGAACAACAGAAGTACGACCGTTATTCTGAACAAATCCGGGACTACATGCAGATCCAGCGTGAAAACAATCCCGACTATACGTGGGAAGATGTGTGCGCGGAAAGCACATCCTCCCCGGAATCTCGAAAGGCTCTCGTAGCATGGCTGGCGAAGCGATCAATCGAAGACCGTGCGGAAGAGAAGCTGAGAGTTCTTGAGGACCTGTTTCGGCTGCATTCCGGGGAACGCTGTATCGTGTTTGCAGGTTCGAACGCAATGGCTCGAGATGTCTCTATGCGGTTCCTGATTCCATGTTTGCTGAACCACTGTGCGAAGAAGGAGAGGATTGACATTCTGGATGGTTTTGCAGCTGGCCGGTATCCAGCCATTGTTGCCAATCAGGTTCTTGACGAAGGCGTTGATGTTCCTGCAGCCAAGATTGCGATCGTGATCGGGGGCATGGCTTCGTCGCGTCAGGCCCGCCAGCGTCTGGGGCGCATTCTCAGACGATCCGGCAACGCTCGTGCAACTCTGTATGAGATTGTCTGTTCGGGGACCAACGAAGAACTCCGATCAAGGAAACGACGTCGGCACGAGACGTTTGATGGAACCATCCATCAGCGAAAGTCGAAGGGATCAGACTGACCTCATGCTGACAAAGGACCTCTCCGTCGCAAATCTTGACTTCCAGAGATTCCGAATTGAACCGGATCGACTGACTCAGGGGAAACACGCGCACTACCTTGCAATTGTGGAAGCGATGCTGAATGTCTATCGAAATGGAATTGGCCTGAGGCGACGAGATCTGCATCGTCGCGTTCAAAATCTGTTCACAGATATCCCGGATTGCCCGCCGCGACGGATTGAAGCATTCTGCAAATTGCTCGATGACCAGTCCGTCTATGACGATTCATGGCGAAAAAAGGCGCCCGCTTTGCGGAAGGAAGTATTCGGCAAGGCCGCTCCTCACCATCCACTCGTGCAGACCGCCGATTCACTGTTCGAATCAACCGTCTCGCATATTCAACAGCGAATCTCTTCGGAACTCGGTAAACCGTGGCACGAAATTGAAGATCAATTGTATGCAGATGTGATCGAATTCCACCGCCTTAAAGAATTTCCTGGCTATCCGGATGGCCGTGCACTGTTGTCGCGATACAACGTCGCTCAGGTGCAGGTGGCTTTGTTCTCTGCTTTGTCATTGCAGCTGCGAGTCAGCGGAAACTTCAAACAGATTCTGCGAGCCATTCGACTGGCCCGGCTAATGCATACCATTAACCGTGTCCGCGACAGTATTTTTGACATTCGGATCGATGGACCTGCATCCGTGCTGAGAGAGACACGCCGCTACGGCGTTCAAATGGCTCGCTTTCTTCCGGCCCTTGTGGCGTCTACGGGATGGTCTCTGGAAGCACAGATCGCGGTGTCAGGCAGATTGCGAATGACACTTGAACTCAGGGATACGGATGGGCTCCGCAGCCACGTCGCTCCGGAAACTGAATTTGACAGCTCAATCGAACAGGAGTTCTCCAATAAATGGGGGACAGAGCCACGCGAAGGCTGGACGTTGTTTCGGGAGAGTGAGTTCCTGTTTGCAGGTCAAAAGACATTCGTTCCCGACTTTGTGTTCCTCCACCAGACCGGCGTCAGGATCTATTTCGAAATCGTCGGATTCTGGACTCCCGAATATCTGGACGCTCGAAAGAAAACGCTGTTCACCTTTGCTGATTACCCAATTATGCTGGCGGTTCACCACCTCGCTGAAAGCCAGTTTTCTGACGTTTGCAAATCGCACAGAGTGATCAGTTACAAGACAACACTGACGGTAAAACCCGTGATCGAGGCTCTGAATTCGTTCCTGAACGCCTCCTGATTCTGGTTCCATCCGCTAAACTCACCTTCATACGAATCATTTCGCAATATCCAAGGGCGAACTTTCATGATGTTCAATATGCAATGCCTGTTTCTCTGTGCTCTTGCGATTCCATATGTCACCGTTGGAACTCTGAATGCCGCAACACTTCGAATCACCGATGAACCCGTTGAGCAACACGAGTTGTTTGACGGAATCTCGCTGACAGGCTGGGATCATGACCCTGCTCACTGGCGTGTCGAAAATGGAAGTATTGTAGGCGAGATCCCTCCAGGCACATCACTGGATCACAATACCTGGATCGTCTGGAGGGGCGGAGAGTTGATTGACTTCGACCTTCGACTGCAGGTCAGGCTGACAGGTGAACCAGCCGCAAACTCCGGAATCCAGTTTCGTTGTCAGGTACGAGATGTAAACCATGTCTCAGGATACCAGGCAGACCTTGATCAGGGTGCGACGTGGCTCGGACGAATTTACGATGAACATGGACGGGCTCTGCTTGTCGAACGAGGCACTCGTGTTCACATCCAGCCGGACGGAAAATCGAGTGCAGAGTCGTTTGCGCCGGCACATCAATATGCCGTCCTGTTCCGCGACAACGACTGGAATGAATATCGCATCATTGGCATTCAGGACAGAATTGCGGTCTTCGTAAACGGAACGTTGTTCAGCGAGTTGTGGGATGAACAAACTGGCGAACAGGACCTCCGGGGACAACTGGCGTTTCAGCTTCATAGCGGTCCGGCAACTCGAGTTGAATTTCGCGATATCCGTCTTGAAGTTCTCGAGCCGGACGATCAGCGACTCAGGCCTTTTAGACTCATTGCTCCTGAACCGTCTGTATCAGACGTCAATACTGGCATCACACCCACAGATGCAGACGGCAATTTGCTGAATCTTGGATTCGAATCAGGTGACCTTCGAGACTGGACCGTCGAAGGAAATGCGTTTGACCGCCAGCCTGTACAAATGGATGGAATCTCGCGACGCTGGCCCGATCAACAAAGTAACAAAGAGGGATTGTACTTTTTCGGCGGCTACGAACATGTTCAGGATCGCGGCACGGGCTCCCTGACTTCAGTCCCGTTCAAAGTAACACACCCGTGGGGCAGTATACTGGTCGGGGGAGGTAAGGGGCCCGCAACACGCGTTGAATTGGTCAGGGCAGCCGAGGGATCATCGCCAGAGGAGGTCCTGTTTACGGCTTCTGGTTCAGAACGAGAACAAATGCAGCGTGCGGCCTTCGATCTTCGCAAACACATTGGAGAGATGATCTTTGTAAGAATCATCGACGAGAGCTCCGGCGGTTGGGGGCATCTGAATGTTGATGACTTCCGTTTTCATTCAGAGCCGCCGGCAGACAGTATCGAAACGAGCGAGTGGAGATCAATCAGGAATCCGGTTCTTCAGCACCTGATCCCGAATTCTATCAGTTCCGAAAACGCAAACTCTGGTGCAGAGACGCAAAGGGGGATTGAAACCACCAGCCAGATGTTTGTACCTGAAGGGTTCTCTGTCGATGTGATCGCCGCTGAGCCTGTTCTCCATCAACCAATGGCGTTCACGTTCGATGAGAAGGGCCGGATTTGGGTCGTCGAAGGGCACTGCTATCCACAGAAACGCCCTGCCGATGAGGGGTTGGACAAGATCCTGATCTTTGCGGACAACGATCGCGACGGGCACTTTGAAGACCGCAAAGTGTTCTTTGAAGGACTGAATCTTGTCAGCGGCCTCGAAGTTGGATACGGCGGGGTCTGGATCGGAGCCGCACCGGAATTACTCTTTATCCCGGATACGAACCACGATGACCTGCCTGACGGCCCACCACAAGTCCTGCTCGACGGATTCGGTTACGCAGATACGCACGAAACGTTGAATAGTTTTCAATGGGGACCGGACGGGTGGCTTTATGGAAATCAGGGTGTATTTAATACATCTCAGATCGGAAAACCCGGAGGGCGGGCAGAAGACCGCCAGACACTCAGCGCCGGAGTTTGGCGATTTCATCCGCTCCGCCACGAGTTTGAAGTGTTTGCTCACGGCGGCAGCAACCAATGGGGACTCGACTACGATGACATGGGCCAGTGGTTCATGACTCATTGTCGAAGCTTCTGGGGTAAAGGAGGCACCACACACGTTATGCAGGGTGGTCATTACTGGAATCAGGTCAATTCCGGCTATGCCGATTTCGTATCATCTGAAGCCATCGCTGATCTGGCCGGTACTCGTAACTATCTGCTTGCATCGGCCCGCTATGACCACGGCGCTGGTGGTGCAGGTAAACCGGGTACCGATGAAGTCTTCGGAGGTCATTCGCATGTAGGAACAATGATCTATCTGGGGGATAACTGGCCATCAGAATTCCGAAATCACCTGATGACACACAATCTGCATGGGCACCAGATCAACCACCAGATGAATCTTCGGGAACAGGGTGGATATCGAACAGTACACGCCGGACAGGACCTTCTGTTTTGCGCCGACCGACAATTCATCGGTGTCGATCTGCAGTACGGCCCCGATGGCGCTGTCTATATCAGTGACTGGTATGACCCAAGACATTGCCACAACCCCGACGTGGAACAGTGGGATCGCGGCAATGGCAGGATTTATCGAATGAGGTATGATTCGACATGGAAAGCTGCCAGTGTTGATTACTCTGCCGCGACCGATGATGAACTGGTCGCTGCTCAGCTTCATCTCAATGACTGGCATGCTCGAACGGCTCGCAGAATTCTCCATGAACGCTCTGCAGATGGCCCTGTGTCTCAATCAGCCATCGATTCTCTGATCCATATTCTGACCAGCCATCCGGACACGTCGCGTCGGCTCCGGGCTATGTGGGCACTCCATTGTATTGGACAACTTCAAACAAACGATCCGAAAGCCAGCCCGCTGAAGAATGCATTCAGTGACAACGACGAATATGTGCGATCCTGGGCAGTCCTCCTGTCGGCGGAGTCTCAACCTTCTGAGACTCTCAGGAAGTCGTTAGTGACCATCGCAAATCAGGAACGATCTCTCATGGTAATGAGAGCCCTGGCTTCGGTGATTCAACGACTGCCATCAGACACCGCGTGGCAAATTGCGGAATCACTGTCGAGTCGGGAGCAAATTGCAGAGGATCGAGATTTACCATCCCTGCTGTGGTTTGGTATCGCACAACTTGTACCAAACGATCTGAATCGCGCTCAACGGCTCGCGGATTCGACACCAGTTCCGGCGATTCGACATCAGATTCTGTGGTACACTGCCAAAACCAGTGATAAAGGCCGCGATAATCTTGTTGCACGAATCAGCGAATCCACAGGCACCAGTCAACACCAGCTCGTGCAGCTGCTGGAACTGTCGGTCCGAGGGATGAGGAAATTGAATGCTCCCCAACGCTGGCAGCAGGTGTCCGCCAGCCTTTATGACTCCGAAGACGCTACAATACGGGCCGCTGCGGAATCCATTGGACGGTCATTCGGCGATCAGGCTCTCTATGCCCGAATTCGCCAGAGACTTGATTCTGACATGACCTCAGTTGAGGCGAAGCGGCGTGCACTGGCCATTCTCGCCGACGACACGTCGCCGGAAAACCTTGACCGCTTCCTCAGGTTTCTTGATTCTCCCGAACTCGCGCTGCACACCATTCCACTTCTTAGACGCTATGACGACATTTCTGTTGCAGAGCATCTGGTCGATCGACTCAACGGCTGGCCAGAGGCTGAATCCGCCGCCGCAATGGAAGCATTGACCGGGCGAGCTTCATGGGCCACGATTTTACTTGATCAAATCTCAGCAGATGCAATCCCCAGGTCGCGTCTGACTGCATACCATGCGAGACAGATTGCAAGTCTCGGCGACCAGACTCTGACGGACCGGCTTCAAAAGGACTGGGGAGCACTTCGACCTGCGTCGGATGAGGTTCGAGCAGAAGTCATTGCTCAGGCTGCTGCTTACAAGGCTGCCCCGCTGTGGGCTTTTAGTGCAGAGAACGGCGCTCTGCACTTTAAGAAACACTGTGCCGTATGCCATCTCCCGAATCAGCAAAGTGAAGCGATTGCTCCGCGTCTTGCTGGTTCCGGGGCCAGGGGAATTGACTACATCGTCGAAAACGTTCTGAACCCTAATGCTGTGATTGGGCGTGATTATCAGGCACGGATCATTGCCACTCATGAGGGACAGGTGCTGAATGGACTGATCGAGAAAGAGACAGACTCGGCGATTATCCTGCGAACCCTGACTTCGAGTGTCACAATTCCCAGGGACGACATTGAGGAAATCAATGTCTCAACCAGCTCGTTCATGCCGGAGGGACTTCTGAAAACACTGAACGATCGTGAACGAATCGAGCTGTTCAAGTATCTCATGGGACTCTAGAGTCGATCAGCGAGACTGGTTGATATTCGCGCATGACGGACAACCTTGAAAAAGAAAACGCAACTGAGGTCCAGTACCTGTCAGACGACCAGGTGTTTGTCTGGCTCCGGAGACAGCTGGAGCCGAAATACACTGTCGTTTCGAATCCAGGTCCCGGTTACTTTGAAGAATCCCGGTACAACTATGCGGTCTTCGATGGCGACACACTGCTTGCAGAGTTTCACGGCGAGTTCGGAATCAGACCCGCTGGAGAACTGGCTCAGGCTGCCAGAGCACTTGTCCGTCAATTGCACCTTAAGAATCCACTCACTGACAACTCACAGTCATACTCCCGGTCTCTTCAGCAGCCGACCGACGAGCATGTGATGAAACATGTGGTCGCCACACGCCTGCCTCCTCGACGCAATCCCCGTACATGGTTTGGCTCCGGAAGAGCCGCATTTACATTTCTGCTTCAGGCGGTCGTAAAGCCACGAAGAATCTGGTTGCCGGGATTCATTTGCTGGTCGCTGCCAGATGTAATCCGACGAAGATTCCCGGCAATCACCATCAGCTTCTACCACGTCGATCGTTCACTGAAATGCCATTATCCGGACCATCTTCAGGAAGGCGACGCAATCGTCGTTGCCCATTTCTTTGGAGCCATCTGCGCCATCCCCGAGGTTCCGTCGGGCGTCACCATACTTGAAGATTTATCACACGTGTTGATTTCTGACGGATCCGTCGCAGGTCACTTTCGCTTTGGCAGTCTCCGAAAGGTCCTTCGTCTTGCAGACGGCGGTTTTGTTGATGGTTGCTGGAATCCGTCCTATGAATCAGGTCTTCCGGAAATTCGCTGGCTCAGAACCGCAGCCCGAGACTGGAGAGACCTCCGCGAGGCAGAAAACATGCTTGACCGCAATCCGGCGATGAACGATATGTCAAGCCAGTCACTGGCAGCCCTGTTGAGCTCAGACCTGCTCACAATTGCCGAAATACGACGTCGGAACGAAGCTTACCTTAGTGACCATTTCCCAATCGGTGAAAGTCTCGTTTCGTTCAGCGATCAGGAAGTTCCGCTTCTGCACATTCGACGATTTGAGAGCGAGATCCTCAGGGATCGAACCCGCAGGAAACTGGCCGAACAACAGATCTTCTGCTCAATCCACTGGCCCGTCCATCCTGTGGTGAGATCAACAGCTGCTCATGCTGTTACTGCCGACGCGGACTGGCTTGAACGTCATTCACTCTGCATACCGATCAGTGAAGACTACGATTTGAAGACAATGCAACGAATCTGTGAAGCTGCCTCAGAAGTCGACGTGTGATCTGCCTCGGATGATCAGCGTTGTGGCGTCCATGTAATGACGCCTTCTGTTGGGCTTGAGGCAGTTGCATACAACTTTCTGGGGATTCGGCCCGCCAGCCATGCATGTCTTCCGGCCAGACAGGCCTGTTTCATTGCAAATGCCATGCGAAGAGGGTCCGTTGCACTGGCAATTCCGGTATTCAGCAGGACGCCGTCGCAACCAAGTTCCATCGCAATCGCCACGTCGCTGGCTGTTCCGACTCCTGCATCTATGATCACAGGATAGTCCGGGTCATTTTCCTTGAGGTATTCAAGACAGATTCGGAGATTATTTGGGTTGAGGACACCCTGTCCGCTTCCGATCGGACTTCCTGCCGGCATCACAGATGTTGCCCCGCCCTCTTTGAGTCGGCGAGCAGTGATCGGGTCATCAGATGTGTAACACAACACCTGAAATCCGTCTTTAACCAGCAACTCCAGCGCCTGTACGGTCGCAAGCGGATCCGGGAGCAGGGTTCTGGTATCCGCCAAAACTTCAAGTTTCACCCAATCGGCACCTGGGTTGTTCAAGCCACGCAGTATCTCTCGACCGAGACGAGCTACACGGATCGCATCGTCCGCGTTAAAGCAGCCGGCAGTATTCGGCAGAATTGTATATCGATTGAGATCAATGAAATCCAGAATATTGCGTCCTGACGCATCGACCAGTCGCTCTCGACGGACTGCAACCGTGATTACATCCGAACCACTGGCCTCGAGACACTCCTGCATGAGTTCGAAAGTTGAATACTTCCCGGTGCCTACAATCAGCCGTGACTTGAGCGAATGTGTCCCCAGCTTGAGGGGACTGTCTTCAGGCAACACAGACATCAACCTCTAACCTCCACCAACCAATGTTACAATTTCGATTCGATCGCCGGCACTCAGACGACAGGCCTCGTGATGCTCGCGCGGCACAAGCTCCAGATTTCGCTCAACAGCACAATATCGATTTTCAATTTTGAGCGATGCCAGCAGATCGGCGATGGTCCAGCCATCCGGAATCTGTCTGCATTCCCCGTTGATCACTAGTTCCATGGTCGAGCTTCTTACCGCAACGGAGGCCACCTTGTCGTTTCACCCAATGCTTCTAAAGAATATCAGGAGTCTTGTCGTTGAAACACTCTCAGCCTTGTACCGGTTGCAACTTTCCCAGTGCAGCCAAAACACCGTCCCAAAGTCGCAGTCGACTTGTCATTGCCAAACGAGCGGCCCGAATGGCTTCGTCGATTGACTTTTCGGACTGTCCACAAATCCTATTGACCAGCTTTCGAGTCAACGGGCCATGCTGATCGGCATCAAGCTCAATATGCCGTTCGATGTAATACTTCAAACGAGGCACCGCCAGACCGGATGCTTCAAACCCCGCCAGAAGTCGCTGAAACATTTCCGGGATAACGTCTTCTCGTCCAAAACAGAACGCCGCCGCTACCTCAGACGCTGATCCCTGACTTGCCAGCTGAAATGTCAGAGTCACGAACTGGCGAACAGATTCCGGCATCGCAGTCGCCTGAAGCGCTTTTTCAAACTGCTGTTGAGTCCGCAGGCTGTTCACAAATGAAATGATGCTGGAAAGGGGCGCATCGACATCCTTCATGGCTTCCAGATAAAGTTCAAAGTGGCTGCAGTAACTTCCAAGGCCGTCCTGATCCGTCTCTTCACTCAGCACGATTTCGTTCACGAATCGAGTAAGTTCGGGATCCGACGGAGGCAGCCACGGAATTGTCATGGCCGACAATTCGTTCTGAAGACGTTTCAGCAGCCACATGAAGTCAAATACTGCAAACACATGGTGTGACATGAATGTTCGCAGTTGCTGCTGATCGGAAATCGAATGATACAAAGGGTGATTGACCAGTTGTTCTCTGAGATCCTGAGTCGCTGCGGAAATTGTATCAACCGGCGAATTCATGGGCGTCTGAATCCATCAATAACAATGCGAGTAAATGGGTACCACCAAATCATATCGTTCACTGGAATCAGCAGCAGCACATCGGCGGGAATTGTCCCCTGCCAAACTGTCCACAACAGACCAACCGGACCAAGAATCTTTGCAAGCAAGCCGACCAGAACCATTAGACAGTGCCGTGAAGGATCAGACGATGCAACGCAGTAGCCGACTCCCATCAGCAAAACAATCAGGCCAGTGCCCTGCCAGAGAAAATCATCGTGCAATGGGGCGCCGAAGCCATAAACCAATGCTGACTTCGAAGGGAAAACGATGACAAAGATTCCCCAGACAGCACAGTGAATTCCGGATATCAACAGCGATATTCGCTTCCACTGTTCGACCGGCCTGATTCGACTCCCTGATTCCGACGGAACGCCAGTTTCCATCATGCCAACTCATGTTCGAGGCAGGACTTCAAATCTGGATTTTGGAATTCAAATCCACTATCAAGCAGCCTCTTTGGAACAACTCTGGTACTTGCGAGGAGCAGGTCATTGGCCATCTCACCGAGAGCCAGTCGTGCTGCAAAGGCTGGCATCGGGAAAATCGCAGGACGATGAAGAACTCCGGCGAGCGTCTTCGTAAAATCGCGATTTGTCATTGGCTGAGGACTCACAGCATTCACGGGGCCTGAAATCGAAGGCGTCTGAACGCACCATGCCAAAACGCGAGTGAGGTCGTGAAGACCAATCCAGCTCCAGTATTGACGCCCGGAACCGATAATTCCTCCAACGCCAAGCTTGAACGGGAGCAGCATCTTCGCTAATGCCCCACCCTGCGGGCTCAAAACAACTCCAATTCGCACTCGCACAACTCGAAGCCCCAGCGATTCAGCCGCAACTGCCTCCGCTTCCCATTCTCTACATACATCCGGCAGAAAACCTGACCCCGGACCTGCAGTTTCGTCAAGGACCTTGTCACCCTGATCCCCATATAGCCCGATCGCAGACGCACAAATCAGCGTGGATGGACGTTTCTTCAGACCTCGGAGAGAATTCACGATGCTTCGAGTCCCTGCGACTCGACTTGACCGAATTCTTGCCTTCAGTGCATCGTTCCACCGCCCGGCTGCAATGTTTTCTCCCGCGAGGTGCACAATCGTGTCTACAGATTCCAGACGTGCCGGGTTTGTGATCCCTTTGTCAGCGTCCCAGTGAATGCTGTCTTCATAACCCTCTGACTGTTTGCGGCTTAGAGCAAGAACTTTGTGGCCAGTCGCCTTCAGAAGACTGCAAAGTTCCTTTCCTACCAGTCCGGTAGCTCCGGAGACTGCGACTGTAGATGACATGCTGACGCTGCTTTCACGCTGATTCGGTAAACGATGGAGCAAATCGATTCTGTCTGACACGACACTGACAGGGTTCTAGTCCCCGTCGTCGAAATTTCAATTCGTCCGACAGAACACTCCAGCAGTCTCAGGATTCAACGGTTCGTCGGAGATCCGGATCATCCACTCGTTGAATCATCAGAGAGACGTTATGGCCACCAAAGCCAAAACTATTGTTCATTGCATATTTCACATCTTTCCTGACGGCGTGATTCGGTGTGTAGTTCAAATCACAGGATGGATCAGGAGTCCGGTAGTTGATCGTGGGTGGAATTATCCCGGAGCTAAGCGCAAGACAACAGGCCGACATTTCGATCGCGCAAGCCGCCCCAATCATGTGCCCCAGCATGCTTTTCGTCGAACTAATCTGCAATTTCGCTGCATCTGCGCCAAAAATGGTCTTCAGAGCAACAGTCTCCATCGAATCGTTGTACTGAGTACTTGTCCCATGAGCATTGACATAAATTGAGTCCGCAATCTCTGCAGCATTCAAGCCTGCTTTACTGATCGCGGAATGGATTGCCTTGATGGCCTGTCGAGCATCCGGGTCCGGCTGGACAAGATGAAAAGCGTCCGTCGTGGATCGTCCCGAAAGCACTTCCGCCCATGCACGTCCTCCGCGTTTGCGTAAGTGCTCTTCCGTTTCAAAGATCAGCACGGAGGCACCTTCTGCCATGATGAATCCGCTGCGACCTGCATCAAATGGGCGCATAGATTCCTTCGGGCGGTCATTCATCCCACGGCACATCGCCTTCATGTTGACAAACGACGAAATTCCGAGTCGAGTGAGCGATGCTTCGGTGCCGCCGGTAATCACAAAATCCGCGTCCCCCCGTCGCAGATACTCCATGGCGTCAATCATCGCATGGCCGGACGAAGAGCAGGCGCTGCTTGTTGTGTAACAGGTTCCTCGAACACCAAACGCCAGACTCACGTTTCCCGGAGGAGCATTTGGCATCAGCATCGGAATTGTAAATGGACTGACGCGAGACGGCCCCTTGGTCAGAAGTCGCTCCATCTGAAACTCATACGTCTCAAGCCCGGCAAGTCCTGCTCCGAGAATCACGGCTGCGTTCTCACCAATATCCGACAAAGGCAAGCCGGCATCTTCGAGTGCCTCATAGGCTGCATGAACTGCAAACTGACTTGCACGGTCCATTTTGCGAGCGGATACCAGATCATTCACATTGATCCGAGCCTCGTTCATTCCGCGAACTTCGCCACCGATTGTGACTTCCATGTCACGAATGTCGTGTTCCATCAACTGGTCGATTCCGCAATCCCCCTGAGTCAGTCGATTCCAGAAGGTTTTACGATCATTCCCAAGACAACTTGTGACGCCAAGACCCGAAATAAAAATACGCTGCATGACACGAATTCCGAAAGTCCGTTTTTCCGAAGGATGTCGACACATTCGCCAACATCTCTGCGGGTAATGGGTGTTCCTGATGAACCGGGCCGAATGTCTCCCGACAGGGTGACGAACGACAGATCGCCCGGAATTCGCGTACTACAGCAAACATGGAGCGGACTTCAACCAATCGTGCGTTGAATCGACTAAAACACCCGGATTTCGCAGGAATTCGGCCGCAGCACAGCAACAACGCCGCGTCCAGGGTGGCGCTGTCATGGTGCTGTGCGACGATGTGCTGTGTGCGGCCCATCCCTGTTCACATCAGCCGATTTACCGCATTCTCGACCGCAAAAACCGTCTGAAAATCAACATTCCGAACGCCCCCGGTAAGGATGCCAGAAATGTGGGCTCCGGAACCGCAGCAGGCGGACTGAGGTACCCATCAACCAGAAATCCCCCAGCCGCCTCGTGATTTCCAACTCGCCATGTACCGCTGGTCTGCTCCGCCGCCGAACCATACAGCCGAAATTCAACTGCCACCGAAAGATCAAGAAATTCAGAAGGCAGGGCGAAATTGTGCAGCCGGACAAAATCGTTATCGGGCAGTTCAAACAAAGTTCCAGTGATTGACTCTGAAAACCCCGAAAGGCTGCTGCGGAGTTCCATACGCCGAGGTCCCGTCAATGATCGACGTTCACTGAAACTCATCGAAGTCACCGACATCCGCCGACCGCTTTCAGGCCCAATCGTGAACACAAAGTAGTCTGCCGCCGGATCCACGGCTCCTGTAGACCAGCCAGATGCGTTCATCGCCCCCGAGGCCGTCTGAGTCACCAAACCCGGACCGCGAGTAAAGCTGGATGCGGTCAGATCATCCGTGAGAAGGATCGGCGACACCGATGTCTGTGCACCTGTCGCAGTACTGAAATCATACAACACGAGCCCCGCCATACTCTGACTGGTGCTGACAAACACCATGACCAGAATGACAGCAAACGCAGACACGGTCGTCCGCATCAACTGCCACATCTCACGTCGCAGACCGTTCGCGTTTTTTGAAAATCCACTGAATTTTTTGAAGCCGCTGTTGGTGAATATCCCCTGTTGAGACATTGTTTTGTCCGCCTGCATCTAAATGCCGCGTCTGGGTATATGCGGGTGATATAAACCACACACCCTAATGTCAATATCGGCTGTCTGAATTTTTCAAAAAGAATTTAGGCAGCCATGACGCCGGGCCGCGTCCTAAATCAGATCGTGCAAAACATGCCCATGCACATCGGTCAGCCTGCGGTCAACACCATCGTGGCGAACGGTCAGTTTCTGATGATCGATTCCGAGCAGATGCAGAACCGTCGCATGAATATCATAGACACGAGTCGGGTTGTCTCGATCCAGCGGCTTGTATCCCCATTCATCGGAAGGGCCATAGGAGACGCCGCCTCGAATTCCTCCTCCACAAAGCCAGTTTGTAAAGACATACGGGTTGTGATCCCTCCCCCTGCCTCCCTGACTCGACGGCATTCTGCCAAACTCTGTAGTCCACAAAATCACAGTGTCTTCAAGCAGCCCTCGCTGCTTTAAGTCGCGAATCAGGGCCGCTGTCCCAACCGCCATCCCCATCGCCAGCGGAAAGTGATCTCGCTCCAGATCTTCATGGCTATCCCAGTTGCGGCGAGGAAAACTATTATCGTTGCCCGACCAAATCTGAACAAATCGCACACCTCGCTCAATCAGCCGTCTGGCAATCAGACATTTCCTTCCAAAGTACTCAGCCTCCTCTTCCGGGTTGATTGACTCCGGCCAGGTTTTTCCGGATGTATCAAGCCCATACATTCGCAGGGTCGCTTCGCTTTCCTGAGCAAGATCAAACGCCTCTGGTGCACTCAACTGCATTCGAGCAGCAAGCTCATAGGACTGAATTCTTGACGTGAGTCGGGAATCACCGGGATGCTGATCGGCCCAGCCACTATTCAGTGTCTTCAGCAACTGTAGCCCATCCCGATCCGATTCTTTTGTAATGAACTGAGCCGTTGCGTGCAGATCGTCAATGGGGTTCTTTCGCTGGGGAAAGATCGTGGTGCCCTGAACACTTGCCGGAAGAAATGCGGAACTCCAGTTCCTCGGGCCGTTGCTCGCATAACCTCGATGATCCGGCAGGACCACGAAAGTCGGCAGATTGGCATTGATGGATCCCAGTGCATAGCTGACCCAGGCTCCCATCCCGGGAAACCCTGGACGCTCAAAGCCCGTCGCCTGGAGATAAGTTGCCTGGCTGTGAACTCCTGTACGTCCCGTCATATTGTGGACAAAGGCGATTTCATCAATGACATTGCCGAGTGGAGCCACAGCGCTGCTGATCGCCTTACCGGATTGTCCGTACCGGGAGAACGGAAACGGTGACTTCATCCATGGCCCGAGTCCATTCTGGAATGCTTCCACATGTTCGCCAAAATCGGACGCTTCGCCGTGATGAGCTTCAAGAAATGGCTTGTGATCCCACAGGTCGATATGACTCGCAGCACCTCCCATAAACAACTGTATCACTCGTTTTGCACGAGCCGGGTGATGCAGCTTCTTTAATACCCCCCCCGTTGCTGATCCGACTTGATTCTGCATCGACGAGTCATCAATTGCATTTGCTTCGTGCAGCATCGCTGAAAGCGCAACCGCGCCAAAACCATTTGCAGAGTCCCACAGGAAATGCCGACGCGAATGCTCGTGGGTTTTATGATCGCTGTTCACAACGAAAGCCTCCGCCTCACCTCATTTGGAACTCGGTGCCGATTCATGCCTCGGCTCAACCTGTATTCTTGTCGACTTCACCAAAAAAAGGCAGCGTTTTTCGGCCAATTTGCTTCTCGATGCTGAGAAGTTCAAACCCATTCCTGACATAGTGCACGCCCCCATGTTGACAACTTTCGCCGTTCAGGCGATCACTTGAGCCAGCAGGAAATTATTGTTCCCAGTCGTCCTGAGTTTCAGGGATTCCTCCCATGTCCAATTCCTTCCACCAGCCTCCGGTGAATCCCGGCAACGGAGTGGAAGGTCCGGACGCGGGACTGTCGCAGCAGCATTCCGTTCCAAACTCCGAAGTGGCCGGAACAGGCATTGATCGATGGTTGCTGGGACGTCTGCTTCCAACTCTGCTTGGAGCCTGTTCTCTGCTCTATGCGGTGACTCTGATCTATCATGTGAGCGTTCCGGAAAATTCCGGAGAGCAAATCGCTATCCTCGAACATTGTCGACAGCTCTGCCTGAAAGCCGGTCTTCTGTCAAACAGTCCGGCCGGCGAAGAATTTCCGACCTATGTGACTTCGACTGGAAACAGGCCGTTGTCCACGGCACTTAATGCCATTCTCTCAGACCCCGCTGTTCCAAAGTATGCATCAGAAGAGCACCCTCTCCTGGGACACAAGGCGCCCGACTTTCTTTTGACGGACCCCGAAGGCATGTCGCATTCACTGAGTGAATTCACCAGTGGCGGCCCCGTCCTTGTTGTCTTCAATTATGGCTATTCATGTGAACATTGTGTTGAACAACTCAAAGCCCTCCAGGAAGACATTCACTTCTTCGCGGAACTGGGGGCATCGATCGTAACCCTCAGCAGTGAGTCACCCGAATCATCACTTGACGCATTTTCAAAATTTGGTCGATTCGATTTCCAGGTGCTGTACGATCAGGCTGACCAGGTCGCCTCGCAATATGGCTGCTACTCCACCCCTACCCTGTCGTCTGAAGAAACTCGGCAACACGGCACTTTCCTGATCGACGCATCGGGTCATGTAATGTGGGCCTATCGAGGTCAACTGCCATTTGCTCAAAACCGCAGTCTTCTGAAACAGATCGCTGCGTTGACCCAACAGGATTCGGACGTTGTTGCCAGCAACCCCTGATCGAACTACCTGATCTGAGAATCCCTCAATCCAGCCTGCACGTTGTTTCTTCCCGCAGCTTTCGCCGCATACAGCAGATGATCGGCTGCGGAAAGCAATTGATCCACGGTCGGACAAATCGTACTCTCAGGCGAAAGTGCAGTCACCCCAATGCTGCACGTGACAGGGATTTCTCCGGCCTGTGTGACAAACGGGTGGGATGATATCACAAGCCGAATCCGTTCTGCCATTCGTCGAGCTTCTTCAATTGCCATCGACTCAACGAGTACAAGAAATTCTTCGCCGCCCAACCTTGCCAGAACATCTCCCTGCCGAAGGCATCCGCGAATCCGCTCACAGAAGATCCTCAGGACTTCGTCTCCGGTCAGATGGCCGTGAGAATCATTGATCACCTTGAAGTGGTCGATATCCATCAGGATGATACACAGGCCTGACTGTTGACGAATCGATCGCAAAACGCCCTGCTCCAATGCCGGAATCAAATACGCTCGATTGAATGCATTCGTCAGTGGATCACGCGTCATCAGTTCATGAACAACAGCGTGGTACTGGGCTTCCTCATCGATTGATGACATGAATTTCAGAATCGTATTACCAAGTCGAATCAGCTCGCCGCCTTTGAGCCGTCGACGATCCTGAACGATCTCATCATCGACATAAGTCCCGTTTGTGCTCCCCAGATCGATGACGAGATAACCTTGTTCGTCAGCATCGATCGCAGCATGAGTTCGGGATGCGGCATTGTCTTCAAGTGTCACATCGCAGGAAAGGTCACGCCCCATGAGCGTTCTGCGACTGCTTAGTCGAATCATCTCTGCATTGACTCTTGCAGGATAGATCTGCAACAGACACCCTCGGCCCGGATGGACCGACTCGGGAAAAAGCTGAGGCATCCCGGATGCATGAGTTTCTGCAAGCGATTTAGGAATCGGCTGCTGTGACGGCTTTCCCATGAATTATTCACTCAGCAACATGGCTGCTTCGGAATCAATCGCTTCCTCTTCAGCTCGCCGCACTCGCACCGGCAGCTCTCGATCCGGCCCCCGTCGATACAGAACGAGGGTCACTTCATTGCCCGCTGAGTTAAAAAACAGCTCATCAGTGAATCCCTTCATCATCAATAGCCCGCGTCCGCTTGCCAGCAGCAGCTCCGGGTTGTTGGCGCGTTCCAGTGCCGCAGCCACATCAAATCCCTTACCTTCGTCAGATACCTTCACCCAGAGCCCAAACGGACTCGCTGTTTCAGTCACTCGAATCAATCGACGCTTGTAAGGCATCAATTTTTCCCGTTCGGCGGCGATTTCAGAAAACTGACACGAACCGTCTTCGCGCAGGTCTGAAGACAACTCCAGATTGCCATGATAAAAAGCATTCGCAAGCGCTTCTTCCAGCGCCATGCAGAAGTGATTTTCTACCGTCGTTCCACCCAGCGAAAATTCTGAAATTCCCTGCAGAAGGCGATTTCGGAGCTGGGGAATCAGGCTGGATCGCGTTGCACACTTCAACTCTGTCACTCTCAAATGAGGAGATCTGACGATCACATCTTCCTGTATTGAGGGTGCCGAGCTCGTCATGATTGCAAATTCCTGCACGCGAAGGATCAGGCCGGACGGAGAGAGAGTTTCCCAAATCGCCAGCTTTTCAGCAATGTTGTGACAAACCCAGCGCGCAAGTGCAAATGGTTTTTCGCAAACTCGTCCACTTGACGACAGCTGCTGCGTTGAATCTCCATCGCGTACAACCCAGCTTCCGGCAGGGACTTTTGACAAATCAGCAGATTCCCACGCCTCGCAGCTTAGGTGCCTGATGCTGGGCTCCGGCAGCAGATTTCTGCACACGAGGAATACCTCGCGAAAGAAATCAGCGCGGTTGGAGACGATCAAAATCTGCATTTGGCCCCTTTTCCCGCTGAGACCACACTTGAATTGTGAGATTTTCTACGCTTCGAATACTTTGTTTCCAAAAAACCACACTGGCGCGCCCATTTTGAGATTCGCCAATATTCGGGACGGTTTGATTCAACAAGTGTATCGATTTTGACACTTCTCCGAATCTCGTCGACTTCCAGGACAAATCCAGTTGAAACTTTTGTAATGACCGGCACAAGATTCGTACTAATACGGTAAAGTTTCACTCAATTAGAGTATTCCGAACGGGTTTCGACGTCTTTCTGACTCCCTGATTGTGCACTCAACAACGTCAAACATGTTTACGCCAGGCCAATTTTTTCAGCGATTGCTCTCATTCACAGTGCTTTTTGCACTATTGAACGGATCGCTGTTTGGCCCCATCCTCCACTCCCATAATTCCTGTTGTTCTGGTCAGCAAGCTCCAACCGCTGATACGGAGTCTGCATCCAATTGTGCATGTCATTTCCATTTAGAGGCACGAGTCTCTGACGCCAGGACATGCCCAACTGACAAGACGACTGGTGATCATTCGAAAGGTGGGGATGAAACACCGCCCGAACATGATCAAAATTGCGGCATCTGTTTCGTTCTTGCACAGTTTGCCGTCACTTCATTCGAGTCTCATTTTGAGTTTCGCTCAGAACCTGCCGCAACCATTGTTCTGTTGAGCGAATCATGCACTGAAACAATAACTCCATCCGTTTCAGCCAGAGGTCCCCCGGTGATCTGAGGCCTTCTTCAACGTGTGTTCCGCAGTGGTCATAGCCTCCTGCGTCGAACTCTGAAGCTTACGTTCCTCGGCACTCTTGATTCTTTACACCTTGCCGGTGTTGCGCTCATGCAATGATGCGCTTCGCTGACTCTCTGGATTTGGGGTTTTCCATGATCTTCTCAACACACCGAAACGCGTCGCGTTTACGCGGTTTTACTCTGATCGAACTTCTCGTTGTTATCGCCATCATTGCGATCCTGATCGCCTTACTCCTCCCCGCAGTGCAGCAGGCCCGCGAGGCCGCCCGCAGAACTCAGTGTCGAAACAATCTGAAGCAGATCGGACTCGCCCTTCACAACTACCACGATACCTTCAACACAATGCCTCCGGGCTGGATTGCAGTCGATGACACAGGGATGCCAAGCGCCCACGAAGGCACTAGTGGAATTGGTTGGGGCGCAATGATCCTGCCCTATATGGAGCAAAAGAACCTCTGGGAACGCTTTGACCCAAATTATTCCATCGCCGACCCAGTCAATGCAGCGTTCATTTCATCGCTGGTCCCGGGCTATCGATGCCCGTCCGATCCTCAGCCTGATTACTTTGATATTCATGAAGAAGGGGGCGGCGCTGTGCTGGCTCGACTTCCAATCGCCAACTACATCGGATCCTTTGGTACCGAAGAACTTGATGGCTGCGAAAACACGCCTGGTGATCTTCCTGTCATGGCCAACGGTCAGTGTAAAGGAGATGGAGTGTTTTATCACCTCAGCAAAGTCAATCTGCGGGATATCACAGATGGAACATCCAACACGTTTATGGTTGGTGAGCGGAAGACGCTTGTCGCACTTGGCTGGTATTCAACATGGCCCGGAATGGTCCCTGAGGGAGAAGAAGCATTTCAGCGAGTTTGTGGATCCGCTGACCACCCACCGAATCACCCGGCCAACCATTTCGATGACTTCAGCAGCCGACATACGGGCGGAGCCAACTTTTGTCTGGGAGATGGTTCCGTGCGATTCATCTCGGAAAATATTGATCAGGGGATTTACCAGAGCCTCGCCACAATTCAGGGTGGCGAAGTAGTGGGTGAATTCTGATCGTTACTGGTTCCGGCTGACTCCTGCTTCTGCTCAATCATCTGCTTTTGTTCAAACCTTCTTCCGAACGGTGAAAGAAGTAGTGCGGGCAGAAGCAGGAGGTCTCCCAACAGAGCCGACGCAAGCAAACCCACCATCATCACCGCGAATCGACTTGTCGGTGCAAAGTCGCTCCCTGCAAATACCAGCAGCCCAAGTGAGCAGGTGACGGATGTCTGAATCATTGCTCGACCACAGTGTCGGTATGAAAATAATACTGCTTCATACCGTGTCATTCCGGACGCCAGCGATCTCCTGAAGAACGTAAGGAAGTGCAGAGTATCGTCGACGGCGATTCCGAGGGCGACGCTGGCCGTCATGACGGATCCAATATCCATCGGAGCATCTGCCCAGCCCATAATCCCAAACATCAGTACGATCGGAAAAATATTCGACATCATTGCCAGGAGCCCGTTTAGCACTCCGGCCTCCACAACGGTCATTGTGATCGTAATGACAATAAGTGCAGAGATCATGCTGTCAAACAAATCCAGCAGCAGCTGTCGCTGGATCTGGTGCACAAGCGGCATGACTCCGGTTGTGGAAATCCTGAGCCCCTCAATCGGACGATCATTGGCCCCCAGCGAAACGGGCCGAACGGCTTCTTCAACACTATTGAGCAATACACCATAGTCAATCGGCTCGATGGCACTGCACCGGGCGGTCAGCCTCCACGTTTCAATCGAATCCCCGTTCTTCAGAAATCCTGCCGTCTCCAGGACAGGTCGAATTCGGCGAACGGCCTGATTGACAGCCGCAATTTTCAACCGCTCAGGCATTCCGTTCATTGGCGGTAGCTCAGGAAAGAACGTCAACGCCGATGTGGAAGCAGACACGTTCTTTACAGAATGCACAGCTTTGTCAACCTGATGCAATCGCTCCATTCGTTGTCGGTCACTCAGTCGACACGACTCGTCGAACGTAATCAGCACTTCGATGGGCACCAAATGCCCGATTCTCGCTTCAAGCCATCGATAGTCATCCAGCAGACGATGATCACTTTTGAAGAGAGTCTCAATGCGCACTGAGGCAGTCAGATTTGGAAGCCCCGCGGCACCGGCTAACATCAGCCCGAACAGAGTGGTCAGTGACAACAGATTTCTTTGACTCAGAAAACTGCAGAGGTGATACCATCCATCTTTCTGGTTCTCCTCCACAACCGCTGGCATCGTCGATTCGGGGGACGTTCTCCTCAATGGAAACATCAGCAACCCGCAGGGTATTACGGTCAGCACCGATGCAGCCGTCAGACACACACCCACCGTCGAATACACGCCAAACAAACGAATTGGCTCCAGGCCGCTGACCATCAGTGAAGCAGTGCCCATCGCCGTCGTCGCTGCGGACAGAGTACACGGAAGCCACCCATCGTGAAAACAGTGAATCGCCGCTTCCTGAGGTGACCTGGTTGCGAGGGCCTCAAAGTAATAGTTCGCCAGATGTATCCCGCCAGCGACTGCAATTACCTGAATCAGGGGCGGAATAATAATCAATAACGCACTCAGAGTTTCACCGCTGAAGTGAATAATCGCAAGCGTCGTGCCCTGACAGAAAAGTGCAGTACCAAACACCAGCAATGCTCCGCGGAATGATCGAAGAGATATCCAGCAGATTACGAAAATGACGATTCCCGACGGACCCGCCCATGTCGAAAGTGAACTCTGGCTGGCCTCGTCAACTGTCAGCCCGTCTATCACCGGTCCGGCAAGATGTATCTCCGATTCATCGATACTGAAACACAACACGATCGCTCGTCGGATGAGATGAACGACGTGTGCTCGTTCCGCCAGGCCCTCTCGAGTGAACATCAGGATGACACATGTCGAAGAACCATCGCGGCCAACCTGAGTTCCCATTAAACGGCGGATCGCGGCTTCCCGCGAAATCAAAGGTCGCTGAGCCCCCTGAATGACGTTTTCGTCTTCTGATGCCGTCCCGTCAGCAGGTCCAGCACTCGTCATTGACAGCAAAGTTCTCCGGCCACAAATCACGGAGTGAAAATATGGTTTCCCGTCTGCTCGGCGAAATATTGCTGCCGTTTCAAACGCGTGCACGAGCTTATCAAGTCGTTCGTCTTCAACTCGACACTCGTCCCAGCCTGCGATGACGGCGTCTCCGGGACCAAACAACTCCGTAAAATGGTCATAGTCGGCGCGAGCACTGAACTCCGGCCCCACCCAGTCAATTGGAGAATTATTGTTGGCTCGCAAAGCCATTGCTGCCCCATAGACAATAAACGGCAGCAACAGCAGACCGTATGCAGCAAGGAGACGGATGCGAGCGTAAGTGTTCAGCATTCACGCAGCCAATCGGGGTTGATCCGACTCATTCATCGTGTCAATGACATTCAACTCGCCGTCTTTCGAAACTTCCATACCCTCAGAACGCGACTTCGGAAAAACGAATATCGGATAGCCCGGCACTCTCCCCCGATAGTTGCGATATGAATCCCCGAGAAAAAACTCCAGCCGTTCGTCTTTTAGCCAGCTGCCGATAAAAATGTAGACTGTCCAGACGCCCGTCAGTACAGCATGGTCCAAAGTCATGGTTGGCACAAACCAGATTAATCCAAGAAAGCTCAGATAAATCGGATGCCTGAACCAGCGATAAAGAGATCGTTCTTCAAACTCGCGACGAGGAAGTCGTTTTCCGTTCCACCAATATAGCCATGGAGTGAGTCCCGTCTGATACCCCAGTCCACTCAGGTACAAACTGTAAAACAACATCACCCACGAGCCATAGAATCCGCAGAGGATAAACGTCTTACCCGTCGCAGTTAAATCCCAGACAAGTGTTGATGTCGTTTGCCAGCACTGAAACAACAGATGGAGACTTCCACAGGTCACAAGACAGAATACAAGTCCATAGAACTCGGACGGTATCCATCGTTTCAGCCGTCGACTCACGGCCGGATGAAGCATCAGGCTGTGCGGGATCGCAAACTGAAACGCGAGCAACATGTCGATTGCCAGCCAGTCAGTACTCTCCTGAATTCCCCCGAATCTGAGGAATTCAAACAACGAAACGACTGTAATTGCGAAGCATGCCTGAGTCCCCAGTCCAAAAATCAATCCCGGAAGTCGCCTTAGATCACCGAGGCTTTTCCGCAACAAAACAGCCATACCGCATAGACCTTGTGTTATAGGCGTCGAGGATCGTCTGGAAACGATCGAGAAAAATCAGCTGCCCTCGATCAATCAGCTTCGCAATCGGGCGAACCGACAGTCGATCAACTCTGTCCCGGCAAATCTCCCATGTTCTTGATACCTGATCCGTCCAGTCGAGCGTCTTCTGCATCTTCAGACCCGCGTCAGCGAGCCAGCCCTCGTAATCGTTCATCGTTCCCAGCGATGGACAGAAAAAGCCTTCACATACGTCATAGACTCGCTGGCGTCCCACTTCATCGAGAGGCTCATCACCTGCCAGCCATGCACAGATTGCGACTCGACCTCCAGGACGAAGCCATCCCGACATACGTCTGAAAAAAGCTGGCTTATCAAACAGGTGTTCTGTGCATTCAATACTCCATGCCACGTCAAAGCTCTCAGGACTGAATTCAACTTTTTCTGCATCTTCGCAAATGAATCGGGTCTTCTTCTTTGTGCCGTTAAGCCAGGAACTCGTTGTCGCCCATCGCTGCTGAAACGGACTGAGTGTCACTCCGGTCACCTGACAATTGTGATGTCGGGCAAGATGAATCGAAGACCCACCCATTCCACACCCAATATCGACAACCTGATCGCCGTCTCTGACACCCGCTTCGCGAATGACGCGTTCCGTCAACTGACGTGCCGCGACCTTTGGTGACTCGTCAGCTGACCAGAGCCCGTGATGGATGTGCTGCCCCCACAGGACGCGGTAAAACAGTGTTGAAACGTTGTAGTGATTGCGAATGACTCGCTTCTCTACGGAAGGACAGGATATCATTTGAGCCCTAACTCTGAATTCTGAAGATATTCGTGCACGTTACTTTGATGCTTCAAAAACAATGTCGCCGTAGACGCGAAGCTGATTTGCGACGCCAACGGCCCCAAAAGCCTTCTTGAATGGCGTTATACCGAAGTTCGTCTGCAGAAGATTGAAGTTCCCTTTCAATCGCTTCGTACCATCCTGCTCGGCCATCTCGGCCTCGAATTTCAAAGTTCGACTGACGCCTCGCAACGAAAACTCGCCACTCAACTCATACAGAGGATTTCCTTTGGGACTCTCTTTCGAAAGTTGGCGACAGGAATCGATCTTAAAGGTTGCCGTTGGGTACTTGCGCACATAGAGGATCGAATCCGCTTTCATGTTTGTATTCACCTGCTGCCGAGTAGATGCGTCCGTGGTACCTCCGAGCCCAACGTATCGACGAGCCTTCGCGGTGTCCGCATCAAACGAAGACATGTCGAATACGAATTCCCCGGCCCCCTGGTCTCCTTCTGCCAAATCCAGGTGCCCACTCTTCAGCTTGCCCTCGATTCCATGATCATGTCCCAATCCCGTCTTTCCCACGAAGATATATACCCGACTGGTCTCAACATTGACCTGAAGTCCGGATTCACTCTTCTCCGCTCGCGGTGAGTTCTCGTCGTTCACCGTCTCTGACGAAATCTGAGACAAAACGAATCCACTGCTCAGCCAAAACACAAGCCCCAAAAACACGCCTGATTTCATTTGTCCGTACTCCCTTAAAACCTCGAGCCATCCTGAAGAGTGTCAATACCGGGAACGGCTCCAATTCGGAGGATCAGCAGATTTCAGTCAGTTCGCTCTTGACCATCTTCCGAAGAATCACGACCATCCGTGGGGAAGAAATACTATAAATGTCGTTTTTATGTCGAGACCGATTTTCGCGATTTCCGCGAATGGCGAACAAGTCCGAGGTGCAGAGTGAAGGAATATCGACTGACTCGATATGAGTTACAGCTAATGGACGTTCTCTGGAATCTCGGAGAAGCAACCGTTCAGGATGTCTGTGACCGTATTGAACGTGACCTTGCTTACACCACCGTGATGACCACTCTGAATTTGCTCGTCACAAAGAAAAACGTGCTTTCCAGGACAAAACGTGGTCGTGCATTCGTTTATACACCTTTGGTGTCGAGAAACGAAGTTTCGCGTTCTATCCTGTCTGATCTGAAGGCAGTGCTGTTCGGAAATCAACTTCCAACGATGATGTTGAGCCTGATGGATGATTCGGAGATTTCGGCTCAGGACAGCGAGGTTCTCAAGGAGGCGATCCAGAGGCTGGAGAAGAATCAGTGACATTCGCGTTTGCTGAATTCTGGGTTTCAATGACCCTCCAGTGCACTTTGCTGTTGTCACTGGTTGCATGGCTTTCGCGTCGCGAAACAAATTCAGTGATTCGTGATCACCTCTGGTCGTCCTGCTATCTGTTGATCCTTGTCTTGTGGACGATTGGATTCCTCTTTCCGCACCTCAGACTGTTGCCAGACCCGGACCTGCTGAGCCTGAACAAGCCGGTGGCTGGCGTGGAGGTCCTGGAACGAATTCTGCAGCTCATCGGAATTGTATGGGTCGCTGGAGTTGCACTATTGTCCATCGGCCTCGTCATTTCACTGCTCCAGACATCGCAGATTGTCAGGAAGTCATCTCCCTGGAACAGTGGGATCGAAGACTGTGAAGTTTGTCTTCGGGAGTTCGGCGTTGAGACTCGAACAACTCCTCTGGCTCTGGTTCCCTTTTGCTGGCAATTCCATCGGCCAATCATTGTGATTCCACAATGTATGCTCGATTATCCTGAATCGGAACTGCGAGCCATTCTCCGGCATGAACTTGGTCATCTTGTTTCACGTCACCCCTTCCAGCTCTTTCTTCAACGGCTGGCTGAAATACTCTTCTGGTACCTGCCATATATGTGGAAGTGCTCTGAAATGGCGGCGATGCAGCGAGAGCTTGTTGCCGACGCATGGGCAGTTCGAAATAAAGAAGATGCAGGTGCTTTGCTTCAGGGCCTCCTGCGTCTCTCCGAGCAACCAATGGGTAAAACACCTCGAATGCCCTCCGGACTCAGTTTCGCAGGCCATGGAAGTCTGCTTCAGCACCGTGTCGATTCACTTCTGCGCCTTGTGTCTGCAAGACCTGCGAAATCCTCAAGAGCCGGTCGCAGCTTGATTCTGCTGTGTATTGCAGCGATCGGCCTAGGAATCATCTGGCTGCCAGTGAATCCCTATGCCAGCCACAGATCACTCGTCTCCCCATGGCCAAAGGTCTCCGCATCAGCCCTGAAAGGAATGGGGATCTCAGTCAGAGACTTCGAAATCGACAACCACCGATTACATGAACATCCTCACTCAACAAACAGCACACCAAAGTCATTACCGTCCAACGGTCTGAATCAAAGGACCGCATTTTGATCGCCTCGTCAGAAAAATCGGCCAAAATCGCCAGAAATGGGTCGAACCGATATCAGCTCATGGATTCTCGAAACCGCTATGGGATGACAGTCCTGGAGTTACTGGTCGTCATTGGGATCGTGACTTTGCTGCTCGCCCTGGTACTGCCTGCTGTACAGAGTGCTCGTGAAAGCGCGAGACGCCTGCATTGCACCAACAACCTGCGACAAATTGGACTTGCTCTGCATCAGTCACACGACCTGAACACTAGACTGCCGCCTGGCTGGACTGAATCCAAAACAACTCAAACAGCATGGGCATGGACAACCGTTATTCTTCCTCATATCGAACAGTCCGGGGTCTATGAATCGATTGACCATACCAGGGGTATCGATGCCGAAGCTCATGCTGAAATCCGAAAGACTCCCCTGGCAATGATGATCTGCCCCTCTGACCTCGTTCCTCCGTCGTTCTCACTGTACGCAGCTGCTCAGGATGATGAAGTTCACAGCGTTCAACCATCAGAGCCGTCCGTACTTGTTGAACTGCCGTCAGCGAACTACGTTGGCATCTTTGGAAACACGGATCCGGATGCAGTGGACGGACATTCGGGAAATGGTACTTTTCTTGAAAACGATGGACTCGGCTGGAAAGACCTGACCCAGGGTTTAAGCCACGTGATGATTGTAAGTGAGCGAACTGCCAGAAAGCTGCCTTCAACATGGCTCGGTGTCCGTCAGGATGGTGAGGATGCAGAAGCCAGAATGACTGGTCATGCATGGCTTGGACCCAACCGACAAGACGCTGACGAATGTGAACTCGACAGCCGGCATGCAGACCTGATTAATGTCCTTTTTGCTGATGGCCATGTGGAAGCCGTGTCCGACGCGGTAGACCAGACTGTCTATCGACGGATGGCTCGAAGAAACGAATAATACTATGCGTCTATCCGTACGGAGGCGCCAGCCTGAACTCATGGATGACCCGGCTCTCGACAGAGCAACCCATCAGCAGGCCCTGGCCGGTCTGCGGCGTGTAAACTGGTGGAGCAGGACCGATTCCGTGATCTGGAATGCTCTGAAAACAGTTCAGCCGAAGGCAACTGGTGAACCTCTTCGAATACTCGATGTCGGTTCCGGAGGTGGCGACCTTCTGTGCAGGCTCGCCGGCAGATTTGCAGGACACGAGATACCGGCCGTCTTCACGGGCTGGGATATCAGTCTCGATGCCGTGCAGTACGCCACTGAACAGGCACGGATCGCTGGTGTCAAAAACGTCAGTTTTGAAGTCCACGATTGCCTGAATGAGACGTTCCCGGAACAGAAGTTTGACGTGGTTATGTGCTCGTTATTTCTCCATCATCTTGATGAGCACGATGCAGTATCCCTCCTGAACGGAATGCGGCTCGCTGCCAGCCAGCTTGTGCTCGTTGATGACCTTGTTCGCTCAAAGTTTGGCTATTGGCTGGCATGGGCAGGATGTCGCATACTTACGCGGTGCCGTATCGTTCACATCGACGGTCCGCTTTCGGTAGAAGGTGCCTTCACGACGGCCGAAGCACTCAAAATTGCAGACTACGCGCGCCTTTCGCCGTGCAGAATCACTCGCCACTGGCCACAGAGGTTCTTGCTCCAGTGGAGTCGAGCAAACTGATGACTGAGTCCAACTTTGCACGGGTAGAGAATGAGTCCGACTGGGACGTCGTGATTGTCGGAGCCGGTCCAGCCGGAGGATACTCGGGCTTGCTTTGCGCCAGATCCGGCCTTCGCACATTGCTCGTTGAAAAACAGAAATTCCCTCGCCACAAGATCTGCGGCTGCTGCCTGAACAGCAGAGCTGTTGGATTCCTGAAAGATGCAGGCATCTGGTCCGGAATACTCACTGCTGGCGCTCGCAGACTTGACGGCATCACAATCAGTGTGCGACATCAGAAGTTAGTCGTACCTCTCAGAGAATCATGGTCCATCTCTCGCGGGACGCTCGATCAGCTCCTTGTCAGACAGGCAGTCGAAGCAGGGTGTGTATTTGTCGATGGAGTATCCGCGCAGGTCGCGGGTCCAATGACAAATAGTGGGCAGAGCCTTCGCAGAATCAAAGTCGGTACGCGGGAAGTTCAGGCCCGAGTTGTACTGGTCTGCGACGGTCTCGGTCACTCCAGCCTTGATTCACAATCGCAACTGACAACAAGGATCATGCACGGTTCCAGAGTTGGACTCGGAGGAATTCTTAGTCCGGTTGATGACTCACCTTCAGACCAATCGGACTCGAAGCAAATTCAAGCCAATACAAGCCGGAATGAGTTCATCCGCATGATTGTTGGGAATCATGGGTATGCGGGCCTGGCGCCGCTGGAAGATGGAAGACTGAACGTAGCGGCAGCTGTTGACCCGGAGTTCCTTAAGTCCATGAACTCCCCTGCTGTCGCGTTACTCAGTCTGTTCGAAGAGGCCGGCGAACTGCCCCCCAATGGAATGGCTGCAATGGCTCTCAGAGGAACTCGGCCCCTGACTCAAAATACAAGTCCACGATCCCTTGACCGGCTGCTTCTGCTCGGAGATGCAGCAGGGTACGTAGAACCGTTCACCGGCGAAGGAATCGCATGGGCGCTTGCCTCTGCTTCACTTGCTTTGCCTGCAGCTCTTGACGTGTGTCGCAACGGCTGGAGTCGTGCAGCAGCTCTTGCGTGGGAACGTGCATATTGTCGTTCAATCTCCAGGAAACTTGGAATTTGTCGGCTGCTCTCTTCAGGTCTGCGAAGACCATGGATGCTTCAGCCTATGATCACTTTCTTTCGCATGTTTCCGTCAGCAACTGGAATGCTTGCTGCAACTGTAAATGGCTATACGTCACAAAAGGACGCAGCATAAATGTCTCATTTTGAAATCATCGGGTTGGGTACCGCCCTCCCGGATCACTCAATCGAACAGGCGGACGCCGCGACCTTCGCCGGGACCTGTCTTTCAGGAGAAGCCGATTCAGACAGAGCAGAAACTCTGGTAAAAGCGCTCTATCGGAGGTCGGGAGTTCGATCCCGAAACAGCGTCGTATTGGATTCTTCGACACATCGAGATGCGATTTCTCAGTCGTTCTATTCCCCGTCCGACGATCCATCGAATCGAGGCCCCGGGACTGCAGCAAGGATGCAGAAATTCGAACGTGAGGCTCCAGCGCTGGCGACGAAGGCGTGCCTTCGAGCACTCCAGGCTGCTGAAGTCAGCCCTCAGCAGATTACTCACCTGATCACTGTTTCGTGCAGTGGATTCTCCGCTCCAGGCTTTGATCTCAGCCTTTTCGATTCACTCGGACTTCGCCCCACAGTTTCAAGGACTCATGTTGGATTCATGGGGTGTCATGGTGCTCTGAATGCAATTCGTGTCGCCAGAGCATTTGCAACTGCCGAACCGGACTCTGTGATTCTGATCTGCGCTCTCGAACTTTGCAGCCTTCACCACCAGTATGGCTGGGATCCCCAGAGAATCGTGGCAAACTCGCTCTTTGCCGATGGTGCCGCCGCACTTGTCGGCTGCAGTCAATCGCTACTTACAACAGGCAGAAACCACCCTCGTCTTTTGGTCCAGGCAAATGCATCTTCAGTTCTGCCCGAAACCGCAGATATGATGACCTGGAGAATCGGAGACCATGGCTTCCAGATGACACTCTCTCCGGAAGTCCCGCAGATCATTACGAACATGCTTCCCACAACCATTGATGCGTTCCTGAGCCAGCATCAACTCAGTCGCCACGATGTCCGCTCATGGGTCATTCATCCAGGCGGCCCCAGAATCCTCAGCGCCTGCACAGAATCACTCGGCCTTTCTGAAGATCAAATCGAACCATCGAGCACAATCCTTGGACGATGCGGGAACATGAGTTCCCCGACTGTATTGTTTATCCTCGAAGAACTTCAGCATCGCAATGCGGAATTCCCCTGCGTTATGCTGGGGTTTGGTCCGGGTCTCAATGTTGAAATGGCGATTCTCCTGCAGAAATAGGTTCAATGGCCAGACGTAAGATCATACTCATTCAACATCTGCTGGATTTGCGGCTGAGAATTCCACATCATCACGTCGATCACTGAAAGACCGGGAATGAATTCGTGGTGCCCCTGGGCATACACTGGCAGTCGATGCTGCAGAAATGTCAGCTGAATCCCTGATGCCCGAAAGGCCTCAGCGCTAAACAACTCGCGCCCTCCCGGTGGATTGATGTATTCACCCGCTCCCAGAAGTCGCGCGGTTTCCAGGGCCCAGTCACCCGGACCTGCTGTATCAGGAATGGGAAGCTGCAACTCGCTGAATCGCGTCAGTTGAACCGGAATCTCCAGAAAACCACAGGTGGCTTTCAGCAGGGCCACCAACAGGTCACAAAGTCGCAAGACCTGCCCATCAGCCGAGCTCTGCAGCAGACGACCAGTTTCGATCTCAAGGACTTCAATCAGCCAGTCCCGAACTTCACCATAGAAGGGTGCTCGGCGTCGACGGTACGCGTCCAGTTGATTGATCAGTTCCGGAATCCACGACTGACGCATATCAACGAGAGTATCGAGAATTGACGTCTCCCTGGAACTATGCACCACCGGCACCCGAACGTACTTCCATGGATCGCGTCCATCACTGAGTACGCGATTGCGATTCACCCATCCACGCCGAATATATTGCGCAGTATCAAAAATGACCCAGCGATCCGTTGCCCGCATTAACGAGAAGTAGCCTATATAGGGAAAGAAGTACGGCTGCATCATTCCCAGACGCATGCAACTAGCCCTGTCTTTCGGATAACAGCCCCTGATCTGCAGCCCGCCACAAATACCATGAGGCGATACTCCGCCATGGTGCCCATCGCTCGGCGAGTTCCTCCAGTTCAGCCCTTGCCGGCGACTCACTCAGACCATAAAGATGCCGACATGCATTTTTTAGTCCGAGGTCATCTGGTGCAAAGACGTCCGGACGCCCCAGACTGAATAACAGGTACATTTGCGCGGTCCATCGCCCTACCCCGCGAACCATAATCAGTTCTTCAATCGCTGATTCATCATCGGCTGCCGCAATTCGTTTAAAATTGAGCGTTCCGTCGAGTGTCTTCAGGGTCAGATCACGAAGATATCCTCGCTTCTGCGTCGAGATCCCAGCCTGTATAAGTTGTTCGTCACTCAGCCGACTAACTGATTCCGGTTGAATCTTCTTCTTTGGCATCAACTCTTCCAGCCTCTGGCGAATTGTCTTCGCGGCTGCTGTCGAAATCTGCTGCGAAATGATTGCGCGTACGAGCACTTCATACCCGCCGCTTTCAATCCTGAGACTGAACTCTCCAACCCGTCTCATTACATCGCGTAGAACTGGATCCCGACGTCCGAGGTATCGCCTGGCTTTCTGTATCAATTCAGGCTTCGTCAGTTCCATAGTTCATACCAATGTCAGGCGGTACGCAACCGGCCGGAACCAAATTTCTGAAAGTCAGTCAGCGTGATTGTGCCGTTATGAAGTGCAGTAGCCACCAGAGCACCATCAGCACCAGCCTGCTCAAGCTCATGCAGATGACTCACCGATCGAATGCCGCCGCCAACGATGACAGATAGTGACGAGAACCTCTGTCTTAGTTGCCGACAGAGCGGCAATGTGGAAACGCCTCGACCAGTTCCAATCGCAGCGAGGTCAAGCAGAATCAGCTCGCGAATCCCGGCTTCAATAACCAATCCGGCCAATTCGCCAGGGGCCATACCCTGCCAGTCCGGATTCTCAGTCAGCATTGCACCATCCCGCATATCAACGCTGAACGTGAGTCGGTCTGCGCCAAAACGAGTCACACACTCTCGAACAAACGAAAGTGAGGGTACCGTCTCTGATCCCAGAATGATTCGATCGACGACCACGTCCTGCAGGTCTTCGATGTCTTCCACAGTACGGACACCTACGTCAATCAGCAGCGGAACTCCCACCCGTGACATTTCTGCAAGCTGACATTTCGCAGGCTTTCGATGCTGAAGACCATTCAGATCGGCCACGTAACAGTGACCAATCTGAAATCGACGCTTAAGCACTGTCAGCATACGCACAGGGTCGCTTGATTCTGAGACCGCACTTTCCACGGGACGATAGTAATCGCGGTGTCCACCAACGGCATGGACCGCAATTCCGTCTCTGACATCAATGACCGGGATAATCCGCATGCTCGCCAAGCCCTTTAAGTCTTCGAGTAGTCCCGGTATTTGTAGAACATGGCAAATACCGCAAACAGAATCGATGCCAATGCCATCAATCCCGCAAACACCCAGAAGAAGTTCTGCAGCGTGAGGCTCTCGAATCGACTCAACACCGCCACAAGTATGTTGCCAAACGAAACTGACAACAGCCAGAACCCCATTACTGTGGACTTCATTGTCTTAGGCGCCTGAGTATACGCGAACTCAAGACCGGTAATCGACACCATCACTTCCGCCTGCGTCATGATCAGATATTGCACCACCTGCCAGAGCACGGGGACCTTACCAGGGCCCGCATTGTCGATCAGCATCTGCAGGACTGCCGCAGCCACGAATGCAAAGGCAGCGGTCCCCATCCCGATCGTCATCTTTCTCAGTGATGTCAGCCGATATCCAAGCTTTTCAATTCCAGGATAGAACAGATAATTGTTCAGTGGAATCAGCATCATCACCATTAAAGCGTTCATGGCCGAAATCTGACTTGCGTCAAGCTCATAGCTCCAGACAATCAGATCCATCTCCTGTGCCTGCCGCACCCAACTGGTCGCGTGCTGATCAAACAGGGCCCAAAACACACTGACCAGAAAAAACACGCTCAGAATCCTAAGCACCGCCAGCGGACCTTCTGCGACTTCAGGCCCAAACTTCTTCGCGGCAGACGCAAAGAAGAAGTTCTTCTGAATGTCCTCCGCGTCAGGATTCTGACGCGCCTCCGCTGCTGCAGCCTTATTGCCTCCATTCGAAAACGCTTCCGCACTGTGAAGCATAATTGAAAGAAACCCATTGTCCGCTTTAATGCCCTGGCGGACCTTGAAGACATACAGTCCTGTTCCAACACAGACCACAGACGCAATTACCCATCCGACCGTTCCCAGGAACTCTGCAAAAAACATTGGGATACCCATCAGCCCCAGAAACAGCAACAGGGAACTTACGGAATCCAGCAATCCAAGTTTTCCACCGGGATTTGGAGGCACATGAATGAACTTCCTGCGACCCATCCAAAACAGGATCGTCGCAATGAACATCAACACCCCCGGCAAGCCGAAAGCGACGCTCGGGCCGTAATGGCGGTTCAGCAGCGGAATGATAAGCGTTGAGAAAAATGATCCGAAGTTAATGCTGAAGTAGAACCACTGGAACACCTTCTGCACCAAATGGTTGTTCCCGCGTCCAAACTGGTCTCCCACATTTGCTGATACACAGGGCTTGATACCCCCGGATCCAATCGCTATCAGACCCAGACCAATCGCCATGCCAACAACTGAATTCTCACCGACCGCCAGAACCGCATGCCCCGCGCAATACACCAGGGACAGCCACATAATTGTTCGATACTTACCCAACAGTCGGTCAGCAATGATTGCCCCAATCATGGGAGTCGCGTAAACGGCAGCCATGAACAGATGCCCCATGTGCTGAGCATTCGCTTCAGCAAGTTCCTGCTCAGCCGGAAGCAGTTCGGATCCCTTCGTTGCAAGCATTTGGGCCGCAAACAGAATCGTCAGGTGGGCCTGCAGAATGGCTTTCATGCCATAGAAACTGAACCGCTCACACGCCTCGTTTCCAATGATGTAAGGAACACCGCCCGGCCATCCCGTTTCATTCGGATCTGGTGCTGTTCGAAATCCGGAAGCTGTGACGACTGATTCGCTGCCTGTGCTGGAGTGCGGTCGTTCCGACATGTTTCTTCCTGTCCTCCGTCACCTGTGTGATCTACCGGGAAGTTGAATTCAAGAGGTCGAGGACTTTACTGTGTTTCAACGAATCTTCACAACCATTCTCGTTCGTTTGGTGCCTGATTCCCAATGAACAGTCCCGCATTACTCGGTGATCAACCCGTTCTTTGTGCGTTCGATGTGCAGGTGCGGACACTCCTAAAGGAGTCGACACTGAAGCCCTTCCCAGGCAGCCCCTCAAAAGCGGACGTAAAGATCCACTTTTTTGCAACTCGAAAAACGGCCGTGGTTGCTGGTCTTGCTAGTGTTTTACAACCCTTCGGAGAACAGCAAGCCCCACAACGAGCAAAATGAAATTGGGAACCCACATTGACCACCATGGTTCAATTGTTCCTGTCTTACTGAGATTCAGCATCAGGAACATCACAGGGTAGTAGATCACGAGAATTGGCAGAAAGCACATGATGAAACTGGTAATGAATTGCCGGCGAGCCTGCAGCATCGAAAATGGTCCGCCGACAAGAGTAAAGAACAGACAGGAGGAAGCCATTGCGAACCGACTATGTGTTTCTGTTCGGAATCGACGCTCGTTGCTCAGGTTTCGGGCTTCAAGTCCTCGCAGATTCTCCATCGCTTCACCTTTGAGCTGGTGAACTTCACCGGTGAGCAGCGCTAATGCGGCTTCCTGCCGTACCTGCTGCTGAATCAATCCACGCTCTTCAAGACATTCATGAATCCGAACTCGAAGATCTTCGATTGTCAGATGCCGAGCCTTTTCTTTACCAATTGCCTGTGGCAGAGGAAATGAGAGCTCATATCGATCCAGCTCACCAGCTTCTGTTGAGCCGGGACGAGTCAGAGTTGCGTTTTTCAGCAACAACTGGATTTGCTGCCTTTCCAGATCAAATCGAATTCGAGCAGCCTGCGCTCGAACCATGTACTGCTGGTGATTTTCCATTCGATAACAGAACATCGCGTCCAGCAATGTCCTGTCTTTCACGTCATGAACGGTAATCGAGTAGCCATTGCCGGGATCGCTGAAGGAATGTTGAGTGGAAAGAACATCATAGAAGATGTCTTCCATCGCCTGAGTGACAATCCGTTCGATGTTTCCGACGGCCCATGGGATGACGTAATTCGTCAGAGAAAACGACCCGACCGCCAGAAGACTTCCCAACAGGAATGCCGGAAAAAGCAATTCCATGGCACTAATACCGGCGGCCTTGGCAGCCGTGACCTCCAGGTCACCCGAAATTCGACCGTACACAACACAGACAGCCAGCAGCAGTGTCGCCGGTATTGTGAACGGCAACATGCTGGGCACCACGAAGGGCATGATCTGAAGAATCTGAACCACCCCGAGGCCCTGTTCAGTCGCTTCGCGAAACAATCCAACGAATACCAGCATCACCGTCAAGACGATGACGAGCAGCAGGAAGACTCGAATCAGTTCTCCCAAAATGTATCGCTGCAGCAGTTTCATGGTACTTCGCGGGTGTCCAATCATCCCCGACTCGCCATGCACATCCGTGTGCAGGCATAGACGCCGCGGATTTTATGGGGAACCCCCTCAAGCCGGCAAGATGAGAATTGATCACGGATTTCCAGTATTTTGTAAGGGAAATCCCCTCCCTGACTTCCTCCCCGGGGTAACGCGTCTAACGATTTTGCCTCGATTGCTTTTTTGAATCCCAGCAATTCCCATTCCGCATCCAGCGCCCCGCTGAACGCTGCGTTCTACGTTTCGTCAAAGCAAAGCCCGTTTCAGACTGGCACACATGGAGTATTGTTGTCTCACAAAACCGGAAACGTCTGAATGTCCCTTCGTAATCAGATTGCCCTCCTGTTGATTGTCCTGTCGCTGGTATTCGCTTCATCGACCTGGGCTATTCAGGCTCTCGTCATGATGCCTGCCTTTGCTGAAATTGAAGCTGAAGCTGCGCAACGAAATGCAGACCGTGTCATTGATGCGATGCATGGCGAAATCGAGAACCTGTCTCGTCTGGCAAACGACTGGGCATCATGGGACGACACATACAGGTTTGCCCAGGATGGAAATTCACTTTATCAGCAAACGAACCTGATCCCGGAGACCTTCACGAATACGAGTACAAATCTCCTTTGCATCCTGAATACTCAGGACAAAATTGTCTGGGGAGATTGTCGTCATTCTTCAACGCTGGCAAAGATTGATGTGCCGGATCTCTTTCAGTCCTTCGAGAGTGGCGATTCCGGATTCACAGGACACACAGAAGTCAATGATGGAAGTCGTCGTGGTATGATTCACACTTCTCAGGGCCCGATGCTCATCGCGTCCCGTCCACTGATCACAACGAAGCGAGCAGGACCGATTTGCGGTACGGTCATCATGGGACGGTTTCTGACTTCGACCTACGTTGAATCACTCTCGACTCAGACTCACGTCAACCTGAATCTGTGGGACATGAAATCACCCGACATCCCCTCGGACGCCGCGCTTATGGCGACTGCCCTGCAAAGCAACGATACGGAAAGAACATACGCCCTGAGAACTTCCGATGGGGCTCGGAGTTTTCTGATCCGGACCAGCAAGCGTGACGAACGAACACTCCAGGCATTCACTCTGGTGAACGACTATTTCGGGAACCCGGTTCTGTTGTTGAGAGTTGAACTCCCTCGTCGGATCACACTTCAGGGAGCGGCGGCGGCACGAGCAGCAACGGCCTGTAATCTGATCAGTGGCTTCATGACGCTCCTTGGTATGGGCCTCATTCTTCAGAAGCGTATCGTTAGCCCACTTCAGAAAATGGCGACTCATGCCGTTGATATCGGCAGGAACGACAATCTCAACGCGAGACTCAACCTGAATCGTGAAGATGAAATCGGGACTCTTGCAAGAACCATTGACGAAATGGTCCACAATCTGGCCACAACTCGACGTAAAGTTGAAGAAAACGCTCATCGGGCCGGTATGGCAGAAATCGCATCAGAGGTGCTGCACAATGTTGGCAACGCCGTCAACTCCACGAGCTGCTCAACAGAACTGATCGGCGAACGGCTCCGTGATTCCCGGTTGCCGGGACTGGAGAAAGCTACGCAACTTCTTTCGGAACAGAAAAGCAATGCTGCGGATTTTTTCCAGACTGATTCACGTGGTCAGAGACTGATTGAGTACCTGAGCGGCCTGAATGAACACCTTCAGCAGGAACGTCGCGACAATCTTGAAGAAGTGACGCGACTTCACGAAACCATCCGCCACATTCGTGATGCAATTGCAGAACAACAAACGATGGCCGGGGGCGTCTATTGCCGTCAGGAAGTAGAACTTGAAGAATTGATCAACGACTCTCTCCGACTTGCTCACAATGAACTTCAGCGCCACGGAATTGAAGTGGAGACTCGGCTGAATGCCAAACCAACGTTGCTTCTCAGTGGTAACAGAATGACGCAGGTGATGGTGAACCTGATACGCAACGCAGTTCAGGCGTTGCGTGAAGTCCCGCACAACAGCAGAAAGCTCAACATTTCTTCACTGCTGAACACTGATGGCTCACTCCAGATTTGCGTTCAGGACACCGGTACGGGAATTACCCCGGAAACCGCACAAAAGCTGTTTTCTCACGGATTCACAACACGATCCAACGGCCACGGTTTTGGGCTCCACTTTTGCGCCAACACAATTCAGTCATATGGCGGTCAAATTCAGGTTCAAAGCGATGGACCAGGGCACGGTGCAACTTTCCGAATTGAATTGCCCGCAGCATTGGTGCTGGAAGGAGCTGTCGCTTGAATCCCGTCCAGGCCATGACTCATCGAATTCTGGTCGTCGATGATAACCCCGCGATTCATGAAGACTTTCGCAAACTCCTCGGCAGGCCGAGATGCGACGTACTGCGAAACACCGAACTTGAACTCTTCGGGACAACTGTCGACACAGACCGTGAGTCTCCCGACGTATCCTACATTCTGCACTCAGCGTTTCAGGGACAACAAGCCTTTGCAATGCTGAAAGCGGCCATCGCAAATGGTGAACCGTACAGTGTGGCGTTCGTCGATGTCCGAATGCCTCCCGGATGGAATGGTGTCGAAACGATCGAAGAACTCTGGAAACTGGACCCAACGCTCGACATTGTTCTGTGCACCGCCTATTCAGATTATTCGTGGCGGGAAATTGTGGAGAGACTCGGATATACGGACAAACTGCTGATTCTACGAAAACCATTTGAAGCTGTAGAACTGCGGCAAATGGCGATGACGTTGTCAGCAAAAGCGTTACTTAAGAAACAGTACGCGATGCAATTCGCCAGCCTGGAACGGGCAGTCCAGGAACGCAGTGCCGCGAAAGAAGTCGCAGAGCGAGCAAGTCGGGCCAAAAGCGAGTTTCTGGCAAACATGAGTCATGAGATCCGCACACCTCTGAATGGCATCAGTGGTATGCTTGAAATCCTTTCAATGACTTCACTGGACAATGAGCAAAAACGATTCCTCAGAAGCGCACAGTCCTCAGCCACCTGCCTGCTCAATCTTCTCAACGGTATCCTTGATCTCTCAAAGATTGAATCCGGTATGCTGGATCTGGAGATTCTCCCCTTCGACATCTGCGAACTCATCGAAGATGTCGCCGACATGATGGCTCTCCGCGCCCAACTGAAGGGACTTGACTTCTGCTGCCAACTGGATCCACGCCTTCCCGAACGTGTGTTCAGCGACCCGGTCCGACTCCGACAGATACTCGTAAACCTCGCCGGAAATGCAATTAAGTTCACCGAGCATGGCAGTGTCCTCATTCGGACGGTCTTTGAAGAATCAACGCAGAGTGACTGCACGATCCGATTTGAGGTTCAGGATACGGGAATTGGCATTCCCCCCGAACAACAGCATCGACTGTTCAAACAATATTCTCAGGCAGACATCTCAACCTCAAGGCGGTTCGGGGGAACCGGACTGGGACTGGCGCTCGCTCGTCAACTCACAGAGCTTTTTGGAGGAGAAATCGGCGTTGAAAGTGCGGAAGGCAAAGGAGCAAACTTCTGGTTTCGCATCAAACTCAAAACGAATGAACGTTCTGAACAGACGATGCCCCACGTCTCGCCTGTGAGTCGGGAACAAGTACTCGTGTTTTGCAAAAGCGCAATTGAGTCCACAGCTCTTTGTCTACTTCTCCATCGCCTTGGATTCGCATCGGTGATCGTCAATTCCGGTGAAGCGGCTGCCATTGAATTCGAATCTGCCAGAAAAAACAAAACAAAATTCCAATTTGTTGTTGCGGATTGCAGCCTTTCAAAGTCCTGTCAGGCGATTCTGAGAGATGAACTCCTGCGATCTCCAGACTCTGTACCATTGATTCTATGCTCCACCATCGGCGAACAGGGACTGAGCCCGCTGACGCAACACGTGACCTCCGGAGCCATCATTCCAAAGCCTGTCCGCCGAACAGCACTTCTGGAAGCAATTACGGCTGTTGTTCCGGAACCCGGCAGTGACCCGAGTTTTGTCGCAGTCATCGGCGACTCCGTCGATCCGGGTCGACCACTTCCGCCAGTACACTCCGGCCATGGCTGTCGGATCCTTGTGGCTGAAGACAACGATATTAATCAGGTTGTGATTCGAGAATTGCTGACGAGGTACGGATTCGAGTTTACAATCGTTTCGGATGGCTACGCCGCGATTCAGCAGGCAGAATCAAGGTCTTACGATTTCGCTCTGTTTGACTGTCAGATGCCAGGACTTGATGGACTGTCCGCAACACTCGAAATCCGGGTTCGGGAACAACAAACTGGGGGAATGTCACGAAACGGAAAGCCTCTCCCCATCGCAGCACTCACTGCAAACGCGGTCTCCGGCGATCGTGATGCGTGCCTGAGTGCCGGAATGGACGAGTTCATTTCCAAACCCGTGCAGCATAGTGAACTCCTTCGAGTGATGGCACGATGGATGCCGCAGATGCTGACCCGGGAGGAGATCCCCGCCGCCCGACCGCTATCGCCTGGTCGTGCCGCAGGTTCGCAAAAGTCCCATGCTGTTTCAGATCCGCTTCCGTGTTTCAATCGAGCCCAACTGCTTCAGACCTGCTTTAACGATGTCCAGCTCGCGACAGAACTTCTCACAATGTTCGAAGAACGTGCCATCAAAAGTATTGATGCCATCGAAACCGCTTTGGCCGACAATGATCTTCAAAGCCTCAAACGACTCGCTCACTCCATTAAGGGCGTCGCTGGACATCTCTCCGCGGACCGCCTGTTTGAACTGTCAGCGCGAGTAGAACGACAGGAACGTGCGGGGGATCCCGATCCTGAACAGTTCCTGGAGGATATCAGGCAAGTTCAGACAGAAATGTCTCGATGTCTTCATGCAGTTCCTATGATTCGAGATTCCATGACAAAATTATGAGTCAGCCTTTCACCATGCTTTCCGATCCAGGTGTTTCAAATCGTCTGCCAGCGGAACACGATCGGTACGCAAGAGATATTCAACTTCCGAATCTAAATGCACCGGAATGGAGCGAAAAGTCGGGAAAACCCTCCGTGAATGCGAGGGTGAGAAATGTGCTGGATGCCAAGCTGTTGATCATCGACGATGAACCCATCAACGCGAGAATTCTTGAGAAGTCGTTGAGACAGGCCGGTTACAGGCAGGTAATTACTCATACACACTGTGAGACCGCCCTTGAAACAATCCTGATTCAGCTGCCGGATGTCATTCTTTGTGACGTCTGCATGCCATTGTGCGGCCTCGACATCCTGAGAGCAGTCAACGCTGATCCGGACCTGTCTCGCATTCCAATGATCATGGTCACGGCCTCGGATGATGAATCAGTTCGCGCGGAAGCCCTTGAACTCGGGGCCAATGAACTCCTTACAAAACCGCTTCGAACGACCGAACTCCTCCCACGCGTTCGAAACGCTCTGCTCCTGAAATCCCATGTGGACCAGTTGAGAGAATACAATCGGGAACTGGAGCGTCAGGTCCAGAGCCGTACCGCTGAACTGCTGGCATCGCGCTCGGAACTGATTCAATGCCTTGCTCGACTCGCGGAATATCGCGACAATGAAACCGGCAGACACGTCATTCGAGTTGGCCGATACTCCGGTCTGCTTGCTCGGCAGCTGAATCTGGACAAAGAGACTGCTCAACTCATCGAAGATGCGGCCCCTCTCCATGACATTGGCAAGATCGGCATTTCCGATTCGATTCTTCTGAAACCCGGCAAGCTCACGCCCGAAGAATTTGAGATCATGCAGCGACATGTGGGGCTTGGCAAACGAGCCTTTGAACCAATGTCAATGCACGAAGTCCATACTCTTCGTTCGCACACAACACTCGGTGAACTCATGATTCGAGTCGGATCATCACCGCTCCTGCGGATGGCTGCCGAAATCGCTCTGACGCACCATGAACGCTGGGACGGAACCGGATATCCAATTGGCCTCAAGGGAGAAGAAATCCCGATCAGCGGTCGAGTCGTGGCAGTTGCAGACGTCTTCGATGCTCTCAGCAACAAACGCCCCTACAAGCCAGCGTTTCCCGTTGAAAAATGCTTTGAAATCCTTGACGAAGGCAGTGGTTCACACTTTGACCCCCGCGTTGTTGATGCCTTTAAGGCCGTTCGCGACGAAATCGTCCAGGTGCGAATCGCTCTCGCAGATATCGATTGATTCACCAGCCAATAAATGTCAGCGACCGGCTGCAATGAATGAGCCAGCCACGTTGTGAAGTTCGGAAACGGCGGCTGAAGAGAACCTCTGCTGAATCAGTGTCATGATCTGATCAGCAGCTCTGCCGTCGCCATATGGGTTTTGTTCCACCTGCATCTGCTCGTACGCTTCCCGGTTTGTCAGCAGATTGGTCACCTCACGTACGATACGATCAGGATCTGTTCCCACAAGCCGAGTCGCTCCCGCTTCAACGGCCTCAGGACGCTCTGTGCTCTCTCGAGTCACGAGCACCGGCTTTCGCAGGGATGGTGCTTCTTCCTGCACGCCTCCCGAGTCACTCAAAATCAGAGTTGCCTGATCCATCAGCCAGACAAATTCCGGATAGTCAGCAGGCGGGATGAGATGAACGTTGCCCCGTCCGGAAAGCCGTTCGTGAACAGGCTGCCGAATATTTGGATTGAGGTGCACAGGATATACAAACTGGACTGCATGGAATGTATCTGACAGGCGCGCGATCGCTTCACACAGTTGTCGGATTCCATCTCCGTGATTTTCTCGTCGATGTGCGGTAATCAACACCATCGGTCGGCCAGCGATATCCGGATACTTCAAAACCCACTGCCCTGCGTTTACCCGCTCCTGTTCCACCGCAATACGAAGCGCGTCAAGGACAGGATTGCCGGTCACCACAACATGATCAGGAGAGTAGCCCTCTCGAAGCAGGTTATCCGCTGCCGACTTTGTCGGTGCACAATGAAGGGCGGTTGTCAGTGAACAAACGCGACGGTTGAATTCTTCCGGGAAGGGCGAATCAACCGATGCTGTTCGTAGTCCAGCTTCCACATGCACAAACGGAATCTGCTCATAAAATGCGACAATCGACGCACACATTGCACTGGTCGTGTCTCCCTGTCCGACAATGACATTCGGCCGATTCTCACGTACCGCCTGTGTCAGACTCAGCAAACATGAAGCCGTTAATGTCCCCAGCGACTGCCCAGGTGTCATCAGGTTAAGATCGATGTCCGGCACGATCTGAAAATACCGATTGACCTGGTCAAGCATTTCTCGGTGCTGACCCGTCACACACACAATCGGCTGGATGTTGCGACTCCGGACTGCATACCTGACCAATGGTGCCATTTTTATGGCTTCTGGTCTGGTCCCGTACACAAACATCACTCGAAGCATATTGCTCATTCTGGAGTCCTCTGTGTCAAAGCCCGCTCTGCCTGATGTCGATGGAATCGAAAGATCTGCAGCTCAAATCGGGGAAATGATTCGAGTGTCGTTTTCACCGGGATCGTCTGAGCTGGTTCAAAAACTTCCGGCATTGATGCGATCAATTTTCTAAGCCTCTCAGCGATTTCTATGGTTTCGTAGAACTGTGGGTTCTCAATCACCACGTACACCGGGTTCGCGTCACTCAACGCCTGCAGCATCTCCTGTTCAGTCTCGACATGCTGTTGAAAATCGGTCGATGGGATGCACACAAAGTCATACAGAAGTCGGTCACCTCGAACGACGTACCTGGATCGAGTCGCGTCCAGATGCCTCATGTGATATGTGAAGTTCCCGTCCCACCAGCCATCAAAGAACACCTTGTCCCCGGGTTCTGTATTCCGAAGCACAAACTCGGCTGCAGCCGAATAGCCTTCGACTCGCCACGATGGCTGAGCAAGCGACGCTCGAGATGTCGCTGCAAAGAGAATTGAGTACACGATGGCATTTACGAAGACTACACGACCACTTCGAACACTCGTTCCGCCCTCAGGCGAAGAAGAAACTGTTCGTGAAGTGCAGCCGGATAGCTGATCAATACACCATTTTACTGCAACAACCGAGAACCACGCTGCAGATGGCAGCCAATAGATGGCATGTCGACTGCGGAGTTCAGCCAGTGGTGTAAACGTGACATAGGTAGCTACTGCAAGTGAAAAAAACACCGACTGAGTATTTCTGCCTGGCTTCATCAGTGCGATCAACAGCCCTGCGGGACACAACATCGCTGTAAGCCACCCGCACTGTTCAACTAACGCCATTGGATAAAACGTCAGATTCTTTGCCGCAAACAGAGCATTGGGAGTTCCATCGACCGAACCTCCAACAGATTCACTGGCCTGACGAAGATGCAGCTGTCCGGCTTCTTTCAGAATTACGGCATACACAGGAGCCAGCATAACTACAGCAACAACCACTGCGGGAATTGTGTGCCTGCAGATCAATTGTCTCCACTTCCTGTGAAACGTCAGCATACATGCATAAAACGGAATCAGCAAAACAGCATCAAATCGAGTCAAAGCTGCCAGAGCAGCAAATACCGAAGCTGCGTAAAGTGATCGTGATCGATTCTCTTCCAGCCACCCCGTGAAACTCTCAACAGACAACAGCACGAGCGCCAGTGTCGGCATCTCCAGCATCACATCGCGGGAATATGAGAATACAATCGGAAGGATGCTGAACAGTATTGTTGCAGCAGTTGCAGTCTCTTCGTTGCCCGCTTTCTTCGTGAGTCGAAAGACCGAGAGGGCCGAGGAAACAAAACTCGCCGCCACCAGTGAACGGGCCACTCCCGCAGAAGTTCCGAAAATCAACATCAGGAATCCACAGGCTCCGTGAAACAGCGGTGGCCAAACCAGCAATCCGAGAGCCGGATACTGCTCGTAGTATTCTTCCGCGTATTGTCGCGGATGCGACAGTGGAAGATCGGTCAATAAGTCGCGGAAGAAGATCGACGTCACAACATGACGATTCGAGTCCCCATAGAAGATTGGTTCCACCGGAGCCTGCATCAGCCAATGTGTGAACAGCGGCAGCGCAGCGAGCACGATCAGGTGTCGCAGTCGTTGAGTTATCAACGTGCCGGGCTCTGTGGAACTCTTCATGTTTCAGGTTCTCCTGCGCTCGGCCGATAGCCGCTGGCCGTTCGTCGCTGCACGCAGACTTTGCTGTTTGGCAGCAACCGCAGCGGCGTGTTCCTTCATGGGGACAACTTCATAGTGTTTTTGAAGCTCCTGGATCATCCATCGAGTCAGTTCAATCTTGGGTTCCGCCGGCCGATTCATTGCGGGGAAGAACGAAAGTTCCCGGTCGTCATCACATCCCATAAAGTCAAGCGGGTGCAGCAGCAGTGATGGTCCAACCCCTGACACTCGGCACATCGTGAGTGCGAACTTCCAGTAGGCTTTTGCCAGCAACTGAGAAAATGTTGCAAGGTAGAGAATGTAGCTGGCGTGGATCGGGACTTTGAACACAGGCATTGTGGTGACCGGAACTTCAATCAGGTTTCCTTCGGGGAACTGCCAGATATACGGTCTGAGACTGCGAAATCCTTCAGAGAACTTTCCGAACAGTTGCTTCCGGTCTTCCTGCTGTTCGTGGCTCAGGCGTGCCGTCATGAAGTAGTACATTCGTGCCAGCGGCCCAAGAAATGTTGGGAACGTTGAAGCATCGTATTGATATCCTCGCCGTACAAGAACCTTCAGGAGCATTTCACAGAAACTGAATCCCGGTCCTCGAAATCCCGTTGGGCACTGCCCGGTCACTCGTTCAAGATACTCTTCGGTCTTTGCAAGCTCGCTAACCAGTTGCTCTTCCGTGTAGAGGTGCAACCACGGTTCGTGATGAAATGAGTGGTTTCCGATTTCGTGTCCCGCAGCTGAAATTGATGCCAGGGATTCAAAGTTCTCCTCACGCGTCGCATCCAGCCCAACGACGAACACTGTCATACGGACGTTCAGTTCGTGAGCAACCCTGAGGAATCTTGGAACAACCAGCGGCAAATACGTTGGCAGTGATTCCCAGCCGGGATCTCCATGAGTCTTCATGTACGACCACTTGTTGTCCAGGTCCAGCGACAAACTTGCCAGCGGCTTTCTACGAGTCGTCTTCATGTTTTCAGATCCTTCTCTCTGAACCATAACTGCCAACAGTGGACACTGAATCCAGAAGACGCTGAGTATTCCTCAGCCGCTGCTGGTCCTGCTCTTCGGAAATCCCCTGTCGCAGACGATCATGCGGTTCGTAGGTCTTCACAAATTCTTCCGCCAGCCGAATCGTTTCATTCACATTCAGAGTACTGTTGACAATGTGTGCAGAGTTCACTGCATACAAATTCGGAACTCCAGTCTCGATCGATGGCAGCCGATCTGAGAACTCTTTCGTTGGCAGAGCAAATACATGCCGAATCCTCGAAACACGAAATGCTCTGACATCCCCCGCTGAAATTCCAGGGTGCATTTGCTGCAGACCCGCAATGAATTCCAGCTCAATTTCAGCATCGCTTCTGTCAAAGAGTTCGTCGTCCGGAGCTACATATCTCGGTAAATACACGAGCCCATTGCCGCGAAGTTCGTCCGGACCCACCAAAGCACTCATGTCGATGACTGCTGTAAATGGAACGCCACCATCTGTGATGTTCGTAACGTAATACGGAGACAGACCTTTCCTGAGCAGCGCCGATGCACACACGATTCCATGATATCGAATCCCGTCGTGCAGGCTGCGTTCCTTCTGGGGAAGCTGGCTGCAGAGACGAGATACCGCAGGTGACGGAAGCGTGGATACAACTCGATCAAATCGAATCGCTTCATCCGCAAGTTGTACCTGAACCTGTCCATTCGGCAGCGACTGAATTCCTCGAACCGCGGCATTACACAGAATGCGCACGCCGCACTGCTCCAGCCGCAGCTTGAAGCGATCCATCACCGTTGCGTATCCACCGCGGACGTAGCCGAACATTTCCTTCTTCAGGCCTGAACGTCGGGCGGCATACATTCTGGCAATCGTTGCCCAAATAAAGGCTGCTGAGGTTTCCTGATAGCTTTCCCCAAGCTTTGCCCGCAGAAGCGGTCGCCAGATCTTCTCAAACGTTCGCTTCCCGGACAGTTTTGTCAGCCATTCGGCGACCGATATCTTCTCAAGGGCTTTCCAGTTCGTGACTCGAGATGCGTAGAAGATCGTCCCTCCAAGTCGCAGTTTGTCGATCAGTCCAAGCGGAGGAAATGTCAGAAATTCAACAGAATTCGACATCGAATGCAGCCGGCCATCGGTAAAAAAGCCCGTCTTTGTGACGACCCACTGCATCTGGTCCTGAAGATCAAGCTCCCTGAGCAACCCACAGGTGAATGCATCAGACAATAGTGTCACATGGTAATGACGATCCCAGACGATATCCCCGAGTTGCCAGGCATCGGCCATTCCTCCCAGGTTCTGTCGCCCTTCTATCAGTGTGACTCGATGCCCTCGCTGCGCCAGTCGCAGTGCGATTGTCATACCAAGGACGCCGCCACCGACGACTGCCCAGTTTTCGCCCACCTGCCTGGAGTCAGCTCGACCTGAATGATTCATGTTGTGTTCCTGATGACTTTGGTGCCCGCTCGCGGTCATCGAGTTGATTGAACTGATTCCTGTCTCGCCGCAGTGGAAACTTCAGTAACAACGTGACCGTGTACTGAATAACGTCGTCCACACTTACAACGGACTTCGCAGGGTGCGGAATCGAGACTGTCAGTGAAGCGAATCGTTGGCTCGCCGCAGCGACATACTGCTCCAACAACACGTGCGGGACTACCGATTGCCAGGCAAAAATCCGGAACAGACCGAGTCACTATCGACCCCATTCCAATCATGGCGAATCTGCCAATCTCAAGATTGCAGCCAACGATCGACCCAGCACCAATCGTCGCACCTTCCCGAACAATCGTCGGAAGCGTATGCTCATCCGGGTCCGACGAAAGAAGTTCAGTCAGGTCCGGAGTTGCCGCACGTGGAAATCGATCGTTCGTGAAGATTACGCCCGCACTGATCATCACCCCGTCTTCCAGAGTGACGCCATTACAGAGATAGGCATTTGAGTTAATCTTGCATCGGTTTCCGATACGGACATCATATGCGATCAGAGACTTTCCTCCGACAATACACTGCTCGCCCAGAATCGTATCATGACGAATATGAGCACTGTCCCAGACAGATGTTCCATCACCCAGCTGAACGTTGCTTTCGACAATTGCCGTTGGATGCACGCGAACCACCATCAGTTTCCCTCCAATCGAATACTCAATATGAGTGCTCCGCCCCTCTCGGAGCACTCGGCAGAAGTCTGTTACGACTTCCGCAGGGATCAGTTCTCACTGCAGGCATGCGCGTGCGATGCCATTCGGCTGCCTGACAGTGGTTCAGTTCCACAGACGGAATTCACTGCATGCCATTTCTCTGTTTTCAGAGCTGCATACGCAGTTTCAATCACGCGTACGGATGCGACGGCATCTTCCGGAGTAATCGTCAGGCTTTCAGTCCCGCGAATTGCACCAGCGAAGTTTTTCAGTTGGTTGGCAAACGAAGCCACTTTGTCATACCCGGGCCCGAATACGGTCCAGTCCTGACTGTCAGATGTCTTAAATTTCGATTCCTTCCAGCCAATAAACAGAGTCCCCTTTGAACCATAGATACTGATAAAGTGCGGCTGAACCTTGTTCATGCTCCATGACAGGTCGATGGCCCCCATTGCACCACCTTCAGTTCTCGCAAACAGATGCACAGTATCCTCAACCGGCAGGTTCTGAACTCGACGACCTTCCACAACCTGCAGCTCGCGAATGGGACCCAACAGATATCTCAGTATGTCGACCGAATGTGTACCATTGTCGATAAGGACTCCGCCGCCGCTGATCGCTGGCTGAGAATTCCAGCGACGCGACATGTCAACAAATCCCGCGAAAGTGTTCTCATAGAAAACTATTTCCCCAAGTGTTCCGGCATCAATTATCTCTCGAGCCTTTTGAACATCCGCAACAAAGCGAAACTTGGAACCCATCGTAAACACAACACCAAATCGGGCCGCTGCATCTGCCATTCTCCGGGCTTCAACAGAGTTCACCGCGAGTGGCTTTTCGCAGAGCACATGTATTCCGCTCTCCATCAGCCTCAGGCAAACCTCCGGATGTGTAGAGGGAGGTGTACAAACTACGGCTGCTTCAGGCCGAAGTTCCGCAATCATCTCTTCGACCGAAGAAAACGCCCGAGCCCCAACGATCGCTGCCACTTCACTCGCTGCTTCAGGCCGAATGTCAGCGACACCCACCAGATGACCTGGCATTGTCTGCTGAAACGCCTGAGCATAAGCACGAGAAATTCCGCCTGCGCCTACAATTACAAATCGAACCGGTGATGGTGTGATCATGAAATGTCTCCATAGACAGCCACCTGTGCCGTCAGGTCAGGTGGCTGATGAACGCTGATGAACAATGTCAGATGAAGTGAAAGAACTCAGCGAGCTGCGGCAACCGTCTGACCGGTCAGCGAAGACACTGCTCTCCGGATGTTGTCCGCAAGATACTGAATATGTTCATCGGTGTACTTTTCATTCCACGGAAGAACCAATACGTGCTCAAGCGCATTCCACGTGCCTTCGAAAAGACCGCGGCTGTAATCCACAGCTTCCGGCCGAGCCAAAGTGAACGGCCAGCGACTATTACCAAACGTGCACTGATCCTTTATGACCTGGCAGGCAAACGCAGGCTTCTGAATGTATCGAGGAGCACACAGGATTCCTGAATCCTTCAACGCTGCGCCCAGAGCCACTGTTCCGCCCGGAATCACACTTTCGTCAACTCGCAGACAATACTTCCAATAGGTATGCACCGTGTTGGGAGTCAGCGCAGGTGTTGAAATCCCAGGTACACCCGACAATTCGGTTGTGAGTGCATTGGCAAGACGAGTACGCGAAGCAACGACCCCCTCCAGCTTCTGCAGCTGTGCCAATGCAACTGCCCCCTGAAGCTCACTCATTCGATAATTCAAAGCGATGAAATAGTGGTCCGGCTTCGCATCGCCGTAACCCCACGCCTTGTTGATGTAGAGGTACATTCGACGAGCGATTGCTTCGTCATTTGTCACAACAATGCCACCTTCTCCGGTGGTAATGTGCTTTCCCTGCTGAAGGCTGAAGCAACCCACACTGCCAATTGTGCCAACATACTGATCACCGTATGTTGACAAAAATGCCTGGGCACAGTCTTCGATCACCGGGATGTTCCGACTGCGAGCCAATTCCATGATCGCATGCATTTCGCATGGATTTCCGAACAGGTGAGTCACGATGATCGCTTTCGTTCGATCGCTGATGCAGCGTTCAATCGTGCGAGCCGTGACGTTGTATGTATTTGGATCGACGTCAGCAAAAACCGGAATGGCGCCCTGATACAGGATGGGAGTCAATGCACCCATATCAGTGATTGACGTGGTGATGATTTCATCACCCGGTTCCGGATTGATTGCCGCAATCGCGCAATGGACGGCCGCTGTTCCACTGGAACAGGCATATGCAAATTTTGCCCCCAGCATCTTCGCGAATTCAACTTCCAGCTGGCGAACAAAATTCCCTTTCGTGCTCGTCAATGTTCCCGTGTTCAGGCATTCTCGCAGTGCTTCCAGTTCCTCCGGACCAAAGGTTCGACCCGTGGCATCCTGATCAGAAGGAAGGCTTATTCTCTGATTCATCGTTTTACCTTTCAAAAACCCTGAGTCCGGAGGTGTCCGGTACGAACGGGAACAATGCAACACAAACGGAAACTAAACACTCACTCACAACTCACACGTACACAGTCGAATCACACGTACACAGTCGAAACAGCGGCGGTTCACTGCAAGTCTTTGCATCAACAGCAGACTCAGCTTCGATCAACTCTTGCAAACCTCATCAGGTGAGCGAATCGCTGCACAGTTAAACGGCCCAGTAGCTTCAGATGACTCATGATGGTTCGAAGCGTTTTCATCTTGGACACACCAAAGAGTCGAACGTCCAGCGTCGCCGGGTATTCAACAACCGGTCGGTCATGCAGACTCAACTGACCAGCAAGTTCGGCAGTCCCAAGGAATCCCGACTCCCGCAACGGCAGATCCAGAACCATTGATCTCCGATAGATACGAAAACAACTTGTCCACGTGGACAGCGTTCGCCCGAGGAGTATGCGATACATCACGGACAATCCCTGCGATAAGAACAGTCGCCACCGTGGCACGTTCTTAACTTCACCATCCGGGTGATAAGGAGAGGCCGTGACCATTGCGATCCCTGGCTTCATCAACTGAAGCATTCGCGGCAATTCCATCGGGTCGTACGAACAATCACAGTCGATCGAGCAGTTGAGCTCTGATGTGGATGCATTCAGACCGGTCAGAATTGCGGCAGACACACCGCGATTCATCTCATGTCGTAAGATTTGTCGTCGACTGTCAGCTCCGAACAGCGCCTTGAGCACTTCGTGTGTGTTATCCCGACTGCAGTCATCCACGAAGATGCAACGAAGCTCCCAGTTCGGAGCAAGCGCGTGATCAAGGTGCTCCAGAGTTCGAGCAAGATACGGAAGTGATCCCTCTTCGTTATAGCAGGGTACGATCAGCGTGATTGGCGTCTGCCCATTGTGCAGGCGTCGAATCGATGTTTCCGGAATCGACGTTGGAACAATGGAGAACGTAGAGGTCCCGGATTCCCGCTCTATAGACTCGATCTTTACGCGTGAAGCTGCCTCGGACAGATGCGATTCCGCAGCTCGCCCGGTATTACTATTTTCGATTTTCTTTTGCAGCCCATTCAGAGGACTGTCCGGAAGTGCTGCATGTTCGATCACCGAAGTGAACTTCCACGTACGCAAATACTCAGGCAACAGCCACTGATACTTGTCCAGGTTTCGGTAGTGCCGCATTCGAGTCAGTCGGCTGGCTACACTCAATCGTGGCTGATCCTGGTCCAATTCCCAAATCTGCAGATACATTACAAATGGAGAATTCTCGGTCTGAATCCAGCGTGACACGGCCGGACGCATAATCGAGTCCGGCAACTGCCGCTGGTAATTTCCTCCGGCAATCGGAAGCCAGCTGCCCGCAAACGAAAGCGTTGACGGAGGAATCTCCATCAAAGTCCCGGTCCTGCACTGATGACTGTGTATAATTCGACGATGTGGCTCCTGCCTGAACTCTCTCCGTCGAGGCATCAGGCTGGAATCATACAGATAGCCGGCTTCCTGAATCTCATCCAGAAATGAAAGTGATCGCTGCCCAAGCCATCCATCAGAAAGGCGAAAGCCGTAGACTGGACGGCCTGTAATATCTTCCAGTAGATGGCGTGAACGAGTCAAATCTTCGCTGCGTTCTGATCGTTCAAGTGTCAGCAATGACTGGTGAAGATAACCTCGACTCGCGACTTCATGCCCCGCATCAGCAATCCTTCGAACCAGCTCTGGATGCTTCTCGGCAATCCAGCCCAGTATAAAAAACGTTGCTGTCGTCTGAGACTCATTCAGCAACTGCAGGGTCTGTTCAATGTTCTTCTCAAGCCGGGAAGTAAAACGGTACCAATGACGTGGATCAATGAACCGATGAAATACACCAACCTGAAAATAGTCTTCCACGTTGATCGTCAGGATCTGATACGGCTGTCTCGACGTTGCCCCGCTGTTTCGGGTAACAGTACTGAGAGCTTCAGCTGGTGACGGTGACAATAACATGAGGATTTCAAGTGCCGGAAACGGTCGAAGGATTTCGAGACATAACGTTGAGTTGACGCAACTCTAGTTCTCAAATTCCAACGGTGTTTCCGGAAATCCTCTTCCGGCAGCAATTTCCAGAAGGTGAAGAACGCACTGCTGAGACGATTCTGACGGTTTTGACTATCGAAGGAAAACCCGAATGCGCGACCTCACGCGATCCGGTGATAATTGCGAAACCAGTCTACGAATTTTTCGATACCGACTTCGATCGACGTATCCGGGCGAAAGCCAACGTCTCGCTGCAGAGCATCTATATCGGCATAAGTCGCAGGGACATCACCAGGCTGCATCGGCAACATTCTTTTCTCAGCTGTGATCCCGATGCAGCGTTCGAGTGTCTCAATCATATGAATCAGTTCAACCGGCTGATTGTTGCCAATGTTGTAGATTCGATATGGGGCCGCCGTCCCGTGGTCGTCGACAGTTGACGGATCCGCTGGCAGTGGTATCCGATCATTCACTCGGATCACGCCTTCAACGATATCATCGATATACGTGAAATCTCGCTTCATTCGACCATAGTTAAAGACATCGATCGGGCGGCCATTCAATATCGCTTCCGTGAACATCCACAATGCCATATCCGGACGACCCCACGGCCCGTATACAGTGAAGAACCGGAGCCCTGTCGTTGGAAGACCAAACAGATGGCTGTATGTGTGCGCCATCAATTCGTTGGCTTTCTTTGTGGCCGCATACAGGCTCACTGGATGGTCGACACGGTCCTCAACTCGAAATGGAATACTCCTGTTTGCGCCATAAACTGAACTGGATGATGCATACACCAGGTGTCCCACCTTGTGGTGTCTGCACATCTCCAGAATATTTGTAAACCCTACAAGGTTCGAATCCACATATGCATGGGGGTTTGTCAACGAATACCGAACGCCCGCCTGAGCTGCCAGGTGGATCACGGTATCAAACGTGCCACTCGTAAACAGACGCGACATTCCGTCACGATCTTCGAGCCCAACCTGAGTAAACTGAAAGTTGTCATGTGGAGTCAACTGAGCAAGACGATCTCTCTTCAGCTGAGGGTTGTAGTATTCGTTCAGATTGTCGATTCCCACAACCTGATCGCCTCTTTCCAGCAGACGAAGGGCTGTGTGAAATCCAATAAATCCGGCCGCGCCGGTCACCAGAATGCGGGACATATCAAGTTACTCAGATTTTCCTGGCACAATACTGATTCAGCAGTCGGTCAGCGCGACTGCAGTTTCTCCCGATACCACGCAATTGTCTTCGTCAAACCGTCTGCCAATGCAACCTGAGGTTCCCAGCCAAGCCACGTTCTGGCTCGAGCAATATCCGGACATCGCTTTCGTGGATCATCTTTTGGCAGAGGATGATGCACGATCTTTGATGTGCTACCGGTCGCGCCAATGACAGCCTGTGCCAGTTCCAGCATCGTGTTTTCAACCGGGTTCCCGATGTTCACAGGACCGGAATGCACATCCTGATCCATCAGCCGCAACATTCCCTCAATCAGGTCATCACAATAACAGAATGATCGAGTCTGAGTTCCATCGCCATAGACAGTGATGTCTTTTCCTTCGATTGCCTGTGTAATGAAGTTTGAAATCACTCGACCATCGTCCGGCGCCATCCGCGGTCCATAGGTATTGAAAATCCTGATGATCCGAATCTCCACGCCATGCGCCTCGTGGTAATTCATCATCAGAGATTCCGCAATCCGTTTTCCTTCGTCGTAGCAACTTCTGGGACCAATGGGATTCACGTGCCCCCAGTAGTCCTCCGTCTGCGGATGAACCAGTGGATCCCCATACACTTCGGATGTTGAAGCATGGAGTACTCGAGCCCCGCATCGTTTTGCGAGGCCCATGATGTTCACCATACCCACGGTTGACGTCTTGATCGTCTTGATCGGATTGAACTGATATGCCTGTGGAGACGCCGGACATGCCAGATTGAAAATTCGGTCCGCCTCGACAAACAGCGGATGGACGATGTCGTGCCGGATCAGTTCAAATCTGGGATGTCCGATCAGATGGCGGATGTTCGACTTTGACCCAGTAAAGAAGTTGTCAACACAGATGACCTCGTCACCGCGATCGATCAGCCGGTCACAAAGATGGCTTCCAAGAAATCCCGCGCCACCTGTCACCAATACTGTTGCCATTCGAGTGATTTCCTACCCGCGAGCTGATTCTGCTCGCCCAAGACTTCGATCAATTCGACCCAGAACGCGATCTTTACCCAGTATTTCCAGTGTACAGAACAAATCCGCTCCCTGTGCCTTTCCTGTTACACACAGACGGATCGCCGGAAAGAGTTCTCCAGCCTTGATCGTTCTTTCTGTTACAAACGCGTGAACCAGATCATGCAACACCGGTGCCTTAAAGTCGTCGCATTCGGAAAATTGCTTCCGAACAGCTCTCATCAGATCAATCGCTGCTTCCGGATTAACCACCCGCTTCTGAAAATTCTTCTCGTCGTATCTCAGACAGGAATCATCCACAAAGAATTCATCCAGCTGAAAGATATCACCGAAAACTCGCAGTCGATCAGCTGCCAGTTCAATCACCCGAGCAACATACTGCCGGACATCCTCTGTGTCCCCGTCTATTAGTTTCGCCTCTCTCAAAAAGCTCAGACAGGCTTGAAGCTTGTCTGCTGCCGGCAACTGCGTCATCCAGTAACTCTGAAAACTAATCAACTTGTCCGGATCGAGTCCCGCAGGACTGCGAATCACTCGATCAAGTGAAAAGCTCTCCACGATCTTCGCGAGAGACAAAATCTCAGTCTGATCGTCCAGAGACCAGCCAAGTCGTGCCAGAGCATTCAAAACTCCCTCCGGAAGAAATCCGACGCGACGATAGTACTCAACCATCACCGGAGAAAGGGAATCAGATTTTGGGTCGAGGCCAATTCGACCGAGTACTGCGTCTCCGAGTTCGAACAACTTTTGAAACTGAGGATTGTTTCGGTACGCAGCAATCTTTCGTTTCGAGAGCTTTTCTTTGCCTCCCGGTGCTGCAACATATGGGATGTGCGCCCATTCCGGCATCCGATTCCCAAGCGCTTTGTGCAGCAGAACCTGAATTGGCGTATTTGACAGATGCTCTTCGGCACGAATCACATGCGTGATCCTGAACTCGGCATCATCCACGACCGTTGCAAAATTGTACAATGGGGACCCGTCGTTACGCGCTATCACCGGGTCGGGCATCAGGCTGCAGTCCCATTCCACCTGACCCCGAACATGATCAGAAATCACGACCTTCTCGTCACGCGGAATCAAAAATCGAATCACAAAGGGTTCACCAGCTGACATCTTCGATTTGACTTCATCCGCCGTCAGATTCACTGAAGCCCGACTGCTCACATACTGGCGTTTTTCGCGATCCGCCGCCTCCTTTTGAGCTCTGGTTTCTTCGGCGGGTTCGAAATCTCGATATGCCGTCCCCTCAGAAAGCAATTTCCCAAGCGCGGCTGCATAAGATGCCGTTCGCTGAGACTGAAAGTACGGAGCATAAGGTCCGCCAACCTCCGGACCCTCATCCCAGTTCAGTCCCAGCCATCGAAATGCATTCAGAATTGGCTCCAGTGCCTCTTCCATGTTTCGCTGCTGATCCGTGTCGTCAATTCTCAGCAGGAACTGGCCGCCATGGTGTCGAGCAAACAGCCAGTTGAAAAGTGCAGTGCGCATGCCACCTATGTGCATGTACCCGGTCGGGCTGGGAGCAAATCGTGTGCGAACGGTCATGGAATGACTTTAAAACAGTTTCTCAATTCGGCTGAAAATCCACTCTGTTGGGGAATCGTATCGCACGAACCACAAACTGCCAGTCACAGGTTCCGCGACCACAAATCCAGCAGTTCACTTCCCCTCCTCGTTTCAGCTTCCCTATACTGTATAGATGTTGACGATCTTTCCTGAAATGTGAGGTTTGATAATGCTTCGTCGCCTGATCTGCCTTGGTTTGTCGGTATCCCTCGGGTTCTCAGTGTCCTGCTCTGGAAGTCCTCGCCTCCTGGCAGACGATGACACGAACTGGATTCGTATTCGACTTGACGATCGCTTTCGGTCCGAAGGCGCCGCCGCCGCTGACCTGAATGGAGATGGCACGCCCGACGTCGTTGCAGGTGATGTCTGGTATTCCGCCCCTGCAAAAGGGTCCGCTGAGCACACAGATGGAACCAAATGGCATTTGAATGAAATTCGAACTCCAGGTGAATTCGTCGCCGGTGTCGGATACAGCAACAGCTTCGCCAATTTCACCTGGGATATGGACGCAGATGGATGGCAGGACGTTGTCATTGTTGGATTTCCAGGAGACCCATTCCATTGGTATCGAAATCCCGGAAAGCCGGATGCCGGCCACTGGGATGCTCACGTGCTGTGGACCAGCGCCTGTAATGAATCGCCTGAATTTGAAGACCTGAACGGAGACAAGATCCCTGAGTTCATCATGGGGTCGCAACCAGAGTCTCAGATGGGCTTTATCAAAATACCATCGGCTGAAAAGACAAAAGAAATGTTTCCATTTCGGGCTGTCAGCGAAACCGGTGATCCTCATCAAAATGGAACCTTCAAGTACTATCATGGACTCGGCGCCGGAGACATGAACGGTGATGGTCATCGAGATATCCTCATTTGCCATGGCTGGTGGGAATCCCCGGGTAGCCTTGAAGCTGAAGGACTCTGGAAATTCCATCCCGTCCGTGTAGAAGCTGAAGGTGGTCCTCAGCCTCTCCCTGGCGGATCAAATCTTTACGCCGACGACTTCGATTCCGATGGCGACGCTGACATTTTTGTGAGCTCTGCACATTCGTTCGGAGTCTGGTGGGCGGAAAACACGGGCACAGATACCTGGAAGCTCCACGAAATCGACAAGTCGTACTCACAGACCCACGCCGTAGAACAAGTCGATATCAACGGCGATGGACAGCTTGATTATGTCACAGGCAAACGCTTCTTCGCACACAATGGAGGAGACCCAGGGGCTTACGACCCGGTTGTGATGTACTGGTACGAGGTGATTCGTGAAAAGGGAAAACAGCCTGTCTTTAAGCCTCATCAGATCGCCGCTGGACTCGGTACCGGCGTTGGCACTCAATTTGTCATCCATGACATGAATGTAGACGGCAAGCCCGACATTGTTCTCTCGAACAAAAAGGGCGTTAATGTGCTCATTCAAAAATAGGCAACACAACACTTGAGTTTCTCTGCCGCTAAGCCCACCAGTACGCAAGTCGAGCTCGCGGGAGCAGTCTTCACACTGCTCCCGCAGCACGCAGTCTGGTGGCCGGAAAAGAAATCCGTCTTTGTTGCTGATACTCATTTTGGAAAAGAAGCAACCTTTCGAAGTGCTTCGATCCCCGTTCCTGACCAAACTCTTCAGCAGCTTCAACGACTGAACGATGTCCTGAATCTGACTCAGGCCTCCCGACTCATCATCCTCGGCGACCTCCTGCACTCCCGGCGCGGACGCTGCGAATTAACATTTGAGCGGATCTCTATGTGGAGACAGCTTCAAGCGAACCTCGATGTTGTAGTCGTTCGAGGCAATCATGATCGCCACGCTGGTTCTCCACCTGCCGACTGGCACTTCCGCTGCGTCGAGCCCCCTTTCCCGGATGGTGGACTCTCCCTGTTCCATGAACCTCCCTCTGAAACAGATAACGCACTCCAACCTCGCTCGGGATTAGCAGGACATCTGCATCCCGCGATTCGCCTGAAGGGCCCTGCGAGAGATTCTGTTCGGCTTCCTTGCTTCCTGTTACGACGAGGAGTCCTGATTCTTCCGGCATTCAGCCCATTCGTGGATCACAAGATCCAGCAACTGGAACAGGGCGATCGCGTATTCGCTATCGCTGAAGATGCAGTCATTCAGGTCTCATAGCGGGAAACTCTACCCCGCAGCGGCGAGGAAAATCTGCAGAATTCGCCCGTTGATACAACCGTCACACCCCGCAAACTGCCGGAACATGAGCATGCCTCCGCTTCTGAATCTGCGACTCGCAGATTTTGCCTGAACCATACCGACAGCCGTCGTCGATAAAGCTTCACGAGGCTCACTGTTCTTCGTGATCAGGATACTTTCACAATGAATGCTCGCGTTTTCCTGCTGGTCCTGGTAACCGGCTTCTTTATGGCTGCATGGAATAGCGACCAAAACGCTATGCAGGCAGCATTGGCTCGCCGTGATCAGGCTCGCGCCACACGTGTCGCGATGCTCGAAGCAACGTCTCGGGCCGACAGCAGCAGTGCCTCAATCCATGATGCGGATTCCAATCCAAATGCTGAGGCTGCGTCGGATTCGCCATCAGATGAATCGATTCAACACGGCATCCCGCTGCCCTCTGGAATCGTTCCTGGACACTATCAGGCTGTCAACCAGGCCGGTGTCATCCAAAAGATCGAAGTGCATAAAACGGAATCCAGCCAGCAGGCAGGCCCCAGAGACTTCTACATTTCAGATGATGCAGCTGGAAATCGCTGGTACCTTGTCCGCATTCAGACTCAGAACTGACCAGAATTGCACTTACCGTGAAACGACGGACGTTTATTTCCGGTCTCACTCTCATGAGTCTGACCAGTCTTCAATCAGTCGCTGCGGATCAAGCCGACGGAAACCGTTACCTGATCATTCACTCGGATGATGCAGGGATGTGCCACTCTGTGAATCAGTCCACGATCCATGCGATGAAGAATGGGATCGTGTCATCGTGCAGCATCATGGTACCGTGTCCGTGGTTCCCTGAGTTTGCCGAATTTGCAAGGCAAAACACCGATCTGGATTTTGGAATCCACCTGACGCTGAACTCCGAATTCGGCAAGTATCGCTGGCCCCCGGTCGCTGGCCGAGACAAAGTTCCAAGTCTGATTGACAGCGACGGTTATCTCTTCCGTTCAAAGGAAGATCTAATCCTGAATGCAAAGCCCTCAGAAGTTGAACTCGAACTTCGTGCTCAGATCGATCGAGCTCTCAGGTTTGGTGTTCCGCTGAGTCACCTCGATACTCATATGGGAACGGTCGTTGCCACAGGAGACCTGCTGGACATCTACGTTCGACTGGGGATCGAATACAATCTGCCCGTGATGATCATGCGGAAGCCCGATCCGTCAACCGCACAGGGATATCCTGATCTGCATCAAAGGGGTCCGGAGTACATCCGGCTCCTTGAACAAAATCGACTGCCCGCCATCGACTACCTGTTTCAGTTCTACGATGGGAACAACCCCGTCGAGCGGCAGAACAGATATCTCGAAACGTTCCGGAGTTTGCAGCCGGGTGTGACTCAAATGATCATTCACTGCGGCTACGACGATGCTGAACTTCAGGGCATCACCGGCAGCCACTTTCTGCGAGGGGATGACACAAGAATCTTCACGGACGCCGGATTCATTGCAGCCGTCGAGGACCTCCCCATCACGATCATCACCTGGAAACAACTCCGCGAGCTCAAATTCCCCTAACGCGGAGGAGTCGATTCCTCAACAGGAATAATCGTCATCCCCTTCAGGCGTTCGGGCCGAAGATTGCGGTCGTCGATAACATCACGAATCCAGATCTCTCGAACCTGCTCAGGATATCGCCTTTGAATCTCCCGATAGACATCCGGATCTCTCTCGCCGGAGTCTCCGACCAGGATAAACTTTCTTGCCGGGAAGTGAGTCATCAATTCACTGATCTGGCGAATCTTCTGATCGTACGTCACGTTCTCATTGGTGGTGAGTTCACCCAGATTCTTCCATGTTTCGCCACTCATCAGGTTCTTCGTGACCGTCTTCATGTGCCACGATCCTTCCGGGAAACCAATCTCCGGTGAACACAGGAACTCAGACAAGGGCTCGTATAACTGCCATGGACCTCCCGAAACGTAGTGGAACGCTGCATCCTTCTGTTCAGAAAAGCGGTTTGCCATTCCGGGTACGGCAACAAACTCACGAAAGAACGTGTTGCGAATCACAACCGAACGCCCCGCAGGAATCTCTGTGATCTTGATGGTATCATCGATGTCCGAAATGATGGACAATCCAGTGTCCGCGATGAGCCGTACACGGCCATGCCCGGAATGCCCCTCAGATACGACACTGAATGACAGCCAGCCATCGCTGGAATTCTGCGCAGTCAGAATTTCTGCCGCTCTCGTCGTTGAGAGTCGCAGAGTACCCTGAATCACTCCGTTCTTATCTGAGATCAATGGCTCACGCTGTACATCGATGACTCGCAACTCTTCGTTTGCCGGATCGCCGTCGAACTTCAGTACGATTGCCTCTCTCGATTCACTGTCCGCGACAAAGTCTGCAATTCGCCCACGAAGCAGCAACGCTTCAGATTCAGTCAACCCCTCGAAAGCAGTTGTAGCTTTGACCGCCAGTGAGACGGCGGAGGGACGGTCTTCGTGAACCCACATCCGCAATGGTACGATCCATGTATCCTCCTCACGATATCCATACGACGGATAGACCGTCACATCCTCACTGGAGTTCGCCCCAAATACAGTTCTGCCGATGGCCGCCGCGATACTCCACGCGATGAAACATCCGGCCCTGATACGCGAGCCAGCAACCATGCGGTTCTCCATCGTCTATTTCCAGTAGGTCAGCTTCAAAATCCCCGCCACAACAGCCCCCACTACAACCGGAACCAGGTAGTGGACTGCTCTCATCTCTTCCATAGTCATCAGCATAAGAAATACAGTACCAATCACTGACCAGCAAATTGCGATCAGACTATATTGCATTCGCTGAGACGAATCCTCCGGAGACAACTTCTCAGACTTCTTCTTTGGTTCTGGTTTCTTCTTTACCGGCTCTGCCTTTGAAGACTCTTTCTTCTTTGCGTCTGCCTTGTTGTCTGCTTTACCGGACTTCGACGAGGACGCCGACTCTTCCACGGCACCCTCCTCCCGCATTCCAGGCGCATAGTACCTGGCGATCGCCTGATTCACGCTGCGAGGTACTGCCAGAACAGCTCGCATCGGTATCCCGAATCGATGCCGAATTTCATCTTCCAGCTCCATTCCAGGCTCATCAATGCAAACCACAAGCAGACGACCCCGGTCTTCAAACAACGGAAGACAAGAATACTTCTTGATGACTCGTCTTGGTACAACATCAAGTACCGAGTCTTCGGGCAGCATGTCTTCCAGATCAACGTAAGGAAGTCGCAATTCTGTCGCCAGGGCACGAGTTGCTTCCGGAGGCTCAACAAGCTTCATCTGGATCACGGCATCCCGATGAGAAAGTCCGCGGGCCTCAGCAAAATGTTCGATCTCGGCAACCTGAGAACGCTTGATCAGGCCTTTAGATACCAGATATTGGAGTGTGGTCCGCGGCTCATCCTCATTCACTTCCGCTGGAGGTCGTCCCAGACTGTCATCATATTCACGCTTCCCGTCCGGATCCGTGAGGCAAAGCATGGCCTTTGCCAGCTCGTTCAACAACTCCTGTGAACGAACCAGAAACTGACCGGTTGCGTATTTACGAACATGAGCATTCAGCTTGCGATAGTTGTTGCGAATCTTTTCTTCATCATCTTCAAACTGCACAAGCCTGAGCAGTGTATAGTAGTCCGGTGGCCGAACGCCCTCTGGAATTCCAAGCCACTCCTTGTAGACATCAATATCAGACACAGCAAACTCCGGGTTGACGAATTGAATGGATCAAAATGGAAAACGGGAATCGAGATCAGATTCCGCCAGCTGAACGAGAAAATCCGACAAACGATCGACAATGGTCTTCATCAGAGCATGCCCCTGTTCTGCGGTTGCTTCAAATGGGTTGCCTGCTCCGGTGTTTGTTGTCAACAGATGCCATGGACGAGTGATCGAGACCCAGCCGCGGTTGACCGCATCAAATCGAGTTGACGCTGTCGCCCCCTCGTCCGCAATCATTCGGCCTTCGGAATCTCGGGCGATCAGATCTCCAAAGTATGCCATCGCCAGTGCGGTCTCTGTCGCTCCTGCATGATCTCCCGGATCTTTGAACAACTGCTTCTGAACATCGGAACTTAGTCCTCGAAACCAGTCACACAGAAACAACTGGACTCTGGTTTTACCCATTAACTCGCGCAGCAATGGCTTGAAGTCGTTCCCGCCGTGACTGTTCAGGATCATCAGCCTGCGAACGCCATGCCCTTCCAGTGATTCCACCAGGTCACGAATCATGAGTCCCAGTGTTGAAGGATTCACGTTCATCGAAAGTCGACATTGTGCCTGATTCGTTTCTGTGCCATACGGGATCACCGGCAGCATCACAACTTTCGCTCCGCGATGCCATGCAGCTTCACAGACACGCGAGGCGATCGCTTCCGCTTCGAAACTGTCGGTTCCATAGGGAAGATGAAGATTATGTGGTTCCGTTGCCCCCATCGGCAGCACTGCGACTGAATAATCACAGTCACGAACATGTCCGTAGTTTGTTTCTGCCAATATCCATGGTCTCATGAAGCCCGTCCGTTTCCGCTCTTTTCTGCTGACTGCCAGCTTTCTCACTACCGCGAATCTGCGGTTAAACCCGAGTTGTCACTCACGACTCCAGCGCATGAACAACTTCGCCATGAACGTCCGTCAGCCTGAATTCTCTGCCCTGAAATCGATACGTCAACTGCTTATGGTCAATCCCCAAAAGATGCAGGATTGTCGCCTGTAGATCATGCACATGAACAGGATCCTGAGCGACATTCATCCCAAGTTCATCTGATTCACCATACGTCAAACCTGGTTTCGTGCCTCCGCCGGCCATCCAGACTGAAAATGCATACGGATGGTGGTCTCGTCCCCATCGCGGCTGATTCGTGATGTCGCCCTGAAGAAACGGCGTCCTCCCAAACTCACCACCCCAAATCACAAGTGTGTCTTCCAACAGTCCCCGCTGAGCCAAATCCTGGACCAGCGCGGCAGACGGCTGATCGGTGTCACGACATTGCGTATAGAGTTCCGTCGTCAGACTGTTATGTTGATCCCAACCCGCATGCATGACCTGAACAAATCGAGTCCCCCGTTCAACAAGTCGGCGGGCCAGCAGACAATGATTCGCAAAGGTGCCCTTCTCGAGAACCTGCGGCCCATAAAGATCCAGTGTGGCCTTCGTTTCTCCCGACAAATCTGTCAGTTCCGGAACACTCGACTGCATTCGATACGCCATCTCATACTGTCGGATCCGTGTCTCAATTTCCGGATCCCGATGACTATCGGACTTCAGTGAATTGATCCTTGAAATACTATCCAGCCAGTCTCTCCGCATCTCGCGGCTGATCCCCCTGGGATTCGAAAGATACAGAACGGGATCACCTCCACTGCGAAACTTCACTCCCTGATATCGTGACGGAAGAAATCCGTTCCCCCAGTAGAAATCATAAAAAATCTGACCGCACGAAGTTCCCTTACTGACAGAAGTCATCACAACAAACGACGGAAGATTTTGTGTCTCGCTTCCAAGCCCGTAAGTCAACCAGGCGCCCATCGTTGGACGACCTGGGATCTGTGAGCCACTCAGGAGAAATGAAATTGCTGGAGCATGATTCACAGCGTCTGTATGCATGCTCTTTACAAAACACAACTTGTCAGCAATCGCCGCTGTGTATGGCAGAAAATCACTCACCGTTGCTCCGGACTCGCCACGTCGATGGAATGGTTCCACGTTTGCCAGCATCAGCTTACCTGATGCATTACCAGTCATGGTGCTGAATCGTTTGCCACCAACAAAACTGTCCGGAATCGGCTGTCCGTGCAACTCTCTCAGTCTTGGCTTGTAGTCAAACAGGTCAACGTGTGTCGGACCACCATTCTGAAACAGGTAGATGACGTTCTTTGCTTTCGGTGTGAAATGAGGCAACCCCGGAAGGCCACCAGTCTGACCGGACGAAGAACGTGAATCAGACTCTGCCGAATACCCGTTCTTCGCCAAAAGACTGTGAAGCGCAGCCAGGCCGACTCCAGTGCCGCCCGACGTCAGCAATTGCCGCCGTGTTTGTCTCAGGAAATAGTCCGACTCTGATGTCATTCGCTGGAAGCTCCTGTTCAACTCGATTTCCTGCAGAATACGTTGACAGGTACTCCAAATCAATCCGGACGAGGCACGATCAACTCCAGAGAACGCGGCTCCACGCGAATTTTCACTGGCAATCCAGGGGCCGGATCGCCATCGGCCTGAACCGCCAGCGGCTCGCCATCACCCGGAGTCATTTTCGACTCTGCCCCCATTCGGCTCTCTCTGAGGCTCATCGCATGCGCTGTAAATCGAATCACATCTCTTTCCGCAGACTTCAATCCCAGCCAGACACTAATCGCATGTCGGACCGTGTGCCAGAAGGACCGCCCGCGAAAAATGCGAACATCCAGCACTCCATCGTCAGGAATTGCGTTTGGAGAAAACGGAAATCCAAAGCCATATGCCGGGATGTTCGTCACAATCACATGCGTGCCAGCATAACTCCCACCTTCTCCGCCAACCTTCTCAACACTGACTTCACGCCGGACAGAGAATCGCAGAAAGGCGCGTAAAATCGGGAATACATACGCCAGATGACTGATATTTCCCTGTCGCCCCTGATGCAGATCACGAACGACGTCCGCATCGACTCCTACACTCAACATCAAAAGAAATCGATGATCGTTGGCAAAACACGTGTCCAGTTTTCGGCTGAATCCATCACGAACAAGTTCTGCAACGGATCGACCGCTGTGAGGAAGTCTGAAATATCGGGCGATCAGATTCTCAGTTCCCATCGGCAACATTGCGAGCCGTTCGCCTGGGTATCGATTGAGCAAATCTGTGATCGTCCCATCCCCGCCACAACCAACAATACAATGCAGCCTGTTTCGATGAGCCGGGTCATTCAAATAGCGATCCATCAATTGTCTGTTGTGAAACAGACGGACTCGATACCCAAACTCACGCAACACACGTACCAATCGCAGAATCTCGTGCCTTCGCCGGCCGGTCCCGGACTTTGGATTCCACTGAACAACCACAAGTGACTTGTGATCTGAGAACCTAAGTACGGCATTCTCCTTTAAACTCATGGAGTTGAACTCATGTGGTTGCTTCTGTCGAATCAGGAGCGGACGCTTCAACCTGAACTAACGGTTCCACCTGACCACTCACTGGAACTCGTCCATATACAGACTCGTCTCCTGTATGAAGCCCAAGCACTGTCCGATTCACCTGAGGCCGCATCAGACTGCGATACATCATGATTTGATGGCTGCCAATCCGCAGTCGAGCCGCTCCAGCTTCATGGCTCGTGACGTTACGACGCGCCTCTGATACGGTCAATCGTGCCCAGTCTGCTGGTTCGCAGGTCCTCGCGGGATGCCAGTCAAGCACGAGAGGCACCACCAGCCCTCCCTTTCCCCTGGCTGTAATTCTCAGATTCTGATCATCGGCCTCAAGTGCTCCATGAGCATATACCACGCGATCATCATCCAGCCACAACGGAAAGACGCGGACGACCAGTTCGCCGCTCATCAGCCGAATCTCTCGAGTGATTTGATCCGGATCGACCGTCAACTCAGGGCCAACCGGAAGGCCGGATCGAATTGGCAGCAGAGATTCCCATTGAATCGCCTTCTCTGCTTCGTCGCACACGATGGAATCTGTCAAAACGGCAAAATGGTCTTTTGGAGCGATCAATAAATGCCGATGCACTCGCACTCCGCTGAATGGCTGCGACTCCAACTCTGCAAACGCCACTTCTTCGTCCACAAACCAGCAAGTACAGTTCCATGTCGCCGACGAACTCAGCGTTTGCTCTCCTGCGGTCACACTCCACTGCCAGCTCCCGCTGAACACCGGTAAACCCAGCGCAGACAGGTACATTCGAAACTCGGCAGAATGCCATTCAGCAACCAGCAGATCGGCCGCAGGTTCAAACGATGACCGCACAATCAGAGCACTCGACTGGTCTGATTGCCACGCTGCTGCTCGAGACTTTCTTCGATCAGATTTCTTCTTCGTTTCACTCGACAGCCTTCTGATGCATCGGCGAATCTCACGATCCGTCTTTCGGCTTGAACCAGTGATCGACAGCAGCCTTCGAACCTTGCCGGTGGGCCGATACTCTGCCATGCGCGCAGCCTGCTTCAGAACTGTCAGAGTGCTGGTTGCAGAGTCCTCCTGTGATGTCTCATCCGAAATCACCGCTCGATCAAGTGTTGAAAACTCACCATCACTTCCAATCAGTGCTGCTGATTTCTCCACAAGCGTTCGAAAGCGATCCTCATTTTGTGACGTCCAGACTGCTCGATCAAACGCCGCCCCCCAAACCGCAACTCGCGCCAGGGGAGTCAGCCACTCCCGAAGATGACTGAACAACGACCCATGGATCATGCCCTCAGAGTCCGTGCATTCCGTCATGATGCGATTCAGGTCCGCTCCCGCAGATACCGCTTCTTCTGAAGGCGGCTCGAATGGGGAAAGAATCAACTCCCGAACCCATCTTGCTTCGGCATTCAGAGTCTGCGGCAGCCCGATGAAGCCAACATCAGGTGACGGCTGAAACGTAGTATGCTGAGCGTCACTTCGATGCTCCGCGTGCCATGACCACAGCAACCGACAACACGACAACAGAGTCTCCGCAGGCAACGCCGGACCGCAGATCAGTACCAGCTCACAGACAGCAATCGTCTCCCAATCTCCCGGCGAGCTGGTTGCTTCCACTAACCAGTTGGCGATCAGTTCATGATATGACTCAACCAGCTTCTCTTCTGCCTTGCGGGCGCCTCGAGATGTCCGGGATGCCTGACTTCGCAGATCTGCCAGGTCTTCAATCGATGCGGCAAGCTCGCGTTCTCTGCCGGAGAGTTCAATATCATCGACAGACCAGAGCGACATCAAATCCGCTACTACTCGTTTCTTCAGAAATCGTTCACGAGGGACTTCCATAAAGGCATTCCACGCTCGATGAAATGCCGCAGGGTCCTTCGATGAAATCGCTTTGCGAAGCGGCGTTCTTCCAGCCGATTTCCGTGGTGCCGGAAGACCTGCAAACAGTCGATTTACGGATGGAGCAGACATGATATTCAGGTTCAGATAGTCAGGCAGTCTCCTTTACTGCTTCGATTGGTGCTGGCAGGGTTCCCCCCTTGCCAATGTAGATTCTAAAACTTCAGATTGTCGTTGATGAAAATCCGCCATCAACAACAATATTTTGCCCCGTTACAAAGGAAGATGCCCGCGAGGCTGCCAGCCAGACGACAGCGCCACTCAGTTCCTGAGCTTCACCAAATCGGGCCATGGGAGTGTGTCCAATAATCTGAGCGCCGCGTTCTGTGTAAGATCCATCTTCACGGAACAACAGTGCACGATTCTGATCGGCCGGAAAGAAGCCCGGACTAATCGCATTCACGCGAACACCTTTCGTTGCCCACTCCCTGGCCAAAAACTTCGTGAAGTTGATCACCGCCGCTTTCGCTGCTGAATATGCAACAACGCGTGACAAAGGAATCATTCCGGCCATTGACGCAATATTAATGATGCTGCCCCTCTTCTGCTCCAGCATCGTTTCACCAAATACCTGAGCTGGGATCAGCGAACCACCGACGAGGTTCAAGTCGAAAACTGCATTCCAGGCGTCGCGAGACAGCTTACAAAAGTCGCTCCCTGGAGGAAGCGTCGCATCCGGCCGATTCCCGCCCGCTGCACTCACCAGAACACTGACCGGTCCAAGTGCCCCGTTCACAGCATCACGGGCTGCCTTCAATGAATCGGCATCCATGGCGTCCGCAGAAAAAAACTGAGCTCTTCCGCCTGACGACTCAATCGCTCGAACGCGAGCCATGCCCCGTTCAGCGTTTCGACCAAGCACCGCGACCTTCGCCCCTGCCGCTCCCAGGGCTTCCGCCATCCCACCACCCAAAACTCCGGTTCCTCCAATGACAACCGCCACTTCCTGTGACAGGTCAAACAAATTCCCCTGCATAATTCTGCCTTCTGAGTCGTTGGCTTTCGGAGCAATTTCAGTAGCGTTTGAGTGGTACTCGTTTTCGGTTTCGTTACCTTTTCGCGAATACTGAGCAATTTGGTGGTTTCCTCACCAAAACACAAATCGCTGGCCCCGGATTTTCAGGGTTTCCTGCGACCGGGGCTCTTTTTGGATTGATGTCCTTTTGCACTGAAGAAGTGATTCACATGAAACGTCGGCTCTTCCTGCTGATTCAACTTGCAATTACCCCGATCGCTCTCTCAGCGTTTTCAAATTGCTTCATCCATGCAGCTGATGCGGTGGCGACTGCCGGGGTTGATCCAGTGGCTGAACTTCGTGCATGGGTCGAAGCAGAACCTCTCTCTGATGATCGTCTGAAGACTCTGGTTCAACAGGACTTTGCCGGAAAAGCGCTCACGAAAGAACAGGCCTCCGAAGTCGTATCGGTTCTATGGACATCGCGACGCTCGTTTCTCAAACAGGATCGCGCAGAGGAAGTCGAGAAACGCGAACTTCAGATTGGTGAACTCAAAATGCCATTCTGGTACAAGGTCTTCGGAGAAAAGCCGGAATCCGGCAGAAGCCTTTTTATCTCGATGCATGGGGGCGGAGGTGCGCCTGCACGAGTGAATGATTCGCAGTACGAAAATCAGAAACGGCTCTACCAGCCGGAAGAAGGTGTCTACCTGGTGCCTCGAGCACCAACAAATACCTGGAATCTGTGGCACGAAGGTCACATTGATGATTTCTTCGAACGTCTGATCGTGGACATGATCGCCGTTGAAGACGTAAATCCAAATCGAATCTACATCATGGGATACTCCGCCGGGGGTGATGGCGTCTATCAACTTGCGCCTCGTATGGCGGATCGACTGGCCGCCGCCGCTATGATGGCAGGGCACCCCAATGAAACTCAGCCTGATGGACTCCGAAACATTGGTTTCACTCTTCACATGGGGGGGCTTGACGCGGCCTACAGCCGCAATGCAGTCGCTGAAGAGTGGAAAACGAAACTTGCCGATTTGCAGACATCAGATCCCGACGGCTACAAGCACTTTGTACAGATTCACGAAGGCAAAGGGCACTGGATGGATCGGGAAGACGCGGTCGCTGTTCCGTGGATGGCCCAATTCAACAGAAACGCGTTCCCGCAGAAAATCGTCTGGCTGCAGGACGATATCCAGCACTCTCGCTTCTATTGGATCGCTGCAGGTGATCAACCGCTCCCCGGAGGACAAAAGATCGTCGTTGAAGCAAACCGCGGTGAACAGCGAATCAACATCCTGAGTTGTCCAGTTCCTTCACTTGTCATCAGACTCCACGATGGACTCATGGATCTCGACAAACCAGTGAGCGTCTATTTCGGAGGTCAGGAAGTTTCAAAAGTGCAGGTCACTCGAACGACTTCTGCAATCGCCACTTCGCTCCTCCAAAGGAGCGATCCAGCGACCGTTGCCTATTCAGAAATCACGGTCGAGATCCCAAAGTAGGCTGCACTGCCATTATCAATTAGACGGCTCTAATAGTCGGCTCTAAGTTAACCCGGTCAGAACGCCTTCTGAGCAATAGGCCGGGTTTCCAAAGGTTTCCAGATGGTTTCCGAAGCCGTGAGCCAACGCGATGAGCAGACGATTATGGGGAACCTTCGGGAACTTCATGGAACGTCCCATATGAAAGTCGAGCCCATTCCCGACCATGACGAACGGAATATTGTCGAGCGTATGTGAATTGCCCTGCCCGAGCTCATTCCCCCAGACGATCAGCGTATTGTCCAGCAAGCTTCCATCACCGCCAGGTTCAGGTGTTTCGGCAAGGCGCTGAGTCAGATAGGCGAGCTGTTCGCTGTACCAGGTATTGATCTTCGTGAGTTTCTCCTGAGCCTCCTTATTCTCATCGGCTTCGTGAGAGAGCTCGTGATGCCCTTCGTCGATTCCCAGCCATTTCATCTTCGGTTGACCGACAGAATTGGTGATTTGCAACGTCGAGACACGAGCGAAGTCATTGACAAAACTATTGACCAGCAGATCAATCTGCATGCGAGTAATCTGCGGGATGTTGTCATTTTCTTCCTTCACACCAGGTTCAAGCTCCGGCATCGCATGTCCAACATCCTGTGATCGCGAGTTCTGCAGTTGCTGCTCCATGTTGCGAACAAAAGAAGCATGCTCTTCCAGCAGCTGGCGGTCGTCTGAACTCACTGTCTGACTCAGCCGTTTGAGGTCACGTTCCACATCGTCGAGAATGCTGATCAGGTTTTCCCGCTGAGCTTCCTGGCCATAGAGCTTTCGGAACATCTGATAAGGATCATCAATCGGGGTTACGGGCTTGTTTGGCCCCAGGTAACTCATCCGAGTCCAGGTGTCCGCTCGATCCGGAACCATCACTCCGAATTCGAGTGATCCAAAACGTGTCCGAGTTTCTTCCTTTGACTGGAGAAAGTTACGAATCTCCTGATCAATCGAAAGCCCGCTTGCCCAGCCTGCAGGCGTATCTGATCCACCCTGAATATTGCCTGGGTAAAGTTCGATTCCGGTAAGCAAACAACCCATGCCACGCATGTGATTATCACCGTCACCACGAACCTTGTCGCAAACTCCATGCAAAACCATCATTCGGTCCTGCCATGGCTGTAAAGGCGCCAGAATACTGCCAAGCTGAAATTGATCGCCTTCCTGCTCGGGCCAGAAGTTCCACGGCACAGTTCCGTTTGGACTAAACATGATAACCAATCGCTGCTTGCGAGCCGATTTCCGCAACGGACTCGCAAATGTCTGCAGGTTGCTCATGAACGGCAGCAGGCCCGCGCTCAGTCCCAGCTTCTTCAAAAACTCACGACGACTCGTCATCTCAGAATCTCCACTAACGCGAGTCGTTTATATAGAGCGACCGTTTGACCTGACGTTCTATCGATACGACCCATTGCCTGTCCGACACCAACAACCATTGTGGACCGACTGCACTCGATTCGGCAACACTGCTCTTTGAGCTTTCCGGTTCAACCCACGTGGCGGCACGAGTTGCAATTTCAACCATTAAGGGGCGTATTCGACCTTCGTGATCCTGAAAATACTTCCCAAGCTCAGACATTGTCGATGGACCAAACGCCATGATTGGCTGTTGTACCTGGTGATGGAACAACTGCCTCGCAAAACTTCGATACGTTTCATCGCTTTCTACAAGGTATTTTGCGAGATCTCCGGCATTCTCAAACTTCACTTCCGTTCCGGCTCGCGTCAGATAGATGCCTTTCGCGTCGATCGGTCTGCCCTTCTCCTCACTTCGGTATCGCCCGACTGCATCAAAGTTTTCCAGTGGAAATCCAAGCGAATTGATCATGTTGTGACAACGCACACACTGATCCGGACTTGTCTGCAGGACCACTCGTTCCCGTGTTGTCATTTCAGGTGCCAGCTCCGGCGCCGTTGGTGCAACAGCCACAGGCGGAGCTTTCAGAGCTCTGCCGAGAATTCCGCGCGACACAAAGACGCCCCGATGGATGGGTGAACTCGTCGAATGGTATGCAAAAGCACTGAGTAGATAGGGGTGAGTCAGGATCCCCGAACGTCGATCCGGTTCAAATGACGTCTCTGCAAACCCTGGCGCCGAGGGAGTCGGAACTCCATAGAATTCCGCAATGCGTGGGTTCATGAAGATGTGATCATTCAGCAGCAGATCACTCAGCCGGGGGTCCTGAGACGCAATGATCTTCAGCATTCCGAGTTCCAGCGATCTTCGAAGATCAGCGGCGAGTTCCGGAGTGAAGTCGGGGTAAAGTTCATGATTCTTGTCAATCCCCTGGATACGCTCCAGATTCATCCAGGACCGAAGAAACTCATGCAGTCGAGCCTGTGCTCGCGGATCACCTACAATTCTCCATGCCTGTTCGCGAATCTGTTCCGGAGTTGCAAGTTGCCCATTCCCGGCTGCCTCCATGAGACTTCGATCCGGGATAGAATTCAAAAGAGAAAACGAGAGTCGAGAAGCCGTATCGAACTGATCTCCACGCCCAAGAGGCTCTCGATAAAGGAATTGGGGCGATTTAAGTGCAAGCAGCACAATTCTGCGGATTGCATCGTCTTCACTTAGAGTCTCCGCGAAATGTGAATCCACACAAGTCTGTTTCTGTTCATCGGACAGCGGACGTCGAAACGCACGTTCGACCAGGTCCACCGCGAACTGACGCACTCTGGCTCTGCGCTCATCCGGTTGTTCGCTTTGCGACTCATCCTTCTGACGTCCGCGACCACGACTATTTCGTTCAGAGCCTTCCACGAGGGACGGCATCAGCTGAACGAACTTCTCTGCCGCCTCCAGCGCTGCATAAGTCGTTGCGTCGTCCCATTCCTGTGAGACACCGGAACCGCGTTCAAATCCAGAGCTTCGATCATCCGGCGGAAACGGTGTCTCAACGACGAGCACCTGGGGAGACGGAGCTGTGGAAAGATTCTCTGTCGGAATGACGTCGGCGATCCCCTGCGGAGGTTTCCATTTCAGTGAGATCGAAGCTGAGTTTTCTTTGAATTTGAACCACTCAAGCACCACTGGATACAGTCGCCCCGCCAGCAGAAAACGGCTTGCGCGAAACTCGGTTTCCGGCCCCGATCGAACCCAGACATCAATCAATGGAATCTTCGGATCATTGACAAAAAGTCTAGCGCCATTCTCGGAGTTCAGGATAAACTCGTACCATCCCGTTTCATTGATGATGATTGAGCCGTTCCATCTGGCGGAGAACTCGTCTTCGGGAATCTTCTCTCCGTCGGGGCTCAGTGTCCCATACTGAAAATCAACAACGGAGTCGACTCGTTCGATGACACGACGGTCCCGTCGCGTGTTTCGACTTGCATAGTATTCCGCCTTCAATCCATGGAACTCGCCATGCCGAGCATTCCAGCGGAAACTGGTACTCAGATCAGCGACTGAGTTGCGATATTGTGAAACTGTCAGTCGAGTCAGAGAAAACCTGGGGGGATTGATTCGAGCCTGTGCCTCTGGCGAATAGAACGCGTCCTGCATCCATTCGGCGACCATCCTGGCATCCTCTCCGGCACACTCTTCCGGGGAACCCTCAGGCATCGTTCGATCAATCACATCCGTCAGGTCCAATGTGGCACGATCGCCGTATAATGGCTGCTTAACACTTTCGGTGCCTTCGCCTCGAGCACCGTGACAACTGACACATTTCGCCTCGTAGATCAACTGCCCCTGCCGGAGCCGATCAGCAGAATGCTGTTCAGTCTCCGGCAATTGCTCCGCGAAACCAGTAACGGCTGATGTAATAATCAGACCAAGAACTCTGAGTATCCTTATGGGCTGCATGTTGATCACTGACACAGGTAGTTAAGGTTTCAACCGACCAGAGACTCTGACGATCATCGGCGATCTTAGAACAACGCTGGCTTACCGAGCTTTCGTCGAACGATCACCCACTGCCCTCCATGCATCAGCCAGTGCGACCCCTGCATCGAGAAAATGCCGCCGACGGTAGGGGCGTAGTCGACACCGGAAGATTTCTCAAGATCAGAGTCCGAGAGTTTTTCAAGGGCCTTCAAGGTTCCTTCACGCTGCGTTTTGTGTGCGTCGAGCAGAGCCTGCTTGCTGTCAAACTTTGCAGGATCATTCGAGGACGCTGTTTCTTTAGCGTACCGTTCCTTGAATCCCGCCGGAAGAGCGGGCATTGAATTCGGACAAACCATATTGATCAGTTCATGCTCGGCAGCAATGAGATGGCCAATCTGCCACTTCAGATGGTTCGTACCTTCAACGGGCCTCATCATCAGTTGTTCATCAGTGAGGTCTGCCAGATACGCCTGACATACAAAGTCTGCCATATCCAGTCCAAGTCGAATCGCCTGTGCACCGTTCATGTTTTTCTCCGCTTTGGAAATGTTACATATCTTAGTCCAGAATGTTATCACGATGCCAAAGTGTTTGCGATCTGCGAAATAGAGACGCCATCACTCTTTCCTCTGATCGGTTTGAAAGCAGTGGCCACCTCCCCAACAACCGCCAAACAACAGCAAATTGCCAGTACGTCTCCGACAGCAGAGTATACAGTGTACACACGCCCAAGCGGAACGTTGACAACAAACACGGGCAGAGCGTCATTCAGCGAATTCGACTTGTGAAGAATCCGGCCAACCGGATCCACAACAGCAGAAATCCCGTTGGAAGTGATACGAACGAGGCTGTATCCGTTTTCCACAGCCCTGAGGGAAGAAACGGCAGGATGAGGCTCCGCTGCTGCCTGCCAGTCGTTGCTTGGAGCCAGCACAATTCGAGCCGAGCTTTTCGCAGGCTGACGCATCGGCGCCGGGAAGTCTGTATCGAGACAGATGACATTTGCAACAGGACCAAATTCCGTTTCAAAGCATGAAACCCGCCCGTCGCCAGCGATGCTGGGCTCCCCGGGTGGAATCAGGTTCTTGAAATACACCTGTGCGACTTACGATCCGGGAATGCTACGATGATTTTGTTCTCAACAAACGCCGGATCTGATGTATCCCGAATCATGGCGATTGCCATGCCGAGATAGACGCGGTTCCGACCGGAGAGTTCAAGGCCAGCAGCGATCAGTTCCTGCTCATCCTCGTGTAGCAGGGCAAGAGCTCCTTCGCTCCGGTAAATCAACTTTGCCCCCATCTCTGCGGCCAGCTGACTTCGTTGCAACAATTCCTGCCTGCGATTGCCGAGAGCCACCTGATATGCATCACGATCTTTCAGACTGAGCGGCTTCTGCGTACGGATCGCCTGAACAACAGTGCGAATTGCAGGCTCTGCGAACGACAAGTCATTTCGAATAACTCCGGAAACACGAAAGGACTCATCGAATTGCCCTTCAGTCAGAACTCGAAACTGCCCTGACAGCATCAACAGTGACATCGCGAGAAACAGTCCAAGCAGAGGTCTTCGAGTAATCCTGGGAGTCAATGACCTCGACCATATCCAGCCCACAGTGGAAGCAAACCAACTCATCGCAAAGACCATCCCCGAAGTCCCGGCAAGAGATGCAACCTGTGCAAATGTAGTGTTTCGATACTGAGTGGTAGCAAGTGAGCCCCACGTACCGAAGGGACCCTGAGCAAGCAGAAACCCAAGGAAACAATCAAGACCGGAAACGCCAAAGTGCCCCAGAATGTCTGTACCCGACAGCAGACACGCAAATGAAACAGATAAGGAACGAGCCCTACCACGCCAGCGACAAGGCCAACGATCGCGAATTCTTCGTCGGGCATCGGAATAATTCCGCGTTGAGTAATCAGGAAGGTGATGTAGCCAGCTCCGAACAGACCAATCGCGCCGAACCATCGCTGCACTGACGCCAGAAACCTTATGGCAAACACGGGGGCGACCCACGCAAGCACTGGTACTACCCGGTGCCCCGAAGAGAAAACCCCGAACGTGAGCGCAACCAACAGCCATAGCCACGGCACTCACCATCGTGAGGCAAAACCCTGACGAATACGCATCTCCCGGCCAGGAGTCTCCTGATGATTCACTCCAACATTGCCGCAGCTGATGGCATCGAACTCTTCTCTTTAATCGTTTGCAGCTCTTTGAGTGTCTCTTTACACCATTCGATCCTCGCATCACAAATTCGTAATCCAAGCCGAACGGTCATCTTCCAGTAAGGCATCTGAGGATCGCCATCCATTTCGCTATCTAAGCTGAACAGCACACCCATCAGGACCTGACGGAGTTGCTGCTGAGCAGCCTCGTGTGCGGCAACCTGTGGAATCACAGCTGCAGGCCCGATCAGATTGCTGAAGAACACTTTGAGAAGCAGCTCGTTGCGAGGTGGCTGATCGGCAACGGGCCCCGACAACCACTCGGAGAGCTCCTTCCGACCGGAATCCGTGAGGACAAAGGCGACCCTTCGATCCCCTTCGGCCAGCTCAGATTTTTCCTTCCGAATGAGCCCTTCGGCTTCAAGCGTCCGCAGGAGCGGATAGATCTGCCCATAGCTCTCCCGCCAAAAATAGGCCAGCACCTCTTCGCAAAACTTTTTGACGTCGTACCCCGACTGGGGCCCCGTACTCAACACACCAAGCACCGCAAAACGAGTCCGATTGACTCTCTCCATAGACTACTCCCCCACACTTATATCTGAAAGATATATATCTTCCAGATACATATCAAGCCCCAAATTCAGTGACTTCAAAGTTTTCAGGAACAGAGTCCTCCCCCGCTCGAGCGTGACGGGGCGCGGGGGGGGGGGGGGCGGGGGGGGGGGGGGGGGGGGGGGGGGG
>JAEUIH010000180.1 GCA_016795105.1 Planctomyces sp.
CTGAGCCATCGCTGGGTCCCTTTCTAAAGCTCAGAATAAGAGATTATACTGTCCCTGGAACCTGCAGCACCCCAAAGATCCCATCAAACCAGACGGAACAACCAAGCCAGGCACCGAGCGGAACTTCAAGATTGCCGATGGTGTTGAGATTGTTTTTTGCTGGATTCCTCCTACAGCTGGCAGAGGAATCTTGGGGTCACCCAAGAGCGAGTTGTTCTCTCCGAAGGAAGGTGAACTTGAACGAGACGAAGACGAAGTCGAGCATCAAATCGAGCTGGATGGATTCTGGATGGCCAAGAGAGAGGTCACTCAGTGGCAATATGTAAAGATCACCGGAAGGCAGAACCCCAGCTACTTCTGTACCGAAGGAGGCGGCGCCGAAAAAGTCGAAGGACTCAGCACGGATGAATTCCCTGTTGAAAATGTTTCGTGGGAAGACGCTCAACATTGTATAAAGCAAATGAAGATCCCCTTCGGCATTAGTCGCATCGCGTTGCCGAGCGAAGCACAGTGGGAATGGGCCTGTCGAGGCGGCAGTGGGAATAGTCGGGCATTTCATTGGGGAAACGAACTATACGGTGACAAAGCTAACTGCAATGGAATGTACCCCTACGGTGGAGTCCCAGACTTCTCTTCTAAACGCAGATTCCTTGGACGCACGGAAAAAGTTGGCAGATATCCGACAGCCATACATCCGTGGGGACTTGATGACATGCACGGCAACGTCCAGGAATGGTGCGAGGATTTCTACGGCCCCTACGAGAAAATCCCAGAGGGAAGGAATCCGTTGCAGTTCGTCGAGCAACTTGAAAACAGCCGCGTAATCCGTGGGGGCGCATGGAATAGTTATGCCACTCAGTGCCGCTCTGCCCGCCGCCATCGGAATGGTCAAGGGATTCGCATTCCCAGCGTTGGTTTCCGGATAGTGCTGCACCCCGAGGATTGATGAATATGTTCGTAGGACCGGCAAAGCGTTTTGTTTCGCGAGACGATCGCCGACAGTGTAATCTTTGAGTTAGCAGAACATTCAATTTCCTTCCTACAGCCACCTCTCGGAGGAAGCGAATCAACGCCTGTCCCCTTTCTTAGCTGCTCTGTGTTGGATCGGAGAGGGACTGGTGGTGCCGCTCTCCTGTTCCTGTGCGAGTCATCGACGACCGGAAACAATCTCAGCTCGTTAGAACCGTGCTCCGTCTTCCGCGAATTCGTCATGACCGTTTCCGTTCTGTGAACTGCCGTTCTTTTCCGACATGTGACTGAAGATCCACGTGTGCGCGAGGTCGGCGACCTTCGCCAATAATGGCAGGTCGTCGCGGCCGAAGCTCGTGGAGTCTTTCCAGTCGTTGCCTTCCTTGTACAGCCGAGTAATCGTCACGTTGTGACGAATACCCGTTTCCGTGTTGTTCTCCCAAATGGCGGCTCGAATTCGGCCAAGGCGAACTTCATGGACAGGGCGTACTTTTGTTTCCCGTGTTCGTGAACGCGTAGATGTGGACATAGATCAAGAACCTTTCCAACAGTGAAGAATTGAAAAGGCCAGCTCCCGGTGAGGAACTGGCCGACAAGTGGACATGTGAATGAGCCCGTGACAACACGTCAGGGTTCAACTGGCTGCCACAAAACATTGCGGCAGTAGTCTCGAACAATTTGCCGATGTTGATCGGCGGTCAGGGAAAGGTTGTTGCCTGTGACGGGCGGAAATCCACCGCGAGCGAGCCATTCCATCAGGGAAAGGGCGCGGTCGCGTGCGGTTTCTGTGTCACTGGCTTCAACAGCTTCCAACAGTTCTTTCCAGGTTTGCTGAGGATCCATGACTGGGACTCAGGCCGCCATCGCCAGCGACAGCAACTGGGCTGCTCGATAGTCCGCTTCGGCTCGATCAGCCGCGTAGGTCACTCGCTGGGCCAGCCGTGTCAACGCATCCACGAGAGCGAAGATGGTGTATCCACCCTGTTCGCGGGCGATTGCCATGGCTTCTTTGATGACATGCTGCGGGATTCCGTTCTTCGAAAGGGCTTTGGACACTTCCTCCGCGTCGGATCCCAGTCGAGTCTGCATGGCCTTCTTCAGGACATTCGCAAACTGGTCGCGTCGAGCGTCTCGTTTGGCAACTAGTGTTCCGATGTGACGACGAATCTCCTGCAGGCCGTCACGCACGTTGGCCGTGTGCTTGCGAGTAAACTCGACGACATCGACGGCATCCCAGACAATGTGGTTCTGGCAGATTCGCTGGAACCAGAACGACTGCATACCCAGCGATCGACGGCCGACTTCGGAGTTCCAGACAAAAAAGCCTGGGGCGAATTCTTCACCGTCAATCTCAACCCAGCCCGTGGGATCAATCAGAAAGCAGAACATGTCCTGCTCACCGCAATACAATCCCGTTCCGCCAGTCATCGCAGCCTGCGGCGGACTGAAATCCACCGCCACTTCGCGAACGACATCCAGGAGTTCCGCATTCCAAAGGCGTGTGTAGGACACGCCATGGACTGACCTGATGGTTTGGCCGGTGGTCAGCAACTGCATTGGCTTTTCAGCCAGCGGCAGAGTATCGCGGAACGCCAGTGTGGCTGTTTGCGGCTGAAAACGGTTGACCGTCTCCTTGCTGATCCCGGAATAACGACACATCTGGCTGAATGACCAGTCGTTCAACTGGGCGATTCCTCCATGTTCCAGCGTCAGGTTGAGTTCGCCATTGACGACCTGCGGCTGCAGGGTCTGTGGCAACTGCCAGACGTCGGACGAATACTGCTGCTCCTGCCGGCAGTGTTCGTGCAGTTCTTCCAGGCTGGCGAAAGCCTCATCAGGGCCTCGCCGGTAAAGTTCTTTGTTTGCTCGAGTCAGAGTCACCATAAAGTCGTCTCCTCAGTTTTCTTCAATGAGGAACGAGGGTGCCAAAACCACAGCGTTCACCCGGCACCCGGCTGGATGAACGACAAGGTTCTGGCCCCAAATGAAAACCTGACAAAACCTGTAGGGCACCACCGCCTTCTCAGCTGTGTGTCGTCTGGACTCAAACAGCAGAGTGGCGGATGGGTAAGTCTTCTCGCAGCTGTAGAGAGAAAGAACAGCAATTGGCTTCGGGAGATTCCTTAGCACGGTCTGCGGATTCTGGCAAACCGGCATCCGCGAGATCAGGATTCGGATGTGGGTGTTGAATGATTCCGAGAGGTTATCGGAACTCAGTTTCCGCCAACGTAGACAGGCAGGTCAGCTGGAACGGGATTCGAGGGCAGCAGGTAGCCACCTTCTATGCAGGCTCGACGCAGAATTTCCAGTGCCGCCTTGGTGCGGAATCCTTCAATGCTGGTGCGAATGAGCTTTGCTGCGTCGTCCGGGAGAACCGCCCAGATGCATTCGGCCTCTGCAGACAGCCGTCGAGCACGTCGCCAGAGAAATCGCAGTGTTTCCGGATGTTCAGGGCAGAAGACTTCCAGCCCGCGAGGTGTGATGATGCCAAGGTAAGACTGTTTCATACTCCAGTGGTATCACGGAGCCGAAACGAACGCCAGGAATGTTCACCGCCAACGAAATCTTTTCGTGTCCCACGGTATTGCATGACTTCGATCAGGAGCGCAACCCTGAATTTGAACTGGGCCGGTGACAAATCGTCGTCCGCGCGTTATGGAATTGGCATGGTTCAGATCAGTATCATCATTTCGGCTTTGGGATTGTTATCTCCCGAAGAACCGTTTCTGGCGTTTTCCTCAATGCTGGCGTTGACTTGGCTCAGTCGTCGCTGAGAATGCCAGTGGCGTGCGTTAACCTCCGTCATGTGTGCTCTGTGACGGGAATGCTGTCATCAGTCGACCGTCATCGCTTCCAGCCGTTCTTCCGTTTCGGTGGTGGTTGCCTCCGAGAGGGAGTGAATCATGCGAGCCGATGTTCGCTGAATCCGTTCCAGAGACGCAATCAGAGTCGCTTCATCTCCGCGATACATCTGGATGTAGTCCGAGCTGCGTGTGGAGCAATCCAGTCCGAACGATCGGCACACGACATAGGCCACAGCTTCCGCCTCCGTTTCTCGAACTGTCTTCGGAAGGTTCTGACGCTGTTCGACGTCATGCATCCATTCGTGAGCCAGTTCATGAGCCAGTACGGCAAAGCGTTCTGCGGAATCGAGGTTCATGGCGATTCCGATCTCGCCTTTGCGTGAGACACCTTTCGTTCCGATCGGCAATTCTTCGTACCGAAGTTCGATACCGTTCGACCGGATCAGTTCCTCCAGTGAGTCGAGCAAGTGTCCGGGATCGCCCGCAATCTTAGCTGTATCGGGCAGGTCTTCACCTTCGGTCTGAGAGACATCAAAGACGTGGACCATCTTGAATCCGCGAATCGAGCGTTCTCCTTTGCCAGTCGCCTCTGATGAAGGTCCCGAGTGTTGATCACTGGAATCCGAGCGACCGCGATAGACCAGCGGTGCCATGATCCCGATTCCTTTTTCACCCTTTCTAACATACCGTCCCACTCGCAGCCAGCGTTGAAAGCCAGCGACGAGTGTCGCTTCTGGGTTCTGCAGCATGATCAGCAGGCTGTTGGTCCATGAGTAACTGTGAAAGCGACTCATGGAATCCAGATATCTCAGCAGCGATTCGCTGCGTCCGGCCTTGAGTTCTTCCTTCAGCTGGGTGATAGCCTGATCTGCAAGTTGTTTGGCGTCTTCTTTCTTCATGTTCATTCTCCGAATCGTTAGAAGCTGCAT
>JAEUIH010000181.1 GCA_016795105.1 Planctomyces sp.
GTACTCGAATCCTCTTCTTCTGCGGAAAACTCGATTTGATCCCTCAAAATGTTAGCCACTAAATCCCGTGAAGAACCTTTTTTCTATTCGTGTTATTGATAGCGAATATACTTCTATTACCTGCCGTCGCTTCGTGAGTGTTTTGGTTCAGAGGCAAGTGGAATCTTGCAGGATAGCGGTTATCGAGAAACCGAGATGACTTCCTATCGAGTTGCAGTGGAAGCATCGTGCCACGATGGTTTTTCGCATCATGCCAAATCCGAAGGCTGGTTTGTCGAATTGGAAGGAAGGCAGGCGAGGCCCGGCCTTGTAACAGGAAGCGTCTGCTCTCCGGATGAAATCTGAACAACCTCAAAGACTTTTTCTCAGCAGTTCATGCCATTTGAATCTGCGATTGCTCTGATAGATTCTCCTTGCCGTGGTCAGTTCCGCTTGAGCAAATTTTCGGCTGACACGACGCCCCGTATTGACAATTCGCTCGGGTGGAGTGACGATCTCCATTAGATCGACACCCTTGCTTTTCTGCGTTGAGCCGGATTCAGCGTACTTGCTCAGCATGGTTATACGTACCTCCGGGGAGAATCTCAGATGTCGGACACGCGAACCATGTCGCTGTATGAAGCGGCCGGTCAGACAACAGTCGTGCGGTCTCCCAACAGTCAGTCGGTCACCTTCACCTACACGGCCGCAGGACAGCGACGATCCATGGATGCCACGAATTCCGGACGATCCACGTACACGTACGTTTCCGCCAATCAGCTGAACTACGGTCAGGTGACTGCCGGACGCACGACCTACACGTACGATCTGACGGGAAATCAGCAGATCGAGCAGCCGCCCACCGGCAACCGCACCACCACCACCTGGAACTACGAGAATCAGCCGACGCAGTACCGACTTCCGACCGGCCTGCCGGTCACCATGGCCTACAACGGCGACAATCGACGCATCTCACTGGTGCAGGGAACCTCCACCACGAAGTTTGTGTGGGACCCCGTGATCGACGCCTACATTCAGGAACTGGACGGCTCGAATGTGCTGATCGCCACCTACACCAATGAACCTCAGCAGTACGGCGGTGTGCTCAGCCAGCGACGCGGCAGCACGTCCAGTTTCCTGCACGCGGATGCACTGGGCACCACCCGACTGCTCACCAGCACCGCCGGAGCCACCACCGACACGTATCTCCTCGATGCCTGGGGAAATCCCGTCTCCAGCACCGGGTCCACCGTCAACCCCTTTCGATGGGTCGGACGGTCTGGGTACTATACCGACGCCATAACCGGGCTCATCTATGTCAGGGCAAGGATGTATATGCCGACGATTGCACGATGGAGCAGCGTTGATCCGCTGGGCTTTGTTGATGGGCCGAACCTGTTTTCGTATGGACAGCTGCGCCCGCCCTTGGTCGCTGATCCCGGCGGGCAGCAAGTATTACTTGTTGGATTCGAGGGTACTGGCGCCTACGGCTACAGCCCCTTAGGTATTCCCATTATTCCTCCTACTAGCGACAAAGACATTCAGGATAGTTATCTGCCGATCGCTGCGGATGTTTTAGGGGTACACCTGGAATACCGGCTGCTGCCACAAGTGGTGCTTCCTGTTGGCTTTGGCAAGAATAAGGCAAATAAAATTGCCGAGGGGCTGAAGCGGCTAGCAGAAGCGCGCGATCCAGAATGTCCCTGCTGTTACCGACGAACAGTGTTGGTCGGCTTTAGTTACGGTGCTTTGACCGCCATTTGGGTCTTGGAAGCACTGCAGCAGATTTCGACGGTTAAGATTGACCTCGTATTCTTGATTGATGCTGTTGCCAACGATCCATGGGAGGCAGGCGCGGCACTCAAAGTAAAGGCGAATAACTACTGTCGAATGGTAAATGTGTGGCAATCTTCGGCCGAAGGGGGGGTAGGTTTTGAAGGAACAAAGGTGGATGGAGCAGATGTCAATCAACATTTCTCCGGTGAAGAAATTGACGGCGGTCCATTCAAACCATACGTTGACAGGCATGAACGGATCGCTCAACGTCGACATCCCAATTTACCAAAGCTTATTGCAGTTCAAGAGATGTTTCGGCGAGAAGTTGAATTGCTTGAGTCATCGGGAACTTCAAAAGAACGCCCCCAAGCGTGTGGCGCTGATGACGTTTGTGGCAACTGCACTTGACTCAGTTCAATAGCCAAACAATGACCGCTTACTATATGATTGGTTATAGCTTCTTTGCGGAGTTTTGTATCATGACGATTCTGCAGAACACCATCGTATACTTACTATTGTTGACGACATTCAATCTAAAAGGGGTCCTGGCACAGTCGTTGGGTGCGAGAGAAGCATCCATTTTAGCAAGCCATTGGAATGAGGAAGTGATCTCAATGGAAGATCGCTTACTTGCGATAGAACGGATTAATAATGGAAGAAACCTACCGACATCTGACGTTCTCCCTGAATTTGAGTTTCTTTCGGGACTTGCTCCCCTGGAAACAACGCTGAATTACCTCCAGAAGAATCTTGACGCGATGTCGGCTGAAGAGCAATTTTGGATTTCAAGGAATCTCCTTCCAAGGCTCTTTGTTGTGGATTCGTCCAATGCTCAACTGCATGATATCGTCGATAGACTCCTTGGATCATCATCGGATTCTGTGCATTTCCAGACTGTGCATACGCTCCTCCGGATTCCACTTGGGTCTGGCGACAATTATGAATTCTGTCGAAGAATTCGACAGGGAAGAATTGGGGCACAGCTCGGACTTCTCGATAGTGCCGGAAGGGGTCATATATCCCGTAGACTTCTGTACCGGATACAGCGAGCACTCGGACCGAACGAACTTATTGAAAAGGATGTTCTTTCCTGCCTTCAACATCTTTCAAAGGACTCCGAGGGCGATTCAGAGTATCTGGCAGAGGCGATCGCCTCTGCAGCGACAATGAGTGAATTTCCACTGGATGAAGCTGAGCTTGTGAAATTTGCAGCAACGTTGTATGAGCCGAGCGAAGAGAGAGCCATAGTGGAACTGGTGCGAAATCTTGCCTATGGACGCTCAGACCTGAGTCTTTCGGAGATCGCGCGGCGGACTCAGTATCATACATTGTATATCGAATTACTGGAAAAGGGGAAGTTCGCGCGATTTGCCGAACAATCAACAGTATCGAAGTTGCTAGTTGAAGCAGCCTTTCTAAATGATGATGCTCCGCCAAACGTCAGGCTATTGAAGTATTCAGGTGAGCCATTTCAGGAAGTCAAAGTGAGGTCGTCACCGCCGAAATGGATCAGAACTGCTCGCGAAGCGAGGATTGCATCGTTGCAAGCAGGTCAATCCGAGATTTCTAACGACGAGACTCCAGTTGTGTTGCTGGGCGCTATTGATGGCCAATCACTGGAACACGGCGCTGCTACAATTCTGAAGTCCGATAATCAGTGGCATCGACTTTATCATCTTGAGAGCCTATTCTTGATTCAGGCGGATTTAGGGCAGAACTGCACTGCTGTCTTAAAGAACGGCACACGCCCTTGGTACGTTAGGTACTTGATCGTTCACGAACTCAGTTCGCCAAACCGATCAGACGATGCAATTGAACCAGAGTTGCTAATCTCCTTGTTAGCGGATGATCGGTCGCCTTATTTCGTATTGACCCGTAGGGTTCTTTCACTCGCCAAGAAACGACAGATTCAGCTTAAGGGCACTGCTATAGTGAACGCTCTTGACCAACACGTTTGCCCAGACATCCGGCGCGAGTTTCGGGCACTTGAACGATAGTCTTGAAGCGATCCGCTCGAGACGAGAGAATCTCTGGGCACAGTCTGTATTGCTTCAGGGGTAATTGGAATCGTGTAAGATTGCGGTTTGGGAGAACGAGCGAGTGACATCCTATCGAATCGCAGTCGTGACATTGTGCCACTAAGGTTTTTCGCATAATGCCAAATCCGAAGGCTGTTTGGTTGAATGGGAAAGAAGATGGGCGAGGCCCGGCCTCGTAATAGAAAGCGTCTGCTCTCCGGATGAAATCTGATCAACCTCAAAGGCATTCTCACAGAAGTTCGGACCACTTGAACATGCGATTGCACTGATGATCGTTATCGGCAACTGTCGGTTCCGTTTGAGCAGATTCTCGGCTGACACGACGACCCCGTATTGACAAATCGTTCGGGTGTAGTGACGATCCCCATTAGATCGACACCCTTGCGTTCTGAGTTGAACCGGATTCAGCGTACTTCGTCAGGCTGGTTATGCGTATCTGTGGGGGGAATCTCAGATGTCGTCGCCCGGAATTCATCCCTGTGACTGCTGTGCACCGGGAGCCCTGACGCCCAAAGGGGCGTTTGTCACCGTCAGTGGAGTTCTGAACCCCACGTACCCGACATGTTCGCAATGCACGAATTACAATGGGACGTGGTTCCTGCCGAGTCCGTTTCCAAGTGAAGGGTGCGGGATTCAGCAGACGGTTCAGGTCTGCGGGGACGCGATTATTCGTGTGGAGTTACTGACAGATCCCGATGCACCCTGTCGACGTCGCTGGCGAGTGACTCTGGATGC
>JAEUIH010000182.1 GCA_016795105.1 Planctomyces sp.
CACTCAAGGATCGCGGAGCGATCCACGACGATGTGGAAAGGTCGGTACTTCAACGTGGGGCTGTCCAGTTAGAACAGGCTGGCATCATCGGACTCTTCGTTCCCGTTTCGCCCTGAGCGGCCTCGGGAAGTCCCACCGTTTGCGGGACGTTGGTGTGTTGCAGAGCCATCAAAGGTATCGGTTTCGACGTCACCGGAATCCGTGAGTCGAGTTACCAGTTCGATCTGCTGGGCAGCGCCATCGAGTCGCCGATGACAGGCTCGAAGCAACGACATGCCTCGTTCAAACTGTTTGAGCGAGTCGTCGAGAGTCTCCTGTCCGGATTCGAGGCGTCCGACGATTTCAGCGAGTTCTTCCATCGCAACTTCAAACGGGATTTCGTCGAATTCGGTGGAAGGCGATGTTTTTTTCTTTGCCATGGGAGTTCTTAACCAGGTGATGAGGCGAGCCGAGCTTAGGTTGTCTCGGCCACATGATGGTCGTCAATCTCTTTTTCGCTTCCCCAAAGGAACACAAGTGCCAGTGTTGCGATCATGGGCAGGCAGGCGACAGCGACAAGTCCGTAGTCATAGGACTTGGTTCGGTCCACGAGTTGCCCGAATGCTGTTTGCATGGGGGCTGTCGCAAACCATGCCAGTGATCCGGAGATTCCGGCTACTTTGCCCTGGTGTTCTTTCGATAGAGCCTGAGCGAACGAATAGTAGCATGGGAAGACGCCCAGCGAACCCATCGCCTGTGTCAGCAATACAGCGAGCAGAATATTGCCTTTAGGCAGGAACGGAATTGCGATGCTTGCCATACACAACGCCGAGAAGCAGCCGAACGTCAGAATTCTGGCGGTGGTGACTTTCAGACCTCGGCGCGCCAGCCATGCTGTAGCGAGACCCGAGGCAATACACCCCACGTCTGTAAAGATGTAGTAAGCGGACATAAATCCGAGCGTGTAGGTCTCTTCGTATCCGCGTCCAACCTGCAGAAACTTGACCAGCCATGCGCGGTAGAGTTGCCAGCACATATTGATGGAAATCACCACAATCATGATCACCAGAAACCGGCGACTGAAGATTACAGGCAGAAAGGGTTGTCGTTTTGTAGCTGCCTGGCCCGGCAGAGTGACGGGGACATGCTGCAGCTGGACATTCGATGTCGCGAAGAACCAAAGAATGGCCCAAAGCCCACCAGCCGCGCCGATGTATCTGAAGGCTGGTCGCCAACTCCCAATATCATCTGTAAGTGCAGCTGCCATGATCAGCGGAGTAACAATGGCTCCAATGGATGCTCCGCTTTGCAAGACACTGTTGCCCAAAGTGCGGTCTCGTGGTGAAAGAAGCAGCTGAGTGGTTCTGAGGGCACATGGCCAGTGGCCTGCTTCAAACAGTCCCAGTAATGTTCGGCAGATGAGAAGTTCCTTGTACGATGATGTATATCCAGTGAGAAACCCCATCGCTGACCAGGCCAGCAATACGAGCGGATAAAGCCAGCGGACGTTCACCTTGTCGGCAACAAATCCAAAGATCAGAGTTCCGATCGCGAAGGCATAGCTGAACCATGCTTCGAGTGTTCCATACTGAGCATTGGATAAATTGAATTCTGTTGTAATTCGCGGCGACACGTTGGCGAGTGACTGCCGGTCCATGTAGTTGACCATCGTCGCCAGCAGAAGCAGGCCGCAGATCAGCCATGCTGCGGTGGATCGACGCTGGTGTTCCGAGTCATTCATAGGGGGTGTCCTGATTGGAAATGGAACGAGCGATCGAGATCATGTGGAGGAGTTTGGTCGTTCGTTCCATGCGCCGCCATCCCAGGCGATGACTTCATCCAGAAATCGGACAATGCCGACAGAAAATTCGGCGAACAGATGTTCCCCTTTTTCGACGGTTGCGTTGCGGGGTGATCCGATGTGCCCGAGTGCAGTTCTGTCTTTTGTCGTCCATCCCCGATACGCGGGTTCAAACCCAAAGCCAAAGCTGACATCTGGCGCATTCTTGTAGTCACCAACAAGACTCGGGCGGATTTTGAGGATCATCGACGTTTCCCATTCGCAGGCATGCCCCATTTGCGTCTGAACGAAGTCTGTCCGGGATTCCTGAGGTCTTGCAAATTCCCAGTACGTTGCAAACAGTAGTAGAAGGTCGCGGCGGGATCGATGGCGTTGACGGACTTCAAAGACAGCCTGTTTGCCGGGGGTGATATTTCCGCCATGTCCGTTCAGGAACAGAATTCTATGAAAACCGTAGCCAATGAAGGTCTCCATCAGTTCCACGAGCATGTCCAGATACAGTCGGGGTCCAGCGGAGATCGTCCCGGGGAAGTCGATATGGTGATGAGAATTTCCAAGCCATTGGAGCGGCGCGTAGAGGACTCGATCATCGGTGGCTTCGGATACTCTTCGCAAAACTTCACCCAGCAATAAACTGTCCGTATAGACAGGCAGGTGGTGACCGTGTTGTTCGACGGCAGCAACGGGAATGACGATCGGGGTATTCCTGGGAAGTTTCTGAATTGCGGTCCAGGTCATATCGGCGAGTTGCATAGCGGGATTTCCTTCGTTTCTATCTCAGCGAGTGCTTTGGAGCAACACTGTGACGAAATCCCCGTCTGGTTTCCAGTGATCACAGATTCGACTCTTCAATAAGTAGGATCGGCATTCCTGCCCGTCCCGCACTGGTTCGAGTACTGCTCCCTAAGTAGGATGGGCATTCTTGCCCGTCCCGCGCTGGCTCGAGTACTGCAGCGGCGCAGGGATGGCTCAAATGTAGGATGGGCATTCCTGCCTTGTTATACCCCACATCTCATTTGGTTAAACATAGCAAAGGCCTGGACGATCATGTCGAACCGGGCCATACCGCGCCAAATGGTCGTTGATCCCGGGTCTCCCTGCGACTTTTTGTTGATGTAGCCACCGAGTTGTGCGATCGAAAGCATGAACGTCCGCAGAGTTGGTGGTTTTTCTCGATCAATGGGACGTCCCAGAAAAGCCATAATGGCGATCCACTCCTGGGGCGAAAAATACTTTTCGCAACTGCTGTCCGGATCACTGCGGGTAGCACCTTTGAGATATTCAATACGCCACGCGACCACCGTGAGCATCGAAAACGCAATCAGATAACGCTCCAGGGTTTCGTACTTCATATCCTCAATCTTCAGGCCACTTTTGAGGGTCTTGAAATACAGTTCCACATTCCATCGAAGACAGTAACCATCAACAACATCATTCAGTTGTGCCACTGTGGTGACCGGCAATGTGGTGAACAAAACCCAGCGGATCGGGACGTCACCGGCTGCTGGATTCTGTTCGAGCACTTCCACGACGTTGATCGTAATGTCTTCGAGAGAACCGCCGCCGCTCTGTCTTGGTCCGGCGATCGTAACGGTGACTGCTCGAATCGAAAGCGTCGCATCACGCTCAACTCGCGCCTGTTTTCGAGCTCGTTTCTTGTCATCCGGTCGTTCGGGGGCATCTCGGCCACCCACATGAACGGTACGCTCGGTTCGCCATTCTGCCAGCGACAGCGCTTCGTCAACTGTGGCTGCTGTGATGGACTTTCCGGTGGAGGAGTCGACCGCGGCGGTGATCGAATGTTGATGGCTTTGTCGAATGATAAAGTTGTAGTTTTCGGGAAGTTCCGATCCTTCGGACAACACCTCGCAGATGTCTGATTCGCTATCAGCCACCGTCACGAACTGCACATGCGGCAGACTCCGGGCGATTTGCTCGCCACTCTGCATCATCTCCAGCCAGCGGCTACTTTCCTTTTCCGCTAAACAGGCTTTCCTTCGCTCGGCCTTCCGCTCCTCTGCTGACTTCGCCAGCGACTCCGGGTCGCGAGTCCAGATCACCTGATCGACGACTCCCAAAGCCAAACCGTTTTCGTTCAGCGCGTACAAGGGGTGATAGAAAAATCCTGTTCGCTTGTCTGTACTCAGTGGGCCCGCCCCCTGAACAGACTGCTTGGGTTTCGTCAGATCCACCTCCGTTGTGTCCATGACCAGAAATACTCTCGTCTGCTGGCTGCAGCGATCGATCGTGGATTGATTGTGACAGGAAAGTACCTCGTCCATGGTAACCTTTGAATTATCAATCAGTCGGTAGGTCGCTTTGAGATCCGCCGTGGATCTTGCCCGATCGGGAGTCGATTCGCCCATCCCAGCGGCTTGCGAAATAATCTGTTTCAGCCGATTATTGAGCCGCTTATCTCCAAAATCAACATCCCGAAACTCCTCAACTACCCAGTCTAACAGCATGGCCCTGTCCTTCCATGAACATGTGATGATAGAGAGCTACCATCTCATTTCACACAATTCAGGGATAGATCAGACTTGTGGGGTATAACAAGGCATTCCTGCCCGTCCCGCTCTGGTACGAGTGCTGCCGCGGCGCAGGGATGGCTCCAAATGTAGGATGGGC
>JAEUIH010000183.1 GCA_016795105.1 Planctomyces sp.
TGCGACTCCGTCCATTCGCGAGTAATGACCGAGCACAAAAACTGGCATGACCTGCGGCGGGATTCTGTGCAACTAGATCCTCAGACGCTTCAGTCCAGCCAACTCCGGTGTGTCGGACGTGTGTCGGACCGGAGCAGTTTAGGCCGTCTCGGGGCAGGGAAATTGCTCACTCAGGACATGCTAATCCTGAGTTATTTCGAAAGATCCTGATAGGTTCAATTGGTGACGGCAGAATCCGCGATGAAGTCCGGTGTCCGCCCTCACGAGATCAGCTTCAAAAGCACTCTCCAGACGCTCTATCAGTGTCTGCCTCAACAGGCTGTGACAGTGTGGGTGTGCGGTTGGCTAGTCGATCACCAGCGACTTCACGGTTCGCTTTTCTGCGCGGAATGTGATGCCGGTTTGTTCCGTGATTTGTTGCAGCACGATCTCCGGGTCGATCACGAAACGGTCTTCGGGCTTTGTGGAATCGAGGTCGTACCAGCGGCGGGACCACTGAATGCGTTCTTCATCTGATGGCGTGGCTTTGTTTTCTATACGGGTGCCGATGTAGTTGGAGAGGTCTGAAAGCAGCCGGTCGAAGTTGCCGCCATCGTACATTTCGCCATAATCGCCTGTGTGTGTGCCGCCATTCATGTCGATTCGGTCGCGTCCAGCTGGATAGTTCAGCTCAAGATTGCCCTCAGCGATGTAGACCGTTCGCTCGACGTCCTGAAAGTCGAGTCGAACAGGTCGACCGAGCTTCGTAGTCAGAACAGTTTGCAGTCCCTTCAGCAGGTCCTCTTTCGGAGCACCAACTCGAAAGACAAAGTCTCCAGGAATTTCGAGATCACGCAATTCCTGCGAGCATTCCACTTCCACGGAATGGACCATGGCGAATGTTCGGGCCAGATGACCAACATCGAAGTGTCCACCATCGTAGGTGAAGTACGTTTCCTGTTTTTCACCTTCCTGCGAGATCATCCGGGAGACGTTTGAATGACGGTAGGCGTGCTTCTCTCTGAGCATCCGGCTGACATACTTGCGAGCGGCCGGAAAGGGTTCGCCGATATATCTGAAGACTTCTCCGTCAGCGAGTTTGTAAATCTGAGTCGCTTCCGCAATGCCGCGTTTTTCGTCGTCAGTCAGTTCCATCGAAAGTGGTTTCTCGGCGGCTTTTTGTTGTTCAAAGGATGTCACGTCCTGGATGTCGTGGTTGATTCTAAAGGCAGCAAACGGAGCTCCTTCTCGCTTATCATTGATCACAGATCCGGCTGGTGCTCTTAATTGAAACATGCCCTCCGGAAGCGGGGAATTGAACTGGACCGATTCGAGGAGCAGCAAACTGCAGTCGTCAAGATTTCCGTCGCGAAATTCAATCTCGGCCATGGCCGATGGGCACCAGACGCCACTTTCGTGCTGGTGCCACCCGAAATAGTACGTTTCGCTGAACTGATTCGGCGACAGCATCGCCATTCGCAACGGACATCCGGTGTCGGCCTGAACTGACACCTCCGCACGTTGTTGACCAACCTTGTATTGCAGGCGGACAACGCCATCATCGGCCGCTGTGGAGTCCGGCACCATTGCTAACCATTGCCACGGCTGAGTATGCAACAGTTCTTCCAAAGTCTCCTCATACATAAAATCCTCAGAGGAGGGCATGATATCCACTTGATGATTGGCTTCGTCCCAGTGCACATTGAACTCGCCATTGGTGACAAAAGCATCCGGTCCGCCTTTGGACCAGCGAGTTGTTGTGCGGATACGCTTGCCGTCGCGAAACAGCAGCGAGTTGCTCCACGGTGTTTCGCCAACGGACTCCTCTCCCGCCGGTACCAGAGCCTGAACGACTTTTCTCAATGAGTCGCGACTGGTCGGGGGATGTTCACTCAGAAGCCTCTGAACATCGCCGGCTGTCAGTCCCTCTCGATATTCCCTGAACGGCCCGGCACTCAGGAACTGAGCCTGCATCGTTTTGATCACATTCCGGCTGTTGTTGATCGTTCGAGTTTTGATCAGCAGTTTTCCGACATCGACCCTCTCCGACTTTGCGTTCTGCTCGTTCGTTTGCCGCTTCCTATCGTCCTGGGTATCCGTTGCGCCATCCGAAGCAGCCCCCGCAACAGAGACAGTGACAGATTGCAGTGTCACAATGCTGGCCACCACGAGGCCGGGAATCACGAGCCAAAGCCGACGAATGCGAACGTCCGGCTGGGGCTCGCAGCCAAGCAGGCGAGCGATGCGTTCTCGTAATACAGACGCGCGATGCCCGTCGGAAGCCAAAGATGTTGTCTGCGAAAGTCTGCTTCGAACCGTCCAGACAGCTCGCTGCCGAAGTTCGACAACTCGCAATAGTGACTGCGAATAGTCCAGAGCATCATGACCGGCCTGTACGACCAGATCGTCGCAACTCGCCTCGCGGTCGGAGTTGATTCGACGGGACAGGTACCAGGTGACCGGATGAAAGAACACGACGGCTTCCAGGAGCCGCTGAATCACGATCAGAATGTGATCCCGACGACGCAGGTGAGCCAGTTCATGGGCAAGGACAGCATCAAGTTGTTCCGCAGTCAACCCCGTCAGCATCAGTGAAGGGATAAGAACGACAGGCCGCAGAATTCCGGCGATCGTCGGGACAACAACCTGCTCGCAGATTGCCAGCAGCGGAACAGCACGAAGCTGCAGCCGCTCTGCCTGCTGAGCGACCTGAAGAAGAAGCGAAGCGTCCGTGAGCAGCGTTCCCGAGCGATGCAGACCAGCAGATGACGTGCAACCGATCAAAAGCCGCAACAGCATCAATCCGACGCCGATTCCGTAGACGACCGTCACGATATACGAGACTGGAGGAGTCGTTGCCGCATGCAACAGCCAGCTCTTGTCATTCGAATGGCCCTTCTGCGAATTGTCGACAGCGTGCCTTCCGGAAGAGGGATGCAGGTTTCGATCAACAATGGATACTTGTTTGCCTGATCCTGTGGCCACATTTGCGGCATTGCGGTTTCCTGCAACCAATGGAACACCAGAGAATTTGTCGGGCTCTTCATTTGGTAACCGAAGCTCGGAGATGACGGGCGAGCTCTGCAGCATGAAGATCACTGGCAGGCCGAATGCCATCAGGGCCAGCAGTCCAAAGTGGCAGGCGTACGAAACTGCCGGTTGTCGCTGCAGAAAACGCCGAACCAATAATGCTGCACACCCCAGTAGCGTCCCCACCCACGTCAGATGCAGCAATGATGTCGTAAGCCGAACGCAGAGATCCATATTCCATAGAAGCCCGTTCATGAGTTCCTCTCCTTCGCCTTGCGATTGATCAGTTGGCGGATGGCAAGCAATTCCGCTGAATCGACGTCGGCGGTTTCCAGCAGATGCAGCACGACGGAATGAGCTGATCCCTCATATACTCGAGACAGCAAGTCCTGCAGCATCCCGCGGCCAACTTCGTCCTCCGCCAGCAGCGGAGTGAATTCAAAAGCCCGCCCGTTCTTTGCTCGTTTCAAGTACTTTTTGCGAACCATGATGTTCATCACGGTGATGACGGAGCTATGGGTAAGCTCACGACCAGCCGCCGTCAGTGTTTCACGAACCTGATCCACCGTCGCCGGCGCAGATTTCCAAAGCACTTTCAGAATGCTCAATTCCAGTTCCGTCGGATGCTCCGAAGCAGGCCGAGGCATGGCAACGCTCCCGAAGAGTTCTCAGTTATTTTCTTTTAATAGATTAAAACTTCGTGATGAAGAACGCAATGCCAGAGTTTGGTTTTTGCAGAAACTCCGACTTCATGTCTCACCTGGGACTAACCGACCTGCGTCATATGCGATTTCGTATTCAAACTGCTGCGGTCACATCGACGTCACATAGACCGAGGCGAATTACAAAAGGGCGTCGGAACACGAGTCTTGCTAGTGTAGCGCTCCGATCAGGAGCGATGTTTAGGGCTCTGGCTCTGTGCGACATGGCAATCAGACCGGAAAGGGCTTTGCTTAAAACTTCCGGCAAAAAGTTGAAGCGGGTCGCAATCGACGTCCGCGTCCATTGAAGACATTGTCGTTGTATGGTGCAATGTAGCGATGACAGGACTTTGAAACTGCTGTCACCGCGAGCAAGTGCCACATGGACGAATCTTCCGGATCGATCACGATGTTCCTGCATCAGATGATGGCGGGGGATGAGGCGGCGGTGGCGGTGCTTTGGGAGAGGTTTCTGCCTCGATTGCTGGCTCTGTCCCGGAAGACTCTTTCACCAAGCCACCAGCGGATGGCGGGGGTGGAAGATGCGGTGCAGAGTGCTTTTGCCAGCTTCTGGAAACGAACGACTCGCGGGGAGTTCGGCAATGATCCGGATCGCTTCGACATGTGGAAACTGCTCAGTGTCATCACCGTCCGCAAACCACGTAAGCGAATGCCTTGGCTTCGGC
>JAEUIH010000184.1 GCA_016795105.1 Planctomyces sp.
TTTCCAATCCAGCAATTTGGAAACTCGTCCTGCAGCAGGCGCAGCATTTTGATGCGTCGATCACCAATCTGGTTTCCGACAAAAACGGCATCATGACGCTTCGGATGCCCCGGGAGCGGTCGATGGATCTGAGGGTCGCATGCCAGTGGGAGCCAGTCGACGCGTCTTCCCGTCAGTCTCTGTAGTGAATCAGCACCGTCTTTCTGCGCAGCGAACAGGAAGTCGCTGTCGCCAAATCGTAGTTGGCAGCGCAGCAGGTCAACATGAGTATCAATGACCCAGGATGCTCTCGGACGACAATGGGCGGGTATCTGGTAGTCGAGGCCATCATCCACAAACACGAATAAATCAAGTCCTGACACATCCACATCCGGCAGATCCTGCGGCAGCAAATGCCGAACGTTCGCAAGTTTGCTCAAAGCTCGAAGACAGTAATATCCAGTGGTCTCAGGTCGTGGGCGATTGTCGAAAACGACTCCAATTCTCATTGTGCACTCCTGAGAGCGGAAAACAGAGGACGATAGTGCGACTCCAGAATCTGGTCCCATGTGTGGAATGCGAGGAACCTCTCTCTGCCGTTGCGCCCCAGTGATTCTGCGAGACGCGGATCATCGAGAAGTTGTTTCAGGCAAAGACATAATTCCTGAGCGTTACCCGGTTCAAACAGAAGTCCAGTTACACCCTCGACGACGGTAAACGGCAGTCCGCCAATTCGACTTGCGACGACTGGCTTCGAAGCCCCCATTGCCTCAACTGCAGTTCTGCCAAGAGCTTCCTGCGCGACTGTAGGCACCACAACAAGATCACATGTTGCCATCAACCCCGGAAGGTCCTCCTGTGACTTCCATCCTGCAAACGTGAGAAATGGGGCTGACCGATCCACCGGGTCTGCAGTTGCAACAAGTTCAAAATCATTCCGTTCGACCCACAGTTCAGCACACGCCTCAAAGATCACATGAAATCCCTTCATGAACTCAGAGATCAGGCCGGCAAACAGGATTCGGGTCTTTAGTCGCGGACCACGGCGCTCCGGAAGGTTCTCAAAACGCCTCCGATCAAAACCGCTGGGAATAACGTGCACGTCACGTGCGTAGGGCTCGCACAAGGCGCCTATCAACGGGTTAACCACGAGAATACCGGCCGCGTCTGCAAAGACACTCTGAAGTTCCACACCAAATTCCGGCTCCGAAAAGCCTGCCAGCTGTCGCTCGTCTGAGTGCAGCTGGCCAGAAAGTCCTGCGTTTTGCTCCACGCAGTTCAGACACGCATTACGCGTGGAAAGTTGAGACTTCCGACATTGGTGTATTCTCCCACCTCCGTCGACAAGCAGCCTGACATTGTTGAGGGGGCAAAGGCACTCCATCGCTGCCAGTCGAATATAATAGGGAAATTCCGATACCGCTCGGGCGAGGATTGCTTTGGAATTCCATGAATCCGTTACGATAGTGGCATCCGGAGCAAACCCACGGATCGCTTCCCGGAACCTTGCCTCAATCGCATCGCGATTCCACGAGTCGTCGGTGAAAATCAATCCGCAGGCATTGTACGGCAATGGTTCCCTGATGGAGCCAATCGACCACGGTTCGTAGACTGCAAAGAAGTGGCAAACTTCATACCCGGCAGCTGAAAGGAAATGGGCCAGTTCAGCGGTATGCACAATACCGCCACCTGTTGACGGCCAGTTAAAAAGCAGACTTACAATCGCAATCCGCTGCCGCCGCGAATCTGCGGCTGGAGTGATCAAATCCATCGCTTTCAGCAATCCATCAGCCATCAACAACCGTTGATTGAGCCGATCGGAAGGCGTGTTGCTATGGCGATCAAGCGTTTTGGCAAATACCGTCTCCGTCAACAGCAAGTCCTCGTGGGAACGGTGCGAACTTCCGTCCGAGATGTTTGCTGACATGTCAAGACCCTTTAATCAGGGACACTCAGACAAATGCAGATTGACAACGATCATAGTACACGTAGGGTAGACGATCGTCAAGGGAGTCGGGACAGCAATGGCGCGCGTACAAGTAATATTAGTCTGCACTGATTTCGATTCCAACACTTGCTTTCGTTTACATTGGCGAGACTGAAATGTCGCAGGTTGTAGAAATGTGTATCGCTGGTTCCTGTGTGATGGAGTGAAAGATTCCGGCATCTTGACGGTGCTCCATTTCCGATCTGTCCGGTACTTCATCTCCTGCCTGTTGATGAACTCAGGGTTTGGTGCGACAAGGTTTCACGCGACCAGAGTTCTGCGGGTCGGAGGTTACTGCGTTGTGATCGCTGATGCTTGTCAGAATACTCGACAGATTCGCACCACCTCACCTTCGACAATCTCATACGTCCAGGAAAACAGAGAGCCTGAGCAGGCACCAGTCCTTTGCAAAGTACTACGTGTCACCCATTGCAATGTTGCTTTCTGTAATGCCTGGATTCTGCTTCACTGATTCTCGCCGAAAGGATGCCGAAGCAGAACGGACGACGCAGAAGGCAAAATCGACAGGTGCCGGAGCTTTGCCGATCTTTGACTACGAAGAATCACTCTGGCATTACAGTCTTACGGACCGCCCAGGCAGAGGCATCGCCTCAGTTTCGCCTGAGAACCCTGAATCAGAGCTCCCGGCACCAGACGCCGATTCTGCTGTAATTCACTCTGTTGTGCGGATTAACTTACAGGTTCTCCATATCGCACTCTCGCAATCTGTCTGAAGCGAAGCCCAGATGTTTGATGAATTTCACTATGGTGCCCACGGGCAATTTGGTGCGATTTTTTCGTATCAGAACAGGCCGCATGCCGTCGATTTTCCTGTTGCAGATGGATCCGTTCCGGAACTGATATTCATTGAGGTTCAGATACAGATTGAAGGGCTGGACGAAGGCGATGAAGAAGTCTGTCAGTCGGCCCCATGGGCTGGAACAGAGTCCGGCATCAGGATCGTACCAAAAGAGAGTCTGCCAAAGAGGCTGGTTTCCATCCGCGTTGGCTATTGATCATCAAACTGGCCTTACCGAGGACTCGCCAGTCTGTTGAGTCAGGCAATGGTTTCCGCGAGCACCAGTACCGTGGGATTGTCACTGGCTTTTCTCGGATGGCCGGCGACGGTTGAATGCCTTGCGATGATGAGGTTTTTACGTGATCAATTTGAACGAAGACACAAACGGAAGGTATCACAGTTTTCCTTTCCGAGGCAAATCGGATCAGATTTTTACAGTGATTTGACAATTACCGGGCAACTTCGACGATTTGCCTCGAAGCCGACGCCTGCATGCCTCTGACTTCGGGCAGGCCTTTGGGGGCGATTACCAGTATCACCGCAAAAGTCATTCGGTCTTTGCGTTGTCCTTGGTGACTAAGGTTTTGGGCTGCTCACCTGAGCGACCTTTGGGTGGTTTTGGTGCCGGGATGTGCTTGACTGGGGTTTTGTGGCCGCCGTTGGTCATGGTTGGGTCCTTTCGAGATTGGCTGAATATTCCAGCTCCGGCAAACCGCCGAAATAATCTACTTTGGAATATTCTGATCTGGAATCTATCGTCCGTTTCGAAAGGATCAAGATCGAAATGGAAAAATCTCTGCACACCGACGATTACTCGGTGGTCGTTGCTCTGCTTCGGGAAATCCGTAAGACATCGGGAATGACGCAGGTGGAACTCGCCGAATCACTCGGCCAGAGCCAGTCGTTCGTAAGCAAATATGAGAACGGAGATACTCGGCTGGATATCCTGCAACTGCGAACCGTCTGTCGGACACTGGGCACTGGGTTGCCCGACTTTGTGGCTCTACTGGAAGACAGACTGAAGCCGACGGCTCAGAAGTCTCGGGCCAGAAGCTCTTCGACTCGCCGGTAGTACTTGGACAGGGTATCTCTTGATCCGAGGTACAGCAGGCTGTCCACAAACAACATCAGCAGTAATTCTCGGTAGCTGAATGAGTCAGCACTCCACCTCAGAATCGCTGTGGTCGTTACTGCAATCAGTCCATTGGCGTGCCACTGGTAATAGCGGTAGTGGATCTCAATCAGTCGGTCATACGCGGCGACTCGATCTTTCAGCTTTCGAAAGTTCCATCGCGGGGGTGCAATGCCAGTGTGATGGTGCAATGTGTCGATCGTCAGCCACCGGAAGGTGCTGACCAGTTGCCCCGCAGCGACGGAAGCCATCGAGACATACAGGAAGCCACCGACAGAAGGAACATCCGTGGCCGCATGTCCAAGCCACGTTCCAATCAGCGGACACCACGGCTGCAGCCCCCATAGCAGAATGAACCCCGGCAGCACGAAGGCGATCAGCAATCCAAAGTTCTGGTT
>JAEUIH010000185.1 GCA_016795105.1 Planctomyces sp.
TATTCCGGTCCGGGGAAAGGACTGAGGTGCGCTTCGTTCTTTGACAGTTTCGCTAAATCACAACAGAACCCTTTCGCGCCCAGGGGATAGACTTGGGCGCGGTCGCCCCGTTCATCTGAGCGGGGCGCGGATTGAAACATTATTACCTCTAACAAATTCCGAATTTAAATTTAGTCGCCCCGTTCATCTGAGCGGGGCGCGGATTGAAACCTTGAACCAGAACGCATTGCCCGTGAACTTCATGTGTCGCCCCGTTCATCTGAGCGGGGCGCGGATTGAAACTCTGAGATTCCATACAGAGCAAACGCCGTGAAGGCGTCGCCCCGTTCATCTGAGCGGGGCGCGGATTGAAACCTTCACGGCCTTGGCGCTGGCCGGCACCCGGGCGCGTCGCCCCGTTCATCTGAGCGGGGCGCGGATTGAAACAAGCAACAACACGGCCACCATTACGCTGCCTTTGGTCGCCCCGTTCATCTGAGCGGGGCGCGGATTGAAACTCTACGAATACAAGCGCCGCGAGCCCAAGCGGGGGTCGCCCCGTTCATCTGAGCGGGGCGCGGATTGAAACATCGGCACCTACACGAACGCGACCACGGTTGCGACGTCGCCCCGTTCATCTGAGCGGGGCGCGGATTGAAACTACGCAACCCCGGCCGACCCCCTAGGGCGCCGCTGGTCGCCCCGTTCATCTGAGCGGGGCGCGGATTGAAACAGCTTCTTCAGAATGATCACGTCCTTGGCGAGCAAGTCGCCCCGTTCATCTGAGCGGGGCGCGGATTGAAACAACCCCGACTCGCCAACGTTCGACTACGAGGCGCGTCGCCCCGTTCATCTGAGCGGGGCGCGGATTGAAACGTGTCCGCGAGCGTGATGTCCACGCGCAGGCCGGTGTCGCCCCGTTCATCTGAGCGGGGCGCGGATTGAAACTTTGCTGTCCAACGTATCGCGAAAAGTGATCGTGGTCGCCCCGTTCATCTGAGCGGGGCGCGGATTGAAACACTGCCTACAGGCGGGTCAATGGACGGGCTGACGCCGTCGCCCCGTTCATCTGAGCGGGGCGCGGATTGAAACAAGCCATGCGGGATTCTCAATCGTTGCGCGCCGCGTCGCCCCGTTCATCTGAGCGGGGCGCGGATTGAAACCATGCTGACCACAAGCGAGAGGCTTGGCTCGGCTGTCGCCCCGTTCATCTGAGCGGGGCGCGGATTGAAACACGCGCCCACCTTGCGTAATGCCCATGCTCGCTCGTCGCCCCGTTCATCTGAGCGGGGCGCGGATTGAAACTCGTTCGCCCAATTCTCCGAGTCGTCTGCCGAATGTCGCCCCGTTCATCTGAGCGGGGCGCGGATTGAAACAATTGGGTGCATGGTTCAAACGTCTGCGAACGATGTCGCCCCGTTCATCTGAGCGGGGCGCGGATTGAAACCTGCATTGGCGCTACCGCACGACCAAGCAAAGCAGGTCGCCCCGTTCATCTGAGCGGGGCGCGGATTGAAACAAGCCAATCCTCATTTGCTGCCGCTTGCTGCACCGTCGCCCCGTTCATCTGAGCGGGGCGCGGATTGAAACCGCCAGCGCACAGGCCTCAAATGCGAAGCCTGCAAGTCGCCCCGTTCATCTGAGCGGGGCGCGGATTGAAACTAGGCGCTAGGATCGCCAGCAATGCCCGTTTGCGGTCGCCCCGTTCATCTGAGCGGGGCGCGGATTGAAACAGTCACTTGGCCCCTTTCTTTACATTAGACATAAGTCGCCCCGTTCATCTGAGCGGGGCGCGGATTGAAACTACTTGTGCGGCACAACGCCGTCAAAGATTTGGCTGTCGCCCCGTTCATCTGAGCGGGGCGCGGATTGAAACAGGTGCCCCGTGGCGACCCTGACTAGTGGACTCCGTCGCCCCGTTCATCTGAGCGGGGCGCGGATTGAAACTGGGTTGACCAGCTCTCGCCCGAGGCGTTCGGCAAGTCGCCCCGTTCATCTGAGCGGGGCGCGGATTGAAACTCGTAGTTGGTGTAACCGTTGTAAGGGTTCTTATGGTCGCCCCGTTCATCTGAGCGGGGCGCGGATTGAAACTACGGGCCGTGTCGTTTGTGCTGCACTTGTGCGCGTCGCCCCGTTCATCTGAGCGGGGCGCGGATTGAAACCGCCGCCATAAGAGCGACCACGCCGACGAGCTGGTCGCCCCGTTCATCTGAGCGGGGCGCGGATTGAAACCTACCCCGAGGCCCTGCGCCGCCTCGCTGATGCGGTCGCCCCGTTCATCTGAGCGGGGCGCGGATTGAAACAACCCGCTCCTCAAGGACCTGATTTTTGGGGCCACGTCGCCCCGTTCATCTGAGCGGGGCGCGGATTGAAACTCCTCGATACATGCCGACATCGTTTGCGAGAACGAGTCGCCCCGTTCATCTGAGCGGGGCGCGGATTGAAACATTTGGAATCGCGACCAAGGAAGCGGCCGAGCCGGGTCGCCCCGTTCATCTGAGCGGGGCGCGGATTGAAACCTCAAGGTTGACTTCGTCGACCACACCCTCGGCGCGTCGCCCCGTTCATCTGAGCGGGGCGCGGATTGAAACATCGACCAGACGCCCCTGCAGGCTTGGCTCTGGCAGTCGCCCCGTTCATCTGAGCGGGGCGCGGATTGAAACCGAAAGCGTCCCGAATTGGTACGAAACAAACTTCGTCGCCCCGTTCATCTGAGCGGGGCGCGGATTGAAACTGGGTGGACTTCAACCACGAGGACCGCGACGCCGCGTCGCCCCGTTCATCTGAGCGGGGCGCGGATTGAAACTACACGTTCGTAAAGGTTGGCTCCGTCATCTTCGGGTCGCCCCGTTCATCTGAGCGGGGCGCGGATTGAAACCCTCTATCAGGAACTCGAACCAGTCGGCGGGAAGGTCGCCCCGTTCATCTGAGCGGGGCGCGGATTGAAACCAATTCGGGCTCTACATGGCGATTCTCGGAGCCTGTCGCCCCGTTCATCTGAGCGGGGCGCGGATTGAAACAAGTGTACCTCGGGCCTCACTGCGTCAAATCATCGTCGCCCCGTTCATCTGAGCGGGGCGCGGATTGAAACATCCCCGCCGAGCAGATCGTCCACGTTTTCGAGCCGTCGCCCCGTTCATCTGAGCGGGGCGCGGATTGAAACAATAAACCAGCTTTCGGCGCCGCCATGCCGGCGCGTCGCCCCGTTCATCTGAGCGGGGCGCGGATTGAAACAACCTTGGCCCTGCCGCCGAACTCGCCGCACTCGGTCGCCCCGTTCATCTGAGCGGGGCGCGGATTGAAACTCCCACGCGGCCACGGTACGGAGGCCGATGCCTAGTCGCCCCGTTCATCTGAGCGGGGCGCGGATTGAAACTGGATCGCGGCCCGCGCCTCGTTCCCGTCGCGGCCGTCGCCCCGTTCATCTGAGCGGGGCGCGGATTGAAACTTTCGTTTTGGTTTTGCGTCGTTGGCCTGATTGCGTCGCCCCGTTCATCTGAGCGGGGCGCGGATTGAAACGTCTCCTCCCTCCTCGTTCCATCCTTCACCTCCGTCGCCCCGTTCATCTGAGCGGGGCGCGGATTGAAACACGTTGCCCGTCGCGGAATAAAGGTTGTTCCTCGTCGCCCCGTTCATCTGAGCGGGGCGCGGATTGAAACCGCCACGATGTGCCGTACTGACCGCACATCTCAGTCGCCCCGTTCATCTGAGCGGGGCGCGGATTGAAACACCAATACCGCGCTCTTGGGCGTCTCCGCTCTGGCGTCGCCCCGTTCATCTGAGCGGGGCGCGGATTGAAACACGCAGTGGGCCGTTGCGCGGGACTGATCGCTGAGTCGCCCCGTTCATCTGAGCGGGGCGCGGATTGAAACATTAAACCCTGACCTACCCCGCCCCTTCCATGCCGGTCGCCCCGTTCATCTGAGCGGGGCGCGGATTGAAACTTGTACTTGGTAACCCGATAACCTGTCCGACCGGTCGCCCCGTTCATCTGAGCGGGGCGCGGATTGAAACAATTACTTACGGAATCTAGACGGTCGATTACAAGTCGCCCCGTTCATCTGAGCGGGGCGCGGATTGAAACCTTGTAGTACGGATGCACCTCAGCAAGGCGCTGCTGTCGCCCCGTTCATCTGAGCAGGGCGCGGATTGAAACATCGCTCCGGTCTCCGGCCAGTCGGGCGGCAGCGCGTCGCCCCGTTCATCTGAGCGGGACGACGTTCGAAACCTCACCTGTCGCGTCTCGGCACCCACAGCTTGTC
>JAEUIH010000186.1 GCA_016795105.1 Planctomyces sp.
CTGCGACATTCGCGTCGGACGCAGCCGCGTGTTGCGCCTGATGCGCGAACACCAGTTGCTCTCGCCGCATCGCCGGCCGCAGGGTGCGCCGGTGCGGCACGACGGGACGATCACCACGGAGCGCCCGAACGCGATGTGGGGTACCGACGGCATCCGCATCGAGACCGTCGATGAGGGCTGGGTCTGGGTGTTCTCGGCCGTCGATCATTTCGACGCCTGCTGCGTCGGCATCCATGCGGTCAAGATCGGCAATCGCTTCGCCGCCTTGCAGCCGATCGCCCAAGGGCTGCAAAGCGAGTTTGGCGCCACCGGCGCCGATGCCGGGCGCGGCTTGGTCCTGCGCATGGACAACGGCACGCAATACACTGCCGACGACTTCCTCAACCAGGTCAAGTTCTGGGGCATCGCACCGAGCTTCGCCTTCGTTGCCGAGCCGCAGACCAACGGCGTCGCCGAGCGCTTCAACCGGACACTCAAGGAGCAGGCCATTCACGGCCGCGTCTTCAAAAACGTCGAGGAGCTGCGCGCCGCCGTCACCGCGTTCAAGGAGCGTTACAATCACCATTGGCGTCTCGAAAAATTGGGCTTCATGTCACCCCTTGAAGCCCGTCAGGCCTATGCCATGCGAAAGGCAGCCTGAGTTGCAAAACAGTGTCCAATCAATCCGGGCCGGTACAGATATTCAGAAATCGATACAAGCGGATCCAACCAAACCGATCGCAGCTGCGGCGTCACAGTCGTATCCCCAAGCCGGACCCAAGCGCTAAGTACTGGTCCGAATCTATGCCAGAAATCGCGAAGCTGTTTCGCGTTTGCGAGCTGACAATCCGACAAGGCTGGCAGGTCGCTCACCGGCGTTTCACTTGTCACATGGGCGCGTTCTAGCCACTCTTTGACAGGCGTATGCACTGTATCCTCTGGCAAGTCTCCGTAACTTTCAAACCAGTCAGGGGATGGCTCCAAGTTCGGATACTGATCACGCAACTGCACATACTCGGACAGGCTATCACCTGCATCGAATTTCGAAAGGAATGCGCTCCTCAATCGGTTGATGTACTTCACGCTGTTAAGCGTGAGATATGCCTTCAACTGTCGACGGTGCGAGTGTTCGTTATTCAGTGGCTCGAATTGCGGGAAGCATTCGCGAATCACCCGGTTAACTTCAGCCAACGGCAGTCCGAACTCCTCCGCCAAATCTTTTGGGCTGGATGCCATGCCAAGGCGATTCAGTAGTGTTGGAACATCCAGTCCGAGCCGTTGAGCGACCGGGTGAAGGCTCGCCTGAATCGCGTCCTCCGATGGTAGGTCTTCTTCCAGAAACACACTCAGCTGTTCAAAAGCCTGTGCCTCACCGACCACCGCAGATAGCAACGCGGCCAGCGGCAACTGATGGCTCAATTCGGCCCGAACATACAAACGCGTTTGATTGACCGAATCCACCGGAACTCTAAGGACCAACGCAATGTCTTCGTCATCCGGTGGATTGTCTATGCAATCCGGAGCTTGGTCGGACAGGCGAAGCAAGGCCGCTTCGAGCGCACTGGCCAGGACCGGATAGCCCAAGGCTAGTGCAAGTTGCTCAGAATATGCAGACAACGTCTTGAGATCTAAACCTGTGCCTGCGTTTTGGATGATCAAGACTGCGCCTTCGGGAAGCCAATGGACGAAGGCGCTATGCACTCCTCCCGGAAGTTCCCGCACGGCCCCCGACATGCTGATCTGGACATGTTCGGCCGTGTAAACACGGAGATTCATCGCAGCATGCCGCAGTTTCCCTAAGACGCTCTGGGTAGCCTGGAAAAACGCACCGCCCTTGTGCTCTGCGGCGCACACGATGAAGTCAGGGATCCACGAACCAAAGATTTGGGACAACAGCGGTGGGGAAACCGATGCCTCAAATGGAACCCCATCTACCATCACATCGAGCTGTTCAGTCGAAAGCCTCAAAAACTTGTCCAGAGCGAGAGCCTCGAGCCGCCCCCAGGTATCCTCGGAAACTGATCGACCAAAAACGAACGCTGGCAGTTGTAACTCGGTGACAAGTTGCTCCTTCGCAGTGTCTGCCGCATCCAGAAAATATCCGAGTCGAGTGACACTGCTCCCATTCTCTGAATCCAATTCAAACGTTTCGATGCGGGTTCCCACCAAGACCGGGATGGCATCAACATCAACACCTTCGCCTAGAGGTGCAACTTGCGACCAGACCTGATCAAACAGCTCGCAGAACCGCCTCACATCGCGCGAATCGCTGATTCCTGACCGCGCAACCTCGACATAAGCCCCAAGGGCGGAAAGCGAGTCGCGTGGATCGTTCAGCGTTTTGAGGTTTGCAAGCTTTCTCAATCTTTCGTTTGTCGAATCGTCGACCAGCTTGGCAACGGTCGGCGCAAGCAGCTCCATGAACCGAGGCCGTGTTTCATCTTCCTCGTTGAAATACCAAGCCTCTCTTGGGCGGACAAACCGAAGGCCGGAACTCCCCCGCATGACTGGCAGCCAGCAAGCCTCCCTCAGGAGCGTGACCAGGGGAGTCGGCCAAGATTCGGTTGCAGGACCGGATGCCGGGTTTCCGGGCCGATAAACGCGGAAACCAAGATGCTCGTCGCGCAGCCCGGTGACCGCTCTGATCACCTGTGCCCCGTACTCCCTTCGCAGATCGCTGGACAACGTGTTGGACTCATTGAGACCCGGCAACTGCCTTGGGGTCAATTCCGCCCTGTAGGTCACAGTCGAGAATTGCACCTTGGCGGCACAAAGACCCAAGGCGGCCAACCAGAGTCGTCTTGACTCATCGGTTAACCCAGGGACGGCTTGAGCCAACTCGTGAGCCAATGATCCTGCACGGCCGTCACGTACCATCCTTTCGCTGGCCACAGGCTGAAGATGGTCGCGAACTCCGGCTGCGGAGAGGAATCGCACCCAGTTCTCTTCCTCCCCACTCTTGCTTATCCAGTCGGAGAATTGCGACAGGAAACACTCGTACTGCGTCGCAAGCTGCGGCGACATGCTTGCGGCTGATTTGACAAACGACTCAAGCCGTTTGCCGTGTGGGCAACTAGACCAGCCACCGCCGAACATCGAGGACTCCGCAGAGCGCCAGCCTCCGCGTGTGGGAACAAACAGCCCGGCCGCCCGGGTGTCCTTTTCCCCTAGCTCACGGCCACTGGACCAGAACCGGAACGCCCAATGCAATGCTTGCTCCTTCACCTTCGCGGGAGCATCGCTCTGCGTATCGACCGCGAGCGTACGAATTACGTCACTGGTGTCGTACTCCCGAACGAGCTTCTCGGCCAACAGGAAGGATCGACCGGGCCGAAAGCCGTCCCGTTCGTTCATCCACGGGATACCGCGATTCAACAGGGCAAATCCCTTCTGTAGTTCTGCCGGCAATTCTTCCAGTGGCAACTGAGCTCCTTCGGCCCCGTCCAGGGAGTCCGACCCGCTCTGTCTCACCGGAGGAAAGTACACGTCTGCTGCCCGCCTGCGACGCCCACGACGGCCACTCTGCTCGACAGGCTCGCTAGCGATCAGCTCGCGGTTGACGCTGAGAAGGAAGTGCTTTCCGAACAGGAATGAGGCATTCGGCTTGAAGTGGTTAGCGATTTCGTCATAGAAATCAGCCCATTTCGCCATCGGAGCGTCTCGTGCAAGCAGATCTGCCGCAACTAACTCGGTCCAGGAAGCCAGCATCGTAGCGCTGGGCTTGAACGTAACCCCCTCGGCCAAGAAGAATTTCACCAACGCCGCACGATGCGCATCACTTAAGGAGCCAGCAAGGATTGGGGCATCCGCAAGACGCGAAACGGTCTCGAGCTAAAGTCGAAACTGGTGTATGACCCTGGCGGGACGGCTGGGGGTTGAAGAGGTGGCGTGTCTTTGCTGAGAATGGTTTGTCGAGAACGATTTCCAGCAACCAACGAGGACACGCCAGGATGAAGGATACGAAGAAGGGAAGTGCCGAGCAATCGGAAATGGGGCTGTCGCTGGAGGAGTTGATCCGGCGCGGGGCGCGAGGATTGATCCAGAAAGCGATCGAGGTCGAGGTGAAGGAATTGCTGGAGGAATACGGGAACGTGAAGATGTTGGG
>JAEUIH010000187.1 GCA_016795105.1 Planctomyces sp.
ACCTCCTCCGATGATCAGCTTTTGGGGAGAGAGCGCCGCGTCCAGGTCAAGCAGTGTAGTCAGGAGTGGGTCTTGAGCCATCGAGTTGCACCGAGCGTCATACCTTGAGTTCGCGAAGAATCAGATCCCTGACCTGTATCGCTGTTTCCTGTTCCCGTTTGTCACCAGCTGAACACTCCAGGAATACCTGAATTGGTGAAGCGTAAGGAAGATTCGGTTTGGATCGTAAGTCGAAGTAAACCGTGGGATCATCTGTTTCGCGCAGCTCGAAGTCAACGAAACGCGATGTCGGCTCAACGCTGTTGCCCCACATCCTGACCAGTTTGTCGATATTCGGAGTATAAATGACTGGCCATTCCTGTCTGCCCATGACGGCGTACTTCTCAATAGAGGAAACGCCGCTCAGCACCATGCGATTGTTGGACAGGAAGAGCTTCTCCAGGGGCATTTTTGCTGTCGGCTGTTGTCCTGTTGCGCTGCCCGGGAGGCTGTTGATTCGCAGCGTCATCGTTTTGCTGATCTTGGGACTACTGTAACTCTCCGCAAGCTGCTTCAGCAACTTGTCTGGTTGCCGTAATCGAATTCCCGCCTCGGTGCGGTCCACGATCAAGTCGGACTCCATTCGCTTGAGCGCCTTAGAGACGGTGGATATCACGACACTGCCGCCGCGTGTCTTGATCTCAGTTTCGATGTCACCCAGGGATTCGTACGCTGCTCGACACAGAAATACTCTGGCGACCAGCGATGTGGCTCCCCGGTAAGCATACTTCGTTGGTGCCGAGTCCGGAAATTTATTCGGTGCGCCAGTGCGATAGACGAACAGCCTTCCAGGAACGGTGACGACACCGTTGCCTGACAGATCAATACCGCTCAGTCTCCGTTGCTGAAGCTCTTCGAGTTGGCTTTCTCGCAGGTACGGAACAACCAACATTGGCAGCATCTGTCGTCGCTGGGCTGCCCTCTGGATGACTGTGAGTGCTTCTTCAAAAATGCGAGGAGAGTTTCGGGACTTGAACTCGGCGGCGAACTCAAATGTTTGATCGTCGGCAGAGACATCAAGAATGGCGTCCAGGTCATCGTCTTTTTGCAGCACGGCATCCCTTTCGCCCAGACGGATCTGCAGCGGCGGAAAGTCGAACCCGTCGGCAAATTTCTTTCGCATCTCCGATTCATTGAGCATGGCCCACTACCCGTCGTCGATTTCTGCCAGATGTGGATTTTCCAGAAGCAAATGACTTTCCGTATCTGGAAAATCGAATTGAACAGGAAAGCCGACTTTTATTTTCCAATTATCGCATATTTTCCACAAGAGGAAAGCGAATATTTACTGGAAAATTTGTCCTTCTTTGACACCAAAAGAATGACACCGGCCCAAAAAATGACGCCCCCGAGAGCTCGGCACCAATACGGGCACCTCGGTTATGGTGATTTTGCGTAACTCTTGGCTGAGTTGGCGTTTGTGAAAAACGCAACCCGCTCATGAAAACCGGAGTACCCGCAAGGGTACCCAGGGTTCGAATCCCTGTCTCTCCGCTCAGATCGCCCAATTGTCCTCAATTGGGCGGCCCTTTTTTTGCGCCCGGCCCTGAACTCATACTCAGTGAAACGGTAGTCGTACACGCTCGAATGCCACCCGATTCCCGAGGTGCAGTGGATCGCGCCGCCAACACGTAGGCGAGTCTCTCCGAGACTCGCTGCGTTTTGCATGCGGCAACCGCTTTCCCAGGCAATGGATCGATTGTGCTTCACACTGCGCGCGTCTCGGAGAGACGCGGCTACTTGTTTTCCATCGCAGCCTGCTGCAGTCCATCCCGAGCCAATTGCCAATGGCAATTCCTGTCAAGTGTTTGAAATCTCAGGAGCAACACTCCCATGCGATGCCGCTTTGCGTCAATAAGAAATCTCGCAGAGCGACGAGTTCCGGACATCCGCAGATTGTTTGTTGTCCGCTCGACGCCAATGCATGACGCAGATGAGTTACTTGACATATTTGTCAAACATAACGAACCTATGATGAATAGCTGCATTGCCACCAAAACTGGCTTTCAAAAGCAGCTGGGATCATGGGTTCAAATCTGCCAAGCTGTTGGGGGTGAGAGTTGATCCGCAATGAAGCAGAATACCAGGAAGCCGTCCAGCGTCTGAAAGACGAGTCTCAACGTCTTCGACAGCAGGAAAAACAACTGAAAGAACTCAACCTTTCAAAAGAAGAAATCAAACGTGTCCTGGATCCGATTCAGTCGTTTCATTTGCAGCTGAAGGAAGAGGTTCAGAGCTATGAACGCCTGAAACGCGGTGAGTTTGATGAAGTACGAAACTTCGACGGGATGGGGCGTCTGTTTGTCGCCCTCAGAATTTCTCAGGGGATGACGCAGAGGGAGCTTGCGGAGCGGCTGGGTGTTCACGAGTCTCAGGTGTCCCGTGACGAACGAAACGAATACCACGGCATCACATTGGAGCGAGCCAGCCGACTGCTGGATGCACTCGGTGCTGACACCAGAACTGCAGTCATGCAGGTCCATCCAGCGGCAACCAAGCGCGCTGCCGAGACGCAGGTGAGTTGATCCGCCCACATTCAGGATTTTGTGCTGTTGATTTCCATCGCAGCCTGCTAAGGCAGTGCTGTGAACGGCAAAACAAAACGCGGACATTCGGATTCCACACTTCTCGGCATGGGGCAACTGTCGCTCGTTGAGCATGCCCTGTGCCCGCTCGATGCACGATTGTCATCCGTCAACCGCAGTGCGGTCCATCTGTCGAGCCATCAATTCACAGACAAGACGGGTAAGCGGCGAACCGCCCGAGTTCGGATCTCCAGCCCTCTCGGCCTGACGCCTACCGACGAATTCTATCTCTGGGGTCTCCTCGCACTGACATGCTCTCAGCCTGACCCCAGCCCGGAATTCAGTGCGACGCCGCACTACTGTTTGCGACAGCTGCAGATCATCGATCAGCATTCCAAACGAGGTGGCCGACAATATCGACAGTTCGCGGAGTCTCTGGCCAGACTGGCGGCAATCAACTACCAGAACGACGGGTTCTATGACCCTGTTCGACGCGAGCACCGGCGGATCAGTTTCGGAATTCTTAGCTACAGCCTGCCACTGGATGATGATTCATCACGGGCGTGGCGAATCGTCTGGAACAGCGTCTTCTTCGAGATGGTGCAAGCATTTGGTGGGCATTTGTGGTTTGACTTGAGCGTGTATCACCAACTGGATCCGGCGTCTCGGAGATTGTTCCTGCTGCTCAGCAAGGTTTTCCGTCGGAAGCAGGTCTCCCCCCGATTTGACTTGCATGAGTTGGGCGTGCAAGTAATGGGATTCGCACCAACACTGGCTCGACGAGATCTGAAGATCAAGGTCCGCCGAGCCATCGCCAGACTCGAGGAACACAACATCGTGTCAGAATCTGCTATTCAGTCTGCGGGAACAGGTCGAAAAACCGCAACGACAATTCAACTGACTCGTGGAGCTCATTACTGTTCCACACGAGTCTCTGGAACTCCCCGCATCGAATCACCACTGGCTGAACTGATGAAGACCATCGGGCTCGACGCCCGAGCCATCCGTCGCTGCCTACGCGATTATTCCCACACCAGTTTGCAGCAATGGATCGATATCACCTTGGCCGCCCGTGAGCGACACGGTGAAAAGTTCTTTCGTCGCAGTGCTGCAGCCTATTTCATCGACAACGTCCAAAATGCCGCCAAGGGCACACGAACTCCACCAGACTGGTGGCACGACCTTCAGCGGCAGGAACGCCAGCCAAAAACAGCAAGGGAAAGAAAGTCAAAAAAGCAGCACACGACCGCGATCGACCACGATGATGCGAAGTCTCTCACCAACGTCCTCTATCAACAGTTTCGAGACCTCGGCCAATCAGAAGACTTTGCTCGAACAAACGCCCAACGCTTCGACGACATCTGTGAACAGTCGGCATCACCAGAATCACAAGCAGCGATTCTCCAACTCCTGAA
>JAEUIH010000188.1 GCA_016795105.1 Planctomyces sp.
ATCGCAAGCGAAAACCGTTAACGAAAACCTTTGAACAGACAATAGTTATGCTTCATTGAACGGTATTGCCGTTAAACTGTTCAAGTTAGACGGGTGTTTCTATACTTGCAGGTTCAACGTAAACATGACCGAACCGCTCTGCGACAGTACTTGTCGAGGAGAGAGTGGTAATCGGGCAAACAGGACCTGGAAGAAATATTCGCCATGACAGACGTCAAACTCAGCAAGATTGAGACACTCAAGGAAAACAGTCGCCAGCTCCGCGGGACGATTGGTGAAGAGTTAAAAAACGGGTTGCCGGAATTTTCGGACGACGCAGCGAATCTGCTCAAGCACCATGGATCGTATCTCCAGGACGACCGGGATGCTCGAAAAGCCAAAGGCGACGACGGGAAGCTCAAGGGAAAACAGTTTTCCTGCATGGTGCGAACGAGGATACCAGGCGGTCGAGTCACGGCGGGTCAGTTTATTGCTGAGCTGGATTTGTGTGATCGGCTGGCCAATGGGACGGTTCGAGTTACATCGCGGCAGGGGTTTCAGCTGCATGGTGTTTTGAAGTCTGATCTGCGGGAAGTGATTCGATCGATCAATCAGACGAAGCTGACGACATTCGGAGCATGTGGCGATGTGAATCGCAACGTGATGTGCTGCCCTGCCCCGTACCGCAACAACCGAGTCTATGCCGAGATGCAGCAGCTTGGGCAGACGCTGGCCGATCACTTCCGACCGAAGACAACGGCCTACTTTGAGATCTGGCTGAAGGATGAAGACGGGAACGAGACTGACGTCACCGAATTCAAACCGGTGCATGAGCCCATCTATGGAGAGCATTACCTGCCTCGAAAATTCAAGATGGCCATTGCTCTGCCGGAAGACAACTGTGTTGACGTATACACGCAGGACCTTGGGCTGCTGGCGATTGTCGAGAACGGAACAATCATTGGATACAACGTGCTGGCCGGTGGCGGGATGGGTCGAACACCGAGCAACGAGAAGACGTTTCCGGCGCTGGCAAAGCGGATCACCTATGCCACACCGCAGAATGTGGTCGCTGTCTGTGAAGCGATTGTGAAGGTACAGCGGGACTTTGGAAATCGAGAGGACCGCAAGCGAGCTCGACTGAAGTACCTGATCGCGGACTGGGGGACGGAGAAGTTTAAAGCGAAAGTGGAAGAGTACTACGGAAGTGCTCTGCCTGAGCCGCATCCGCGTGACGTGACGGGAGTAGACGACCACCTGGGCTGGCATGAGCAGGGTGACGGGAAGTTGTTTCTTGGCATCAACATCGAGAACGGCCGTATCAAAGATGAGGGTTCGTTGCGGATGAAGAGCGGGCTTCGAGCGATCCTGACCAAGTATGGAATGGAGACTCGGCTGACGGCGCTTCAGAGTGTGATCCTGTGTGACATTGATCCTGCGGATCGAGCCGACATCAATCGGATGATGAAAGAGTACGGGATCGCGGCCGTGGAAGAGCTGTCGTTGCTGCGACGATATTCGATAGCGTGTCCGGCATTTCCAACATGCGGCCTGTCGATTACGGAATCAGAGCGAGCACTTCCGGGGATCATTGATGGGTTGGAGAAGGAAGTCTCGAAGCTGGGACTTCAGAGTGAGAAGATTTCGGTCCACATGACCGGCTGCCCCAACGGATGTGCTCGACCCTACACCCCGGACATCGGGCTGGTCGGAAAAGCTGCCGGCAAGTACACGATATTCCTCGGAGGCAACGTCGAAGGGACTCGGCTGTGCTTCATCTACAAGGACATGATACCACAGGATGAGGTGGTTAGTGCGATCGCGCCGGCGCTGGTGCAGTATAAGGCGGAGCGGCGAGGCAGTGAGAGTTTTGGAGACTTTTGCCATCGACTTGGAGCAGCGGGACTGGGAGTCGGTGAACCCTGACGGGCGCCCGCGTGTCCTGAGAAGTGGTCTCCTGAAACTGCAAAAACGACAACGAAGAGGGAAAAAAACGCAAAAACGGCCGAAGACAACGTGACAGAACCTGGGAGCTTTGAGGAACCCCGAAACCCCGGCGAAACACACTTGCATCCCGGCCCCCCCGACGTTATTTTCCCTCCTCCCAACCCATTCCTCTGTAGCTCAGTTGGTAGAGCAGGCGGCTGTTAACCGCCGGGTCGTAGGTTCGAGTCCTACCGGAGGAGCTTTTTGAGACATCTCAAACTCCCGAAAACAATCCATCGAAATGAAGAACGCCGGGAGTGCTTCTCCTCGGCGTTTTTTGTTTTCCGCTGTCTTTGTTGCAAATCTCCTGTCAGATCGAAATCAGAAGGATCTCGGGTCGAGTTCAGGATCTGCGAACTGACAACAGTGGAGCCACGACATGAGGCTGCTCGATCGTATCACCTTTGATCCCCTTGTTATGGGAGGCAAGCCCTGCATTCGGGGTACGCGAGTGACAGTGGGAACGATTGTCGGGCTGATTGCGAGCGGGAGCAGTACAGAAGAGATTCTTCGTGACTATCCGTACATAGAAGCCGATGATATTCAGGCTTCACTGTCTTATGCAGCATGGCGATCTGAAGAAGTGGATGTCTGACCAGGAAATTATGCAGCGGGCAAGAGACGAAGGTCGGGTCGTACTAACACACGACCGGGACTTTGGTGCAATGCTGGCGGCAACACAGGCAACTTCGCCGAGTGTGGCACAGATTCGAGACCAAGATGTGAGGCCTGAGTCGCTCGCTCTTTTGTTGACGATGGTCTTGCGTCAATACGAGAAGGAACTCTCAGAAGGTGCACTCCTGGTTGCTGATCATGCGCGATTACGTGTGCGAGTTCTTCCATTGAACAGAAGTTAACTTTTCACACGCCGTACCGAGTAACCGGTTTCGTCACGTTCTGGCGTATAAGCGTGAACGGAGCGACATCTCTGAAGTGACAATGCTCGCTGAGGCTCGGCTCCGGCGAGAACTCATCGTGTCCTCGCTCCCACTTTCATAACCGTTGCACGAACAGCCCCTCCGGCCCCGCAAACCCCTCTGGCCCTGCAAACCCCTCTGGCCCTGTGCCAGAGGTGAATCGGTTTGGAAACTAGAACAACAAACAACTCTCTTTCCTTATTCGAGCGGATCGCGCAGCGATCCGTTCGGGTGAGGAGACGACGGTCTGGATCGGCGCATCGTGCGGCGGGTGGATTCCTACGGCAACACGCCGTGCGACTCTACCCGGTACGAGTTACACAACACAGCCTGGGGTCGCCGCAACGCGGCGCACCCCAGGTTACAGGATCGCGAGAACCGAACCCCAGCGTTGTTCAGAAATCGGTCTGGTGCCACATCGCGTCTGCGTTGGTCTGAAGGACCTCCTGAACAGTCGCCCACTCGTCCCGGACTGACCATGAGAAGAAACCTCAATCACAAGATTCTTCCGCCATGCGGAGAACTATGCGTGAAACACGTTCATCGCTTCGCCTGATTGAAGCCTTCAACAGAGAATCGGTTCCTGACACCTTTTATGTCACGTTCAACTACGTGTTTGACGCCGCTGGCCAATTGACGAGCGCCTCGGCCACCGGAACGCAGATGACCTATACCTACGACAACCTTGGTCGAGTGCTGACAACCAGCAATTCAGGAACATCCAATATTCCAACCACCGTCCAGACCAATGTCTATGATGCGAACAGTCGCCGCACGCAGCAGACGGCGACGATTTCCGGGACCGCCGACTACAAGAATACCTGGACCTTCGACAACGCCAATCGCCTCACGCAGGTGAAACAGGAAGGTCAGTCGGGTGGCAACACGGTCGCTGCAAAGCGAGTTGACTTCACCTGGAACAACGGAGGAATGTTCAGCAGCATCAAGCGATACAACGATCTGGCGGGAACTCAGATTGT
>JAEUIH010000189.1 GCA_016795105.1 Planctomyces sp.
TGTAGGTGACGCGGCCGACATCAGGGACATCCATGGCGGATCGCTGGCTGACTTTGTCATAGGTCAGCGTGATCGTTCTGCTGCCGGGACCGGGGTCCTGTGTGGTCTGAGGTCGATTCAGATTGTCATACGTTGTCGTGTAGCGACCGGTCTGGTCATGCAGCAGCGTGCGATTGCCGACCGCATCATAGACCTGAGTGGCTCGTGTGCCGTCCTGATAATGACGCAGCGTCTGCCGGTCCACTTTGTCATAGCTGTACGTGGTCCGCAGCCCGCGGGCATCGATCCGCAGAGTCTCACGTCCGGCATTGTCATAGTCGTACGATTGCGTCTGAAGCAGGGGATTGGTCACCGACAGCGTGCGACTGACCTTGTCATACACGGTTGTCGTGATCCGACCGTCTTCATTGATCGTGTTTGTCACTCGACCGCCCGCATCAAACACACTGGTCGTGCGGTATCCCATTGAAGTGGACCCCGGTTTTCGGACCACCGAATAAGGTGGATTGAATTGGTCTGGCATTGAAAACTTGATCCGGGCTATCGTGGCAGTTCAAGGAGAGAAAAGATGCCACGAGTACGTCGACGATTTGATGGGAAGTTCAAGTCGAAAGTTGCTTTGGAAGCAATTCGAGGTCTGAAATCAATCAGTGAGATCGCCAAGCAGTTCAAGGTTCACCCGAACCAGGTAACCATGTGGAAGAAACAGCTTCTCGACGGAGCTGAATCAGTCTTTGAAGGAAGCGGCACCGGTACGAAGAAATCTGACGATGAGCCCGAATCTGCGGAGCTGTACGAGCAGATTGGCCGCATGAAAGTCGAACTGGAATGGCTTAAAAAAGAAGCTGCCGAGGTCTCGTGATGCCGCTCTGAGGTGGGTCGATTTTCAACACGACAGCCTCAGCGTACGCCGCCAGTGTGAGCTCCTCGGAATTCATCGGTCAACGCTCTATTATGAGCCGGTCCCTGAATCGCCGGAGAATCTGGAGTTGATGCGAATCATTGATGCGCAACATTTGAAAACCCCCTTCTGGGGTTCTCGGAATATGTCTGTCTTCGCATCGAAGCAACTGGGTCAGCCGATCAATCGCAAGAGAATACAGCGATTAATGCATCTGATGGGCCTTGAAGGGATTGCACCCGGGCCTCGTACCACCAAACGCCACCCGGGACATAAAGTGTACCCGTATCTGCTGGCAGACGTTGTCGTTGATCGGCCGAACCAGGTCTGGTGCAGTGACATCACTTACCTTCCACTGCGCCGTGGATTTCTATATCTGGTTGCTGTGATGGACTGGTTTAGCCGGCATGTCCTGAGCTGGCGACTGTCCAACAGCATGGATGTGGAGTTCTGTCTGGAGGCACTGGACGAAGCGTTCGACCATGGCACTCCGGAGATATTCAACACAGATCAGGGAGCTCAGTTTACCAGTCGAGCATTTACAGAACGTCTTCTCGCGAAGTCTGTCGAGATCAGCATGGATGGACGCGGGCGAGCACTCGACAATGTGTTCATTGAGCGACTTTGGAGAACTCTGAAGTATGAAGATGTTTACCTGAAGGGATACGACTCAGGAGCCGATTGTCTTAAAGGATTGATGAACTATTTCAAGTTCTACTGCCACGAACGCCCTCATCAATCTCTGGGCTTCCGTACTCCATGGGAAGTCCACAACAGCCGATCCTGACCATCCCGATCCACCTTAGCGATCGCGCGCGGTGGTCCGAAAACCGGGGTCCACTTCAGCATCTGTTACGTGGCGTCCTTCTCAATTATGTTTTTCAATTCCAGCGAAAACCTCGTTAACTCTCTGCCGGAAACAATTCCTCTCGCTCCTGCATAGCTACGTCCAACTCCCTCGGTATATCCAACATTAATCCACATGCACATCGTTACTTCGGATTCATCTGGAGTCGACGAATCAAAATCGAAATCTTCAAAAGCGATTTCAAACCCAAGTTCCAAGGGAACGAAAACGTCGCCACGGCTGCAAGTTGACGTCGCCACTGTGCGATGGATGAAGTCTACGAGCCTTTTGATCTCAGATCTGGAGACAAAGGCTCGGCAACCATAGACGGTTGTTGTCTGATCGTTGGTACGAAACTGAAGGACTGGAAGCACGTCCAAAGCATTCGCATCGTTCTCGCATAGTTGAATCGCAAAGGTTACCGAGAACCCACAACACTTGCATGACACTTCGAAATTCTGCTGATTTGATTTTACCATGGTAATGCGAATCCATTGTTTTTAGCGAGGTTTGCCAATTCGTGTGGCGTGAGGTCCTTTAATGCAGTAACGATTTTATTGCAGTTTTCTACAACCATACGGTATCGCCTACCTCGTCCTGCCACTTTGTGAATGTGGACAGTCGCCCCATCTGCCTGTTTCACTGCCCATTGAGCTTGAGCGATGATGTCGTCGATTTCCCCGAACGGGGGCTTGAATCCGTGACGAATGAGTGATTCTTTGGCGTGTTCGCTGAGAATTCTTCCGCCCGGTGTGGCTACCTTGGGAACATCGGGCGTCTTCGGCGTGGTTCCCGAGGCGGGAGCATCTGGGGCCTTCCCGCCGCTGTTTGGAGCATCAGGATCGACATCCGCATCCGTACCATCTCCATCGGTATGTGTCTCCCTGTCTTTACCGTCTGACGAATCTTCTGTCGACCTGGAATTTCCCGAATCTCCAGTGTCATTCGGCTGATCGTCCGGACTGGAAGTTTCGTCGGCCTCCTCGTTTGATTTCCTGTCGTTCTGATCGTTGCGTTCCTGGTCGTTGTTGTCAAGGGTATCGGTTTTCCGGTCTGAGTCCGACTCTTCGTTCGAATTCTCGTCAACTTTGGCCTTTGGTTTTCTCTGCTCATCGGCCAATTGCCGGGTCTTCCCGTCCGATCGATCAAGGTCGGTATCTCTGCGGCGATTCTTCTTGCTGAAGATCAGGTTCCCGACTTCTTCAAGAACAGCCATCATTCTTCCAGGAAGCATTTCCAGCAGGAACTTGCGAACGTGTGAGGTGAGCCCATTTTTCAGCTGGTTCAGTCCGTTGAGCACCTTGGTGATCATTGCTGTCAGGTCTTTGAGCCACTTTGTCGTCGACAGTGCAAGAGATGCACCGGCGGTGATTGGGACTGCCAGAAGTCCCAGCACGTAACTCACAGCAGCGGAATACGTGAGTGCTCCTGTCAGCCGTCCGACGATCTCGGGCCCGAGTACGTTCTTGAGCTCCCGCATCACTTCATTGACGATTTCCTCGGTTCGCGACTTTGCAACATCAATGGCGTCCACGATCTCCGGAGGCGCTTTGGCTCGAAACGCCTCAAACCCTCCGAACGGGATGGCTTTGACAGCTTCCAGCGTCTGCATCAGCATGGGAGTGGCCGATACCGCTTTCTCTGTCACTTCCATCGCGCGGGCCGGGTTCAGAAACGGCCCGTTGAGCCCGATGGCACCCGCAAGGATTGAAGGACCGTGTGTCTTCGCAAGCGATGCCGCATCCCGTGCGACCTGCACCGGATTTGCAAGATACATTGCCATTTGAACATCGCCGTAGAACCCATCCTCCACAAACCCGATGCGGAAGCCTTTTCCCAGTGCGTCCACAGCCGGTGCAGCGGAATGATCTGTATGATTGCCAGACCGCTGATCAACAACTTCTTCCGATGAAATCAACCCGCTGGGGTCCGTCGAGTTGACGGGATTGTTTTTCACATACCTGTACAGATTGAGATCATCTTTTGCAGGGTCGGCCGCTGTGAACAC
>JAEUIH010000018.1:0-5391 GCA_016795105.1 Planctomyces sp.
GGAGCAGCCTATGGAATCAGGAGCATTAACTTTGCCAAAAAACTGGAGGACATCGGACCGTTTGGGAGACAGGCAGCGAAACTGGTTCAAGGATTGCAGCCCCAAATTGAGCAGACACTCAAGTTGATTTCTGAGGGCGGCGGTGGTAAAAAGAAGTTGAAGGATTGTCGTGGTGATATCCGAAGCCCGAATCAAACAGTTGGATCGGGTAACGGTGGGTCTCTCAAGAACAAAATGGGGGAACCTGACGAAGCAGCTCGCCGTGCACGAACGGACCCCGTTCATGGAAGGCCGAATGTTCCGGAGACTAAGGTTGATGCTCCAGACAGACCGCTCGGGGCGAGAGGTCCAGCAACAGGGCGTGAGTTCGATCCGACGCAGGCAGGTGGACCAGTTCGGCAGTTATCGACAGGAAAAATCAAGTTAACTGACCGAGGCATTGACGCCGTGGAACGACACGTCAGCCGGTTCGGTGAAGACAAAGCGAATCAGATCATGATTGATCGCCTGCGTCGCATTGCAAAAGGTGAGATCCAGCCAACGCAATACGACTTGAATTATTATTCTCATGAGCTTCGTGAGTCTGTCAGATATCGCCGACAAGGCTTTCCTAAGGGGGCTGGAGACGATTACGACCTCTGGAACAACGCACACACGGCCACCTTGGAAGACTATTGCTTGAAAGAGCTTGACGAAAATCGGAATCGGAACCTGTTCCATCCTGATGCATGGCCTTTCCTGCCCCGGATGACAAAGTAGGCAACCAGAGAGGAGATCCAGAATGGCGAATCAAAATGCAAGGCTGACTTTTATTCAGTTGATCGCCGATCACGATGGAGAATGGGGCTGGTATCAGTTTGAAAGAGCATTTCCACTCGGTTGGTTCACCGATGAACCACCTACCAAAAGGGCAAAGGAGATACTCGATGAACTTGAGAGCGATGGTCTGGTAATGACGACTTCCGGCAGACCGCAGGCTAAGTATCGCCTAACAGATGAAGGGAGGGCTCTGCTCAAGGTATCCGGCGTTGACCCGACTTCTGCATAACAAAGAAAGTAACCAACCATAGCACGGCCATCGCGCACACTGGGTAAGATGGGGCGACGTGGCGGCCTTGCGCATTAGACCCTAATTTGCTATTACATCTTCTTTGGGATCTTTAGATTCTGCGGGGAGGAATTGTAATGGCGAGTCAGGCGCAGTTGGCGACTCTTGATGAATTGGTGGCGTGCTTTGAGGAACTCGAGGATCCTCGGTCAGAGATCAATCGAAAGCATCCGCTCGTGAGTGTGGTTGCGATCAGCACGTTAGCGGTCCTTGCCGGAGCGGATGGCCCCACGTCAATTCATCGCTGGGCCAATAGCCTGAAAGAACAACTGCTGTTGCTTCTGGACTTGCCGAACGGAATTCCGTCACGTGATGTGATTCGCAGAGTTCTTTGCGCTCTCAGGCCGGAGGCCTTTCAGATGTGTTTTACCGAATGGATCAGTCGACTCATCTGAAGCAGTGACGACGGCTTGCAGCGTCATGTTGCAATTGACGGAAAGACGCTTCGGGGGAGCGGTGACTCAAGCAAGGGAATTGGTCCGCTGCATTTGGTAAGCGCGTGGGCTTCAGAAAAGGGACTCACACTCGCTCAGGTGCCGACCGATCAGAAATCCAACGAAATCACAGCAATTCCGGAACTCTTACAGCTGCTCGACCTGAAGAACTCCATCATCACGATCGATGCCATGGGGACTCAGAAGAAGATTGCCCAACAGATCATCGACGGAAAAGGCAACTACATTCTTGCGTTGAAAGCGAATCACGAGAAGACCCACGCAGCCGTCATCAATCACGTCGATGAACAGATCAACAATGACTTTTCGGGAACCCGGCATCAGCAACTGGATGATACTCCGGACAAGCCCCGTCATGGCAGAAGTGAATCACGTAGCTATATTCAGTTTGAGGTTCCGAAGGACTTTCTGAATACCAGTCTGTGGGGGTGCGATCTGCGTAATGCGCTGTGATTTTTGGAAAAAAGAAGTCTATGTAAAAGTCTCGTCAGCAGAATTTGTGGGTCGTTTCAGGTTCTGGGAGCTTCCCAAGTTGATGATATAGAGCAATTTCGATGGTTTCGTACTCCTTGAAGCCATACGCCTTTCTCATGGTCAGTTTGGCTTTGTTGTTGAAACCTTCCACAATCCCGGAAGAAAGGCCCTGAGATTCGAACCAGTTCAGCAGCAGTGGCTGGTGTTTCAGCAATGTGCGGGCCAACTTCTGCATTGGCACGATCTTTGACTGATTTGCCCTTCGGCACCACTCCTGTAAAAACTTGCTGGCCCACGTGGATGACGTGTAGGTCCAGAATCGCTGAAAGTCTTCTCGCATCAGGTAGGCTTTAACACTTCGAAGGTTGTACTTCATCAGTTCGCGCAGTTTCACCACCTGTGACTTTGTCAGATTCGCCTTCCTCTTCAGCAGGCACCATCGTGAGTTCGTCAGGACTGCTTCGTTGCCGTCCTGTTTCATCTGACGAGCTTCTTCGGCACGGACGTTGTCGATCGCTTCTCCGAACTTTTTCATGATGTGGAAACGGTCCAGAATATTCAGAGCCTGTGATGCTCTCAACCGCAGTACCTTCAGGTACGCCGGGAGCATATCGGTGCAGGCGAATTGAATTCCATTGATGGTCGATTGACTGAGAATATTAAAGAATCCGTTCAGGCTGGCTTCTGTCCGGTCTCGCGCCACGTACAACAGTCGCCTGGCACCGTCATCCAGCTGATAGACCAGAGTCAAATACTTGTGGCCTCGTCGATACTGAATTTCGTCAATACCGATCGACGTGATGTCGTTGAGTTCCCGATGAACAATTCCCCACTGCACCACCCAGCGAACGGCACGAAACACGCTGTCCCAACTGGTACCAAACACACATGCCACTTCCATCCAACTCAGTCGCTTCGCCCATGTGGCAAGGAACACTCGATAGGAATTCGTCTGTCGAGTCTTCCCGCTGGCCCACGGAACTCGCTCCACCACGATTCCGCATTGCGGGCAATTGACGCGTCGCAGTGCATACACGAGAAACACGGGAATCGCCCACAACGGCACAAACTCGAATCGCCGGGGAGGCAACTTGTCATAGCCCGCTCTCTTCTTGTTGCATCCGGAACAGACTGGCTCGGACTTCACGCGAGGCCGAACCTCAAATTCGATCTCACGTGTCGCCTCGTTTTTGCTCCATCTGGCTTCGCTGTAAACAAACGACTTGTGTTTTTCGACCGCATTCAGGATAGTCTTCAGTTGCATTCTGGGGTGCCTTGTTTTGAAACCAGTGTCGTTAGATAACACCAGTTTACGAGACACACCTCAGAATGCACTTTCCTTCAGAAAATTGTCCCTGGACACTCCCGATAAAGTTTCGGCTAGCCCCGTTCGCCTCGCTGTCACATCGGCCTTCGAAATTCGAGGCCGATGTGACAGCGGGGCAAGAAGGGGCGACCCCGTTTGCTGAGCTCGAGCTGAGGTCCCCTGCACGACATTCGAACCCGATAACCCACCCTCAAGAGAACACTTTTGACCCACAAAATCTGCGAACGACCCCAATTTGAAGGGCTTGGGGAAGGACCGTTGCACTTGGTGCCCCAAGGGATGAAACTCAATCGAGGTGCGGGATCACGTTGGACAGCAATGGAAAGAAAATGGGCAAATGCGCTGAAGAATGGACACCAGATGTCAGTGAAAATCGAAATCGATTGACCTGCTGGAGGGAAGCGTCCCAATGGATTCACTGTTGAATACACTATTACAGATGCAAAAACTGGGGTTGCAGAAACTACGAGAGACTACTTTGTAAATCCGTAACATGGACTAAGCCGCATGATTGAAGGCATCGAGCAAATATACGAAAGAATTGCCGAATCAATTCAGGACTCAATATCCGAAGAATGGGAGACGGCCACAATGGAAGCTGTTTTCTATCCTGATGGAAGTCAATATATTGGAGAGTATTGACGAGCTTCAGATGGAGTCGCTAGAAGCTTTAAGACAGATCTTAGTGGCGAACGTGCGTTCCGAGAGCTTCGAATGCTGTTCAAAGGGGCGGGGAAGCCGTTGTGGGGAAGGGCGAGTTTTGAACTGACGTCAAACGGGAAGTTCAACATGAAGTGGGGATACGAGGACTGTGACAACGACGGTTACGCAATATTTGACGAAGCAATAGAATTGAGAAAGAGTGAGGAACGCCACCGGCGATTAACTAGTTGATCCTCTCTCACTTCGGCTCATGCATCACGATCTTCGCAGGCTGTGCCGGCTTGAATGGTTGCAAATTGGCAGGCTGAGTAGACTTCCACGGCTTGTTTTGTTGTTCTCCTGTCTTGGAGGCACGCCAGATGGCGACGGCTTTGGCTTCTTTCTCAAGCTCTTGTAGACCGCTGAAGCTCTCGGAAGCGGATTCATCTTCAACAGACCGATCACGGCGTTCTTGTCGTTCAGCCACAAGCCCTCCCGCACATCCAGCCATTCGTGAAACGTCTTCATATGTGCATCGATCACTTCCGCTGGCGATTCTTGACGTTCGCACGCGCGTGTGCGTGATTTAGGCAGCACACTTCCTGCTCGTTGAAGTATGACATTGAGCACCGCATATTCGTCTTTGCATGCAGTCCTTCGAACGACCTCGGCCATCCAGTCGGTCCTGTATCGCGTTTCCTGCAACATCGTCTCTTCCGGGATACCTCAACAAGTGATTCCGCGGCCACGTGGTTGTATTGTCACTGCACCTCACAGATGCCTGCGCGTTGTCGGAGCAGCGCACGGACGCCTCCGGCTTGCCGCTAAACTCGCGCAGACGCCTGCGGCTCGCCGTTAAACTTTTCAAGCCCGGTGGAGCGTCTTGAATGGATCGAAGGGCTCCTCTGTGTTGATTCAATTAGTTGTTCGGTTTCCTGCCTGGCGGCGACTCAACGTCGCTCGGTCGAAGAACATCCTGAGCACTGCGTTGGACGGTCAACACAAAAATCGTATCGTCTTTGATCGTGAAGACGGCCCGGTGGCTGGGGCGAGTACCGAGCCCTAGCAGCTTATCTCGGATTTCGTACGGGAATTCGTCGTTCTCCGCCGAGAGCGAGTAGCTCTCCGGAGAGTTCATGATCGACTCCAGTTGCGACTGAATCGCGTCCAGCCAGCGAGCTGCCTGTTCCACGGAATGGTTCTCGGCCCACCATGCAGCGTTACGCCGCAGGTCTTCTTTAGCTTGCGGCAGGATCGTTAGACGGAACGTCACTGTTGGCGCTGCACTAGTCCAAGATTCGATCGGATGTCGTTGAAGGCTTCAGCAAGCGGCATCCCCTCACCTGCTTCCATTTCTGCGATTCCCTGCGCAATCGCATCGCGAT
>JAEUIH010000018.1:5490-106912 GCA_016795105.1 Planctomyces sp.
ACTGCTGGCGGCGGAGAGCTTCCATGGCCCGGCGGTGAGTTTCGCCGTCGACGATGAAATACAACTGAGACGTCTCCGGGTCGACGACTTCAAGTTCGCCCTCCCCGGTGGCGTGCAATGCGGCAGCCAGTTCTTTTGTCAGTTTCGCAGTCATCCAATGATGATACCCCAGATCATGCTGACTCAGGAAGAACGAACGTCCAAAAATATCCACGAACGCGGCAAGACCGTTCGAACAAGCGGTGATCAGTCGCATCAAGGAATTCGGTCGCGTTTTGGAAGCCCAGGAATGCACCGTTCGTGAGGCAGCACCGCCGTTTCATTCAAACGCTGATCGGCGTTCGAACGCCTTGCTTTTGCGGAGACCGTTACCATTCACGAGTGCAGCACTTCAGGCGAGGTTTGACAGGAAGAATCATTTCGTGGAAGGATCAGCCAGTCTTCAAAGAAATGAGCAGTTTTCCACGATTGAATGAGTGTTTTTGATACAGAGTGATACTTGACGAGACAGGCACGGAAGCTGAAGATGTGCGGTGAAACGCTGAGTTTTCATTGAATCAGCAACGTTTCGGGGAGTTCCTGGGGGTCAAGAGGTCGTGGAATTCTGGACAACTTCGCAGGTCGTTCAGCTCCACAACCGTTCGCCCCTCTCCCATCTACTCGGTCTACTCCCTCTTGCGGCGCGAGCGTAGAGTGCAGTGGAGAACTCCACGCTATTCAGTCTTCCGGTCCGCCACACACGCAGTTTAACGGCGACGCAGGCGTCTGCACAAGTTTAACGGCAAGCCGCAGGCGTCTGCGCGAGTTTAGCGGCAAGCCGAAGGCGTCAGAACACCCACAACAAGCCGCAGGCTTCGCAGCACCGCAGCACCGCAGCACACCGCAAGCGTCTGCTTGTCGTTTGCTTCTTCCTCTACCTCTTGTTGACGGCTGAATTCGTCGCCAACAACTGGTTCGGCCAAGGCAGCCAAATGGTCGCGTTTTGATCGTTCAGCCACGTGCTTGTATTGTCACTGCAGCGCACAGACGCCTGCGCGTTGTCGCTACCTCGCACCGACGCCTCCGGCTTGCCGCTAAACTTGCGCAGACGCCTGCGGCTCGCCGTTAAACTTTTCAAGCCCGCCACACCAAATTGAGAAACCGTCCGGAGACATAACAACAAACACGTGGGACGTAGAAAACCGCTTGATTCGGGTGGAGCATCCGTCGGGCGACATCATCACGTATGCGTACAACGGGGATGGGCTGCGAGTTCGTGAGGACGACGGAGTTGAAGAGAGGCGGTTCTTTTATGACGGGAACAACCTGTTGCGCGTGGGTGTTCCCGACGATGTTGTTCCAACCGCAATCAAATCACGCACGCTTCAGCAGTTGACAACAAAATTGCAGCAAAGAGGGATCGAACTCATAATTATTCCGATCAAATAAGGAGTTTGTATATATGCGTCGCCAATTGTCTGGTCCCATGATCTTCTATTCCACAGGCCACTCAATCCCCTGGGTTCTTGAGACAGTTGTGGATTCATTACGGCTGTTTCTGCCAGACATGTCTATTTCGCACTACTACGCTGTCAATGATCCCGCAGCAAGCCATCGCTATCGGAGGTGGAGCCAAAGTTCGCTAGAGTCGATACTTCAGTTACCCGATCTTGATGCGGTTCATGTTGCTGCATTCGAAGATGCTGGAACGGCCAAAGAAGGTGTGGATTGGTTGTTTCACGTTTCGGTCACCGACACGGAGTCCCGTGGTGTGCGATGCATCATTGTTGATCTTGGATTTTCTGAAGAAGTCGTGACGGAACACCTATCGACTCTGTTAAACTTTTCAGATTCATTGGCAAAGGCGTTTTGCATTGAAAGTGGTCACTTACATGACCTGGAAGACTTCTCCGACCAAAATCAGCTTGGGCCACATTGGTTCAAAATGAAGGGCAAGCCAGTTGAGCCGAGGAAGATCAAATACAGCGATGTTTTGAAACAAGAAATCGTTGATGTCGAGCTGAACCCTTGTCACAACCATGTTGTTGGTGCGATTGACTTCACTGCTGCCTGGACAATGTACTTGGGGCAATCTTTTCTGGATTCAATTGACGCTACGAAGCTCGGACAATTGGATGCGAAAATCTGCCAACTCAGCGATTCACTGGTTCGAGTAACGCTTTTCGATGATCCTTTCAGCTTTGCCTCTGCTTCAAGCATTGAACGTCTTTGGGACTTTCGGGCAACGCTTGAACTTGATCAGATCGCTCACAAATTTGTTAGGCCATGGTGAGCCACTTCGTTCAATGTAGCATCCTGATCCGCACCATGAAGTATTACGGGCCGAAGGCTGTTCGCATTTTCGCCGAATTAAAACGGTATGGATTTGCGGCCCGATATCGCGAGTGGATCGAGTTAGTGAGAAAACTGGTGAAGCCGCACTGCGTCACCATCTTCGCTGGCTCACGCGGCGTGGAAGGCAGCCAGCGTACCGCTTTCGCAGTTTGGTACGGCTTGAACACCGGTACGCTTGACGGTGGTTGCCTGGGCTTTTTTGCTCATGCTCTTGTGCACCGCTGAATCCCGTGGCAACGGGTTCAGCTTCGACGGCCCGATGAAGGCATTCTGGTCATTGAGCCACAAGCCTTTACATCACCGCTGCTCACGCTCTGCCAGCCATTCGTGAAACGTATTTACGCGGGTATGTTCCCGGTCGGATCGCTGCGCGATCCGACCGGGAAGGAGAAGAAAGTGATTTGTGATTCCCGTTCTAGTTTCCAAACCTGTTCACCTCTGGCACAGGGCCAGAGGGGTCTGTTAGAACCTGTTCACCTCTGGCGCAGGGCCAGAGGGGTCTGTTAGGGCGACCTTTGAAAGACAAAGAGCATTGCGGAGTATCGTCCTGCACTGGGGAGGCTCCACACTCCAGGAGCGCAGTTCCACGGGCATCACGGCCAACTCACAGTAGTAAAAGGGACGACTGATTGCCTACCGCAAGGACCCGGCGAAAGACGATCTGAATCTCCATCACTCTGTGAACAACAATCCCGTCAATCGGCCGGTGAGCAAACGCACAAGACCTGCGTCTACCCAACTCTGCATTCAATTTTCTCGAAGTCGCGCCAACATGCCTGAAGCCGAACTCAGACCAACAGTTCACAGGTTGTGACGGATGAGTATCCATTCGATTGCTGGGGGAACAGCACATCGACGCCTTCGGCTTGCCATTTGGTTCTTCCTTTCCTGTGCACTACGACTTACAGCGGCTGTGGCTTCTTCCTCAACCTCTTGTTGGCGACTGAATTCGTCCGCAACTGGTTCAGCTTCGATAGCCAAGGGATGGTGTTCGGATCGGTCAGGCACATGCCTGCATTGCCATCGCAGCACAACGACGCCTGCGGCTTGCCGCTAAACTTGCGCAGACGCCTTCGGCTTGCCGTTAAACTTGCGCTGAACGAAGACAGTTTTTGCGAAGTCAGGTTCCCCACAGCCGAGAGATCTTTTTGCGGATTTCCGATGTATCTCCTACAGGAATCCGGCCACCACTGGAGCCAGGATCGCCGCCGGATATACCAAACGAAACGCGTTCCATCATTGCCTGAATCGGGCCGGTGAGAAACCGAGTAATCTTGCTGAGCGAATGCTGATCACTGCGACGTCGGTGATGAAAGTAGTAGCGTTCCGGTCGCATGACGTACAACTGGTTCTTCGCTCGTGTCATCGCCACATAGAGCAGTCGACGCTCTTCTTCGATTTCTTCTGCAGATCCGGTTGCCATATCAGCCGGAATATTGCCGTCCGCTGCATGGATGACAAAAACGGAATCCCATTCCAGCCCCTTCGCCGAATGAATCGTGCTCAAAATCAGATAATCTTCGTCCAGCATCGGATCCGCCGGAAGTTCCTGAGTGGACGTGGGTGGATCAAGAGTCATCTCTGACAGAAATTCGCCGCGAGTTCGATACCGGGCAGCGATCACTTCAAGCTGCTTCAGATCATTGGTTCGAGCCTGTACGTTTTCGTAACGAGACTCCAGAAGCGGAGTATAGAATAGCCGTACGGCGTGAATGTCACTGGCAACACCTGCATCTTCATCCTGAGCTCGGCTTTCCAGAGTTTTCAACAACTGAATCAGCTGCGGCCACTGATCCCGAAGCGCATTTGGCGGACTCCATGACAACCACGTGTCAAATCGGCCGCCCCCGGCACGCAGTTGCTCCATCAGGTCGCCGGCTTTTACCTGACCGATCCCCGGAAGCAATACAAGCACTCGAAATCCAGCAACGCTGTCCAGCGGATTCTCCGCGAGCTTCAGGAATGACAACAGATCCTTGACGTGAGCCGTTTCCAGAAAACGAAGTCCGCCGTACTTCACAAAAGGAATATTCCGCCGACCGAGTTCCGCTTCAAGCGACATACTGTGATGGGAGGCTCGAAACAGTACTGCCTGATGCTTCAGAGGTGTCCCCTTCTCTCGTCGTTCAAGGACTCGATCAATCAGGAATTCGCTCTGAGTATCTTCGTCGCTGCATGTAACAAGGACGGGACGCTCGCCAGCGCCGCGGTTCGACCACAATTCCTTTTGATGCCTCTCTGCTGCTTCCGCGATCACTCGATTTGTGACGTCCAGAATCAACTGAGTGCTTCGGTAGTTCTGTTCAAGCGGCATCACGACGGTCCCGGGAAACTCCTCCGGAAAGTCAAGAATGTTGCGAACTGTCGCCGCACGGAATGAATAAATCGACTGAGCATCATCCCCAACAGCCGTAAGCCCGATCCCCGTCGGACACATGTTTTTGAGAATCTGCGACTGAAGGACGTTCGTATCCTGATACTCGTCCACCAGAATCCTCGAAAACTGCTGCCCCAGGGCCGCGGCACCGTCCGGATTTTCTGACAATGCACTCCAGAACAACAACAGATCGTCAAAATCGAGAACTCGCTGTTTCTCCTTCACATCGACGTAGAGATTGAAAAGCTCCCCCAGCCGGTCCTGATGCTCGAGACACCACGGAAAGTCCTTTTTCAGGATCACTTCCAGAGACTTTTGAGTATTTACACATCGACTGTAAATGTCCTGGCAAGTGGCCTTCAAAGGGAAACGGTTGCCAGACTTCGGCAGATTCAGTTTTGCACGAACAAGGTTCATCAGGTCTTCTGAATCACCTCGATCCAGTATCGTGAAATCCGGGTGCAGTCCAATCAGATGCCCGTATCGTCGCAACAGGTTCGTTGCAACAGAATGAAATGTACCTCCGCGAATTCGCCGTATGGATGATCGCTGCATCACAGAAGGGTCTGAGAGTGAGTCAGGGTTGAGACTCAGCAGAATCGCCTCCACTCGTCGAAGCATCTCCGCTGCAGCTCGACGTGTGAATGTCAGCAGCAGAATTCGCGATGGATCGACACCTGAAACAATCTGCCAGGCGACTCGATGAGCCAGCGTAGTCGTCTTGCCGGTCCCCGCTCCAGCCACCATCAGCAACGGAGCCTCTCCGTGCATCGCAGCAAGTCGCTGTTGAGGATTCAGCGTTCGGAGAAACTCCGGGACGTCTTCAGCGAGGGATTCGAGGCCCTGCATACTCCGCACACTTTCCATCAAAATCGTGACCGAATTCCTAGCAAAGCATACGCAGAAAGTGACTTCTCAACAATCGAATCGCGGAACCGACAAAAACCCGACACATTCCAGATCCTCGATCGTTCAGACAAACCACGAAATTTTCCTGTGTTCACTGGTTCGTTTTGCTGACCACCGCAAGAATGCGAAAATTCTCAGAGTCTCAGGTTTCAATTACTGCGGTCAGATTCATGGAAACATATAAGCAGGAATTCATCGAGTTTATGGTTCGCGCGAACGTACTTACGTTTGGCGACTTTACAACAAAAAGCGGGCGCAAGACGCCATTCTTCATCAACACGGGTCGCTACCGAACCGGAATCCAGATGAATCGACTGGCGGGTTTCTATGCGGACGCGATCCAGGCGCGAGGAACAACGTTCGATTTTCTGTTCGGTCCGGCCTACAAGGGAATTCCTCTCGTCGTTGCAATCTCCATGGAACTTGGACGCCGCGGGATCGATGTTCCGTTCTGCTTCAACCGAAAAGAAGCCAAGGACCACGGCGAAGGGGGCGTTCTTGTTGGTCACGCTCCAAAAGCCGGCGAACGTGTACTCATCGTCGAAGATGTGACGACCGCAGGTACCTCCATCCGCGAAACGGTTCCAGTCCTGCGTGCTGCTGCGGACATTCAACTGGCTGGACTGGTCGTATCTGTGAATCGAATGGAACGAGGCCAGTCGGACCTGAACGCACTCACAGAACTTCATCGCGAATTTCAGATGGACACTTTTGCCATTGTGGATATCGGTGAGATTTCAGAATACCTCCACAACCGCAGCATCGATGGTACCGTCGTTGTGACGAATGAACTCTTTCAGGCAATCGGGAAGTATCGTCAACAATATGGCGGCCGCGAATAACAGCGCCTTCTTTATGTCGTCCAGGAGCGATTCTATGTGCCTGATCCGCCTGTTAAGAACTTCTGCCCTCACCACGGCAGTCATCGCCGCAGTGCTGATTCCCACCGCCTTCCTGGCTGACGCCGCGGAAAAACAAAGAGTCCCCTGGACAACATCCCGTGTCACGGGTTATCCCGATCCACCGCTTCCCTGGCGAGCTGTGAAGATCTACGACCAGCTGAAGGTTTCTCAGCCGGTCTACATCCGAGCTGAACCGGGAACAAACCGAATGCTGATCGTGGAGCACAAAGGAGACTGGCCGGAGCCCGGGGGCATTCGAGTCTTTGAAGACAGGCCCGATGTTGGACTCAGCAAGCCCCTGCTCCAGTATGACCGGTTGATCTATGGATTCTGCTTCCACCCGAACTATGAAGCCAACGGCCATCTGTTTGTAATCAGCAACGGCCCGATGGATAAAGACAATAAACAGAATCGGATCAGCCGCTTCACTGTGGCCCGAACAGCAGAAGGCGACATCGTACCTGACAGCGAACTCGTTGTTCTCGAATGGGACTCAAACGGCCACAACGGCGGCGACCTCGCATTTGGTCCTGATGGCTTTCTCTACTGCCCGACCGGTGATGGAACGAGCGATAGTGACACATTGGAAACCGGTCAGGGACTGAACGACCTGCTAGCAGTGATGATTCGGATCGATGTTGATCACCCCGACACAGACCGGCCCTACTCTATCCCTCCGGACAATCCGTTTGTGAATACACCCGGAGCCCGTCCTGAAATCTGGGCATATGGATTTCGCAATCCATGGCGCATGGACTATGACCATCAGTCGAATCAGCTGTGGGTCGGACAAAACGGCCAGGATCTCTGGGAACAGGTTTATCTGATTCGAAAAGGAGAAAACTATGGATGGAGCGTACAGGAAGGCAGCCATCCGTTTTATCTGGAACGTCCCAAAGGAGCCGAACCGATCGTTGCTCCGGCGGCTGAACACCATCATTCCGAATCACGCAGCCTGACGGGCGGGATTGTCTACCGGAAAGATCTCCACCCGGAACTTCAGGGATTCTTCATCTATGGCGATTACTCAACAGGAAAGATCTGGGGCATTCGTCATGATGGAACAAAAACAACCGAACATCTGGAACTGGCTGACACCACGCTTCAGATTGCAGGCTTTGGAACAAACCATGCCGGAGATCTTCTCATCGCTGATCACGGTGGCGGACTTTATCGACTCGAAAAAACTCCACAGGTCACTCCACCACCGTTTCCAGTAAAGCTCAGCGAAACAGGTTTGTTCGTATCGGTTCCCGAACACAAAATGGCCCAGGGTGTCGTACCGTATGAGGTCAACTCACAACTTTGGTCAGATGGAGCCCATAAGAAACGCTGGATCGCTGTACCGGGAGAAGAAAAAATCGACTACACGTCAACTCGCGGATGGAACTTCCCCAACGGCTCTGTTCTCGTGAAGAGCTTCGCGATTGACATGCATGCCGGAAATCCTGAATCTCGTAAATGGATTGAGACTCGACTGCTGGTTCGCCAGGACAACGAATGGACCGGGTATTCCTATCGCTGGAACGAAGACCAGAGCGATGCCGTTCTTCTCGGACGCGAGCCACTGGATGCGGAATACCTGATCGGGGATGCGTCCCAGGCAAACGGTACGACTTCACAAAACTGGCATTTCCCCGGCCGCGCTGAATGTATGGTCTGTCACTCACGTGCCGCAAACTACGTACTTGGCACATGCGAAGTGCAAATGAATCGAGATTATCAGTACGACGAAGGACCACAAAATCAAATTGAATGGCTTGCCGAACGGGGCTACTTCACCAAATCACCGGAGAAGCCCGCAGATCAACTTGAACGACTGGTGGACCCTTTCGATGAGACGCAGCCTCTTGAGTCGCGTGCACGTTCCTACCTCCATGCGAATTGTTCGAATTGCCATATCGAGGCAGGTGGTGGCAATTCGGCATTCTCCATCGAGTTTAACACAAAGCCGGAACAAGCCAGACTGATTGATGCAACGCCCGTTCATCAGCGATTTGCAATCGAAGATGCCAAAGTGGTTGCCAGCGGTAGCCCCGCTCGATCCATTCTCTATCATCGAATCAACCGCAGAGGCCCCGGACAGATGCCCCCTTTGGGTTCTAATCAACCGGATGTGGCGGGTGTGGACCTGATCGGACATTGGATTCGCCAGCTTCCAGCACCAACTTCACCCTAATGAACTCAACTCACTTCAGGAATAAGACATGAGACTGTTCTGTACAACGCTGTTCACTCGGATTCTATTCATGACAGTTCTGGCAATGGCGTTTGCTCAGAACGTTTTGCATGCCCATGAGGAGAAGAGTGAGGGGCAGGATGAAGAGATCAAGTCTCTCATACTTCCCGGCGAATCGTTTCGAGTCGACGGACACGCTGCATTCATTCTCTGGCCGGAACCGGAACACCGAAAAACGCCTCAGCCATGGGTGTTCTATGCACCGACACTGCCAGCGTATCCCGATAGCCATGAGAAATGGATGCACGAACGGTTTCTTCAGGCTGGCGTCGCAGTTGCAGGAGTCGATGTCGGTGAAGCCTATGGAAACCCCGATGCAAATAAGGTCTTCGATGCGTTCTATCAGTTCGTGACGACTCAAAAGGGACTATCCACCACCCCTTGTCTGCTCGGACGAAGCCGAGGAGGTTTGTGGGTCACGTCATGGGCTTGCGATCATCCCGAGAGATTTTCCGGACTTGCAGGAATCTACCCGGTCTTTGATTTCAAAACGTACCCAGGTCTTGCGAATGCCGCCCCTGCTTACATGCTCACTCCGGATCAACTGGGCGCAAGGTCAGCCGAATTGAATCCAGTTTCGCGAATGTCTGTTCTTGCAAAGGCAAAGCTTCCCGTGTTCATCATCCATGGTGACCAGGACACGGTGGTTCCACTGAAAGAAAACTCATTGGCATTTGTTGAAACCTATAAGGCCGCTGGTGCCTCCGACGTCATTCAACTCGTCGTTGCAGAAGGTCAGGGACACAACTATTGGGAAGGGTTCTTTCACTGCGAAGAACTTGTGACCTTTGTGATCAAACAGGCTCACTCGAATCCGGCCGGGAAACCCTGAACTGAAGCTCGATCCCGTTGTTTGAAGAAAATTACTCAGAAAATCCAATCCGTTATGCAGTCAAGACTTGCAGCGATGCACAACACAATTCTCTGAAAACTTCAGGAATCCCGGTACAGGAATGTCGATTTCCTGCTACAGTTGAACAGCGGTAAATCTGCCGCTTGCTAAGTTCGCCATCCAGCAGATGGCATATTCGCTCGGGTGTTTTTGTTCAAGAAGTGATGTTGTTCTGACCTGCTTCAGACGCTTCAAATCACTCACCCGCTGTCGCCGTTTTGCACGAAGCGTTGATAACGCTCGGCAGACCGAATCCGTTTAAGGAGGATTCCTGTCTTGATCAGTATTTTTGTTGGAAACCTGTCGTATCAAACGACGGAACATGAATTGTCGTCCCTGTTTGGACGTTATGGACGCGTTTCTTCTGTCCGCATGATGTCGGACAGATCCACTGGTACCCCCAGAGGCTTCGCGTTTGTCAGTATGCCCAGCTTTGAAGATGCAGAAGAAGCCATTATTCACCTGAATGGTGCATCACTCGGCGGACGTTCACTGACTGTCAATGAAGCTCGTTCAAAGGACTCCGTGGGCGGCCCCGCGATGCCGGGTCGTAGATCTGCACTGCTGGATTCACTGTGAACCACGTCTCAGGTCTGCTCTGCTCTGCATCCCTTGTCACTGGTTTCCAGTTTCTCCGAGCAGCATTCCGGCGTATCCAACAACTCGCCGTGTATCCTGAGTAACGCTCGCACTCGTTGCGTAACCCGTCCGCACCACTGCACCAAGCTGGTTCATGGAACGAAGAGCTTCCATGACAATGACGGCCGGTCTCAGGCCACACATGCTGATGTTGCGTCGCGTGACTGTTGAATACAACTCAGACGGATCCAGCGATTCCATGGCATTCAATGCAATCTCGTCCAACTGGCGGTTCTCCGCATCAGAGGCAAAATGATTCATGTCACTGGAGATAATCAACAGAGGCCGTGGAACCATTTCGGCAATCACGACAGCCAGCTGCCGTCCGATTTGAAGACACTCGGCAAGATTCGCATCTCCAATCGCAATTCCCACGACTTTCGAAGCTGGTGATAATCGACGCAGCAGTGGTAACTCAACTTCGATTGCATGCTCCTGGGCGTGAGCCTCTGCATCGAAAACCAATCCATCGATTCCCTGAACGAGTGCCTCAGCGAGCCGTCGATCAGAATTAACGAATCCACCGGGCAATGCCCATCGGTCACACGGAGCGCACGCCCACTTCGCTCCATAGGGTGTATGCTTGGGGCAAATGATGATCACACTCTCAGGAATCTGAACACGGCTCAGTGTTTGAGCTGCAATCCGCCCTGAATACTTCAGTCCTGCATGCGGAACCATCACAGCAGGCCAGACAGCCGTCGCAACTTCACCTTCCTGTCTGAAGCATTCGTCAAGTTCTCGCTCAAGTAACTCACGCGACTCGGGATAGAATCGACCGGCAAGCGCCGCTGCACGATCATTGGAATCGTGAGATACGTCTCTCTGAGTTATGCCTGCATCGCCTGCCTGTGCCGCAAAACTAACGACCTGTATGTTTGAAGAACCAGTGCGATCTCGCTGCTGAGCAACCTTCTGCAGAAGTTCTGTGGGCGAACATTCCGGATCGAAACTCCAGTCCAGACTTCTGCCATCGAGCAGTCCCAAAGCACGCTGTCGCGGGTCGATGCCTCTCAAGTCTGCATCCGAAAAGGTTCCGTGCATCGCCGGATCCGCAAACTCCACAACGCGCACTGAAATCTGATGAACCGTCTTTGACGAAACCTGATGCCGCTTAAGCAGGTCTGCCACGATACGAGTCAACTCCAGCAGGCACATCTGCAGGGGAACACCACCTCGCAACTCCACTCTGGAGAAAATCAGCGGGCCCCGGAGCTCAGGTATAAGAACCTGCAGGCCGACACCATCCACAGCCGTATCAGGAAAATCACGAGGAAAAAGCAACGGCACGGCCCCACTACTGCCTGCGATGATGTTTGCGCGAGCAAACTCGGCCAGCCATTGAAGTTGAGTGTCGTTCAGTCGAAATCGTCGACTCAGACTGCCGGCCCGAATGGCCTCATGGCGAAATCCACCATCAATCAGAAGTCCCTGAAAACGAAATAACACTGATCCTGGATCCCGCCATGCCGTCAGCGGCAATCCGGCTTTGCGGCAAACAAAGTCAAGGAATGTTCGCGAATCCCATTTCTGTTCGACTGCAACCACCGGGAGCAAGAGTCCGGATTTGTTTCCGTGAACGATTCGGATTCCGTGCTTCCCAACTTCAATCGCGCCAACCCTCGCCTCTCCCGTTTCTCGCACCTCTTCGAAATTGAACAGGACGGATACATCCAGGGTGAGATAGGGCAACTCCGATGCACTCACTGCCGGAAAACGTAAATCTTCCACTGCTGTCTTCACTGCCGACTGCTTCAGGGCCGTGAGCAATGGCATCGATTCCCGCATGGAACCAATGCACCCACGAAGTTGCCGATTTCGTTTGAGCGTAACGAAAACGCCCATGACATCCAGATCGGCTGCACCAGCAAGTGACGGATCCGAAAGGTGGACTTCACGCTTTTCGACAGTTGCAGCAACGATCTCACACGCCGCACTGTGAATCGCAGTTTTCTGTTCAGGAGTTATCCTGAGACTACGCTCCACTGCCTGTTCCTGATTCACTTCTGACACCCCATGTTTCTGTGTTCGCTGGTCTCGACTGAATTCACTAATTCTGAGCGGCATGCGCTGAGCGCCCCAGTTTCCTGGAGTCCTGTCGAAATGTCCGGGAATCAGATGATGGCACTTCCGACAGCGATTCCCATCCATCCCCCAAACACCAAGCTGATACCAGTTTCGTTCAATCAGCAGTTCACCACAACCCGGACACCAGGTACTCTGGTTCCTGACATCATTCACATTGCCGACATATGCATATCGAATTCCGGCTTCGAGGGCCGTCTGACGTGCCATCAACAACGTTTCTGGTGGAGTCCGAGGATACTCCATCATCCGGAAGTCAGGGTGAAAGGCAGAGAAATGAACAGGGACGTCCGGACCAACACTCTCCAGAATCCAGTCACACATACGCCGCAACTCATCCGCAGTATCATTTTCTCCCGGGATCACCAGATTCGTAATTTCAAACCAGACGTCACTCTCATGCTTCAGCCACTTCAACGTATTCAGAACTGGTTCCAGATGTGAATACGTCACCTTCTGATAAAAGTCTTCAGTAAACGCCTTCAGATCAACGTTTGCTGCATCCATGTGCTGGAAGAACACAGGTCGAGCCTCTTTGCTGATGTAGCCCGCTGTGACGGCCACCGTACGCACGCCTGCAGCACGACAGTCTTTCGCAGTTTCGATCGCATACTCCGCCCACACGATCGGATCGTTGTAGGTGAATGCAACACTTCGACAGCCCGTTCTTATGGCCGCCTCGACAATTGTCTCGGGCAACGCCAAATCAGAGAGTCGTTCAACTTCTCGAGACTTCGAAATGTCCCAGTTCTGACAGAACTTGCACCCCAGGTTGCAACCCGCAGTTCCAAACGAAAGTACTGACGTCCCCGGATAGAAGTGGTTCAGCGGCTTCTTCTCAATCGGGTCAATGCAAAACCCGGTACTCTTTCCAAATGTCGTCAGCATCATCTCTCCGCCAATGTTCTGGCGGACAAAACAGAAGCCCCGATCTCCCGGCTTGAGACTGCATTCGCGAGGACACAGATCACACACAATTCGGCTGGCCTCAACCGTCTCATGCCACCATCCAGCCTTCAGGTTACCGTCAGCTTCCGGTACGGCAGTGGGAGGTAAATCAACACGTCGCACGTTTCGCCTCCTTTCATTACACGATTCAGACTAGTTAATGATATCAACTCGCCGACCCAAAACCTCCCTCAGCCACACCATCAAAAACTCCCCAAACACCCCACTTTCACACATTAGGTGGGAAGATGGTCATGAGTCTCAAAAAATGTCCTATCGAGTCTCGTAAGCAGGTCGATAAAACAACTCTGGAAGTGAGAATATTGCTCTCCGATCCGTAGTCGAAGTTTTTGCCGGTTTTCCGATTATGCCAATCCTTAAAAAAGAACCGGACATGTACCCGGACAACCTGCTCGAGGACTGGGCAGAGACTCGCGAGGATGCCAACTGGTATGCCTTCTACACAATGTCACGGCATGAGAAGGAACTGATGCGGAGGCTGAGGGCGCAAAAGATTTCTCACTACGGTCCAACAATTCAGCAGCGAAAACGATCACCACAGGGACGAATCCGTACAAGCCACGTTCCCTTGTTTGCGGGGTACGTGTTTGTGTTTGGCAATACGATCGAACGCTACGATGCAATTGCAACCGGCTGTGTATCCCGCTGTATCGAGGTGAAAGAACACAGTCAATTACTAACCGACCTGAGAAAGATCAGCAAACTGATCACCTATGGTACCGACGTCCAGCAGGAACCAAAACCAATCGTTGGGCGTCGAGCAGTCATCAAACGAGGGGCAATGGCAGGACTCAGTGGTGTTGTGACTCTGTCTGACAGTCGACATCGTTTGACTGTCCTGGTGCACTTCATGCAGCAGGGTGCATCGGTCGTCATTGATGAAACCGATGTGGACCTCATCTGATCAGCCATCGAATCACAGAGTCCCCAGCCTCTCTCGCCGATACTTGCCGGACTGAACTCGTTCGACCCATTCCGGATGGTCCAGATACCAGCGAACTGTCAACTCGAGTCCCGACTGGAAATCCTGCGCTGGAAGCCAGCCCAGTTCATCCCGGATCTTTGAGGCATCGATCGCGTAGCGACGGTCATGTCCTGGACGGTCTTTAACATAACGAATCAGCGATTCACACGGAGCATGAGCAAGACCGGGGCGGAGTCGATCGACGGTCTCACAAATCATCTTGACAATGCTGATATTGGCCTGCTCGTTGTTTCCGCCAACGTTGTAGCACTCGCCAATCCTGCCACCACTCAATACCGTCTCGATCGCTGAACAGTGATCTTCAACGTACAACCAATCACGAACATTCAATCCATCCCCGTAGACAGGCAGCGGCTTGCCTTCTATGGCGTTCAGGATCATTAGCGGGATCAGCTTCTCAGGAAACTGATAAGGGCCATAGTTGTTTGAGCAGTTGGTAATCACCACAGGCAGTCCATACGTGTGGTGATATGCTCGCACAAAATGATCTGATGCAGCCTTGCTGGCGGAATAAGGACTGTTGGGTGAATACGCCGTTTTCTCGGTAAACAGTCCGGTGTCTCCCAATGAACCGTAAACTTCATCGGTTGAAACATGCAGAAAGCGAAACAGTTCTCGCTCTTCTCCCTGCAGCGCCGCATAGTAACGCCGAACCTCTTCCAGCATCCGGCAGGTTCCCAGTACGTTTGTTTCCACAAACGTCAGTGGTCCGTCAATGGATCGGTCGACGTGAGACTCCGCCGCAAAATTCACGATTGCGGCTGGCCGGTATTCCTCGAGCAGCTTTCGAACCAGATCGCTGTCACCGATATCCCCAGTGCATAAGACATGTTGCTCAGCGGTGGCATTTGGCAATGAATCCGGGTTTCCGGCATACGTCAGCTTATCGAGATTGATGATGCGAACATCACCCCGCGCGACAGCTCGCCGAACAAAGCAACTACCAATAAACCCAGCACCACCCGTTACCAGAACCGTCTTCAAGACCAACCCCTTGTTTTAGTCGGGACTACATGGCTTCCATTGGGACTCAATCGTGAAAATTCTGGCCAATTTCGATGCTGAAAGCAAAAGAAAAACCCCGGGGTGATACTTCACCCCGGGGTTCATTGGACGATCGATTCGATTGTCTGGATTAATCAGCAGGATGCTGCGGATGCAGCCTTCTGATTACGGCGACGTCGCATTGCGACGAAGGCCGGTACACCAGCCAGTGAAGCAAGCAGCAGAGTACCTGGTTCTGGATTTGCAGTGAACTGGAGACGAGTCGTTCCGTTGCCAGCAAGTGGGTCATTTGACGTCTTCTGCTGATAGACGAAGGAGACGAAGGCAGACTCGCCATTGTAGATCGGGTTGCCACCACCATTGATGCCACCAAATCGCCAGCCAGTTGGAATGTTGTACTGATTTGGACCATTGACCATCTGCAATGCAAAGTCTGGAGATGTCGGGGTTACAGTCGTTAGCAACCCTGACCAACCTGGAGTTACGAATGCCGGGCCAATCAGATTCTTCAGATCGAATCCGTTGATGTAACCATTTCCGCCACCAACAATCTGATTGACGACCGTCATGTTGACGGTGTAGCTATTGTTCGCAGGCGCACCACCTGGAGCAGTAAACACAAGATCAAATGGCACGTTTCTCTGGAACAGAGTCACTGTCATATCGAGAACTTTTCCGTTCCCGATTGTTGGTGCCTGATTGACAGTCACAGACGCAATCGCTCCGTTACTGGAAGTCACGTTGGTAATCAACCCAGCAGAAGCGACAGAAGTGTGCAGCACACAAGCCGCGACGCACAGAAGTAAACTTTTGAACCGCATAAACGCACCCCGTTGAGTAAAAAACTCGTCCGATCAGCTGAGCTGAATGTATTGAAAACTGAATCGAATCATCCGTCACAACCTCCCTATCTTCCCAAGACAGGAGAGGCTGTGTCAACAATTGAACAAAAGATTTGAAGAAATTCTGAGAATAAGATTTGCAAATCAAATTCGCGTAAAAAACCACGAATATTCTGCATTGTACTGTTCTATACGGGTGTCACTGAACACCCTGGTTTCGCAATTGCTCGGCCAGTCGTCGGTGCTGGCCGGCAATTTCCATTGAACCCAGCTTTTCGTAGGCCTGTGACAATGCATCATGTGTCTCAGCACGGTTTCCCAGCACGGGAAGGGCGGCTTCAAGATCGGCCGCAGCCTCCTGCCATCGCTCCAAAGCCATCAACACATGTCCACGTGTGTCTCGGAATTCAGGGCTCTGAGGATATTCGGCAACCAGCGCATCGATGATTTCCAGAGCTCGCAATGGGTCCGGGGGGTCGCCTTTTGCCAAATACCAGGCAAAATTATTGGCGACGACAGGTCCATGAGGCAGAAGCTTAAAGGCCTGTTGCAGATGAAAACCGGCTTCCTTGACCTGCTGATTTTCGAGTTTATGTGTTCCGAGGATTAGATGGCTGAGCCCCACCGCACGACCTGTCACGATGTTCTGCTGCAGGAACAGGGTCACGTCTTCTTCACCCTCGATTCCCTCTTTTGTGTTGAGCAGCTTAAGAATCCGGTCGAACAGCAATATCTCATTGGGTGTGTTTTCGAGGGAAGCAGACAGCACTTGAAATGCTCTCCCTTTATTTCCCTTCACTTTAAGCAGTTCGTCGGCTTCCTGAATCCAGACCATTGTCAACGCCTGCCTCAGGGCCGGATCGTCGGCCAGTTTTAATCCCTCAACGATCACTTCCGCTGCTTTAGTTCGGTCTCCCGAGAGCAACAACGCCTCACTCCAGTTCAACCGGGCCTGCAAATCACGAGGATCTCTTTGACTGGCTTCTTCTGCGAATTGCACGATCTGCCCTGCGACGGAAGTCGATTGCAGTTCTTCACCTTTAATCTTCAGTGCACGCGAGAGTTTGATTCGGTAGGGCACAGCGGTTCGATGAGACTGGGCCAGGTGTTCTATGGCGGGTTCAATAATTCCGGTCTGAAAGTAGAGGTCTCCCAAAAGAGCATGTGCCATTTGCAGCTGGGGATTCTGCTGAATTGCCAGCTGAAGATGCAGTTCTGCCAGTTCAACGTCTGCTTTCTCCAGCTTCCCTTTTTCCAGGATGCGAGTGGCCTTCCACAAGTGAGCTGGGGCATAGACGGCCCGATCGTCAGGAGCAAGGTAGTTCATGAGTGCCGACATACGACTTCGGTCACCGGCTTGCTGTGCAGCACTTGCCAGTTCGAAAATTGATTCAGAGTCACGAAGCCCCAGTTCAACTGCTCGGTCGAAGAACAGCTGTGCTCGATGCCAGTCTTCCTTCTGAGCGGCCAGTCGAGCGGAGGTCACGTAGACCTGAGCCGTTTCATATGGAATCGTTGACTTCGCAACAATAACCGAAACGATACTCAAGATCGCGACCAGAAGTGAAGGAATCCCCCACCAAAGGCTCCGCAGATGACGGGAATTCCACCATTGAACCAGTAGCTGCAACAGGAATGATCCCGCGTTGCCCACCCAGCGAAAAGGCGCCCCGACGAACTCAAACGCCATCCGGTAACTGCGGGTCAGCAGCACCAAAGTCGTTCTGTAAATTGAATACAACCATGAAAACATATTTGTGAGATTCCGTAATTCAGAGGCCAGTGCCAACGACTGATCATTTGCTGTAGATCTGACGTTTCAGCTCACCCCGAACCTGCATGTAACTTTTCAACAATCCATTGACCTGCTCATCAGAAAACGGCAGGAACGATTTTGCAAAACACTGGTACTGGATAAACGGAGGAACAAAACGCGGCTTTGTTTCAGCTCCCGCGCCCCGCTGTTTCGCAAACCGCTCATCAACCAGATTTCCCCTGGGTTTATCTGCTTTCCGCGATTGAGCTGTATACTGACCAGTACTGTCCGAAACGCTGAAGAATACCAATGCCTCCCCGTAAAGCTCTCGGCGCAGACGTGCCATGACAACCGATCCGTCAGTGACTGGGACTCCCAAACGTGCGGAGAGGTCATCGGCCGAAAGCAATTGCTGGTCGATCACCTTCCAGCCAATCAACTCATAGCAGAGGCAAAGATCGTGTGCACCGGGATAGGGATAGTCGACTGAGTAGACAGCATCCACAACTGTGTTGCCGTATTCCCATTGCTGGCTCGTCTTACCGAACGGATCCCCTTCAACTCGCCCAACTGTCTGGAATTTCCGCTGCTCCAGACCTTCAATCTCCTTCGGCAACGCGTCGGCTCCAAGTACTCGAACGACCAGCTCATCAGGGAAGATCGCCCCCAGAGTTGGTGCGTCATCAGGCATTAAAAGCACCTGAGCGATCCCGATGGCAGGATAAAGCAGTGATGCTGCGACAAACAGCGGCAATGCCTTCCGTCTTCCTCCGTCTGAATCAGGGCGCCCTGCGGTTTCCCCGATATCCGACTTCGATTTGTTTGCCGCCTGCTTCCTCCGATTTCCGCGAACCAACCAACGGAGCGAAAAGCTGAACGGAAGTTCCGCAAGGATGAAATTCAGAAACTGATCCACCGACAATATCAGTCCGACGGAAACACTAAATAAAACAGCTCCCAGGACGGTATGTTGCCATCCTTCGCTCAGGTCTATGGAATACTCCAGCCCCAGCGCCACAACAACGATTCGAAGCACGTTCTCTACTAATACCAGGCCCAGCGTGCTGGCGACCAGCAGAATGATGTGCAGAACACCACGCTTCAGGAATAGTCCCGCCAATAAGGCCACTGACAACAGAACGTACAGCGAATGCACACCACTGCAGGCATCCGCGATAAACAGCGGCTTGCTCGGAACTTCGATCACATTTGCATAAGTCAGATGCAGGACGCCAATTTGATCCAGGACGGCACTACTCATGCGAGTCGTAACATCTCTCAGTCGAACAATGAGCTCTTCGTCCAGTCCAAACGGCAGCGGTACGGTCAGCCACATCAATACCCAGACTGCTGCCCATCGAGCCGTCACTTCGCGTCCGGAAGCAAGGATGACGGACAGAATCCCAAATAAAGCACCAACTGCTCCAAGCCAGGGAGACCACACCCAGGTCGCGGCTGCCAGAACCGTCAGCGAACAGACGAGCGCCATGAACGCGGTCAGGAACGATGAACGTCCACTACTCGCCGCACTTCCCGTGTCGTCCCTCGACTTCAGCAACATCCAACAAGCAACTGGCAGCAGTATCAGAAACTGGTAATGCTCGCGTTTCAGCAAGTGACCAAGATGCCAATAGACAATAGGCATGACCCCCGCGACACACAGGCACAGCGCCAGCCAGCGGTGCCTGCTTTCGGACAAAACGCCCCGATCTGAAATTTCCACCGTGTTTACCCTCTGACTGACACATGACGATCGAAGACACTCCGAAACCATCATGCGCCGGCCTAAAAAATTCGCCCTGCCCGCTGCTTTCTGACGTTACACACCCTACTCACTGAAAGCAAGGGCGTTCCTGATACACTCCAGCCCGGGTGATCTACCTTCCAGATGACTTGCAGCTCTGCCGTTCCAGTTCTTTCCTTTTCGCAACGATCCAGCTTTCGTAAGTTGCCATTAGCCAGCTAAATTGCCAGCCCGCTGAACCATCAAGGAATCCGCCTTTCCAGACATACTGGTAAAGCAAACGCAGCAGAAATCGACACGGCACACGCCGACTGATATGTCGTTGTGCTCGACGTCGAACCGCTCGATCTCCGGAAAACAACGCCTGCCATTTCCAGTTTCGATCGCCTTCAAATTCCAGTTTCGCTTCGCGCGTGGAATAACGATTGTGTCGATCAATCCAGTCAGACAGCCCCTTACTGAAGGGGTAGTGCAGAAATGGCTCATTCAGGGTTCCCATTGTACCCTGCACTTCCGGTACCGCGACCTCTCCATGTCCGGAGTCGGCGAACTCCGCACATCCGTTTCTCACTACTCGCATGATCCAGACTGGAAATCCATCGGAGAACCTGAGCCATCGGTCGTTCAACATGGTCTTTCGACACGTTCGAAATCCGACAGTCTCCGGAGAAACAATTCTCAGTGCCTCAGAGATTTCTCTCCGAAGTTCCGGCGTCATGACCTCATCTGCATCCAGGTGGAGCGACCAGGGATGCCGGAGTCCGGCGTTGAGGATCGCCCAGTTGCGCTGCTTTGCAAACGATTCGAATCGATGCTGAACAACTCTGGCTCCCGCCTGAATCGCCATCTCTGCCGTTCCGTCTACCGACCCATCATCGATCACTACGACATCATCGCACCACGAGACTGCTCTTACGCACCGATCAATGTTGATGGATTCGTTCTTTGCCAGAATGACAACACTCAGCGGAAACCGAGCCTCTTCCCTGTCCGACATTACTCGCCTTTCAACTCGCGCATCCGCAGGAACCGAGCTGGGTTCCCGGCAACAATCGACCATGGTGCTACAGATCGGGTCACCACACTCATTGCTCCAACCACCGCGCCCTCACCAATCGTGATTCCCATTCCAACAAATGCGCCTGCACATACCCACGCCTGATCAGCGACAACAATCGGAGCGTGAATCAATCGCATGTGCGGGTCCTGAATGTCATGCGACGCACTACACAAAAACGCATACTGCGAAACTGATGCGTGGTTGCCAATTTCAATCCGATCAACGTTGTAACAGTCCACATCGTGGGCAATGGACGCTTCCTCACCAACCACCAGATTCCACGGTGCCCAAATTCGCACACTCGGTGAAATCCTGGCGTTCCGGCCAACCCGCGATCCAAACATCCTGAGCAGCATTCGTCTCCACCCAAACAGAATTCGTGGAGACGTCCTGAACATTGTGACCCACACAATTCCCCAAATCACACGGCTGATCTTATTCGCCAGAGAATGAGGGCTGGGACATTTGTCCTTCGAAACGTCAATGCTCGAGCCCATGCTCTCTCCCTGCATCTAAGTCGTCTTCTACCTGCGTTGCCAGCGAAAGACTCAGACAACATCCGGCAAGACATCCGGCAAACCCACTGCTGATCGGATCACCGCTGATATGCTGATGTGAAATCAAAGCTGCAGCAAGGTTTGCGATTACAACCGCAAACAACCCGCACGACATCGTCCAGGCCGGTGACAATCCTCGTAGACCGACTGAACCGCCAATGCGAGCCCTGCATGACTCTGAGCCCTGAACCAATTCGTGATGCAGCAAAAAGATGAATGCTCCGAGTCCGATGAGGAACGCGGCGGCTCCGGCTGGCCCTGCTTCCATAAAGAGCCGACTAAAACCATCTTCCTGCCAGTTGCCTTCCGGCTGATCGCCCAGGTGATAACTGCCCTGGGTGGCAGACCCAAGACCACGTCCGAGAAGACCGCTTTGCATGATTGTCGTCCGCGGAGAAAAATAGACGGCCTTTGCAAACCTCATCGGAAGATCGGGGATCAATGTTGCTGCGTGATAGAACTGTGGGATCTTCAGAAGCAGCGGCGATGCCAGTAAGAGCAAAATCAGCCCGGCAGCAATCCGAGTTCGCCACCTCCGACAGAATTCCATCAGGTGGCTTCTCAACCCATAAATCAACAGATAAGCACCCAGAGCCGTTACAAAGACTCCACAGAACCCCTGCATCTTTCTGCGGGCACTCAAAATCAGAACTGCAACCATCGCCGTCGTCAGAACAAACAGAAACCTGCGTCGACGTACATCTCTGTCGGTCAGGAACATCAGCAGACAGAAGCAAAACACGTACGCCGCGTGATATCCAAGTACATCAGGGCTTCGATAGACTCCGGAAGGCAACGGAATATGAACACCGTTCTGAAGCCTGTACCAGTCCATGGCGATGCCACCCAGTATTTTCCATCTCACCCCAAATGCTTCGATAAACGCTGTGCAGATCAGCGGAATATTGACAACGATGTAGAAGGCAAAGAATCGCCGAATTTCCTCCAGTGACATCGACAAACGCACGCCAACAACAAAGCCCAGAACTGGAAAACTGTAAGAACAAACTCCCAGAGCAATAATCAGTGGCGCTAACCCGGAAATCAAGCCGGCCACGATCCCCAGAACCACAAATACCGTAAGCCCACTCAACGCCGTGATGCCGGCCTTTGAGGTCATTCGACTCAATGCCGGTAACGGTTGTGCCACCAGAGCCAGCCGAGCAAACACAACGACCCAAAGGCAGGCACCTGCAGTCTCCAGAGGGATCGGTGCAAGGTTGAAGTACTTCCGCGCCGGATCGCGTAACGCTTCCCAGAGAATAATCCAGGAAAGTGGATTCCTTCTGCTGAAGTAGAGTACCACACAAAAGAGCGCAAAGGCCGAAAGGTGCACAATACTCACAGGGGACTCTTCTTCACAGACAAATCCATTGTGCTGCCACCTGCTGGCGCTGGCCCCTGCCGTTCACTAAATACGACCTGCCCAAATGCTGCACCCAACATCAAAATCGGCAACATGGCGTTGGGGACGCTGCCACTGATATGCTGATGCGAGATGATATAAGAAGCTGCATTTGCGATAAACACTGCCAGTGTGGCAGTGCGCAGAGTATCACGCTCCATATTCGTCAGTGAAAATCTCAGCGATCGCTTCACTTCATTCAAAACAAAAAGGCCGGCCATCAACATCAGCACCATACCCGGAAGACCCAGTTCCTTCACAATTCGTGATGTTCCGTCTTCCTGCCATGCGTTCGTATTCTGAACTCCGGCGTACTTATTCCCCTGCGTTGCGACTCCAAGTCCGGAGCCCAGCACTCCGGACTGACGCAGAGTTCCAAGGACACGGTCAACCGACCCCCACAACTTTGGTGCGGTGTCCGCGATCGTTGTGGACAGGTAGATCCCATGGTCTTCAAACGACACATCTCCTGAGACGAAGAAGATAAATCCCATCGTCACCGCAAGCCCGAGAGCAATCCAGAGAATCAGATAGGCGGCAGCAGCACCTCGCTGTCTGCCTCTGCGAAGTCGATTCAGAACAACCCAGCTGATCAGAAAGACAACCGGCAGTCCGAACATCTTTCGCCGACCACTCAGAAACAGACAAAACACGCCAAGTAACAACAAGGGGATCCAGTGCAGCCTTGGAGCATCCCCGGGACGACGAGGTGCAGCAAGAAGAAGCGAAAAGATCGCCACATGAGCGGCATGGAACCCGGCCATATCCGGACTTCGGTAGAACCCCGAGATCAACCGCACAAGGACGCCCGGCATGTGTCGAACCCAGACCATATCTTTCAGTCCACCAAGACCTGGCCAGTTCCAGTGGAATTGTTCGGCCAAAGATCCAAGCAGCATGATGCCATTCGCAACAGCGAACACGGCCATAAATCGTCGAACATCCCTCGGATCTCTCGCAAACTGCGCTCCAAGCATGATGCCCAGCAGTGGCGCACCATAAGAAACACCACCGATCAGCACCAGAAACCAACCGGCTTTGTACATCGCCAGCGAAATCCCGGCGGCAGGCAACAGCGCAAGAATGATGAGCCCGCGAGCACTTCTCAAACCAGGAAACAACTGCATCAGTCGGATACGAACATTGCGATCTCTCGATAACGCAGACACGATAATGCAGGCCCAGGTAGCAACAACCGCGTGAGATACCCAAAGCGGCTCACCCGGTGTCACTTTGCGAATCAGATCGCTGACGGCATCGATCATCACGGCGACAATGATTCCATTTCGCCAGTCGATCATCGCAATCAGACAGCTGATAACAGTTATGCCGGCAAGGCAATACGCTGGAAAAATGAGTCCGACCTTCCCAAAAAAGTATTCAGCAAATTTCGCCCGACAATGAGAGTTAACTGATCACAAAATCAGGCCTTGAACCACCATTCAGCAGCCATTGATAAAACATGGACATCTGAATGCCGATTGCTGACCATCCAAATGTCTCATTTACCCACACCTGCCCTCGATTTCCCATCTGCACCAGTTGCTCCTGAGGACACTCCGTAATCGTCCGAAGTACTGACGTCAGAGATTCAACTGTGGGCTCCACACACCAGCCACATCTCCGAACTTCGAGCTCCTTCCACGGTGTACCTGTTGTGGTCAGAACCGGCAAACCGGCCGCCAGTGCTTCTGCGACCACAATGCCAAAATTCTCGCTGAACGACGGAAGCACAAACAATTCTGCATTCGCGTATAATTGCCACTTTTCAGTGTCATCTGCCACACCCGCGTATTTGACCATCGAGTCTATTCCAAGGTCTGCAGCACGCTTCAGTACGTCCCGCAAATGTCCACCCTCATCCGGGCCGGCAATCACCAGTTTCCAGCTGGAATAGACTCCGGATGTCTTCCACGCCTCCAACAGGTTGAGCAGCCCCTTCTTGGGATGCACTCTCGACAGGAATAACATTGTCCTGCGTTCAGAAGAACTTCGCCGGGCGGCAGAAATCCCGTCGGGCCGATCTACCCCGTTTGCAATGACTGCAATTGGCTGACGAAAACCCAGCGCACGAATCTCGGCAGCCTCAAGTTCACTCGTCGCATGAAATGCGGTTGCCTGTTTCAGATCACGATACTGATACATCCACCAGGGCAACGCCTTCTTGATCTTTGAATGCTTCAGCGACCATGGAGACAACATTCCTCGTGGTGCGACAACCCGCTTTAGTTTGTGTTGAGCGGCTGCAACCGCAGATGCATGATTCGACGCCAGCCATATCCCATGATCGTGCAGTATCACAGGCTCACTGGCGCCTTGAACAAGCAAGTCAATCTGAGCACGAAATCCTGCACCGACTCGAATTCGTCCAAGAAATGGCGGTTCAGGAACGCCGTGAAAATTCACTCTCCCCGCAGGAAGCCGCTGAGTGCTCCCGGTGACAGTACCGGCGATCAAGTGAACATCGAGCTGGGATGGCAGGACTTCACACAGAGCCGGAACGCTGCGCGATGTACCTCCATGCTCCGAACGTATGCTCGCTATCGTATGTATAATTCTCACTCAGTTGATCCAGCCGTCCGTTCTGGCCCAATACTTCGTTTCCTGCGGCATCTTCTTTCGAAACGTTGCCGGGACCCCTGCATACAGCGACTCCACTTCCGTGAACGCTGTTCTCACCACTGATCCTGCCGCCACAACAGAATAGTCAGGAATCTCACTGCCGCCAAGGAACAGACATCGAGTCCCCACGAAACAATATCGGCCGATTCGAACAGGATGAGCATCCTGACGACAAGCCACAACATCAATGCTGTGTGTCAGATACTGCGATGAATAACCAGCAATCGTCGTAAATTCACCAACAATAATACTGGCATTGCAGTCGAAAAGATGTCTCATCGTCACTCGCCCATGACGACCAAGAACAAACTCTGTCCGTCGATTGTCCAGATGTTGAAAATGTCGTCTGTTCGATGTCGGCACTGCCGTGAATAGATTCAATCGCCCCACGGCACTAAATGGCCCGAGGACGACCCGATCGACTCCCTTGAACACGTTCAAGTGGCCTATGCGACTCCCCTCCCCCATTTCGAGGTAGCCCATACCAAGCCACGAGAATCCGATCCGGGCATCCTTTGCCAGACGAAATCCAAGAACTCGACACAACAACAGTCGCTTCATTCGCCATGGAAGCAACATCGTCATCATCAGGAATACAGATCGCATCATAGACTTCACTTCAGGACTCTCTTCCCATCGCTCCTAAACCGCTCAGCGGTGGCAGCGAAGAATCAATCTTTCGGTAGAGTTCAGTATACTGTTCTGCAACCCTGCCTACTGTATATCGATCGCGATTCACTCTGCCGGATTCTATCAGTGTCCTCCGATAAGCAGCATCTCCAAAGACTTTCTCAAATCCAGAGCGAATCGATGCGACGTCAAAGGGATCAACCAGACACGCGCCACCACCGGCAACTTCCGGCATCGATGAGCAGTTTCCGGTGACCACAGGCCTTTCCACACACTGTGCTTCTACGATCGGCATCCCAAACCCTTCTGCGGTTGACACAAAACTCACCACATCACAGTCATGGTATGCGTCCCTCAGTTGCTGGTCTGTAAGATCGTAACTGGAAATATAGTCGATTCGATTTTTCTCCAGCAGCACTTTCTGCTGCTCTGTCAGTCGGCCGATGATCTTCAACTGGCAGTCAAGCCCACTCAAAGCCTCCGTCAGGCGTTCAACGTTCTTCTGCTTCTTGGTGCCAACCTGCAGGACAAGCGGCTTTGAAGGAAAATCTCTGGCCATCGAAGGCTTTAAGTCTGAACTCACAGAGATTGGTACTACGCTCACTTTCTCAGGCGCAATCCCAGGACACTCCTGAAGCAACGCATGCTTTGTCGCTTCTGAAATCACGGTCACCATTCCAACGTGGCGAAGGGGGAGATCGTACCAAAACGTCTTCAACAGCCTTCGGCGCAAACCGGAATAGTACTCAAGGATTGTCAAATCACAGACCGTGAGAATCGTTGTCTCTGACGGAAGAGCGTTTGCCAGAAAATGAACGTCACCCGCAATATGATTGACAGAGGACTTGTTTTGCCTTGCCCACCACATGTTCCGCAGCCGAGGTATCAAACCTTTGCTGAAATGCGGCAATTCCCGATGCTCTATCGAGAGTCCCCTGCTGCGAAGTTCCTCTCGGACTTTCGCGAAGTGAGATTCAAGACTGAACGCTCCGGGAAAAGGCTTCCTTTGAAAATGTACAACACCCATCAGATCGTCTCCTCGGCTGAAACTCCTTCAGGCCGATTTTCAGCAATCAATCGTGGCCCCTGACGATACAACTTCCGGGCCAGCATCAGCGCACGAAGTTCACCAGTGAGCTTAACTGGAATCCACCACGGATGAGTCAGATGAAACTTTGTTCGGATCTGCCGGAACATCCGTTTGATACTGTACCACCACGCTTCCGATGCACCCGCATTTCTGAAGGCGTAATAGTAACCCCCAACACTGTGCATTGCATTTCCACAGGTCAGGTGACTTCCATGCTGTCGGGTCCCGCCTTTGCCGGCCGCCAGATGATTCAGGCCAGCAGACCCAAGGAACTGAATCCGGCCACCGGCTCGCACCACACGGCGAGCAAAATCGGTTTCAAACTGGATCGCGGATCCAATAAAGTTGTTATCGAATCCCCCAATGGCAAGAACACGCTCCCGATGCACACAAAGGTTGCCGGCCATCGTGTTCTCGACTTCCGAATTCCTCGTGGAATTGAATCGGAAGTCCATGTCCTTCCTCAGTCCCCTCAGCAAACCAACTCGGGGAGGCACGTCTTCCGACTTTTGCCAGGGTTGAATGATCTTGCCCACAGTGGCCCAGAGTCCTTCATCGTTCAGGAAAGCTGCCCGATGACAGGAAACCAGATCGGTCAATGGCTCTATATCATCGTCAACAAACAACACCAGCTCCGATGTTGCTCTCAACAGCCCATCGTTCATAGCAGCCGTGATGGATGGAACCGTCCTGATAATCCACTGGATGGTCCCTGCCTCGTTCAATTCGCGAAGCTGCTTCTCAATCGCAGGCTCATGCTTCGGAGTCTGATCGATGACAAGAATAACCGTTTTCTCAACGCATGCCTCTTTCAGCATTCGGATGGTGTTGAGCAAGACCTGCCCACGACCCAGAGTAGGAATCACAATGGTTACGGAAGGATTCCAGCTCATCGTCTGTCAGCCACACTCTGAAAGTAATCAAGCAGTTTCATTTTACGTTGTGCTTCCGCGACTCTTGAGACAGGGCTTTTCAATCACGTAGTACGACACTGTGGCTGTCAGAAAGGCGCTCAGCAGGACGAACCACGCACCCGTAATGCTTCCAAATCGAAAGTGCTTGGCAAGAATCAGAAACACCGGATGAAACAGATAGAGTCCGAAACTGATCATGCCGGAGAATCGCAGGAATCTCAGGCTGCAAAGTCGCCCGATCAAACCACCGCCGTTAACTGCGGCAAAGAGTACAACACTCCAGAGCAGTGCGTACTGGATCAGGAACTTATGAAAATGACTGTGTTCGACAGGCCTCACAGCCGCCGAAAAGACGGCTGGCATCATAAAGGTAATCACCCCTAGCGCCACCCAGGCTGTCAGCTCCAGAGCGCGCAGAAACCTGGCGTTCAAAACCCATCGTGTGTCTGTCCGGAACTGAATCGATGCAAGAAAAATTCCCAGCAGAAATACCGGCAGATATGGCCCAACCCGCGTATCGTTCCCTAGCGTCTCTGCCTGCGGATAAAAGTATTGACTGAGAACCGTCAGAACACCGGTCACTATCAGCGTGATCAACACATGCCGACGGTCAAACAGAATGTACAATGCAGCAAGAAATGGCAGCAGGAAATAGAACTTAAACTCGACAGCGATGCTCCACGTGATTTCTCGGCCTTCCAGCAGACACAAGTGCCTTATCATACCAGTCATATCGAGTGGAAACGGCAATCCATTCCCCGGCTTATGCAATAGCTTTGCAAATGCGAAGGTCGAAAGAACGGCCATCAGCAGATACAGAAAATAGAGCGGATAGATCCTCAGAATTCGACGCATCCAATAGTGTTTCAGGGCCGAAGGTCGAAACGCACTCCACCCTTTGCGAATCAGCTGCAGAGCCAGCAGAAATGCACTCAACAGAAAGAACAGAAACACACCCGGCTTGCCACCGCCGCGGAAGTCGAGTCCAGGCACCAGATATAAACCGACATTGCTGGTGTGACTCAGGATCACAAGGATCGCAGCAAGACCACGCAACCCATCAAGGGCTCCGTAATGCGTTGGACTGCGATCTGCAGAACTATTCATAAACCGGTCTCTGTTTCAATCGTTTTCTCGAAACGAAGCGAAGCGAGCATGAAAACAGTAGATTCAGCTGATAAACAGATTCACGACTCCATCTGTCGGGAGATCATTGAATTGCTTGATGACCCGTACTGAATTCCAGTCTGGCCGACATACCATCGTGATCTGTCGATCCTTCAGCAGCCCCTGCTCTTCAAGTGTTCTCCAGACTGCTTTCGCAGAACTTCCGGCTCCAGGAAGCAAGTCCACATGCAATTCCAGTGCAAGCTTCGGCATCTGGCGGAGCACACTGGTCGCTCCGGCAAGGACATCTGCCTCAAATCCTTCAACATCGATCTTCAGCAAATCGATCTTCTTCACGGACTTCTGTTCGCAATAGCTGTCGAGTGTGATCATTGGAACTCGACGAATCACGCCCATGCTCGCAGCAAGTGATTCTCCGCCAAACTGCACTTCACCGCACGCCTTTCCTGCAGCTGAAAACGTCGTGACGACATTCTTCACATCGTTACAGAAACAGTTCGCGTTCAGTACGACCGCATTCTCCGCACTGGCTTCCACAGCATGAACAACACCCGATTCACCGGTCCAGCCGGATAACAGCAACGTCATCAGGCCGTGGTGAGCCCCAATCTCCAGTACCGTGTCCCCGGCAGAAGTAAGCCGCTTCAGCTCTTTCAGTTCTCCGTTCATGGCGATCTCCGGCCGGAGCCACCAGGACTTGGTAGCACCGTTGCTGATCCACAATTTCTTCTGCGTTCCATCGATCTGAACTGTATGCAGACATGGCAATTCCGGATCCGGACGTCGATGCAATTCCAGATTCATCGGGGCCAGGATTCCATTGAGTATAGACTTTAGTGACATACAAATTCCCTGATCATGAAACTTTTGGTGACTTCGACGATGTAAGAAACGGTCGTTCGCACAGAAGGTAGAACGGGTAACACAGCAGACAGACCACGATCGTAATGGCGAACTGAAGTATCGGAGATGCAGCCACTCTCTGCGGTCCCAGAATCAGTTCAGGTATCTTGTAGAGATTGAAGTGAATCAGGTAGACAGAGTATGAAATCAACCCGAGAAAGCTCAGCGGCCAAAACAGTCGCCCCCAAAACGACTGTCGTCCCGGATTTCGACGGATGACATCATCTTCCCACAGAATCAACAGCCAGACCGTGATCGCCGTGAGCATCGCAAACACATCGGGGGTAAACCGCCTTCCGGAGATAATCCAGCCGACCGCAAATGACACGACAACGAACAAAAGGAACTTTGACAGAATCAATGCCTGACGTCCCGAGATCAATCGCTGAAGCGTGATGTCCCGCCTTCGCAGTTCATAGACCAGAATCCCTGCCGCAAACATTGGCCAGTACCGAAGAAAGAATCCGGTATTCAGCCGAAGCCCTTCAAATCCCGGACACCAGGCTGCCAGTACCGACAGCGATGTAATCATCACAAGGCCCGGGTAGTACCATCTTCTGAACTGCAGAAGCAAAGCCATCACAAGATAGAACTGAACCTCAATGGCCAAAGACCAGTAGACCACATTGATTTTGTCGAACTTATCATCAACAGGCATTTCCGGAAACCGAAACACCTGCAGAAGACTGGCTGTTCCAAACCAGTCCACAAATCCGAAATCTGCAAACAGAGGCTCGGGCCACTGCGGTGCACGTCCAAGAATTTTAAAGGCACCGTACTTCAGCCACGGCAGACAGATCACAAAGATGATTGAACACCAGAGAGGCGGATAGATTCTTCGCAGTCTTCGAAACAAAAAGCTGCCAGTGGACTCGCCCTTTCTCTGACTTGCCGCTGCCGATGCTCCAAGACAAAATCCGGAGATCACAAAGAACATTGCAACACCCAGATGACCGCTCCTTGCCAGCCAGTAAACAGGCGCCACAAGATCTTTCACCGATTCGGTGTACCTCATGTGAAATGCAACGACCGCAAAAGCAGCAATTCCGCGCAATGCATCAAGCGGCGTAAAGTGGCTGTTGCGACTGACAATTGTTGGCGGTGCTTCCACGGATGGTTCCAGTGACCCGGAAAACTCAGGTGACCCGGATGGTCGAGGTGTCATCGAGTGCTCCAAAGAAACCTAAAGGATCCGAGGTATTTGAACGCCGACCGAAGCACCCTGACGCGAGCTTTCAACGCAATCATGAAGTACTTTCGGCACCTTGAATCGCCCAGGGCATACAGGCGGCTTCCCACGAAATAGGCTGAACTACCCATGGAATGCCGCTTTGTTCCGCTACTCGTTGCCGCTCGCCGGAGACTCAATTCTGCGGCTTCGTCCAGTGCCGGCGTTTCAGGCAATCCACGTGTTCGCAGTTCCCAGCACCTTCGTGCAAGTTCCCCAAGTTGCTTTTGAATCACTCGGTTCTCAGGACTGACTCCCCCAAGCTCCTGACGATATTCAAACAGGACTTCAGGGCAACTTCCGAGAAGTCCGATTTCGGCAAGTCGATACCAGAGATCATGATCCTGTGCGTATCGGAACTGCGGACGATATCCACCGGCCTCAATATAGGACGCGCGACGAAACATTGCCGACGGATGTACGAATCCAGTTCCCCGCTCCAGCAGATCGCCCGTCGTTTCGTTCGGCGACTGTCGCCGGACCCATTCACCAAGAAACTCCCCTTCAGGACCGATATACCGAACACTGCTTCCCACTGCGACCGCGTCAGCATGAGCCTCGAGATATGCATATTGAGTCGCCAGCCTCTCCGGCAGCGAAAAGTCTCCCGAATCCTGTCGAGCAATGTACCTGGCTCTCGCTTCGTTACAACCTGCAATCAGCGCCTGCGTCAGTCCACGGTTTGGCTGCGTAATCACTCGAATTCTCGAATCTTCAGCCGCTATTCGAAGCAGTATTCCCGGCGTGTCATCTGTTGAACCATCGTCAACAACAATCAATTCCCAATCGCGCATTGTCTGATTCTGGATACTCCGAACTGTTCCCTCGACAGAGGATGCTACGTTGAAACAGCCCATCACAACTGATACCAGAACGGTTTGATCTGACACGGACATCAGCTGATTTGAAGTATGCTTCGTCGTCACTGTCATCTTACTTCTGATTACTTCTGACCGGCGTCTGCGATCTGATACAAACGACGATTGAAGGCTCGCACGCGAACATGCAGCATGTACGCAGCATTGATGGTATCGTTTGTAAACCATCGGCCGTCATAGGCAATTCGCTCGCGATTTCTCATCGTGAAGTTTTTGTTCCCCAGGGCAATGTGCGACCGTGTATGCTTTAGATCCGCCCCGGCGACAGACTCAGAGCTGAGTCCGGCTGTCTCAATCATCCTGCGAATCTGAGCTTCCGGCGAACGGCACATGTTCTCATAGAGACTCAGCGTATAGCGTACTCCGGATGTCTCCAGATACTGATAAACTTTTCGATTGAAGCCCAGCCACCAGTTGAACGTACGTAACGTTGACACAAATCCCGACGCCCTGGTTTTGGCACAGATTGAGGCCGCAAAGGACCTGACATCCTTGCAGCAGAAGACCACACTGATGTCACTGGCGTTCAATTTCAGCTGGCTCAGATTTGAGCCGATGAACTGCAGATGGTCCAGACGTTTTGAGGAGTCAACAATCGTGATCTCGTCCCCGTAATCGCGGCGAATCCTGTCGCAGAAAGTGATGTACTTTTCCCCAATCGTCCTCGGATTTCTGTCACCGCAAAGATCGACCGATTTACTCCAGAAATCACATTGCTCCCAGGAACTGCCACACGAACACAGCTTTGCATCCGCATAAGTTCCCCACTTGCGTTCGTATTCCTTCATGTGTGCCGCATCAAAGAACTCAGCGACTTCGCCAAGACCCATAACGCCCGGATGCTGTGACAGCAGATGATCCGTCAATGTCGTCCCGCTGTGTTCCAGACCTATAATATAAATGAGTTTCATCAGGTGTCTTCCGAGATTCTCAACTACAACCACGACGGAGGAAGGGTCTGCTGGCCGTGAGTACGCCCTCTCAATCTCATCACGAAGTCCATTGTGCTTTGCATTCGTTTCCAGCCGATCAGCGAAGCCAGCTGCCCGACCAGAAAAATCTCGGCCGAATTCCTGAAGCCGTCACCCGCCTGTCGAGCCAGCTTGAGACAAATTTCTGCCCGCTGAGTCTCACCCTGTACACCCAACTGTCGAGCAAGGCTGAATGCCCACCGTGAGAAATGTCGCATCTGGGGCGACCCGGCTGCGACTCCTGCCTCTACGGCACTCGAATACAACACCGGCATCAGGTCACTGATATCGCAGAGTTTCTGTCGCGAAAGGGATCCTCGAGTCAGTCGGTCACCGGAATGCTGAAGATGTTCGGAAACATAAAGATCACAGTAGACCAGCCGAGTTCGCAGTGCTCCAAACCGAGCATCATACTGCCAGTCTTCGCTCATTCGGTTCGACGGCCACGCTCCTACAAGATCACAGACGGCTCTGCGATACAGAGGGGTGTGAGTATTCCACCAGCGATCAACAAGTAACTCAGGAAACAGATACTCGATCTTCTCCCCTGACTTCTTGTAAGGTGCTCGAATGATTGCGTCCGTTTCGTCCACCAACCTTGTTTTTCCGTAGGCGATTCCACAATCCACATTCGCTTGTAACGCTGCCACCTGCGCCGTGAATTTCCCCGGAAGCAATCGGTCATCACTGTCCAGATACTGAATGAACTCCCCTCTCGCAGCCTGCCTTCCGGTTTCTCGAGCCGCACCCGGCCCCGCGTTCGCCTGATGCAGAACGATCACTTCCTCACCATACTGAGCTCTGAGTTGCTCGAGCACCGACCCAGTATCATCTGTCGAACCGTCGTTCACCAGAATGATCTCAATCGGGCGATAATCCTGCAGGATCACGCTCTCTACGGACCTCTTAATCAGGTGTCCCCGATTGAATACCGGAATGACAGTGCTGACAAGTCCTTTGACTGTTTCAACCTTGTCGACCGTTCCAACTCCAGACCTTGATGATGGACTGGTTGTCATTTGCGACCTGTGCGCGATCGGATTTGAGAGAGAATAGAAGCAGGCGATATTCTCGATCGAATGCTCAGCGGAGGTTGCTCAATCACAACTCCGGCTGCTTCCAATCCTTCAAATTCGCGATCGCCTTTCGCAGCAGCTGCAATCTCTGACTGCCAGATCGACCAGTACCTTCGCCAATGACTGCAAAGTGATCTGCAGACATCTGGCTTCACGCGCCACATTCGTTGCAGGGAAAGCAGGTGCACAGCCGCGGACTCCAGTCGATGCCACGACTTTTGTCGAAACGTATCAAAGACAGAACCTTTGCGACGTCTGTACAGAACTCCCGGGTACGACGAAAAGCAAACCTCACTGCCGTCTTCGAGTATTCGCAGGATGAAGTCAGTGTCTGCTGAACACCCCCACCGCTGATCCCAGCCACCAAGTTTTCGAAATTTCTCGAGCGAAATCATGAATGCGTTTGAATGCCACAACTGATACCCGTCAAAGCTGATTCGGTACCAGTCATGACCATTACGCACAGCATCCTGAAGAGGCTCTATCTGATGACGGAGCATCGCTCGTTCTCCGTAGTACGAAGAAACCGGAAGCAGGTTCGCATCACAGTCGATCGTTCGGCAAAATCCAATCTCCGCCTTGTGAGCCTCCACAAGGTTCAACAATCGCTCCAGCATTTCCGGCTGATATGCGTCATCTCCGTCAAGCTTACAAAGAAAGCGCCCCTTCGCCTCTTTCCAGAGTCGATTCCAGTGACGAGTCATCCCTACGTTTTGCGGGTACGCGAACAGCCGAAATCGGGAATCGGATCGACAAAAGTCTTCGGCGATGGCAGCCGTATTGTTCGTACTGCAGTCATCCCCAACCAGGACTTCATAGTTTGTGAACGTCTGAGACTGCAGCGACTGAAGAGCATACGTCAGCCTCTCCGCATCGTTAAACGTCGGAACCATTACCGATATCAGTGGAACTGTCATCGCGATTTTGATTCCTCAATTTCGCTCTGCTGATCAAGTTCGCGTGCTGTGTTCCAGAAACCGGATTCGGCCTGCGAGCGAGAACTCAGCGTATGGGGCCATTCCCCCCCTGAACCACAGTCCATGGGTTTCCGGCCAAGCATTCTCCGAATCTGATTCCTGAACTGCACCTGCAGTCCGGAAACCATCAGGGAACCTCCGTATCTTTCTGAATCGCCATTCACCGAAGACGGTTTCAGGGGTGCCACATTCTGAATGTTCAGCAGGATCCGATGCCAGTTTTCCACCGACACAGACTGTGAAAGCCGATCGAGTGCAAACGCATACGCCCGTTCACGAATCTGGTTCCACAAAAGAACGTCCTGAGCAAACCTCTGCAGTTGCAGGGCAGCCTGCTCTGCATCTCCAATCTCGAACAACAGGCAGTTCTCATCATCCTGCAGCAGTCGTTCAAGCCCGCTCCCTATGTACTTTGAACTGACAACCGGAAGCCCGTTTGCCATCGCTTCCCAGACAACAATCGGGCCTGTTTCCCAGTACGAAGTCACCAGCAGTACGTCACACTTTTGATAGAACTGAGTGTCCATAGAATTGGGAGCTACAAAGCCCAGAAATTCGAAGCAGTTCTCCAGCTTGTGTTCTGCAATCAAACGTTTCAGTTGTTCTTCCGCAGGTCCTGTTCCCGCAATTCGCACAATGAATTGAATTCCTGCCGACCGGAGCTGAACAGCAATTCGCACCAAATCCGAGATTCGCTTTTGGGGTTCGTCGATGCGTCCGGAGTATCCGATGATCAACTTTCCCTCGCGCTGTCGTCTCGGAATTTCTGTCGGCACAACGGTTCCATAAGGCGCGTGAAATACACGGTTCTCGGGTACCCCACCCAGCACTCGAGCCAATGCACATGCAAGTCGATTTGTGCAAATCACCGCATCAAGTGATGATCCAAGTATCTTCATGTCCTGAAAAAGCTCAGGTTCTGTCCCATGGCAGGTCATGACAGCCCGAACAGGCCTGCGTCTGCGTTCAATAACAGCCGCCAGCATCGCGTCCGGAATATTCACTGACAACACCGCAGATGCGTTCGTGGCTCGAATCGCGGAGCGAACTGCATGGATTCGCTCTTCTCGAGTCCCCCATTCACAGTAGATTTCACGAACCTGATTTGCCGGATGCTTAGCCAGGTATCGAGAAGCCAAATGGTACTTAGGACCTGAGACGAGACCAAGAACAGGTTCCCATCCGTGCGATTCGAGTCCCGGCAGCAGATAATCCAGCCAGGTTGCCACTCCGCCCAGACAAAAGTACGAAGGCGCAACGATTAATACTCTCGATTCCAACGGCACCCTGCCCATATCCTGGTCCCGGGCGTCGGTCTTCATCCTTCGTTCTGTCAGGTTATTCATGCCAGTTTTAATCGCCACTCCGACAGCGATCTGCCAGTCAGCGCCTCAACCTTCTCGGTTTCCTCCAGCGCCCAGGATCGCAGATTCTCCCTGATATCAGCCGGAACAACTGTTGGCGAAGGTGCCTTGTTGTGAGCGTGACCAGAAAATTCAAAATCCCTGAAGTCCACTTCCAGAAAATTCATCAGGTCTTCTACCAGAGCGGCTGAGTCTCGCAGCATGTCTTCGTAGAAGCAAATCCGAATCTGAGACTTTTCGAAGTGCGAATAGTACTTCATCAACTGAGAGGAATAACTACTCTTCTGCAGATATGAACCGACCAGATATCGAAGTGGAGCATCCCGATCCTCGTCCACGCTTTCCAGAAATTCACGTTTTTCCAGACCACGACGCGAAAGCATCCGGAAGTTTGAATACGCACACTCGAGTGGCTCTCTGAGAATTGCGATCAGCTTTACGCCTGGTAAGTCCTTCGCAATACATCCCGCAGCGGCCGGGTGATACAGATACATCGGAGATGCTTCACCGACACGTTTCTCAAGCGTTACATTCCGGAATCGATCTCTGTAGTCTGTCCAGTTGGGACGCAGGGAAGAAATCCAGTCGCGATCGATCGGGTCGAGTTTTGATGTGTCTTCGTCACGAAACGCAAAAAAATTTGATTCCTTGGACTGCGGCATGAACACGTCCGGGTGGCTCGAGAGCCAATAGTGCAACGACGTCGTGCCTGCTTTTCCGGCCCCTATGATCAGGAAGTTCGGAAGCCTGAACGGGCCGCCAAACCATCGTATGCTCTGCCATCTGAGACGACGGATGGAGCCGCGCACAAAACGATTTCTCTGCAGTCTTGAGATCATCTTAAATCCTGCATTCACATGAGAATCGACGAACCAGAAATGTCGTTGATCACGTACTCAGGTCTCCCTGGCATTTCGTGTTGCCATGAAGTCATTTCCAAAGTCTTCAATCGAATATCCTTCGGATCGCAACAATTCAACGAGCACTTTTCGATCTTCATCCGAAAGATGCTTGTGTTCAACAAACACCACCTGCGGTCGATACTTTGAAAAATCCAGCGACTGCATTACCACGAGATCGTGCCCCTCTGTGTCCACATGAAGAAACTCCACACTCTTCACGGCCAGCTTCTCGAGCACGGCAGACAAGGGCTTCACTTCGACCTGGATTTCACGCACGAAAGGAGTGATAAAGTCCCCAAAATGCGAATAAATATGCTCTTTTCGGAATGAACCAATCTGGTTATACCAGTAAGGCAGATCATTGATTGCCGTTTCTGCACTGCTGTCAATGTAATAGAACGAAGCTGTTGAATCGCTCCGCCCAATAGCAGCGTTCACAATCGAAAAGCGAGTCACATCACTGAAGACAGCCTTTAGACTCTCCAGACATGAAGGAACCGGTTCGATCAGGATCCCTTTCCAGCGACGATCTCGCAGCAACAACTCTCCACAAGGGTCGTTTGTTACCCCGTCGTTCGCACCAACTTTTACGAACGTCAAAGAATCCTGGCCCCTGAAACACGACTCAAGCGTCTCAATCAGACTGTTGTTGGGACGCAGATGAACTGCCGTTGTCTTTCTGCCAAGTATCCTGCCCACGTATCGTTTCAATGTTGAAATGAGATCCTGCTGTGATTCTGCCATTTTCATTTTTCGTGTGCGAATTGAACTGAGTATTGAGATTCGTTGCTGGATTCACTTTGAAGTGCATCAAAAGAGGGACAGCGGTACATCCCTCGGCCGGATTCGTCATCAGGAACTGCTGACCGGCAAATGAACGAGTCCTTTTGCCAGAGGATGTGAAGCCGGTGGGTTGTTCAGGATATTGACTTCAAACAGATTCTCGTTCCATGCCCAGGAAGATCGGTTAAACGGATCTGACACTCCGACTCCCAGCTGAAAGACTCCTGCACTCAGCATCGCCTCTGGCATTCTGAAAATAACTCTGGTTTCCCCGGACGTAATCCGCGTTTCAGATGCAATGAGTGTGGTAAGTCTCACGCCTCTCACAGAGACGGCGAGACCAACATCAAAGACGCCGGACGTCTCAGCCGTCAGCACAGCTTCGAACTCAAGTTTCGTCGAATCCACAACTTCCACCTGCTGCTGGCAAACCGGATTCGAATTGATGGAAATTGATTCAATCTTCACCTGCGAAGATAACGGGCCCGACAACGAGTTCAAATTCACCTGTTCACCACTTGAAGGCAGCGAACGCAGGTGAATTTCGATCAACTCGTCGGGCAGCCCTCGATGACGAATCGTTCCTTTATCAACAATGACAGCAGACGAGCACAGGTGTCGGAGCGAAGCCAGATTGTGAGTCACGAACAACACGGTTCGCCGTCTGTCGGTGGTAATCGCCTTCATCTTCGCAAGGCACTTATTCTGAAACTCCCAGTCACCCACGGCCAAAACTTCGTCGACAATCAGCACTTCACAATCCAGATGGGCTGCAACTGCAAAACCAAGTCGTACCGTCATCCCACTGCTGTATCGCTTCACCGGGGTATCGAGATACTTCGCACAACCGCTGAATTCAACAATCTCGTCCAACTGCTTCGATATCTCGTGACGTCGCATTCCAAGGATCGCGCCGTTCATATAAATATTCTCACGACCAGTGAGCTCCGGGTGAAATCCGGTCCCGACCTCCAGAAGACTGGCGATGCGTCCTTTGGTTTTGATCGTTCCCTCTGTCGGAGCAGTCACTCGTGACAGAAGTTTTAACAGAGTACTCTTCCCCGCACCGTTCTTCCCGATGATGCCAAGAATCTCTCCCTGCTGCACTTCCAGATTAATGTCCCGCAGTGCCCAAACGTACTCCGGCTTCAGAGCCGAGGACTTCCGCATAGATGAACCGGCAGGCGGTAATGCACCATCTCCCTGCTTCACACTCCCGGATTTCGAACGGTCATTCACCTGCCCCACCTTCGCATAAGGATCCTGCTTACCGCGGACCATGTGCCACCAGCGATTCAGGTCGTGCGCAAGTGTTCCTGTACCCACCGTACCGAGACGGTAAAGTTTGGAAACGTTTTCAATCTTGATTGCGACGGTCATAGTATTGATTGGAGGCGTCAGCGAATTTGTTTAAGCGTTCGAGCTGGAGAAACGAGGCGATTGAGCGACTCACCTGCTACTCAAGGGGATACCGGCCAGCAACTCTCAAACCGTATCCATAAACGTCTGCTCGGTCTTGTTGAAAATGATGATCCCAAAGGCAACCGTGATCACTGTAAATGTTGTGGAATACAACAACCCTGCGATCGATGCCTGGCCTGATCCAAGAAAGCCATACTTGAATGTTTCAATCACATGCGTAATCGGATTCCACCATAAAATCTGCTGATATTTTTCGCTCAGTGCACTCATTGGATAAATGATCGGGGTGGCATACATCGCCAGCTGCACACCAAACTGAATCAGGAATGTCAGGTCGCGGTATTTCGTCGTCAGCGATGTGAAAATAATCCCAAATCCAAAACCAAGTCCAGCCATTAGCAGCAAACACCAGACGGTCGACAATAACCATAGATTTGGATGAACCGTGTCACTGGTCGTCAGATACCAAACCCAGAGAATTACAAACAAGGACAGCTGGATCAGAAACCTGATGACGTTGCTGATCACAATCGACAACGGAACAATCAGCCTCGGGAAATAAACCTTCCCAAAGATATGCGCATTCGCGGTAAACGTCGATGATGTCTTGTTAAAACTCTCAGCAAAGTAGTTCCACAATGTGATTCCGGACAGATAGAAAAGTGGGGCCGGTATTCCGCCAGTGCTTAGCTTTGCAATGTTGCCAAACACAATCACGTATGTCAGCATCGTCAACACAGGCTGCACAAAGAACCAAATCGGTCCCAGAATTGTCTGCTTGTACACCGTGACGATGTCACGTTTGATAAACATCAACAACAGGTCTCGATACGTCCAAATCTCCCTGAGATTCACGTCAAGAAAGTGCCGCTTCGGACGGAGAATCAGGTCCCAGTCGTCTTCGCGATCTGCAGTGACCAGTCCATCAGGTCCTGGCTTTGAAAGAACTTCTGCCATAGTTTGAGCACTGTTATTCAGCAAATGTGGCTTCGTGCGCGAGTTGTTCTGTTCATCTCCAACCACGACAAACCTATGTTCCGAAAACACCGCGTATCCTCGGATTCATCCTTCCCAAAGTAAACTCTGCGCAAACTCCGATCCCGTGGGTGACACCATGATTTTGGTGACCCTGGGAGGATTGGGGGGATCGCACTGATTTTTATGGGGTCAAACCCCTGTATTCTCAGTGGGTGTTTCTAACCTACGTCTACTGTTCCAGAGAGTCAACGTGTTCCCAAGATCTTGCAGTGTCCGACGCCCCTGCCTTGATAACCTCACGGAAGAATCTGTTCGTCACAGCTGTTTCCGCGAATTTCCAGTGAATCTTCTCTCTGAAAAAAAATGCGTGTTGACCAGCGGTTTCTCCTGTCTTTTCCCTGCGAGAACTTCACTTAAAGTCCGTTCTCAGCAGATCTGTTGCAATCGTTTTCAACGGCGCATTCATGGGCACCGTACGATTCAGAGTTGGAATTTCCTCGTGTGGTTTCCACACCCAAAGTGTAGACTTCCAGCCAATCAAACATTCACACTGCCTGTGCAAGTACGGTTCGGTTCTCAATGAACCAAACCCTGCATGAGAAAAGACATGACCAAACGAGCGTTTATTACTGGAATCACCGGTCAGGATGGCTCTTACCTGGCAGAACTGCTGCTGGAAAAAGGATACGAAGTCCACGGGCTTGTTCGTAGAGCCAGCACGTTTACAACGGGTCGCATTAACCACATCTATCAGGACCCTCATGCCGCGGGTACTCGACTGTTCCTGCACTATGGCGATCTCACCGACGGTCAGAGTCTCACCAATCTGGTTCTCGATATTGAACCGGACGAAATTTATAACCTCGGTGCTCAAAGCCACGTTCGAGTTTCGTTTGATCAGCCAGTTTACACATTCCAGGCAACCGGTGGTGGCGCACTCAACGTTCTGGAAGCAGCCCGACAACTGAATAAGAAGAAAGTCGTCCGGGTGTACCAGGCTTCCTCCAGCGAAATGTACGGAGAAGTCCTCGAAACACCTCAGACCGAGAAAACACCGTTTCAACCACAGAGCCCCTACGCCTGCGCCAAGGTGTTCGCGTTTCATCAGACGGTGAACTATCGCAAGTCCTATGATATGTTTGCTGTCAACGGGATTTTGTTTAATCACGAAAGCCCCCGCCGAGGTGAGACGTTCGTGACTCGCAAGATTACTCGCGCTGCCACTCGCATCAAGCTGGGTCTCCAGAAGAAACTCTATCTTGGGAACCTGGCCGCGAAGCGTGACTGGGGTTATGCAAAGGACTATGTCGAAGGCATGTGGCGAATGCTGCAGCACAATGAACCGGACGACTTTGTTCTGGCGACCGGTCGTACTCAGACAGTTCAGGAATTTGCCGATCTGGTCTTCGCTCAGCTGGGGCTCAACCCTCAGGATCATATCGAAGTCGATCCGCGGTATTTCCGCCCTGCAGAAGTTGACCTGCTCCTTGGAGACTGTGCCAAAGCAAAGGAAAAACTCGGCTGGACCGCCACAACTCCCCTGGAAGGGCTGGCAAAGCTGATGGTGGATCACGACCTCAAACTCGCTCACGAAGAAGCGATACTCGCTTCTGCCAGAAAGTAACAGTCAGCGGGCTCAGCGTCCTGTGTCTTCAGTCCTGAGTCCTCAGCCTTCAGACTCAAGGTCTTCATCGACCATCAGTTCGATGAGTTCTCTGAATGTCAGCGTGGGTTGCCAGTTCAGTTCGGCCCGCGCCTTTGAAGGATTACCAAGAAGCTGACATGGGTCAGCAGGCCGTCGGAATCGATCTTCAACGATGACATGGTCTTCCCACCTCAGTCCCACATGAGCAAATGCTGTCTCAAGCAGCTCGCGAATCGTGTGAGACTCCCCCGTTGCAATCACATAATCGTCCGGACGACTTTGCTGAAGCATCAGCCACATGGCCTGAACAAAGTCTTTCGCATAACCCCAGTCGCGGGCTGCGTCGAGGTCGCCAAGACTGATTGTCTTCTGTTTTCCTCGACTGATTCTGGCAGCTCCGAGAGTGACCTTGCGAGTCACAAAGTTCTCTCCGCGCCGAGGACTCTCGTGGTTGTAACAGATTGCATTGCAGAAAAAATGTCCGTGGGCTTCTCGGTAGATTCGGGTCATCTGAGTGGCGAATGTCTTCGCAACTCCATACGGAGAATTCGGATTCACGGGCGTCTGCTCGTCCTGTGGACTGATGCTCGGCGTTCCAAATATCTCGCGACTGCTGGCGTGCAGAAACTTTGGAACTCTTGGCAGGTCTCGAAGGATCTCCATGATTCGCAGAGTGGCCATGGCAGTCACTTCACATGTGCTTTCCGGTATCTCAAAACTCAGCCCCACATGTGACTGCCCGGCCAGATGATAGAACTCGTCCGGCTCCACTTTTGTGATGATTCGTCGGATGGTGGTCACGTCGGTCAGGTCCGCATAATGCAGAAACAATCGCTTACCGTAGACGTCCTGATTCTGATAGAGCCCCTTCAGTCGAGGGCGATCGAGCGTACTGCTTCTTCGGACAATACCATGAACTTCATACCCTTTCTCGAGCAGCAATTCGGTGAGGTATGAGCCATCCTGTCCTGTGATTCCGGTGATCAGTGCTTTGCGCATAAATACAGTTCGCTTTACTCTCGCATTCGTCCGTATTCGAGGGAACTCAGGAAGTCATTGTACGCATCCCTGACTCCGTCTTTCAGAGAGATACGGGGACTCCAGCCGGTCCTTCGAATCACGCTGATGTCCGATAACTTCCTCGGTGTACCATCGGGCCTGGTTGGGTCAGTCAGGATGCGACCTGAATAACCAACCGATTCGGCAACAAGTCCTGCAAGTTCTCGAATGCTGATTTCGGTGCCGCTGCCGATGTTCACGAGATCGGGAGGATTCTCCAGCTTAAGCAAATGAAGAATGCCGTCCGCCAGATCATCCACGTGCAGAAATTCTCGCAACGGTGTTCCGGTACCCCAGATTGTCACCGAATCCACCCCCTGCACTTTCGCTTCATGAAAACGCCGAATCAGCGCTGGAAGCACATGGCTGTTTTCAGGATGGTAGTTATCCCCAGGCCCATAAAGGTTCGTGGGCATCGCCGAATGAAATGTCACACCATACTGTTTCCGATAGAACTGACATAACTTCAGTCCGGCGATCTTTGCGATCGCATATGCTTCATTAGTCGGTTCAAGCTCTGACGTCAGAAGCGAGCTTTCTGCAATCGGCTGAGGCGCGAGACGCGGGTAGATGCAGGTGCTCCCCAGATAGAGAAATCGCTGTGTACCGTTCTTCCACGCAGCGTGAATAGCGTTCGTTGCCATCACAAGATTCTGGTGTATGAATTCCGCGGGATAAGTGCTGTTAGCGTGAATTCCACCCACTTTTGCAGCGGCAAACACAACGGAGTCCGGCTTGTGCTCCCGGAAGAAATCCTCAACGGCCGCCTGACATGTTAAGTCCAACTGAGAACGGTCCGCCAGCAGTAAGGCCACATCTCCAGAGCTCTGAAGTCTTCGAACAACAGCACTGCCCACCATTCCACGGTGACCAGAGATAAAGATTCTTTTCATATGGTACTCTCTGAAGACTGCTGCCGTTCCATGCAGATCGTGCAGAACTAACGAGTCACTTCTGTCAGCAATTGCCTGAACGCACTCACTGCGTGAGCCTGAGTATACTGAGTGATTGCCAGACGGCGAGCATTCTCTCGGTAAAGCGCCAGTTGGGAAGGATTCGCAATCGCAGCGCGGATTGAGTCGGCAATCAGTCGAGGGTCCCCGGCACGACATGTCAATCCGACCTGCTCCTGAACGGTAATCTCGTGGAGCTCTGTGCCCTCAGGAGCATTGGTCAGATACGGACGCCCCGCTGCAAGGATTCCGTAGAGCTTACTGGGCATCAGACATTGGGCGAGTGTCTGCGTCAACGGAACCAGATGCAAATCTGCGGCACTCAGGCTGTGTGCCAGCTCTGAAAGTGGCTGGTAGTCCAGAAACCGCACATTACTGAGCTTCTCGCTGGCTACCTGGGCCTGAAGATCTGCCTTCCGTGCTCCCTGACCAATCAGGACAAACTGAATTCTGGGATCATCCCGCAGAATCACGGCCGCTTCAATGAACTCCTCCAGACGCTGCGTCAGCCCCAGATTCCCGGAGTACATCACGACAAACTTCCCGGCAAGTCCATGCCGGTCGATGAACACGTTGTTTGTTTCAACAGGATAGACAACATTCGGGTCTGCCCAGTTTGGAATCCGGCGAATTCGGTCCGATGGAACCCCACCCTCTTCCATCAGCTGCTGCATATCCCGACTCAGCACGACCATCCGGTCACAGTTCTGGTAAATCCGAAACAATGACTGACGCAGACGACGGATCGGCCATGAATTCGGGACCTTACCAAGCGCCACAGCAACATCCGGATAGATGTCCTGCAGATACCCAATCACCCGACAGCCCGTCGTTTTGCTCAGTCGTCGGGCAACATATGGCAACAGAAACGGGTCTGTTTCAAAAACTACGACATCCGGCTTCGGCAGTTGTGCCGCCTGTCGTCCAGCCGCTCGCACGAATGACAAAAAGTTAACGGCCTTGAGAAGCATACGACGTTTTGAAAACGTCGTATGCGATACTCGATGAATGGTCACACCATTGCGAACCTGAACATCCTGCCATTCTGAATCCGCAGCAGCATTCGGCTGGCCGGCAAGAACATGGACATCGAAGTCTTTTGCCAGCCCTTCACACAACGCAGTCAGTAACTGACCCGTTGCCTCTGAGTCCGGCCAGTAGGAACGGTTGAGAAACAGAATTCGAGGCATGGGAACGATCAGAGACTTCAAGAGTAAAGAACCGCCAGCCAATTCGTTTCGCGGATGCAGCCAGGAATCCGAAGCACGTCATCCGCGTTTCGCTCAGCGATTTTATGTCACAACTTCCTCTTCATCGTGTCGTTCGTCTGAAAAGTACGCATCGTTACCGCTCTTGCCACCATATTCGTTCTCAGAATAGTTCTTGTAGTAGTAGCGATAATCTGAGTAACGGTAGTTTGCGTATCCATAGGTGTCACGTTCTTCAACACCGTTGATAACGACACCAGCAACATTGCCACCGACATCCTTCAGTTGTTCAATCGTTCGGCGTCCAAGCTCGCGAGTATGCCGACTGAGTCTCATACAGATCACAACGCCATCCACTCGTGGAGCCACACTACATGGATCGGTCACCGCCATCACGGGAGGCGTATCGATAATCACGACGTCAAACTTCTCACGAAGCACCTGAAGCAACTGTTCGTACTCAGGGCGACTTAACAGTTCCGATGGATCCTTTGGACGAGATCCACACGGAAGCACAAAGAAGTCCGGGACGATGGTCGACTGAATGGCATCTGAGAGCTCTGCGGTTCCACGCAGAACGTCCACAACGCCAACCTTACTGCTGACTCCAGTCAGCTTATGAACCTTTGGACGACGGAAGTCGCTCTCCATCAAAACCGTCTTCTTACCAGCCTGGGCCATCGAAAGAGCCAGGTTTAGTGCCAGCGTGGACTTTCCATCCCCCGCTGCCGGACTGGTCACCTGAATGAGCCGGTGATCACTTCCGATGGGACTAAACCGCACTGCTGTTCGCACAGCTCGGTAGGCCTCGGCAGGCCGCGACCGAGGCAGATGAACCGTGATCGCAGTTCGATCAAGGATTGCATCTTTAGGAACGGACTTGAGGCGAGCATCATCCATAAACGGAACATGCCCCATAATCGGAATGCCAAATTCCCGAATGATCTCTTCCGGTTTGCGGAAGCTACGATCTGCAATTTCAACGAGATAACCAATCACAAGTCCGGCAAAGGCCCCCAGGACCCCTCCCATTGCCAAAAATGTCTCGAGGATCGGATAGACCAGCCCACCGTGTCGAGCAGGTGCAAGCATCTGTGCGGTTACACCACCCATATCCGCATTCACTTTGATCTGGTTAATCTGCAGCGTAACCCCTTCAAACAGCTTCGCAAGACGATTGATTTCATTCATCTTGTTGCGGTCGTCAATCACTTCCTGTGACAGTGATCTCGCTAAATCTTCTTCTTTCGCCGCAAGACTTTTCATGTCTGCCTGCTGCTTCTCCAGCACAGCAATTTCCTGCGCCTTTGACTGGAGGTAGATTGACAGGAAGTCTGGCGGAGCAACCTGCTCGGAGTTTTCCGGAACCATCCCTGCCAGCGCCTGCAGGTGCCGTCGCGTCAGGTCGATCTGCAGTCGAATTGCTTTCAGACGCGGATGATCGGCACCCAGTTCGGCAGCAAGTACAGCCTCTTCCTTCATCAACGGAAACAACTCTTCTGCCATTGTTTTCGCCGATGAAACTGTTGCATCAACCGCATTGGCAGACGACTGGGTACTTGCTGAGCCCGCAGAGGTCTGGCGACCGACCAGCAGAGTAATGGCTTCCCGACTGCCACCAGCATTCAGAGCTTCTGTGATCGCCAGGAGTTCAGACTGAAGTTTTGCTTTGTCCAGCTCAATCGCGGAAATCTGTTCCTGAATCTTTTGTTCGCGAGCCGCGTGAGGATTGTCACCTGTCACCGACAGTCGCGACGTCCTGCGAAACTCTGCATGTGCCGCTTCTGCTTTTAACAGGGATTCATGAATCTCGTCACGAGCCTTTGTCAGCAGCGACTGCAGCTGACCCGAAGCGTCCGCGTAGTTCTCCTTCTGCACCTCAAGATATTCTTCAGCTACAGCATTCGCGATCTTATGAATGTCCCCGGCATCATGGCCGGATACGGCAATCTCGATTACTGCTGACGACAGCGTTGTTGGCACCACCATCGACGTCAGCTTCGCAACAGATTCGTCGGTTGACAGACCACGCAGTGTCATCAGCTGCGACAGATTGTGCTTCTCAATCGCCGCGACAAGAACCCTTGGGCTCTTAATCACATACGCGGAATCCGAAAGGTCTTTGTCCGCCAGTACAGTTTTCATCATCGGATCTGCACTCCGATGAACTACCTGAACACGCGCCACTGAGCGATAGAGGGGCTTCTGCTTCTCAAAGAGAAGATATGCAATCCCTACACCTACCAGTCCAAGGAGAATGATGAACGACTTCCTGCGTCGCAGGAACCCGAAGATATCGATCCCCTGCGATGACTCCTGATTGAGTCCGGAATTATTACTAATCGAGTCAAACTGTGCGGACGCCACAAAACTTCCCCTCATCCCTTGTATTTACCAGCAATCTGCAGGCTGTGTCCCTACAAACAATTCATCCAGTGCTCACTGCCATTGTGCGGTCAATTCCTCACTCTTTCCACTACTGCTCACTCATTTCGATGATTGTCACGGACTTTCAGCTCTCAAAACAAAAGTCGTGTGAACTGGGGAAGGATGGTGAAGAAAGGAGACGTTTGTTGCCCTCTTTGATCCGGATTCAAAATCTCCCGGAAAGTTGACGTTGCTTTTTTGCAACTCGCCTTATTTCTTCGGTCGTACCTTTGAACTGTTCTCCAATGGCAACGGGTCAGTCATCGTTTCTGAAAGCTCAGCAATTGCCTTCTCAACCAACGGGTCGTCAGGAAAGAAGTACTGAAGCCGCATCAACTCATTCATCGCTTCATTCTCCTGACGATTCAGCTCAAACAATGTGGCCAGGCGAAGTCCAAAATCGCGATCCTCCGGAGCATCAGCAACACATTGCTGAAGCCACCTGATGGAACTCTCAAGGCTGTCCCGGAGCTCCAGATGCTGAGAACGCTCCAGATTGTCTCGCCGGGTTCTATTGTCTCCCAGCTGGCTCCACTGCACGTCTGCACGCTTCCAGAGCTCCTCCGAAATTCGCTGGTCTCGGGCCGTTCGGGCAGCAACAACACTGTCGGCATAAGATTCAGGGCCGTACTTGCTCACCAGCGACCCTGAGCTCTCTGTCACCGGAATGTTCTCCAGGATCGGAATGCGAAATCGTTCTGAAACCGCCAGCGACCGTCGCAGACAGACCTCCGCAGTCTCCAGTTCGCCGAACGTGTGATAGAGAAACCCGGCCTGATAAAGCCTTCGTGCATCAGAAGGCATTACGAACATCAACTTGTGACTCAGCTCAGTTGCCAGTTTCTCATGTTTCAAAATTGCATCAATGTGAATTCTGTCGATGTAGAGATGAGGCTGCAGAGGCGTGACCGAGTCGGCCTGATCCAGTGAAACTCCCCACGGATGCCGATCGTAGACGGACTTGAGTACGCGTGAGAACTGAACAGACTCCGGTGTCGGAGGATGCAGCTGCTGCACTGCAACTCTCTGAGCTATCGCCGGTGGTGTTGATGCGTCCCAGAACTTCTCGAGTTCTCGGCCGTCCGGGGGATTCGCTCCGCTGAGTTCTCGAATCAAGGCCCAGCGAAAAATCGCTTCATCTGCCTGAACAAGTGAACTCAACCCCCGAAGGTCGTCTGGTCGATTGCGAATTGCAGCATCGAGTCGTGATCGCATCTCCGGCAGTGCATTCAGAAGCTCCGGAGTTGGCGATTTCAAAAGCAGTTTCTCAATGGGTATCGATGCAAAATTGACGGCAGTTGCGTGCCAGACGTCAGACATCAGCAACAGCAGACCCGCAAACACTGACAGCCGCAGAAGCCAGTTCAGGTAGCCCGGAAGTACAATGACGACCCAGGAGGTTTCAGCAAGGGTTTCAGCGGCAGAAGCATTGTGGCTCGAGCTGCTTCGAACCGTCTTTGTGGATAAAGTCTTCGCCAATTCAGTCTTCGTAAGTGTTGAGATCATAACTCCTGTCAACAAAGCCAATGCAGCGGAGTTCGACGGATTCATAATCCCATAGTCGAAGACCGCAGAAATTGTCTGAGATGTCAGCAGCACGATCCCAATCAGGCCGCAGACAAACAGTCGATCCCCGTCTAATCCTCTCTGGCTCTTTGCAAGAACACTCAGTCGAGCAGTCAGCTTCAGCAAAAGTCCGCCCATCAACAAACAAATCGCCAGTCCAAAAACTCCGGATTCCACAAGCCACTCAAGGTACTGGTTATCCGCATTCATAAACCAGTTCTGCCAGTAGTGCCGCTGATAGGGAAGCGTCGACAAACGATATGCACCCTGCCCGGTTCCTAACAGCGGAAAATCAAGCACGACTCCAAAGGTATCGGCCCAGTGCATCAATCGACCTGTCACGGCCGATGATGGATCGCGCAGAGTCCTGAGCTCAGAGACGGCAAGCGTATCGAGTTCCAGAAGTGTCATCAGGCCGGCCGTGAGCACTAACACCAGCGACACAGGAATCAACAGAATCAAAGACTGCTTCAGATTCATCCTGCTGAACACACAGACCAGCGTGGATAGAATCGCGGCGATCATCCCGCCACGAGACATCGTTCCTATCGCTCCGGTGAGAATCACGATCACCGCCAACAGGACCAAAATCTGCAGACTCGTCAGCTGAGCAAACCTTTGGAGTGCCTGATCAACGCCGGACCTGAGCTGGTCAAAGAGCGATGGAGTCCCAAAGGAATTTGAATACCCCAGTCGCTTAACCCGCCCAAATACCAGAATCATCAACGCTATTGCCGCACCAAGATGAATGCACAACCAGCCGGATGCATTGTTTGGATTTACGAATGGACCGAATCCGATGTTGTCACTGATTCGCAGCGATGCACCAATCACCGACCCTGGTTCACCATACATCTGCAGGATTCCGGCAACCGCGATCGCCGCTCCGTTGGCAGTCAGAACGACCAGAATCCCGATCAGACGTTTCCGATTAATCTCTGAATCCGCGATGATCGTCAGCAAAACCGCCAGTGATAACCACTGAACAACCTGCAGCCTTGTGTCTGCCGGACTGACAGATCGACTCACCAACCCGGCCTTTTCTGCTGATGCATTTTGCAACAGAGCGCCGCGATTCGATACATTCGCTGAGTGTTCCATGCCGATCTCGGGTGGCTGATAGATCGGAAGTAACTGAATCAGTCCAATTCCAGCCATCCCAACCAACACTACGCTCATCATCGGGAGGCCGCGGTTTCGTTCGCTCGCCAGAACTCGCCCCAACATCGCCAGTATGGCCGCCAGCACTGTGCCTGCCAGCAGGACCAGCCGAGCAACAGGCAATACTCCGCCAAGAATCCATGGCAACGCACAAACTGTAAGCACAACTGCGCTTAGCGAAGCAGTTTCCAGCAGCTCCGAAATCCGCAAACGTCCACTGACTGATTCTTCGGACTTGCCGTGAACCACGCTGATTCCCTTCCTGCCATCGCAACACGGCAACGCAACACTCGTGCTGAATCGCCTCTGTCAGTCACTCAGGCATGAACCTGCTGCGGTAACGTAAATACGGCTGACTTGCTCTTTGGCTTTCGCTCAGCCGCTTTCCGGAGTTTCAATTCTTCGATCAGACTCACCAACTGGTCTTCAAAGGGCCGGAGCCCCAGAATCAGCTCGCTCATCCACTCACAGATCGAACCTTCACCAATGGCTCCCACAACTCGAATCTGGCCAACCTTCATTCCTTCCACAACCAGCGGAATTTCAGATCGCCATGCATCGTGGTGTTCCAGTTTTGACTTGCGACGCCATGTGGCATGGTATTCCTCGCCAACCGATGGAACGTTGACCATCAGCTCCACACGGTCCATTTCAAACTGCTCCGCAAATGCAGTCAGTGTAATCCACAATTCTTCCCATTGATGATCTCCATGCATCCGCACCTGCTCGTCATGCAGTACTGGCCCGGCTGTCGTTGGACGCAGAACCATTGATCCGGCAAATCGTCGTACACGAGTTGTCAGCAATCGCAATTCAGCATGACCGAATGATCGCGTCGCCACAAGCAATGCAATTGCTGTGAGCACCCCGACCACGGCCAGAAATTCATTGTTCATCGCAGCGGCAAGCACCGCACCAATTCCAGTGATCGCACACAACGTCCCAACGATCAACAAAAGCACACGACCGTTGGCTCCCTTCCGCTGCAGACAATGATGAATATGGCCCCGGTCCGTCGCGTAAATGCTCTGCCCCGTCAGCTTGCGACGAACAATGGCCATCGCAACGTCGAAAATCGGGATTGCCCAAATCGCCGTGGGCATAATCAGGGCAGCAGCCGTGTACTGCTTGATCGAGCACTTCAACGCCACACATCCCAACACCAGACCAATCAACATGCTTCCGGAATCACCAAGAAACATCCGAGCCGGTGGAAAATTGTAAATCAGGAATCCACAGATCGTGCCAGCCAAAACCAGAGACATCATCAACCCGTCCGAGTGCCCCCCTGTGACATAGGTGACCGCCGCGACGGACAGACTCAAAACGATCCCCGTCGTACTCGCCAGCCCATCCACTCCGTCGATCAAATTGAGTGCATTCACAGCACCGAGGATCCAGAACAGCGTGACAATGGCAGATAAGTCCCCCAGCTCAATCGTCACCCCAAACGCCTCGATTTGTTCAATCATGATGCCCGATGGCAACATCGCCAGAGCCACCACAAATTGACCAACAAGCTTCTGCCGACCCCGAAGACCAAATCGGTCGTCGATGACACCCAAAATGACAATCCCGGTCGATGCGGCCAACAGGCACAGCAGGAACCGAACTTCATCTGTATTGCGTGTCAAAATGTCCGGAGAAAACACGATCGTAGCAAGAACTGCAATTATGCCAGCTATCAGGATTGTAGGACCACCTGTCAGCGGAACTGCCTTAGCATGCAGCTTTCGATGCCCATCCGGATGGTCGATCACCCCAAGTCGCTGAGCAACCCGAGCAATCAACGGAGCCAGAACGACGCTCGATGCAAGTGCAACAACAAATGAAAGCAGACTGGGATTCATTAGGGAATCAGTACAGCTAGTTGAAAAACAAGGTGTATCAGACAGGCTGAAACAGGAGTTCCGAGAGGAACATGTGATACTGGGAAAGGAGAGTCAGCAATTCCGATGCCATCCTCACCAACGGAATCCCAAAATGATGGTGACGCAGCGCAACCTGTTGCAAGCATTCATTCATTGAATCTGTGAAAACACACCCAATGTTCACACATCCCGCAATTGGTGTATCCTTTTCGATTCATGAGAACGCAACACGTTGCCAAAAGTGCACAGATTCGCAGCAGAAATGCTTGACGAAGTTGGTTTTCCCAACCTCTGTGGCACCCTCGACTCAGAGATAGTGTCGATTTTTCCCCGTGAACTCTCTAAAAGACGCACCTTCACGATTTTCAATGCTTCCACAGGATTCAGGAAATGCCACGGCTCAGTCAGGCAGACCTTATTCAACTCAACCGCACTTTTGACGATCGAACCCCTCAGGAACTCCTCCTGTGGGCAAATTCAATCTTCGGCGATCGAGTCGCTGCCCTCACGTCCATGCAGGAATCCGGGAATGTGATCTGCCACATGCTCCACGCCACCCCAGTTCACATGCCACTCGTGTTTGTGGATACTGGAGTCCTGTTTCAGGAGACGCTCGATACCCGAGATCGACTAATGGCTGCGTATGGTTTGAATATCACCACCTTGCAGCCAAAGCTCTCTATGGAAGAACAAACCAGTCAATATGGCGTGCTCTACCTCAGCCCCGAAGGTCAGAAACAGTGCTGCGAAATGCGAAAGTCAGAGCCGCTGGATGCGATTAAGGGCCAGTACGACGCTCTCATCGGCAGCCTGAGGCGGGCAGATGGTGGCCGACGAGAAAGTTGCCCAATCCTGGCTGTGGATACTCGTCTCAATGTCCTTCGCATTAATCCGCTTGCAAATTTTACAAACGAGCAAATGGAGGAATACATCGAAAAAAACAATGTCATCCTCAATCCGCTCCATAAACAAGGCTTCTCAACGATCGGCTGCAATCGCTGCACCACTCCGGTTCTGCCTGGAGAGCCCAAACGCGCAGGACGATGGCGTCACCTTGGGCCATGGTCCGTTTACTGCGGGATAAACCCAACGGACCTGGATCCGGAGCGGAGCCCAGCCGTTGACTTCTCCCAGGACCTCATCGATCGAATCCTAGGGCGGTCAACGGACTTCATGATCTGACGGCATCCGGTCATTCATACAAACAGAAAACAAAGAGGCCCCATCGTCTGCGACAGTCGATGGGGCCTTTTTAATTCGGTTCAACAGCAGTTCCGCTCAAAGTGCAGAACTCTGAATTATCGCTGAGCAGCGTCCCACCACCAGCGTGACGCGTCATGTCCAATCGGATTGGCCTTCAAGGCGTCTGCTTCAACGTCTTCCGATGTAACGAAGACTTTGCCGTCTCGAACGACACTCTTCAGATCGCCGCGAACGCCGCCCGCAACCTGTATGACTACGTCTCCGCCCGAATAGACTCGGCTCGCAGCAGCAGTCATCAGTTCTTTTGGAACATCGACCTGAGCTGTGGCAAAATCGCCCGTTGAAGAAAATGTCTCAGGCTTCCAGTTTGCTCCGCGATGGATTCGATTCGAATCAAGGAGTGCAGAAACCAATGCAAGGTCGAAGATATTCTGCAGGTCAGCAAACACCATGTCTTCCGCAGCAAGTGCAGGAAGGTGTTCTGTGAAGAGTCGAGCAAATTCCGCGTTCGGACGATCGGCTCGTCCGGTGGCTTCTCGCTCTCCGTCTGCCTTCAGAATCTGATTCTCTGACTGACACTGAACCGCTCGCCCGTTGAACTCAAACGCTGTTTTGTCGGCTGATACTTCGATCGAATCGTAACCAACCGTCATCCACCAGCGAAGAGCTTCTGTGGATCCGCCCTGTCGACGTTCTGATCGAGTCAGAATGTCAAAATAGCTCTTCATCCCGCTCACGCCTTCGCGTTCACCAATCCCAATCTGCTTCATCCGATAGTCAGCATCGACGATGACCGACGCGATTCGCGAATCAAACGGAAGACCTTTCACGATCACATTCTGCATCCCCAGCGTTTCTTCAAGCTTGTTGGCCCAGGCCTGAGCAGTTCGAGCAGAAAGATCACTGCGGTTCTTCGATACATAGTCGTTCAGAGCCTTCACCTGGCCCTGCTTTGGATCAATTGAACACATAAAGAAACCGGACCCGTCACGCGAGAACGTGCGAGTCAGAGTCACCAGGTCGTCCAGCTGCAACGTCGGTCGGTGTATCGTCTCAGAGATATTTCGACCGCTGTCATCTGCTGTCCACTTGCCGGCGGGACCACCGATCACAACATCTCCGGTCTCCGGGAATACAAACAAATATCGGACCTCAGAAACACCAGCCATGTTCAGGACATCTGCCGGAATTTCTTTCCCCTGTTCCAGCAAAGTCTGGACATGCTTTTCAAGACGATTCAGGGAAATCAAACGCATCTCTGATGCGACATTGACGTCAACATTTGGATTCGCAGTTCGAGCAATCGCCGCTGCTGAGAGCAGTCGCGAGTCGTCCAGAGACATTGAAATCGTAGCCATCAGGGCTGGACTGCCGACAAATACTCCCTGTGAGAACTCCGTGATTCGTCCACCTTCCTGGTCCACCTCAAACCAACGGGCAGGAGGAGCGGTGTTGTCCTGAATCAGGTTGATCAAGTCATCGGAAAACATCAGGCTTCCACCACCGGTCTCGATCTTTGATCGTTCCGATCGAGCCTGTTCCGCCACTCGGTCATTTCCAGTCGCGGTTGCAGCGTCTTCCAGAAGCTTTGCAGCTGTCAGAAAGTCACCTTTTTCCGCAGCAGTTCGAGCATCTACACGGAGCTGTTGAGCTCGAACCATGGTCTCAAGGCTCACCGGTGAGACACTCGTCCCACCGTCCTCAGAGCCACCCAAAGCGACTCCTGTCAGCAATGCGAAGCTGCAAAGCAATCGCAGGCCGAGCTTCAGATTTCCTGACGACGCCATCTGAAAACTCCTCTGGCAGACTTCCCGGACGAGCGAACGCATCTGCATAACCTCACAACTGAACCACAGAAATCGAGCCCATGACCGACGGGCGCGCAGCTTAAACGCCTTGCTTACCCTCTAGAATCGTCGCTGAAGCGTGCAGCGTCAAGAAGATTCCTCTAATTCCCCGACACACGCATTTTTTGCATTTATCGCAATTTTCCGGTCGAATGGAATTTTCCTGTCAGTCCGCCAGGATTTAACGACTCGAACGATTCTACCGACGTTCTCCCCACCCCGGCGGTTCCTCTTTGACTAAAGCCACTCCCTATGCCAGAACTGCCCGAAGTTGAGACCATGGTTCGAGGAATCCGTCCGGTTGCGACCGGGGCCGTCGTTTCACGAGTCGAATTCTGTCGCTGTACTCGAAGGCCAATTCCCGTCATTCCGGATCGGAGGTTGTTTCGAAAAGGGATCGAAGGCCTGACCATTTCCGAAGTGACCAGAGTTGCAAAGCGAATATGCATAATACTTTACAACAACAAACACCACTCCGCGAATGCACGTCCTTCTGCCATTCCAATCGCCGGTATAGTCGTCATTGAACCCAGAATGACGGGCCTGCTGCTGACAGCCGACCCACCCACAACCGCTCACAGGCGTGTCTGCTTCCACCTGAATCAGAATTCAACTCCTTCCGCCTTCGAATTCTGGGATCGTCGAGGACTTGGAACTCTGACTCTAATGACACCCGAACAGTTCGATGACCTCAAACAGCGAATCGGCCGCGATGCATTGGAAATTTCCGTTCAGGAAATCGCCGTTTTTTGCCATCGTACTGCCCGACCCATTAAGGTCGTGCTCCTTGATCAGTCACTCATCGGAGGGATCGGAAACCTCTACGCCAGTGAAATCCTGTTCAGAGCCGCCGTGTCGCCTGAACGGCCTGCCAATTCCCTGTCCGATCAGGAAATTCACAGGATCCAACAGGAGATACAGACCGTATTGCTGGATGCCATTGACAACGAAGGCTCAACACTCGGTGATGGCACCTACAGAACCGCTTTGAATCAGGAGGGCGGCTTTCAGAATCACCACCTCGTCTATGACAAAGAAGGATGTCTCTGCTCTCGTTGTCAACGTCAGGTGATTCAAAGGATCGTCCAGGCTCAGCGATCCACGTTCTTCTGTTCCCATTGTCAGAGATAAACGCAGCAATAGATGGCTGCTTACCACAAGTCTTCAATCACACCGTGCGTCGTGTGCATTACGCGGCCCGGACCTGCCCAAACCGGAGGCTTCGCCAGAATTCGCAGCCAAACCTGATGTCCGCGTGCAATTCCTTCAAATGACAGGTGGTTGCCTAGATCATCGTCTTCTGCAATGGCTTCTGCCTGCCAGTAACTCGTCGGTTCGCTGTCGAACGCAGCTTTCACAAGGTTGATATCCACTTGTGTCCCCGTCGGAATCCGGCGCCCGTCCGCAGGTCCGCCAACAAGCTCTGTGTTTGATACGAACAACGACACTTCCCAGACATCCAGTGCGTCGTCAAAGTAGAAATGACAGCCAATTGGCGCAAGCGATTCATGATCAACAAATCCTCGTGAGGCATCGTTGATGAACCAGCGCAGCCAGGACGGCGGTCCACCCGGAGTCAGGTTGTTCTGTGTCATGAGTAAACTCGGCTCGCGATTGAAGGAATGCTCTGTGGACGATTGCTGGTTACAAAAAACTCGCGAGACAATGGTGGGAATTCAGGGCAGGAAAACTTCTCTCAGAGCCATAACCAACGGGGAATTCAGTGCTCACAACCCTCACGGAGCAAAACCCGCGCCGTGACGCGTCTCCCTTACGCCACAGCCTGATTCTGCAATTCTTTACAGAAATCCAGCCCGGTTTGTTTAATTCCCTTTACACTTTGGCGTTTCAACCTGAGAACTTTTTGCAACATCCAGTTGAGGTCTGCTGTCATGCATCATCAGCAATCGACGGTTCAACAAACGTCAATCGGATTCGTTCGTGTCGTTCTCGCTCTCGCTCTAAGCACTGCACTCATCCAACCGGATCTGGCTGCTCAACCAGTTCCAAAATCGCAGGAGCCGGGGTTTCGTAGTCGAGTCGTTGACCTTGTAATTTTGACAGACAATACTCGCCTTTTCGGAATCCTTGCCCCTGAACAGAAAACGCGTTTGCTGGTCCGAACAGACTGGCTGCGGCAGTCGGTCCCCCACCTCTTTCACCCGAACCTCGATGCATGCCTGAAGGATGCACAACGGGCAGAGAACGAACAACCTGTTCTGCAGCAGAAAATCGAGGCCGAAATTCAGTCTGCTGAAAACTCCGCCACACCTGACAGACTCGTCATTCAAAACCTGCACGAAGTTCTTGAACAACTAAAACTGAAGACCGACTCTCCGCCGAAACTGGTCATCCTCGAACTCGACCCGGCAATCGTCCGCCGAAAACAGTCGCAGGTTCAGCAAATTCAACAGCTGGGGTTTCTGGCCGTCATCAATCATGTTCATGACGCAGAGCGTCTCAATAAGCAGGACGCAGCGTCCGCGCTTCAGTCCATTCCACCCGGACAACTGATCCGCAGCATTCCCGGTGAGCCAAACGAAGCTGAGAACTCAGACACCGTGAATCAGCAAGTCAACGCAATCCTGACAGCCATTGATCTGCGGACGGGCAAGAAGAGTGAACTGATTCGCAGCGGGAATCTCTTCGTTCCTAACGATGGAGAGGCGTCTCTCCAGTCACTGATTCCTCAGATGATGCAGCAAAACATGCAGAAGCAACTTGAGGACCTCCTGGGAGAAGGAAACACCAGTCAAGCCGGTTCCGAGGGTGAACCTCAACTGAAGTCTCTTCCTCCCTCAGTTATCGGCACGGCAAAGGCACGGAACTGGAGCACCGTGGAGATCACCTCGTTTGAGATTCAGATCGAAAACGGAACAGCTGCTGTCCATAAACAACTCTTTCACCAAACGACCAGCGGAGACTGGTCGTTGATTCATTCGGTAACGGCTGTAGCGTCCGATTCAGAACTTACCGAAGATCAGACAGATGCTGTTCGAAATGATCCTCAGGTGCAGTCTGTTATGCAGATCTTTCAAACACTGGGAACCGCAGATTCCAACCTGACTCGAGCAATCCTCATGGGGGCCGTTGTCAAATCTGCGGCTGCTTCTGCCGCCGGGCAGATTCAGGATTTTGTGTCATCCAGTCTGCGGGGTGAGTTCCAATCCTCCGTTTTGTCACCGGTCCCGGTCATTCAGATCCATTCTACCCCAGCACCGCCAGCACAAAATCCAAAATGACTCGGCGTTTTGCATCGTCCGTTTCGGTGCTGGAAATCACAAACTCAAATCGCTGCTCACCACGCAAACAAAGGCGATCCCGGCTTCTGTCACCGCAAACGAAAGTTGCAAAAACTTCATCCGAATTTCCGCAGTCCGACTCCGCTCCGCCGGAACTCAAACGGAATTTGATGCCCGCTGCCGACGGATGAATGGATGGCAATTCACGCACAATGGCCTCCATCAAATCCGGCTCGATCGCGGCTGCTTCATATTCCATCACCAATGGGCGCCGATCCATCCGTTCCAGCAGTTCACAAACTGTCCTCGCAAATCCAGGATGGAACATGTCACCGGCCACCTGCTGAGCTGGCTGTAATACAAAGCGTCGATACCACATTGCCGGATGCGGAACCCGGATCTGAGGCTCCTCAAGTTGCGTTTGATCAAACAGAATCAGATCGAGATCAAGTGAACGAGGCCCCCAGTGGATTTCGCGAGTTCTGCCGAACAAAGCTTCCACTTCGTGAAGAATCCTGAGCGTTTGATGAGGATTAAAGTCTGTTACCGCCCTTGCTGCCGCATTCACAAAGACTCCGCCGGCATTTTCACCAACCGGAGTCGTGCGAAGGCAGTCACTCGACTCGAGGATCTGAATTCCGCGTCTGGTCAGTTCTTCCTGTGACCGCTTAAGAATATCATCCGTATCACCGAGATTTCCGCCGAACGCAATCAGACAAGGTTTCATTGCCCGGACTGTCCTTTATACAACTGTTATACAACTGTCTTGTTGGTATTCCACAGCCTTTTGGCTCTGCCACGCAGAAGAGTGATCAACCATGGAATCATTTGGCCAGCGACTCAATCACAAAATTCGTGCCTGCGGTACTCCGGCACTTGTCGGAATCGACCCTCGCTGGGAACTGTTACCAGACGCAGTTCGCACCACGGCTGCCGGGGGAAAAGGCACGATCTTTGAACGAACTGCTGCCGCATTTGAATCATTCTCACGACAACTCATCGATATCGTTGCACCACTTGTTCCCGCCGTAAAGCCTCAGGTCGCATTCTTCGAACAACTTGGTGTGCCCGGCTGTCGAGCTCTGCATTCCGTAATGACTCATGCACGGAAGGCAGGATTGATCGTGATCGCCGATGCGAAACGAGGCGACATCGGATCCACGGCCGAAGCATACGCCGATGCATGGCTGGCCGGCGAAGACCCCGAAGCTGCTGCCTGGCCTGCTGATGCTCTGACCATTAATCCCTACCTGGGCTCTGACTCCATCCAACCCTTCGTCGATTGCGCCGTGACCCGCGGTGCAGGAATCTATGTACTCGTCCGTACAAGCAATCCAGGCGCCAGTGACTTCCAGGATCGCATTTCACAGGATCAGAGTCTCTACGAAGCTGTCGGTGATGTCGTACAGAAGTTGTCCGAAGAACACCGAGGCTCCTCTCAGTATGGACCAGTCGGGGCTGTGGTCGGTGCGACATGGCCCCAGCAACTGTCTGCTCTGCGAGAACGAATGCCAGCGGTGCCATTTCTCATACCAGGCTATGGGACTCAGGGAGGCACTTCTTCGGACAGCGCCGGCGCCTTTCATGATTCCGGTCTCGGAGCTCTTGTGAACAGCTCCCGAGGAATCAACTTTGCGTGGTTGAGGAAACCTTATTCAGAGCAGTTCGGGCAACAGCGATGGCAGGAAGCCGTCGAGGCTGCAACTCGAGACATGATCAATGATCTCGCAACTCACACCCCGGCAGCGGCCCTTAAATCTCCAACTCAAACACCTCCATCTTAGCTCGCCCTCAAAATGGTGACGCCCGGAATCAGCGGATAGACACCGTCTACTCAGAATTGACTAGTAGCGTCCTGAGCCATTGTCACCGGAAAACTCTGGCTTAAGCACCCTCACTTCTGTTGCGTCTCCAAGGTCATTTGCGTCGCCGCTGTCCAGAAACGTCAAACGCACCCCATCCACTTCGATATTCCGAATTCGATAGGAGCGCCCCGCCGAAGGCCCACTGCTTTGCCCCGGAAAACCCGAACCAAACAACGAAAGCCGCCGCGATTGCTGCTTCCCTCCGACTGGATTCTGTTCCACTCCTGTATCAGGCATCAACACAATCTGAATCGGAGGAGTTGCCGGATATGTAAGTGTCATCAACAAAGAAGCCTGGTCATCCACTTCAGCTGCCTGCTCAAACGAATTCACAAAATTGACTTCCAGTCCTCGCTGTGAAGCCTTCTCGCCGGCCGAATGAAACACCTGATCGCCCGATGTCATCCGTACCGCAGCATCCGCTAACTTCCAGTTCGATGACGCAGAAACAGCTATTGAACTCACTCGTCCGGATTGCCGTCGCGTCGCACTGAGTGTCGATCCCAGATATGAACGAGCACCTTCCGGCAGTTTGTCAGTACCCAGCATCTTCGCACACAACAATAAGCCCGGAACCGGAACTCGCTTCATTAACTCTTCGTCCTCCAGAAGCCTTGTCAGCCGAGTCGCATCGTTTGAATGGTAGTAGAGTGACACGAGGGCTACAGAACTCTGGTCTGACTCCAAATCTTCATCCAGATTGCAAAGCAACAGATCTTCGGCTCGCACATACTCACGGTGCCTCCCAAGCACCCACGCGCAGACTAAATTTGCTTCCCAGTTTCGGCTGGAGTAATCAAACGCTCGTTGAGCAGTTTCCTGGGCGTCGACCTTTCCCTGAGTCTCCTGAATCAGTGCCAGATTCGCCAGACTTCCGGCCAGCATGTCATCCTGTCGAAAGTGTCCCTTACCAATCTCCGTCAATCGCTCATAGGTCTGTGCCGCCGCGTCAAGACGGCCAAGCTGCTGTTGTGTTCTGGCGACGTAGTACCAATATGGAGGATAACATTCCATGAACTTTTCCAGTCTCCCAAGCATTCGCAGCCGCCGCTCCGGCTCCTGCTCGTCAAGGACGTCCTCCAGCTGGTCAAGGTCCTGATCACGCAACAACCACTTGTCCGGAATCTCGTTCTTTCGACTCAACTTCCAGAAACTGTCAAGGAAGGTGGAAGACCGAGTCATAAAGTTTGAAAACTGAGTCTTCTCAACCTGCCACATATCAGCATCACGTTTCAGTTGAGTTGTGCGATAATCCCACCAACTGTTCGCTCCGGATTGTATGACTGAACCCAGTTGCCCCGTTGCAACCTGTGCTCCAATCACAAAGAAATCCGTCCCCAGCTTTCTGTGAAGTCCCCTGCGAAACTGTTCCTCAATTACAATTCTCTCACGATCCGTAATCTCAACCTGCCCGATCTCGTCCAAAATCGATCGATACAGGGTAATCACCTCCGCATCATCAATTTGATTCAGATCCAGGTTGTTCAGAATTCGCTGCTGCTCTTCCAGCAACACTCGCTTGCTTGGCGCTTTCCGTATTCGATGAAGCGCGGCACGACAATAGTTCAAAGTGACAGCCGTCTTCCGACGGTTCACTTCGACTGACTCGTCACCATGAACCTCAGACAGGCCGAACGGAAACACAACTGTCCACAGGACCAGCGTGATGATCGACAGCAGTGTAAATCGAGTTCGAGTTCGCATTGTCGTTTCGTCGTTGATATGGACAGACAACAGCTCGCTGAACCACTCTTCGATCATCGCTGATCGATCAATTCCCCCATGGGATTGAAGTCTCTATTCAGCTCTCCGTCTGCCTCAAACCAGCCGACATCAGCTCGTCCGTGAACCGTGCGGGCAGAAGCTCCGTATATCGTTTCATCAAGATTCCGCCAGACAACCCTAAATCCCGACTGCCGGGAACTTAGCGACGAGGTTCTAACGCCTGTAATTGCTGAGAAGGCCCGGAGATCGGCATAAAATGCCGAAAACAGGGGGAACAGGAAGAATTTGCCGCACGTCAGTTGCTCTGGTGACAGTCTGGGTAATTCAGTACATTTCCTTCTCATGCTGATTGGATTTCAGCAGTCAATCTACCGGTGTCTGATGGAAAGGGAGATCCGTCGTGCGGGAAAAGTTCCTGTCGTTTTCATTGCCATTCGTAGGTCAGGAAGAAATCGACGAAGTCGTAGAAGCGCTTCGATCCGGCTGGCTGACCTCCGGTCCTCGGACTCGTCAGTTTGAACAGGAATTCCGTCAGTACACAGGCTCTCCCGGAGCACTTGCACTCAATTCCTGCACAGCTGGTCTGCACGTCGCTCTGAAGGTGCTCAACATCGGCCCAGGCGACGAAGTCATCACGACACCAATCACCTTCGCTGCTTCAGTGAATGTCATCGAACATGTGGGCGCGACACCCGTCCTTGCAGACGTTGAGCCTGACACACTGAACATTGACCCCGTGCAAGTCGAAAAAGCAATTACACCTGCAACACGAGCGATCATTGCCGTTCACTATGCAGGCCATCCTGTTGAACTGAACGCCATCCGCAATATCGCATCTCAACACCGGCTCCATCTGATTGAAGATGCTGCGCACGCCGTTGGAGCAGAATTCCATGGCGAGCCCATCGGATGCGGTGACAACTTCACGGCGTTTAGCTTCTATGCAACCAAGAACCTCACCACTGGTGAAGGAGGTATGCTCACCGGAAATCAGGAACTTCTTGATCGAGCTCGAATCGTCAGCCTGCATGGAATGAACCGCGAAGCATGGAGTCGTTATGCAGCCGGTGGAAAGTGGGCCTATGACATTGTGGAACCTGGTTTCAAATACAACATGACCGACATCCAGGCGGCTCTGGGCCTGCAGCAGCTTCGCCGATTCTCCTGGATGCAGGAACGACGTGCACAGATCGTTCAACAGTACAATCAGGCGTTTCAGTCTGCCGCGTTCATTACCCCAGTGACTCGCGATTCAGTTCGAAATGCTCACCATCTGTATGTTCTGCGAATTCGTGAAGGCGAATTGTCCATCGACCGAAATCAGTTCATCGACGAGATGACGGCTCGAAACATCGGAACCTCAGTGCATTTTATTCCAATTCACATGCACTCCTTCTATAAGAATAAATACGGGTACACTCCAAACTCCTTCCCCGTAGCTCATGGTGCCTTTCAGCAAATGCTGAGCCTGCCTCTGTCGCCCTCCATGTCTGATCAGGATGTGTGCGATGTGATCGAAGCCGTTCTTGATATCCGGTCAAAGTTTGCTCGCCGTCGAATGGCCGCGTAAATGCAGACAGGCTTCGCATCGATCCTGATGCGAAGCCTGCTGTTCTGTCTGCTCCCGTTTTGTTTTGTCTTCACAACAGTTACGGGATGGCCTGCCTCCGGCGACTATGCCCATTTCCAGTTTTGAACGCCCTTTAGATTCTGGATGCATTCCTGCGGCCACTCGCCTGCCTTCAGCTTCAGAATAATCTGCGCTGCAAGTTCCCACGTTCCATTGTGCGACTCATTATCCAGTCCCGCAATGTGACCACTCAACAACACATTTGGCATCTGCAACAGTGGACTTGAGGCTGGCAAAGGCTCTACTTCAAACACATCCAGACCGGCAGCTCTCAGCTTTCCGGACTTCAGTGCCGCAATCAATGCTGTCTCGTCCACCAGCTGCCCTCGAGCCGTATTGATGAGGACAGACCCAGTCTTCATCTTGTCCAGTGTCTTCGCATTGATCAAATGCTTCGTTTCCGCAATCGAGGGTGAATGCAGCGAAACGTAATCCGAACGCGAAAGCAGTTCGTCAAGCGATACCATTTCCACGGCATAACTCTTCAGGAACTCTGCAGATGGGTACGGATCACAGCACAACACCTTCATCCCAAGTCCAATCGCACGCGTCGCAGTGGCCTGCCCTATTCGCCCAAGACCAATCAGTCCGATTGTACTTCCCATGACTCGAGGTCGCGAAACACGCGTCCACACACACTTCCGGACTTCCTGGTCGCATGAAGGAAATCCTCGAGCAATTGCCATCAGCATGGCGATCGCATGCTCAGCGACCGCATGGTGATTGACTCCAGGAGTCGTCGCAACCACGATCTGCCGAGCATCACATGCGGGAAGATTGATCGCGTCGAATCCAACACCTGCTCTGGCAATTACTCGCAATTCCGGGCTGGAGTTTATGACTTCCGCAGGAAATGGTTCAGAGCCTGCGATGATGGCCGGATAGCCAGCAATCACCTTCCGCAACACATCTGGTTTTGTCAGATCCAAAGATCGATCCACCACATCACAAGATGCTCCCGCATTCCGAAGGATTGAAAAATGGGGCCCCTCTTCAGCATTCAACGCAGTACAAAGAACCTTTAACATGCAAGTCTCACTTCTTGTTCAGAACAGGAACATCACTTTGAACCCGGATTCACATCGACAAAACGTAGCAGTCCGCCTCATTCAGGACAACCGCTTTCAGGTCTCCATCGGCGATCAAGTTCAGATCGGAGACACCTACTATCTCGGAATCGCAGCAGCTGATGATGAACATCCAATCGATGCGGCCGAGGGGCTTCGTATTCTCCTGCGATCCTGGCTGCGCGAACTCGAACTCGCAGACCCCAGTCAAGTCACGTACCTGCCCTTTGATTTCTCCGACGAATTCACGCGCTGGATCGCCTGTCAACAATCAGACCAGGACCTGCTGGTTGTTTTCGGCTCGGCCGCCGTTGAAGGCTGGGCAATTTCACCTGGAAACTTCTCCACATATGCTCACCGACTGCCGGAATTTCAGCCCGATTCACCCGTCGTGATTCACACCTTCTATCGACCATTTCTGCTCAGCAGGTTGCGTCGTGCTCTCGCCAACGTGAACCCTCCAACAGGCACAGATGGCTGACCATCGTCGACGCTCAAATCGCATCAGGTGCTGCAACTCGCTCCATCACGGGCGTTTCAGCTCAAATCGATCGCCCGTGCGGCAATAGGATGACCCTCCCATTCGCCCCACCACCTGCATCTTTTCCGGATCCGCATATCCCCGCGCATCGAGTACGCTGTCTCGTATCGCCAGATGAACGATCTCTCCGATGATGATGTTGGCGGCACCGCCTCCTTCTCCAAGGCGAATCATCTGCATCAGCCGACATTCCAGTTGAGCCGGTGATCCCGCCACTCGAGGAGGACGAACTACCACAGAGGGTGCCTCAGCAACTCCGAATGTTTGAAATTCCGACTCCTCCTCCGGCAGCTCCGCGGCAGTCTGATTCATCACTGCACACACATCTTCAGAAACAATGTTGACGACAAATTCACCCTGTGAAACAACGTTTCGCATCGTGTCCTTCATTGTCCCGTCACGTCGATTCGCAGGACAAAACAAGAGCGATGGCGGCTTTGAGCCGACGCCGGAAAAGAAACTAAACGGAGCCAAATTCGTCCGTCCACTGGTGCTGATTGTCGAAACCCACGCAATCGGACGTGGAACAATCAGCCGAATCAGATGCTGATAAATCGACAACGCGTCCGTTTGTGCTGAGTTCAATTCCATCAGGCAGCTTCGTCCATCGGTATCAGTCTCGGAACATTGACCTTCACGCCAACGACCGTCCCGCAGGTCCTCGTTAACTCACCAAAGCTCAACCGGAGAAACCGAAGCAACTCTTCCGAGACCCCCATCTTCAGGTATTCCATCGCAAACTGTTTCATCAACTCATCGTACTTCTTCTGACTACCTGTATGCATATAGCAGGAACCGCCAAACCTTCGGATGTCTCCATCAAACCGAGGACTGATGTGATACAACTCATGAAACACTGTAATCAGCTTTTCCTCAAAGCTCAAATTCTGATACCGAGGCAGGTAAAAGGTCAACAAATACAACAATTCCTGCCCATGCTGAAACACCCGTTCAACGGTCCACTTTCGCCCACGTCGCGTCATGGTTCGTCGGCCACCTTCAAACCTCAGCGGTGTCAGCTTCGCCTGCATTCCCCACTCGACCGGAGAACGAGTCTGAGCATACGTTACAGCCACCTCAGACATGCGCACGTGACCAAATGCTGCATGCCTCTCACAGATATCAAGGCACAGCCCACGCATCGCACTACAAAAATCAAACTGACTTCCCTGCACAGCTTCGCTCCGCTCATTCGGACGACGAAGACTATGAATTTCTCCTAAATCGAGACAACCCCAATCCCGGAAAACAAAAAAGGGCTTCGGTACACGTACCGAAACCCTTTCAGATTCACATTATGTCGTTGCCCCGGCAAATCAGCCCTCAGCAACGGCAGGTGCAGCTCTACGACGAGACTTCACTCGGTCGTTCTGTCCGACGAACTCGATCAAGGCCTTCTGGCCTGCATCGCCAAGTCGAAAACCGGCGAGTCGCACGATTCGGGTGTAGCCACCGTTTCGCTCCCGGAACCGCGATGCCAGTTCACCAAACAGAGTGTCGACCGCAGTCTCGTCTCGGAGCTCTGCAAACGCACGACGCTTGAGTGCCAGGGCGGGTGCATTGGCTTCAACCCACTTACGGCCGTTCTCAGATTTCCGCCATTCCTTCCAGGCGTCAGATCCTCGATCCGCAGTCGTCTCAAACGGACGTGCCTTCTCGGCGTGAACAGCCGCCTTGCGGGCCATTGTGACCAACTTCTCAACGATTGGTCGCAACTCCTTCGCCTTTGGAACGGTCGTGATGATCCGCCCCTTAACGCGAGGTGCCCCAACTTCGTCACTGTCGATCACAGACTTAATCAGACTAACAGCCATATTGCGAAACATCGCCTTACGATGAGACGCATTACGTCCAAGTTTTCGTCCACTGACACGGTGTCGCATCGCTGACACTCACTTCTTCGTCAAAACCAAAATCCAGAAACTCAACACGCGAATCACGCGCAACTAAACTAATCTACAACAAAGATCACATTGCTGAAGAGTTCGGCAGTCTCATACCAAGCCGGAGACCAATCCCCTGAAGCCGGTCACGAACCTCATCCAGCGTCGTTTCTCCAAAATTTCGTACCTGAAGCAACTCATCATCTGTCTTCACCACAAGGTCTCGAACCGTATTGATGCCAACAGATTCAAGACAATTTGTCGCTCGCACAGACAGGTTCAACTCAGCAAGACTCTTTCCAAGCTTCTCTTCAAGCTCCATGTCAACTGGCGAATAACCAGTCTGCTCTGACATCTGCTTAAGCCCGCCTGATGGATCGCTCTCCGGACCTGGCTCGCGAAATGTGATGAAGCAGTTCAGGTGCTTCCTCAAAATCTTCGCGGCTTCAACCAACGCCATCTCCGGCGTGATCGTCCCGTTTGTCCAGATCTCCAAAGTCAACTTGTCGTAGTTCGTACGCTGCCCCACACGAGTGTCCTCGATGTGATGACGAACTCGGGTCACTGGTGAAAACGCAGCATCAAGTGGAATCACGCCAACTTCCGGCTCATGCTGATATTGCTCCGTCGCCGAAACGTAGCCTCGGCCGTTCTCAACCGTCATCTCGACATTGAACGGAACATCATCCGTCATCGTCGCAATCACCAGATCTCGGTTGTAAACATGCACCTGCTCGTCACAGATCACGTCGGCCCCTGTGACAACGCCGCGAGTGTTCTTTTCAATCCTGAGTGTCTTGGCCGAAGCGTTGTGGTTCTTGATAACCAGCGACTTCAGATTCAGACAAATGTCTGTAACGTCCTCAACAACCCCAGGGATCGTTGTGAACTCGTGCTGAATACCCTGAATCCGAGCACGCGTAACTGCGGCCCCTTCAAGACTCGACAACAAAATTCTCCGAAGACTGTTCCCAACCGTCGCACCAAAGCCTCGCTCAAATGGCTCAGCTACGAACCTGCCATAAGTGTCGGTACGAGTTTCCCGATCAACATAGACACGGCTCGGAAGTTCCAGACCACGCCACCGAATTCGCATTTCCTAACCCCCAATTAATGTTGCACACCCACTTAAACCAGAAAGCGTCTCACACACGACGCTTCTTGGGAGGACGGCAGCCATTGTGCGGCAACGGTGTAATATCTTCGATTGACTTAATGGACAGACCAGATGACTGAAGACCGGTAATGGCGCTCTCGCGTCCTGAACCAGGACCCTTCACGCGTACATCAACTTCGCGAACTCCAACCTTTGAAGCACGCTCAGCGACCGTCTCAGCAGCCCGTTGAGCAGCAAAAGGCGTGCTCTTGCGACTTCCCTTGAACCCAACCGTCCCGGCAGTGGCCCAGCAAATCACGTCACCACTGGCATCCGTCATCGTCACAATGGTGTTGTTAAAGGTCGCCTTGATGTAGGCAATACCCTTGTTGACATTACGTCGAATCTTCTTGCGCTTTACCTTTGCCACAGACCACTCTCACAGTAATCACACGTAGTTTTCGGGAAATTAACACACGGGCGGCACAGGCCCTGCCCCACGGGCATGAATGCGTCAGTATCAAAATTCACACCGCAAATTTCTGCAAGCGAATCAGGATACCGAAAACCGCCTCACATTGCCAGACATTCCGCTAAAACGCTGTCAACAAGGCGAAACCTATTTCAGGTCCTTAACGCCCTTTTTGCCAGCGACCGTCTTCTTGCGGCCCTTACGGGTACGAGCATTCGTCTTCGTTCGCTGCCCTCGCACAGGCAGACCGCGGCGATGCCGAATCCCGCGATAACACTGGATTTCTCGCAGGCGACCAATGTCCTGCTGAACCTTACGACGGAGCGGTCCTTCAACCGTGTAGTTCTTGTCCAAATGTGTTGTGATACGGCTGACCTCGTCCTCGGTCAACTCACCTGCTCGAGCGTGCGGATCAACTCCCAGCTCAAAGCAAATCTTCACAGACAGCACCGGACCAATACCGTAGAGGTAGGTCAGCGCGATGTACGTCGGCTTATTATTGGGAATGTCAACACCAAGGACGCGGGGCATTTCTTCTCTCCAGATTCGAAAACAGCGTCAGCTGCCAGCCAATTAACCCTGTCGCTGCTTGTGTCGCGGATTGGATGAACAAATCACAAAAATTCGACCGCGACGTCGAACCAGTTTACAGTGCTCACAAACACGCTTAACGCTCGACCTAACCTTCATCGCTGCACCAGACTACGCAAAGTTCTGACAAAAATACTACTTCTCAGAGTCCAGCAGACCTGGATAGTTTCGCATAATCAAATGCGAATCAATCTTCTGAACCAAATCAAGGGCTACTGAGACCATAATCAACAAACCGGTTCCGCCAAAGAACTGAGCCGTTGCCGGATCTCCCGTGAGAGTGTTTGAGATCACCGTAGGAATGACGGCAATGATCGCAAGGAACGCGGCACCAATGTACGTGATTCGCATCATGACGGATTCGAGGTAAGCAGCGGTACGCCCACCAGGCCGGTAGCCTGGAATGAAGCTCCCGTTGTCCTTCAGGTTCTCCGCCATGTCCTTCGGATTGAATGTCACGGCCGTCCAAAAGTAGCAGAAGAAGTAAATCAGCATCACAAACATCAGGTTGTAAACGAAACCCTGTCCGGGACTGAATGCGGAAGCCAGAGCTCCAAGAGTCGAATTCCCCTGAAACGCCATGCTCAACTGGTTGAAAATAAAGAACGGAACCAGCAACAAACTCGAAGAGAAAATAATTGGCATCACACCAGACTGGTTCACTCGCAGTGGCAACCACTGACGATTTCCACCCATCACTCTTCGACCACGTACGTGCTTGGCACTCTGAATCGGAATCTTTCGTTGACCTTGAGTAATAAACACGACCACGACGATCACAGACACAAATAAGAACGCCATCAGAATCAATTTTTCAATTCCGTACTGGCTTCCGATGTCAACACCGTTTGTCGCGATCCCCTGTCCCCAGGTGTAAGCTACCGAGGGCAGCCGCGCAAGAATACCCGCCATAATCAACAAACTGATACCATTGCCAATCCCGTAAGCGTCAATTTGCTCGCCAATCCACATCAGGAACACGGTTCCCGCTGTCATGATCAACGCACCTACAAGGTGCCACCAGAGCGAATTGTAGTAGGGCAACACAAGGCCAGTACCACCGCTCAAGGTTCCCGCAGCAAGCGATCGAATCAGGAAAAAGCTCTGGAGTAAACACACCAAAACCGTTGCGTATCGAGTGTATTCGTTGATTCTCCTCCGCCCGGACTCGCCCTCCTTCTGAAGAGCTTCGAGCGGTGGATACACCGTTCCCAGCAGCTGAAACACAATCGATGCAGTGATATAGGGCATAATCCCCAAACCGAAGATCGATCCGTTCTGCAATTCCGATGCGGAAAAGATGGACACAACCTGCAGGATGTTCTGAAGGTTGTTGCCGTCCGTCCCCTTCTCAACCGCCGTCTTGATCTCAGCATGGTTCATAAACGGCAGGGTGATATGAAACCCTAGCCGGTACACCCCAAGCAGGATGATCGTCAGGATGATCTTTCTGCGCAGTTCGGGTACCCGAAATACGGTTAGAAGTTTTGAGAGCATTCCGTCTCTCCAGACCTTCGCAGAAAATAAAACAAGGGGACTACTGAGCCGCTACAACTGGCTCGACGATGACAAACTTACCACCAGCAGCAGCGATCTTCTGTTCAGCGGACACTGAGAATCGGTGAGCCGTAATTGTCAAAGACTTCGTGAGTTCACCATCACCGAGAATCTTCACCTGATCAAACCTCGTCGGGATCAGGCCACGCTGCACAAGAATCTCCGGAGTCACGACCGAACCTGCTTCGAACGCAGACTCAAGTGCGCCAACGTTCACCACAACGATCTCAGCAGCAAACTGTCGATTATTAAATCCCCGCTTCGCGACTCGGCGGAAGATCGGCATCTGGCCGCCTTCAAAGCCGGTGCGGCGAGATGAACCGGATCGACTGAAGAAGCCCTTGTGACCGCGACCAGATGTCTTGCCGTGACCACTACCGGTACCACGTCCAATTCTTTTTGGACGCTTCCGAGTCTGAATACCCTGATGAACATCATTTAAGATCACAGCGACACCCCTCGCAATCGTTCAATTTGTTCTCGTGTTCGCAGCTGCTTAAGAGCGTCGAATGTAGCCTTCACAAGGTTGAGTGGATTCGTCGACCCATATGCCTTGGTCAGAATGTCCGAAATTCCAACAGATTCCAAAACGAGTCGCACAGAGTCACCCGCGATGACGCCAGTACCAGGTTTTGCAGGCAGTAACAAAACGGAGGAACTGCGGAAACGGCCAACAACCTGATGGGGAATCGTAGTTCCAACCAGCGGTACGGACTGCTGTGATCGATTCGCCTGCTTAGTGGCCTTATCAACAGCGAGGGGAACTTCGATCGCCTTGCCGTAGCCGTAACCGGCCTTGCCATTGCCATCACCGGTCACAACCAGAGCTGCGAAGCTGAAGCGACGACCACCTTTGACTACGCAGGCGCAACGTCGAATCTGAACGACCTTTTCGCCTGAATCATTTCGCACATCACCTGTTGACACCGGCCACCTCTACTTCACCCGCAAACCACTTACAACAATCAAATACGCAACTGCAGGCTTGACGCCAAGTAATTAAAAATCAAGTCCAGCACCACGAGCAGCGTCAGCCAGAGCGGCAACACGTCCGTGATACTTGTAAACACCTCTGTCGAACACCACCCTGGAAATTCCAAGGCCAGATGCCCGCTCGCCAATCAAACGCCCAACTTTCTCCGCTGCTTCGATATTTCCGGCAAACTTTCCGGCGCCAGCCACTTCGGTCTCGACTGTGCTGGCAGACACAAGCGTCTTTCCCGCAACGTCGTCTATAATCTGAGCATAGATATGTCGGTTGCTGCGAAAGACTGACAGTCGCGGACGACCGTGCGCATCCCGCACGATTCGATTTCGAACTCGAAATCCACGTCGCTTCGCCTGTGATGCAATACGCTTCGAAACTTTCATCGCTCTCTTCCAGTCAACACTCAGCTACAAACAGCAAAGATGCTATGCAGACAAATCACTTCGAACCAAACGCCTTACCACTCTTTCGGCGTACAAATTCATTCTGGTAACGGACGCCCTTGCCCTTATAAGGCTCCGGGGGTCGAACTGCACGAATGTTTGCAGCAAACTGTCCGACCGCCTGACGATCAGCACTCTTCACCACAATATGCGTTGCGTCCGGCAACTCACACGTTACACCGGCAGGAACCGCCAAGATAATCTTATTTGCAAATCCAACCTGAAGCGTCAGCTTTCCGCCTGCAAGGCTGGCATTGTAACCAACGCCAATAATTTCAAGCCGCTTTTCAAATGGCTTGCTACATCCCGAGACCATGTTCTGAATCAGACTCCGAGTCAGTCCATGCAGTGCACGGCTTTCGCGTTTATCGTCCGGCCGAGTGACAGTGACGACAGCGCCATCAACGGCAACCGTCATCTTCGAGTGAACCTGCAGCTTCAACTCGCCGGCAGGACCTTTGGCGGTGATTTCCTGCCCCTGCACACTGACTTTGACTCCGGCTGGGACTGCGACCGGCTTTTTACCAATTCGAGACATTGAGATCACCCAGAACGCTGAAACAAGTCAAACTGCTACCAACCACACCCATCAACAAACACCCGCCAGCCACTACCACAGCTGACACAGCACTTCACCACCAACACCGTCTCTTCGGGCTTCGCGACTGCTCAAAATACCCTTCGACGTCGACAACACTGCAACCCCAGTTCCCTGGCGAATATCACGCATATCGCAAGCTCGTGTGTAAACTCGACACCCCGGCTTACTTACTCGCTCGATGTGCTGAATCAAATGTTCTCCACTCGGACCGTATTTCAGGTTTACTCGCAGAGTCGCAACCGGAGTCCCCTCAATGACTTCCGAATCCCAGACAAACCCCTCTCGACGGAGCGCTTCCACGATCATCGCCTTCATCCGGGAGTACGGCATGTCCACATAAGGACGCTCCACCCGAACGGCGTTTCGAATTCGTGTCAAAAGGTCAGCAATCGGATCAGTCATCATGGCAGAATTACACTTCACAAAAACGAATTCATTGACATCTCGCCACCGAGATGTAAACCCCTACCAGCTCGCCTTCTTCGCTCCCGGAATCAAACCGTCCAGGCAAAGATTTCGGAAACAGATGCGGCACAGCTTGAACTTGCGATACACCGCACGCGGCCGTCCACACAGAGCACATCGGTGCTCAATTCGGCTGCTGAACTTCGGCGTACGCTTTGCCTTCTCGATCTTAGCTTTGCTGGCCATTCCAAACTCACTCTGTCTTCAACTGTGATCAAACTTGACTCAACGGTGGAACACTATCCACACAAATCGGAATATCCCTCACTGAGCAACAGTGTCGCTACGGAATGGAAATCCAAACGCCTTCAACAATGCTCGCCCTTCGTCGTCTGTCTGTGCAGTTGTAACGAAGGTGATATTCATCCCCTGGGTATTTGTCACTGTCTCCGGATCAATCTCCGGGAACACTAACTGTTCACTCAATCCGTAGTTGTAGTTCCCGCTGCCGTCGAACCCTTTAGGATTACATCCTCGAAAGTCACGGACTCGCGGAAGTGCAAGTGTAATCAATCGATCGAGGAAATCATACATTCGCTTGCCGCGGAGTGTCACGCGACAACCAATGGGGTAACCTTCACGAAGGCGGAAACCAGAGACGGACTTCTTCGCCCGGCAGATCTGAGCCTTTTGTCCGCTCAGCTGTGTCAGATGTTCAACAGCAGAATCAAGCCGCTTGCGGTCCTGGACGGCTTCGCCGACGCCCATACTGACCACAATCTTCTGCAACCGAGGCAGCGAATGCACGTTTTCTCGGCCGAGGCTCTTCTTCAGCTCTGGAACGATTCGCTCACGATAATCAACCAACAGTCGAGTCATGTCTCAAAACTCTGAAAATAACCGATGTAATCTCAACAGGCACTACACAACTTCGCTGGCAAGCGAAACGATCTTCATAAACTTTCGGTCTCGCAATTCTCGAGCAACTGCACCGAAAATACGAGTTCCCTTTGGGTTGCCGTCGTTGTCTACAATCACAACCGCATTTCGGTCGAATTGAACGTAACTCCCGTCGGCTCGACGAGTCGACTTACGAGTTCTCACGACGACCGCCTTCACAACAGAACCGGCCTTGATGGCACTACCCGCGAGGCTCTTCTGGATACTGATGACAACGACGTCACCCACACCCGCATATCTGCGACGAGTACCACCGAGAACCTTGATGCACCGCCCCAGCTTGGCACCGGAGTTGTCCGCTACATCGACAAGAGTCTGCATCTGAATCATTGACGCACATCCAACTCAGCAAAGCCACAAAACGCGGCGTTCTATTGAATCCCTGAACTTACCAGTCACTACCGGCACACAATTATCTTCGAATATCTTCGAAGCTGACTCACTCTACGCAGTTTCACCAGCAACGACTGCTGTTGTCAGCACTCGAACCAGCTCCCAACGTTTTGTCTTCGACTTAGGAGGACACTCGATGATCTCAACGGTGTCTCCCACCTTAGGGGCATCGCCTTCGCAATGCACCTGGCAGATAGTACGCCCCCGAACAATCTTCCCATACTTTGGGTGCTTGAAGCGTCGAGCGATCTCAACACGCAACGTCTTCTCTCGCTTGTCCGAAGCAACCGTTCCGATCAATGTCTTCTTCATAACCGAACCTATTCATTCCCAAACTGTCTTACCAGGACCGACGCTCTCAGCGTGCGGCGGCCAACTCCCGTTCACGCTGCACCGTCTTGATCCGGGCAATCGTCTGTCGAAGCTTCTTCACGTTGCTGGGAATGTCATTCCGCTCAGACGCAGCCTGAACTCGCAGCTTAAACAGAGTCTGCTGCGACGTACGCAACTCATGGAGGAGTTGCTCCGAGGACATTTCTCGCAGATCTTTCACCTTCGCCATGACACCAATACCTCAGCTCACAAACACCGCCAAAGTGACGACGCGTGATTAAATTTCGGGACGTTTACCAACCAAACGCACACGAACCGGCAACTTATGTGCTACTCGCTGAAAGCAGCTTCGGGCCGCATCGCGAGAAACACCACCCAGTTCAAACAACACCGAACCCGGTTTCACTACGGCAACCCAACGGTCCGGTTCTCCTTTACCCTTACCCATTCGAGTTTCCAGAGGTCGTGCTGTCACGGGCTTCTGTGGAAAAATTCGAATAAAAACTCTACCCTCGCCTCGAACGTATTGAGTAGCTGCGATTCGGCACGCTTCAATGGTCTGGCCCGTAATGTGTCCAGCGTCCAAAGACTGAAGTGCCCATTCTCCGAACACAACAGTGTTGCCGCGAGTCGCCTTACCTCTTATACGCCCTCTTTGGCACTTTCGATGCTTGACCCGCTTTGGCATCAGAGCCATTTGAAGTCTCCTCGTCCGAATAATCGCCCAAATCTATCCACACTTTGACGCCAATAATCCCCTGTGCAGTCTGCGATGGGGCAAACCCATAATCGATGTGCCGACGCAGAGTTGACAATGGGATCGAACCTCGACTGGCCTTCTCGGTTCTCGACATCTCGGCACCACCAAGGCGTCCGGACATCTGAATCTTTACTCCCTGAACGCCGGCACTCATGACCTCGTCCAGCGTCTTCTTGATCGCTCTTCGGAAACTTCCCCGCTTCTGCAGCTGCTGAGCAATCTTCACCGCTACCAGCTTCGCATCCCGGTTCGGATTCGTGATCTCGACAATCTTCACGTCCATTCGACGTCCGGTCAGATCTTCGAGCTCTGCTTTCAGCTTGTCGACTTCCTGTCCTTTTCGACCGATAATGACACCCGGTCGAGCAGTATACAAGTGAACCACAACCTGATCGCGAGTTCTCTCGATTTCGACTTTCGAAATCTCGGCAAACTCATACTTCGTCGCCACAAAGTGACGGATCTTGTAATCCTCGGCGAGTAGATCACCGAATTCCTTCTTCGGAGCATACCAGCGACTCCGCCAGCTCTCCATCACGCCTACTCGAAACCCGGTTGGCCTGACTTTCTGACCCATGCGTCACACCCTCAATAATTCACAAAAAAAATCAGCCCAATTCCGGAGCGTCAACTGCAACATGAATGTGCGCTGACCGGCGACGAATCAGAAACGCCATGCCACGAGCACGCGGCTGAACACGTTTAAACATCGGTCCACCGTCAACTCGCGCTTCGACGATCTTCAATCGATCAGGATTACGAACACCTCGATCCTCAGCATTCGCAATCGCACTCTTCAGGACCTTCTCAAGGAATCGAGCTCCTCGATTAGGCACATATCTGAGCGCGTTCAGACCGTCTTCCGCGGTCTTCCCACGAATCATGTCGGCGAATGGCCGGATCTTGGTCGGAGCAATCCGAGCAAACATATGTGTTGCGCGTACCTGAGCCATGACTACTTCTTGCCCTTCGAACCGTGACCTCGGAACGTTCTCGTGAGAGAAAATTCGCCGAGCTTGTGCCCGACCATGTCTTCTGTCACATACACGTTAATAAACACACGCCCGTTGTGCACCTGAAACGTGTGCCCAACGAACTCCGGAGAAATCGTACACTTACGAGACCAGGTCTTGATCGGTTCCTTCCGGCCAACAGCGTTGAGCTTCTCAACCTTCTCAAGCACTCGTGGGTCAACATAAGGACCCTTTTTCAGAGAACGACCCATCTAGACCTTCCTCACCGTACGTCAACTCAACAACAAAAAACTCAAAATTGAATACCCGACCTACAGCTTCACTTCACCATAACGCACCGATCGACGGCGACGAATAATGGCTCGAGTTGATGACTTACGTCGCTTTCGCGTACGTCCGCCCTTTGCAAGCTTTCCAGTCGGGCTACAGGGGTGTCGCCCGCCCGAGTTCTTACCTTCACCACCACCCATCGGATGTGCAACCGGATTCATCGCTGTTCCACGAACCCGCGGACGCTTACCTTTCCAGCGATTTCTTCCGGCCTTACCAATCACAATGCTGCTATGCTCAGAGTTCCCCAGAACCCCAATTGTGGCCCGGCAACTACTCGGCACACGCCGCACTTCACCACTCGGCAGCGTCACCTGCGCCCAACGCCCATCTCGAGCATTCAGCGTGGCTCCAACGCCGGCACTTCGACACAACTGACCACCTCGGCCGGGCTGCATCTCAATATTGTGCACCACCGTTCCAAGCGGAATCGCACTCAGCGGCATGCAATTGCCAACCACCGGCTCAACAGATTCGCCGCTCTCAACTTTCGCACCGGCTGCAAGACCTTCGGGGGCAAGAATATAACGCTTCTCGCCGTCGGCGTATTCAACTAATGCGATTCGGCAGCTGCGGTTTGGATCGTACTCAATGTGGGTCACTGTCCCAACAACGCCGTCCTTCTCACGCTTAAAATCGATCAATCGATACAGACGCTTATGCCCACCCCCACGATGCCGTGCGGTGATCTTGCCCTGATTATTTCGACCACCCTTTTTCTTGTAGCGGGTCGTCAGTTCTTTCTCTGGTCGCTTCTTCTTGTCTGTGATTTCGCTGAAATCACTGACCGAGGCGCCTCGGCGACCTGGAGTTACTGGCTTGTAAAATCGAACGCCCATTGATGTCTATTCCCAAAAATATGCAATCTCTGCACACCAAACCTGATCAAAGCATCCTAAAAGAACGCGATTCGATCCTCGTCGTGCAGCTTCACAATGGCCTTCTTCCAGTCGCGAGTCCTTCCGAGCACCAGTCGGTGTCGTCGCGGCTTGCCGATGCGGTTCTGTGTCCGAACATCAACAACTCGAACACCCCACAGCGTCTCTACCGCCGCCTTGATGTCCAGCTTTGTAGCCAGCGAATGCACTTCAAACGTGTAAGCATTGTGACGCTCCGACACGTGAGTCCCCTTCTCAGTGACCAGCGGACGCCGAATCACCTGATGAGGCTCCAAAGTTACACCACTGTTTGACACCTGACTCATAGCTCACCCAAACCAACCAATTCCAGGGACTGACTTGCTATAACGCTTTCTCTACATTTCAGATTAAGCGTACTAGATCAACCGGCTTACGCTCGGCCAACCAATCGATCCATCTCACCAACCGTAATCACCAGATGCTTTCGACGCAGCAGGCTGTATGCATTCAGGTCAGCCCCGGGCATGACCTCGATCCCCGCGATGTTTCGCGCAGATTTGTACACGTTTTGATTCACACCCTCTGTTGCCAGAAGCACAGTCTCACCCTGGAGACCCAACTTCGTCAACAAACCAGCAATCACCTTCGTCTTTGGCTCAGAACACTCCCAGGACTTCAACACAACGGCCTGAGAATCCTGAAACTTGCTCAGCAAAGCCATCCGAGTTGCTCTCTGGACAGCCTTCTTGGGCAGGCGATAATAATAGTCGCGAGGCTTCTTCCCGAACGCATGACCCCCGCCCTTTCGGACCGGTGTTCGAATCGCACCAGCTCGAGCACGACCGGTGCCCTTCTGGCGAAACAGCTTTCGAGTACTTCCCGCCACCATCCCGCGAGACTTCGTCTGCACTTCACCAACTCGACGGTTGGCATGGTACATCACCACAACGTCATGCAGGAGCTGTCGATTAATGCCCGCAGCGATTGCCGCAGGATCAAACTGATAGGTGCCACACTCTGCACCGGACATGTCACGAATCGGAACTGAGATCATGAGTCCACCAAGCAACTGCAAGACTACTTATTTTTTACAGAACGACGCACTACGACGTACGCACCGTTTGGACCAGGAATGGCCCCACGAACCAGAATCAGATTGTTCTCTGAATCCGTTCGAACAACCTTCAGATTTCGAGCCGTCACACGCTCACCGCCGTACACACCAGCCATCCGCGTACCCTTCATCACGCGTGACGGGTCAGCACTCTGACCAATCGACCCCGGATGACGATGAACCCGCTTCGCACCGTGACTCGCCGGCTGACCATGGAAATTATGCCGTCGCATAACACCCGATGTACCACGACCCTTTGAATACCCAATCACATCCACCCACGTCACACCATCAAGAGAATCAACCGCAACAGCCTGCCCAACCGACAAGCCATGCGAAGCATCCTGACAACGAAACTCGCGAATGAATCGCTTCGGCTCACACTCCGCTTTCGGAGTCGCCTCAACTCCCGACAACTTCCTCTTGTCAGCACCTCGACCACCCAGAGCAGCCACATGGCCCCGCACCGAACGAATCGCTTTGCGACGAGGAAGATCGTCAAATCCCAACTGCACCGCGTCATACCCGTCACGCCCCTGAGTGCGGACCTGCAGCACAACACACGGACCAGCCTCAATCACCGTCACAGGAACAATGACGCCGTCGTCACCGTAAACCTGAGTCATCCCAACTTTTTTACCAAGTATACCAACAGACATATTCCACAAACCCGCGCGCAGACAACCGTGGAACGACGAGCCAAAACAATGCAGCACGATCACATAAATCGACACCGCGGCTCGATCAGAAAATCGACACCAACCTCAGACTAGGCAGTCGCTGTCGCCTTGATCTTAATATCAACACCCGCCGGCAATGAAAGCTTATTCAAAGCATCCACTGTCTTACCAGTCGGCTGTATAATGTCGATCAGTCGCTTGTGGGTCCGAATCTCGAACTGCTCACGTGACTTTTTGTCAATGTGAGGACTTCGAAGCACCGTATACCGCTCAATCCGAGTCGGCAACGGTACCGGACCATGGACAATTGCCCCGGTTCGCTTTGCGGTATCCACTATCTCCGCTGCAGATAGATCCAAAACGGAGTGGTCGTAAGCTTCCATCCGTATACGGATACATTCTTCACCAGCACCAGCCACCGCAAGTCACCTTGAGCAAAGAGTTTACGTCAAAACACAAAAACCCCGACGAGGGGGAATCGCGAATTTTAGAGGTCAAGAGGCATTCTGTCAATGAATGACGATTCAGAAATCATCTAGTTCGACAGATCTCGACCCAAACTTCAGAACATCAGCCCCTCAACCACGTTCGGAGGCGCAATCTCGTAACGACACGGCTCCATCGAATATGAAGCACGCCCCTGCGAAAGACTGCGAATTTGGTTGGAATAGCCAAACATTGCAACCAATGGCGCTTCACACTTAAGCACACACAAATCGCCCATCCTGTCAGAATTTACTATAATCGCCCGCCGCGCATTCAAGTCCGATTGCACATTTCCCAAAAATTCTTCCGGGGTCACCACTTCCAATGACATGATTGGCTCCATCACCGCCATTTTCCCATCATTGAGGATTTTTCGGAAGGCCTCGGCACAGGCCGTCCGAATTGCAATCTCGCTGGATTCCCCTTCCGTATAAACAACAGCCGTGACCCGAAGCTCAAGTCCCATTAAGGGATTGCCATAAATTCCGCCGGCCAACGCCTCTTTTTCCAGTGATTCCAATAGCACCTGAAGCATGGGCTTCGGCAACACGTCCGCCGGCAGCTCGTTGATCACCCGGATTCCAAGCCCCGCCTCGGAACTCTCCTGGGCGATCATCGTCACCCCAAATGCAATCACGCCCGATGGCAACTGCCGATGAAAATCAATTTTCGCGGTCGTCGTTCCCAACAACTTTTCTCGATAGCTGACCCGAGGCTTGTGGAATCGGACTTTCAGGTTGAAGTCCCGCTCCATCCGATGCCGGATCACTTCCAAATGCAATTCCCCCATCCCACTGATAATCGTCTGTCCAGTATCGGGGTTGATCTTTACATGAAATGTCGGGTCCTGTCGCTCAAGCCGCCGCAGAGTGTCCTCAAGCTTCTTGCGATCCGCACTCGTCTCCGGTTCCACAGCCACAGAAATCACAGTCTCCGGGAAATGAATCGATTCCAGGGCGATCGGATACCCGGCATCACACAGTGTATCCCCGGTGGCAGAATCTCTCGGTCCTATGATCCCGCAGATGTCACCAGCCTCCACAGCCTCGACTTTCTCTCGCGAGTCCGCCTGGATGTGCCAAAGCTGAGTGACCATCTCCTTCTTGCCGGTTCTGGGGTTCAACATCTTCGAGTTGCCGGTCAGCTTCCCGGAATACACCCTGGCAAAATACAGATCCCCGTGTGATTCGGCCTGAATCTTGAAAATCAACGCACATGCCGGATCACTCACCGATGATCGACGTATTGCCTTCTCACCTTCCTGCTTTCCACTTGTAATGATCCCCTCGACCGGTGGTCGATCCAATGGGCTGGGCAGGAAGTCCCTGACGCCATCCAACACCGGTTGAACACCAATATAGTCAAGCGAAGCTCCCACAAACACAGGCTGCAACTCTCCACGAAGAGTTGCCCGACGGATCCCGGTCACTGCAGTTTGAAGAGGGACGTCTTCACTCTCCATACATGCCATCATCACGTCTTCGTCAACAAGCGACAGTGCATCAAATAACTCGCTCCGCCAAATTGTCGCTTCATCGAGATGTTCAGCAGGAATCTCCTCCGAACGGTACTCCTTACCTCGACTCTCACCGTCCCAATACAGGGCCTTCATCGTTAACAGGTCAATCACACCACAGAATCCATCCGCATTTGTCGAAGGACCTCGCCCGATCGGTATCTGCAGTGGAAGTGGCTTCGCCTTCAGACGATTCTTCATCTGCTCCATGATTCTCTCGAACCCCGCTCCAATCCGGTCCATCTTGTTGATCAGACAGATCCGGGGAACGCCGTATTTATCCGCCTGCCGCCAAACAGTCTCACTCTGAGCTTCGACGCCTTCAACGGCACTAAATATCACAACCGCCCCGTCAAGCACTCGAAGACTGCGTTCCACTTCCGCAGTAAAGTCTACGTGACCCGGTGTATCAATCAGGTTGACGGTACAACCCTTCCACTGACAGGTAACCGCAGCGGAATAAATTGTAATACCTCGCTGAGCTTCTTCAGGGTCAAAGTCGGTCGCCGTCGTCCCATCGTCAACGTCACCCATCCGATGGGATGCGCCCGTGTAATAAAGGATTCGCTCAGTCGTTGTCGTCTTGCCGGCGTCGATATGAGCAATAATGCCGATATTCCGAATGTCACCAATCGCTCTGGCCATGTGCCATTCCCAATTTCAATTGATACCAACAAAAAAACGCCAAACAGGCCTTGCTTGAGCCCTGTCTGGCGTTCGAAGTCTTCTGTTTCGACAAATTACCAGGCGAAGTGCGAGAATGCCTTGTTTGCGTCTGCCATACGGTGAACGTTTTCCCGTTTTGTCATCGCAGCACCTTCTCGACGAAACGCTGCAACCAACTCGTCTGCCAGCGAACGATCAACTGGCCGACCCTTTCGGCCACGAACCGCTTCCAGAATCCAGCGGATCGACAACGCCTGCTGTCGTCGATGATTCACTGGAGTCGGCACCTGATACGTTGCTCCCCCTACTCGCTTTGACCGAACTTCAATACTCGGCTTCACGTTATCCACAGCCTGAGTAAACACCTTCAAAGGATCTTCGTTGGGCAGTTGTTTCTGCACCAAATCCATTGCCCGATAGAAGGCACCCGTCGCGACGCTCTTCTTCCCGTCATACATCAGACAGTTGATGAACTTGGAAACCAGTGAACTGCTAAAACGAGTATCCGGCTTCAGCTGCTCCCGGCTTGCTGTAAACTTTTTAACCATTGAAACTCTTACCTAGTTGACTCGTACACGAAAACACTGCAAACCGTACACACTGAATCCAACGCATCAGCCACACGCAAAGCCGACCGACTGCTGCCAGGCAACCTCAACACGCTGACTGATTACTTCTTCTTGCCGCCCTTGCCAGCAGCTGCTGCAGCAGCGCCACCTTTTGGACGCTTCGCTCCATAGCAACTGCGAGCCTGACGACGATCGGCTACGCCGAGCGTATCAAGAACACCGCGGATAATTTTGTAACGCACCCCAGGAAGGTCTCGAACTCGACCGCCTCGGACGAGAACAATCGAGTGTTCCTGGAGGTTATGGCCTTCGCCGGGAATGTAAGCCGTCACTTCTTTCCCGTTTGACAATCGAACTCGAGCAACTTTTCGCAACGCAGAGTTCGGCTTTTTCGGGGTGACCGTCTTTACCTGCAGACAAACGCCGCGTTTCTGAGGACAACCTTCCAGCAGTGGAGTCTTCGTCTTTGACCGCTGCTGTCGACGCGGCTTGCGTACAAGTTGATTAATTGTGGGCATAATGTAACGAATTCTCAAAACAAGAGATCAGACGGGTACCAAAAACGCAACACTTTATCCTTGCAGTCCCTGATCGTCAACCTCACACCACTGTGATCAGTTGAATTCCCGATCAAACGGGCTCGTCCGGGGTCAGATCCGCCAACGATGGTGCTGACGGACGATCCGGATCGATTCGACGAGGAGCAACTTCCGGACCTCCCATCAAGTCCGCCCGGGCTGCTTCCATTCGAGCTTTCACTTCTTCCTGCTCTCGAATGGCAGAATCGTGAATTCTGACCTGTGCCTCGTGGTGCAGGTGGAAACCTGTTCCGGCTGGAATCAAGTGTCCTAGAATCACGTTTTCCTTCAATCCGAGCAGATTGTCCACTTTCCCCCCCAGTGCCGCTTCTGTCAGCACTTTCGTGGTTTCCTGGAAACTCGCAGCCGATATGAAGCTCTCGCTCTGAACGGCTGCCTTTGTAATCCCCAGCAACTGCGGACTTGCTTTCGCTTTCTTCATTCCCGTGAACTTTGCCGGTCGACTGACTTCAGCGTTCACTTCTTCAATTTCCTTCAGTGACACTTTGTCGCCAATCTCATACTCAGTGCCACCAGGATCCGTAATTCGTCCCATCGAAGACAGACCTTCGTTCGTCTTCTTCAATTCGAACTTATCAATCAAGACCCCTGGCAACAGGTCTGTATCACCGACACTGTCGACGCGAACCTTTCTCAGCATCTGAGAAATGACGATTTCGATGTGCTTATCGTCGATTTCCACACGCTGAGCTCGGTAAACGTTCTGGATTTCATGCAGCAAATACTGCTGAACTTCTTCAGCTCCGCTGACCCGCAGAATGTCTTGTGGCACCAATGGGCCACGAACCAGCGCGTCCCCAGCTTTGACAAGGTCCCCGGGGTGCACGAGCAAGTGTTTTCCGTGAGGAATAACGTGCTCAACTTCTGTGCCGTCGGCTCCCTTAATTAAAACAATTCGCTTCCCGCGTTTCTTCTCTGCAAGGAACTCAACCTCGCCGTCAATCTCCGCAACAACGGCCGGATCCTTCGGCTTTCGAACTTCAAACAGTTCTGTGACTCGCGGAAGACCCCCGGTAATGTCCTGAGTACCGGTGGATTCTCGTGGTGTCTTCGCAACCACAAGCCCGGCAGTAATCTGACCGCCTTCTTCCACTTCAATACTCGCACCTTCCGGCAGGTAATAAAAGTCGAGAATTCTGCCCGTTCCGTCTTCGACAATCACCTGCGGATGCAAACCTGCCTTGTGCTCGGTGACAGTTCTTCGCAGAGTTCCGGAGGCTTCTTTTTCCAGTCGGATCGACTGTCCTTCGATACAGTCTTCAAGTCGAACCCGTCCGCCCACCTGAGCGATAATCGGGATCGAGTGAGGGTCCCAGGTACAAAGCACATCACCGGTGTTCACCGGCTGGTTCTCCGCCACCTGCAGCACCGCACCGTTCGGTACAGACTGTTTTTCAACTTCTCGGCCTCGATCGTCGACGATACTGATTTCGCCGTTTCGCCCCAGCACCACCTGGCGACCTTCGGCATTGATTACACTGCGAATGCGAGTAAACCGAACCTGGCCACCTCGCTTCGCCAACAATTCACTTTGCTCAACTTCCTTAGCGGCCACACCACCGATGTGGAAGGTACGCATCGTCAACTGAGTTCCTGGCTCACCAATACTCTGAGCCGCAATGATCCCGACTGCCATCCCCTGCTCTACCAGGTCACCTGTGGACAAGTCCATACCATAGCAGAGCTGGCACATTCCGAGTGGCGATTCGCAGGTCATTGGACTGCGTACCTGAATACGCTCCAACCCCATCTCTTCGATCTTTCGAGCCTTGTCAACAGTGATCAGCTCGTCTTCACGAACGATGACCTCGTCCGTAATCGGATTCACGATATTCGTACGGCTGACTCGCCCTCGAATCGCATCCGCAAGACCCACTTCGACCTTCTCGCCGCGATAAACAACCCCTCGAGTCAACCCCTTGGTTGTTCCACAGTTGAAGGTGGTGATCACCATATTCTGACAAATGTCCGCCAGCTTACGTGTCAGGTAACCCGAGTCAGCGGTTTTCAAAGCGGTGTCAGCCAATCCCTTTCGAGCTCCGTGGGTTGAACTGAAGTATTCAAGTACCGACAGACCTTCCCGGAAGTTGGACTTAATCGGAGTCTCGATAATTTCTCCACTCGGCTTTGCCATCAGACCTCGCATACCTGCGAGCTGCTGAATCTGTCCGACGCCCCCTCGAGCACCAGAGTGTGCCATCAAGTAGATTGGATTCACATACTGGCCACTATCTCGAACGTCGTGCTCGAGCTGTTCCATCATGGACTTCGTGATCTCTTCACGAGCATGAGTCCAGATGTCCAGCACTTTGTTGTAACGTTCCTGATTTGTGATCACACCGCGTTCAAACAACTTCTGCTGCTTCAGAACCTGCTTTTCAGATTCTGAAATCACCTTCTCTTTGTTTGGAGCTGTCTTCAGGTCACTCGCACCGAACGACAGTCCGCTCTCCGTTGATGCACGGAAGCCCGCACTCTTCATACGGTCCAGCAACTCAATCGTTTCGCGGCGACCGAGTTCCAGATAGCAATCGGAAATCACGATCGCGAGGTCTTTACTTCGCATTGTATGGTTGTAGTAGGCCATACGCCGAGGAAGGATGTCGTTGAACATGACTCGGCCTGGGCTGGTTTCAATCAGCCCACCCGGTCGATACTTATCGGCGCCCTCACCCTTGACTCGTTTGCCCTTTGGCATTCGCAGACGAATAGTGGCGTGTCTGGAAACTTTGCCCAGCTGGAAGGCCATAAAGACTTCTTCCGCTGACGCAAAGATCATCCCTTCGCCTGGTCGATCCAGACGCTTCAACGTCAGATAATAGCAACCCATCACGATGTCCTGTGACGCACTGATAATTGGTGCACCGTTCGCAGGACTGAAAATGTTATGGGTGGACATCATCAAGGTCGTGGCTTCGACCTGTGCTTCGATGGACAGCGGCAGATGGACGGCCATCTGGTCTCCGTCAAAGTCCGCATTGAAACCACGGCACACCAGCGGATGCAGTTTAATCGCGTTCCCTTCCACCAGGATTGGCTCAAACGCCTGAATCCCGATTCGGTGCAGCGTTGGTGCTCGGTTCAACAGAACCGGATGATTTCTAATGACTTCGTCCAGAATGTCCCAAACATCTTCGTCACGACGTTCAAGCATTCGCTTGGCACTCTTGATCGTGTCGGCATGTCCGAGATCCTTCAGTCGACGGATTACAAACGGCTGGAACAGTTCCAGAGCAATCTTCTTGGGCAGCCCGCACTGATGGAGCTTCAGCTCAGGACCAACCACAATTACGCTTCTCGCCGAATAGTCGACTCGTTTTCCGAGCAGGTTCTCGCGGAATCGACCCTGCTTTCCCTTGATCATGTCCGTCAACGACTTCAGCGGTCGGTTGGATGATCCCAATACCGGTCGCTTACAGCGGTTGTTGTCGAACAATGCATCGACGGACTGCTGCAGCATTCGCTTTTCGTTGCGAACAATGACTTCCGGAGCGTTCAGGTCAACCAGCTTCTTCAGTCGGTTGTTACGATTGATAATTCGGCGATACAGGTCGTTCAGGTCGCTTGTCGCGAAGTTTCCTGAGTCCAGCAGTACCAGCGGTCGAAGGTCCGGAGGAATCACCGGAATCACATCAAGTACCATCCACTCCGGACGATTTTCGCTGTCACGCAGCGCTTCAACGATCTTCAATCGCTTGATCAGGTCCTTGATCTTCTGCTGGCTCCCGGTCTTCGCAAGTTCAGCCCGCAGTTCGACGGACAACTCGGCCAGTCTCATGGACATCAGCAGCTTCTTGACGGCTTCCGCACCCATTCCAATTTCGAAGTTACCTTCTCCATAGTCGCGGCGGGCCTGTCGAGCTTCTTCCTCAGTCAGCATCTGGCACTGCTTCAGAGGAGTTTCGCCTGGATCAACGACAACGTAGTCCTGGAAGTAGATCACTTTTTCCAGCGAGGTTGTCTTCATGTTCAGCAAGGCGCCGAGCCGGCTGGGCATGGACTTAAAGAACCAGATGTGCACCACTGGTGCCGCCAGTTCAATATGCCCCATCCGCTTGCGACGAACTCGACTGTGAGTCACCTTTACGCCGCAACGGTCGCAGATCATCCCTTTGTATTTCATTCCGCGATATTTTCCGCAGGCGCACTCCCAGTCCTTTTCAGGCCCGAAAATTCGCTCGCAGAACAGACCGTCGCGCTCCGGTCGGTAGGTTCGATAGTTGATGGTTTCCGGCTTTTTGACTTCACCGAAAGACCAGCTGCGAATGTCGTGAGGACTTGCCAGGCTGATCTTCACAGAGGCATAGTCATTCACACGATCAAATGTACCTTCGCTGGTGCTCACGCTCAAAACTCCAAACAGTTGAGGTTGAGATTACAGCCCCGCTTCCGTTGTGTCAGCGGAGGCTGTGAAAATTTCCGAATAACAGAGAGACGAGTCTTAAACGCCCGCTTTCTCCAGGTGGAGATTCAGGCACAGACCTCGAATCTCATTGTTCAACACGTCAAAGCTGGCTGGTGTGCCTGCTTCAAGCGTGTTCTCGCCCTTAACCATGCTTTCGTAGATCTTCGTTCGCCCTTCGACGTCGTCACTCTTCACAGTCAACAACTCCTGAAGAATGTAGGCGGCTCCGTATGCTTCCAGAGCCCACACTTCCATTTCCCCAAATCGCTGACCGCCGAATCGCGCCTTTCCGCCCAGTGGCTGCTGCGTGATCAGCGAGTAAGGTCCGGTGGCTCGAGCGTGGACCTTATCGTCAACAAGGTGGTGCAGTTTCAGCATGTAAATCTGACCCACCGTTGTCTTCTGCTCCATCCTGTCACCGGTTCGACCGTCAAACAGAACTGTCTTTCCGTCTTCAGGCAGTCCAGCTTCTTTCAGTGCCGCTCGCACGTCCTCTTCAGTGGCGCCGTCAAACACTGGACACACGGCTCGATAACCCAGTTTCCCGGCCGCCCAGCCAAGGTGAGTCTCAAGAATCTGCCCTACGTTCATTCGACTCGGTACACCCAGCGGATTCAGAATGATGTCCACTGGAGTACCGTCTTCAAGGAACGGCATATCTTCGATCGGCAACACCTTGGAAATCACCCCTTTGTTTCCGTGGCGTCCGGCCATCTTGTCCCCGACAGAAATCTGGCGCTTCGATGCGACATAGACCTTCACCATCTGGAGCACACCACTTGGCAGTTCATCGCCACGCTTCATGCTGTTCAGCCGGTGATCTTCACGGTCAATCACATCCTCAACCAAAATCCAGCTCTCTCGAATCACCTTTCGTGCAGCAGTCTTCTTCTGCGGAGTTCGAACGTCCATTTCCTCGAAACGACTGTTGAAGCGTCGAGCAAAATCAGCAACGGCACGAGTGTCATCCAGCTTTGCGAGCTGTCGTCCGTCCTCGTCAGTGACGGGCTGTTCAAGTACGGCTTCCAGCTCCTTCAGGAACGTCCGGAACGCTTCACTGATTGCAACTTCGCCTTCCTTCTCAACTCGCTTCAGGTCGTCCTCGAATCGCTTGCGTTCAATTTCAGACAAGCTCATCCGTCGTGAAAACCGCTCAGTGTGAATTACAATCCCGCCGACACCGCTCGGTACTTCCAGCGATTCGTTCTTCACGTCTTCACCGGCTCGCCCGAAGATCGCATGCAACAGCTTCTCTTCCGGTGTCAGTTCACTCTTCGCCTTTGGCGAAACTTTGCCGACCAGAATGTCACCCGGATGCACTCGGGTCCCAATCTTCACGATGCCGTTCTCGTCGAGATGACGCAGTGCCTTCTCACTCACGTTTGGAATGTCACGAGTGAACTCTTCTCTTCCAAGCTTCGTCTCACGAATCTCCACGTCAAATTCATCAAGGTGAATCGACGTGTAGACATCTTCCTTCACAAGCCGCTCTGACAAAATGATGGCGTCTTCGAAGTTGAAGCCTTCCCATGACATGAACGCAACAAGCACGTTTCTACCCAGGGCAAGAGACCCTTTTCGAGTCGCCGCGCTGTCGCAAAGTACCTGCCCTGCCTTGACCTTCTCACCCACGGAGACAATAGGCTTCTGGTTGAGACACGTTCGTTCGTTCAGGCGGACGAACTTTCGCAGAGGATACCGACGGCCATCAATCTCGATGACGTTTGCATCCACGTAAGTGACCTTGCCAGCCTTCTCTGCCCGAAGAACCATCCCGGAGTTCTGAGCAACGAACGGTTCCATTCCCGTTCCGACGACAGGCCGCTCTGAAATCAACAGAGGCACCGCCTGGCGTTGCATGTTCGATCCCATCAATGCACGGTTCGCGTCGTCGTGCTCAAGGAATGGAATCAAGCCGGCAGAAACGCCCACCATCTGGCACGGAGCCACGTCGATGAACTCAACCTGCTCCTTGCCAACCCAGACCACGTCGCTCTTCGTTCGAGCAAGCACACGTTCGTCGGCAATTTCACCGTTCTCGACAGGTGTGTCCGCCGGACAGACCATCCCGGAGGCTTCTTCATCGGCCCGCAGCCAAACCACTTCATCCGTAACCCGAGCGTTGCGAACAACTCGATACGGTGAAATCAAGAACCCGTAGTCATCCACTCGGGAGAAGATACTCAAACTCGAAATCAACCCGATGTTTGTACCTTCAGGCGTCTCGATCGGGCAAATACGTCCGTAGTGCGAAATATGAACGTCGCGAACCTCGAAGCCCGCTCGCTTTCGATTCAAACCACCGGGGCCGAGTGCACTCAAGCGGCGTTCATGGGTCAACATTGACAGCGGATTTGTCTGGTCGACCACCTGAGACAATTCACTTCTGCCGTAGAAGTAGTCAATCGCCGCCGATACGCTCTTTGGATTGATGAGCGTCCTTGGTGAAATCGTCTCAACTTCCTTCAGACTCATTCGCTCCTGGACGGTTCGCCGAAGCTTCAGGAACCCCTTACGGATCTCATCCGATGCCAACTCGTCAATCGTACGCAATCGTCGATTGCCCAGATTGTCAATGTCGTCGATTTGAGCCGTGCCGTCGTTCGTTCGAAGACGAACGATGTACTTCATTGCGTTGATGAAGTCGAGCGGCGTCAGAGTCATCTCTTCATCCGAAATCTCCTGCTGGAACTTTCGGTTAATTCGGAATCGACCAACGCGTCCAAGACGGTATCGATTTACATCAAAAAACTTCTCAGCGAACAGCGCTGCTGCTTTGTCAAGAGCAGGAGGATTCCCGGGACGAAGACGCTGATAGATTTTTAACAGGGCTTCTTCATGAGTCGATGTCCCGTCCTCAGCCAGAGTCTTCAGAATCAACAGGTCTGTTGCCTGCTGCACCACTTCGATACTCTTCACACCAGCGACGATCAACTCTTCGGCGACGGAGTCGATGATCTCTGAGCCGGCATCAACAATCAGCTCACCTGCGCGCTCATGCTTCTCAGGAAACACGACGTCTTCGACAGAATACTTACCTTCAAGCTCACTGGCCGTGGTCTTGGCCGTAATCTTGATCGTATCCGTTGCATAGAACAGCCGAATGATGGCTGCGTCAGATGAATATTCCGGCGACATGGCTCGGAGCAATGTCAATGCAGAAAACTTACCGCTCTGGTCGATCCGCACTCCAATCGCATCACGCTTACTGACCAGAAGCTCAATCCAGCTCCCGCGTTCGGGAATGATTCGACATGAATGCGTCTTGCGATCGCTCGATGCCGTCTCTTCAGCCATGACGAAGTCAACGCCCGGAGAACGGTGCAACTGACTCACCACAACTCGTTCAGCACCGTTGATGATGAATTCACCGCCCCCGATCATGATCGGGATATCGCCAAGATACACTTCTTCCTCAACTGGCTGCTCTTTCACAAGACGCAACCAAACTCTGAACGGCATGCCGTAAGTCAACTTCAACTGACGACACTCTTCGGCAGTGTACCGAGGCTTCCCCAGCTCGTACTTCACGTACTCAAGCCGGAACTGCCCATCGTAACTCTCAATCGGAAAGACTTCGCGAAGGATACTTTCCAACCCAAGATCCAGCCTGTCTCGCGCTGGACGATCCGCCTGCAGGAATCGGCTGTAAAACGCTGTCTGTATCTGTGTCAGTCCGGAAATATCATAGTCCGACTGAATTTTGCCAAAGCTTCTTACCTCGTCCGAGTCGATCGTACGGACAGATGGAATTGCCATGTTGCAAACCTGCCTTCAAGTGCGAATTGGTCCCGCAAGACGCCAACAGAATTCGGTGTCATTCACCGAACCTGAGAGACAACGTCCTTCGACGCCACCCCCCAAACAATAAAGACTGCTCCGCAGTCACCAATAACCCCGCGCTCAGCGATCCCTCGAGCGCGCGACGAAAGGCACCTGCCACCTACTGCGACAGTTGCCTGCTGGATACATTTCTGTTAACCGAACCTCGGTCAGCCGTGCGATTGACACGAAGTGCCGAACCTTACTGAGTCCGCCGCCTCTCGGCAGCAAAACACTTAAGTCTTCCGGGCAACTCCAGCCTAAGCCGGGTACCCCGCAAAACGAAACCGCCGCTGTCAGGCGGCAACGAAACACAGACTTCTCAAAATACAGATGACCAAAGCCGGAGCAGTTCCGATTGAACTACTCCGGCACCTGGATCCACGAAAAGCTCTGTCACAACGCAATCATTTGCTACTTAATCTCAGCAGTTCCACCGGCAGCAACAACTTCTGCTTTCAGCTTCTCTGCATCTTCCTTGGCCATAGCTTCCTTCAGAACCTTTGGCACAGCTTCTACAAGGTCCTTAGCTTCTTTCAGCCCGAGACCTGTGACTGCTCGAACGACCTTAATCACCGGAATCTTGTTCTCACCAAATCCGGTCAGAACGACGTCGAATTCTGTCTTCTCAGGAGCAGCTTCAACCGGTGCAGCAGGACCACCTGCCATGACGATCGCGCCACCACCAGCAGGCTCGATCTTGTGTACTTCCTTCAGATAATCAACGACCTTCTTTGCCTGCAGCAGAGTCAGTCCGACAATCTTATCCCCAAGCTCAATTGTTGCTGCATCGTAACTGGCAGCTTCCGCAGTTGACATCTCTAAGAACCTTTCCTTTCAGTAAACCGCTCGTCTCAGTAACACGCTTTTCGTGGGAAAACTACTCACCACATCAGCACGAATGCTGTTTGCTTCCAACCAGATTACTCGCCATCCTTCTCGGACAACGTTTTCAACTGACCCGCCAACTGTCCACCAGGCCCCTGCATTGCTCCTGCAAGCATTCTTCCAGGTGCCAACATCAGTCCAGCCAGCTCGCCAATTGTTTCAAGTCGACCCTTACTCTTGCTCAAAGCATCAACGCCAGCAGCATCGATGGCCTGACCATCAACCGTGCCACCCTTAATCTCGAGCTTTGCAATGTCTTTTGCGTACTTTGCGACAGCCCGAGACAGCGACACGACATCATCAGAGCTCCACAGCAGAGTCGAAGGACCAGCCAGAACCTGATCAAGCCCTTCAATCCCCTTACGCTTCAGAGCATTCAACGCAATTGAATTCTTCACGGTCAATGCCGAAATCTTCGCCGCTCGAAGACTCAGTCGCCACTTGTTGGCACTGACAGCATCCACCTTCGACGCGTCGACAACCAGAAAATCGGTCGCCGATCCAACCCGGTCCTGGATGTCCGAAATCAACATATTCTTAATGTTACGACTCATCGAACTACTCGTTATTTCTGTCAGAACCTGGGACAATCACTCAGCAGTCACCATCACTGTGAACACACTGTGCACAACGAAACTTCAGACGGCAACGGTAATTGCGGGCATCATCGTGGCAGACAACACCATTCCTCGAACATAAACGCCCTTCGAGGCATTCGGCTTCAATCCTCGAATGAACTTCATCAGAGATTCGATGTTCTCTTCAAGCTTCTGTGCATCAAACGACATCTTGCCGACAACGCAATGCACGTTCGACCCGGAGTCCACTCGGAATTCAACCTTACCAGCCTTGTACTCTTTTACGGCCGTAGCGACGTCCTGCGTCACTGTACCGGCTCGTGGACTCGGCATCAAACCACGAGGTCCCAGCACGCGACCCAGCGGACCCACAACACCCATCATGTCAGGTGTCGCGATTGCAACGTCGAATTCCAGCCAACCGTCCTTAATCTTGTCAGCCAGCTCTTTTCCACCGACAAAATCTGCACCAGCAGTTTGAGCAACTTTGACGTTCTCACCCTGAGCAAAAACCAGTACCCGCTGAGACTTACCAATCCCGTGGGGCAGAACAATTGAACCACGGACGATCTGGTCAGCCTGTCGCGGATCAACACCCAGACGAACGGCAATCTCCACGGTCTGGTCAAAGCCACAACGCTTAACCCCCTTTGGAAGACCTTCCTCAAGCTTCTTCAGTGCCTGAACAGCTGCTCCGACGGAGACCACGCCAAGTTCAGAAGCCTTCTTTGTCAGGGCATCCATGCGTTTTGAACGTCCAGCCATCTCTTACCCATTCATTCAATGAAATCTTCAAACCAGAAAACACCAAACCGGCGAGGCGAACCGATTAGTCAATCACCTCAAGACCCATGCTTCGCGCTGTACCGGCAATCATCTTCTTTGCCTGATCCATACACGACGCATTCAGGTCGTTGTACTTTACCTTCGCAATCTGCTCGAGCTGCGAGGTGGTCACAGTCCCAACCTTATTCTTCAGCGGACTACCTGAACCCTTCGCGATGCCAGCAGCCTTCTTCAGCAACACAGCGGCCGGAGGACTCTTCAGAATGAATTCGAAAGAGCGGTCGTTGTAAACGGTAATCACAACCGGCACAACAACACCCATCAGCTCACCACGCGTCTGCTCATTGAACTGCGACACGAACTGGCCAATGTTCACACCATGAGGACCCAGTGCAGTACCAACCGGCGGTGCCGGTGTCGCCTGGCCGCCAGTGACCTGAACCTTAATCTGAGTCACTACTTGTCGCTGCTTGCCCATAACAGATTCAATCCAACAGCAAAAAAACGAAAACTAAACAGACTCAACCTGCCAGTGGTCCAACTCAACCGGAGTCGATCGACCGAAGATCTCAATCACTACAGAGATCTTTCCATTGTGCTCATCAATCCCTTCAACCGTGCCTTCGAAGCTTTCGAAAATGCCTTCCCGAATCTTCACAAGGTCCCCAGCCGTAAACGCGATCTTCACCTTTGGAGCCGCGCCCGTATCTTCTTTCATTCGGCCCAGCATTCGGTCCACTTCATGCTGCTCCATTGGCAATGGCTTCCCCGCTGCTCCCGCGAAGTCACCAACACCACCCGTATCCCGGACGAGGTACCAGGTCTCATCATTCAACACCATCTGAATCATGATGTATCCGGGGAACAGTTTCCGATCCTGCTCTTTTGCAGTCCCGCTTCGAGTATCCTTCACTTTTTCGGACGGTATCACAATTTCGCCGAAGAACTCTTCGAGCTCTTCCAGCTTGATCTTTTTAAGAAGTGCGTCTCGAATTGTCCGCTCACGGTTCGTCTGGACTTTCAGAACATACCAGAGCATTTCGCCGGCCGCCGATGGGCCGCTACTCGATTTCTCTGCCATGTAATTCATCCTTCCAAAACCAGACCACTGGACGCCGCAATTTCGAAACGCGGTATCCTGACTTCGTGAAACGCCGATTTCAACCGCTCGACCCGCTGGACTACAGATATTCCACAAACCGGATGATCGAAAACAACTTCTGCCACACCACGTCCACAATCAGAAGAAACGCACCCAGAAACACCATGGTGGCCAAAACGACGATTGTCGCCTGTGTCACTTCCGGCTTTTCCGGCCACGTAATCTTTACTCGTTCAGATTCAACGGAGACAAGGAAGTCCGCAAACCGAGGCACGTTGACCACGCGATAGGAGACCCAGGCACAAACGACCCAGATCAGCATCGGCACACCAATCTTCACCGAAACGGAATTTTGCCCCAATGGACCATTTGCAAGGGTCAGACAACCCATCGCTGCAATCGTCACCAGAGCAAAAAATGTAAACTGCCGGACCAAGCGCCCCTGATTCGGTTTGTAAATGCCAAACCGAAACAGCTCAGGCAACACAGACAGCGTCGCTTCTTTGCCAGACATGACTTCCCCAAACCCGCCAATCAGCTGGTGCGTGCACGACACCAACCTCTGACCACTTCGAACCAGACCGTGAACAGATCGCCCAAATCATCAACAAACACGGGAGGAGGGACTTGAACCCCCAACCGGTGGATTTGGAATCCACTGCTCTGCCAATTGAGCTACTCCCGTAAGGCCACTACTTCTTGCGAGACTCTTTATGCAGAGTATGACGACGAAGTTTCGGACAATACTTCATCAACTCCAGTCGCTCAGTTCCGCGAGTCTCTTTGATGACTCGGTAATTTCGAGCACCCGTCTCGGTGCACTCAAGCCACACATACTCACGCATCGCTCAAACCTTTACCACAAAAAGCAGAAGGCTGTCTGTCAACCCTGGGCCGACAGACAGCCAGCTTGATACCACGAATTACTGAAGTACCTTCGTTACAACGCCAGAACCAACGGTCTTACCACCTTCGCGAATCGCGAAGCGACTACCGTCAACCAGAGCAATCTGCTTGCCCAGTTCAACTTCAACTCGCACATTGTCACCAGGCATGCACATTTCTGCACCACCCAGAAGCTTGGTTGTTCCAGTCACGTCCGTTGTGCGGAAGTAGAACTGAGGACGGTAACCACTGAAGAATGGAGTGTGTCGTCCACCTTCTTCTTTGCTCAACACGTACACTTCAGCTTCGAACTTTACGTGTGGCTTAATGGAGTTCGGAGCAGCAAGAACCTGCCCACGCTGAATGTCGTCCTTACGGAGACCTCGAATCAACAAACCAACATTGTCGCCGGCGATCCCCTGATCCAGAGTCTTCTGGAACATTTCGACGCCCGTCACAGTGGATTCAACAGTATCCTTCAGACCGATGATCTGAATCTTTTCACCAACCTTGATGACTCCGGACTCAATTCGACCGGTAGCAACAGTTCCTCGACCTTCGATCGAGAACACGTCTTCGACTGCCATCAGGAACGGCTTGTCGGCCGCTCGGACTGGCTCAGGAATATAAGAGTCCAGAGCTTCCATCAACTTCGTGATGCAGGTGCTGTATTTTTCATCTGCCGGATTGTCCAGCGCACCCTTTGCATTGCCGCGCACCAGTGGAATCTCGTCCCCCGGGAAGCCGTACTTGCTCAGCAGGTCACGAACTTCCATCTCAACCAACTCGAGGAGATCCTCGTCGTCAACAAGGTCACACTTGTTCAGAAACACAACAAGTGCCGGCACATCCACCTGGCGAGCAAGCAGAATATGCTCGCGAGTCTGTGGCATTGGGCCGTCAGCCGCAGAAACCACAAGAATGGCACCGTCCATCTGAGCAGCACCGGTGATCATGTTCTTAATATAGTCAGCGTGTCCCGGACAGTCGATGTGCGCGTAGTGACGATTCGGAGTCTCGTATTCAACGTGGCTCGCCGCAATCGTTACCGTCTTGGTGGCGTCTCGAACGGTACCACCCTTCGCGATATCCGCATAACTCTTCACACCAGCCAGCCCCTTGGCTGACTGAACCGCCAGAATCGCAGCTGTCGTCGTCGTCTTACCATGGTCGATGTGACCAATGGTCCCCACGTTGACGTGCGGCTTTGTTCGCTCAAACGTACCCTTTGCCATCTCCAGAACTCCAGATCATTGTACGCCAGGGCACGCATCACAAAGCCCGGCAAAACAACCCCAAAAACAAAACCCGGACGCCCCACACGAGACGCCTCTACACGAATCACTCACCAAACCAACGCAGAACAGCTGCTGATGGGACTTGAACCCATGACCCCGTCCTTACCAAGGACGTACTCTACCAACTGAGCTACAGCAGCAATCTCCGCAATCAAATCTCACTCAAACAAACCACTCTCAGAGAGCGGGCGATGGGAATCGAACCCACACGGCCAGCTTGGAAGGCTGGAATTCTACCATTGAACTACGCCCGCATTTCACCAAACTCAACAACCAGCCCCGGCAATCAACCACACCCAAAGAAAACCAAACCCAACCCGCCGAAGCAAAAAACACAACACCCTTCAACACAACACCCTTCAACACAACACCACTAAGAACCAACACCGGACCCGATCAATTATCATTGGGGGAAGCAGGATTCGAACCTGCGAAGGCAAAGCCACCAGATTTACAGTCTGGCCCATTTGGCCGCTCTGGAATTCCCCCTCCGCTCATCTGGCCAACAACAGCACACGAAAAGCTGGATTTTCTACAAAAACATTCACCTTTTCGTCATGCAGGGTTGCGGAAGCTAGCGGTGGGAGTCGAACCCACAACCGCCGGTTTACAAAACCGGAGCTCTGCCAATTGAGCTACACTAGCGCAGACCGGCTGCGGTGGAAAGTCGCGGAGTATAACAAGCGAATCGTGACAGGCAAGGCTGATCCTGAATTCCTATGCATCATCCGGACAAAGTAGCCCCAAAAATGAGAGAAACGGCAAGGTCAAATTGATCCAGCCGTTCCTCCAGCTACCACCACAACCGAACTTTTTGATCCTCATTCAGTCGGTCCATGGTCCAGATTTCTTGAACCAATCCCCTAAATTCCCGGGATCTCTACTCGCCGTCGCTCCGCAATTCGACGCAACTTCGCCAGGGTCCGCACCTCAATCTGACGGACTCGCTCCTTCGTCACCCCAAGTCGCACACCCACCTCTTCCAACGTTTCCGGCTCAGTTCCAGTCTCCAATCCAAACCGAAATGCGATCACTTTCTGCTCGCGACCATTCAACTCTTCCATCATCTCCAGAATCGCCGCACGTTGAGCCCTGTTCGTATGTTCACACTCGAACTGTGAGGTCCGCTCTTCGACCGATGCCCCAAAGACTTCTTCCTGACCTGTTCGGAATCGATCCAAACGGGTGTTCTCCGCCGGCACCGTCCTCGCAAAGTTCTTCATAATCGCCCACGATGCATATGTTGAAAATTTGTTGCCGCGTGAGTAATCGAATTTCTCCACAGACCGAATCAAGGACATGTTTCCATCACTAACCAACTCAAAGAAGTTCACCCCCGGCTTCAAGTGCTTCTTCGCAATTGAAACAACGAGTCTCAGATTTGACCGGATCAACAGGTTCTTCGTGTCCGCGATGTCTGCCAGCAGCCGGTCTGCCTGTGCGGCCAATTTGTTACTGGGGCGACGAGGATCCAGTTTTTTCTGTAGTTCACTCAGCTGATACAGCCGAAAGTTCATCAACCGAAAATAGTGCTGCTCCTGCTCCCGATTCAACAAAGGGACTCGATACATATCTGAAAGATATGCAGGCAGACCGGAGGGAACGCGAGTTGTCTCCGATCCGCGATTTCCTGGAGGCGCCGGCACAACAATTCGAAGCTCCGCATCCGGTGTCCGGAACTCTTCGTTGTCAATGAATTCCACTGACATCGAACACAATCGCTGCGTCCTGACTTCTGCCAGCGCGGAGTGAATCGCAGTCTTGCTGCGGCTGAAGCGTCGAGCAAGATCGTGGATTGAAACCCCCTGCTGAGCCAGATCGTACGCCAGCTGCTTCATTTCAGAGGATAAGGGCCTGTCGCTCGGTCGAAAGATCGCATTCTCAGGATGTGCTGTGTCAAAGTCGCGAAGCGTGTAACGGATTGTCTCCAATGCTCGACCATGCTTCTCCGAAAGGACCCGGCCAGCATCGGTCAATGTGAGCCCCTGAGCCGCCAATTCACGGGCTTCCAGAATGATTTGTTCTCGTTCCTTCTCTGTCATCTGCCGAAATGACTGTCCTCGCATGACTTCCTCCTGATGCATTTCTACAAATCGTTCCAACGATGATTCTCGAACCCCAAGACGCTTACGACCCTCAATCAAAAACCAGCGACTTGGCAATCCCTTGTCTCGCCATCGCCCCACGGTCTTCGATGAAATTTTCAGACGTTCACTGACCTGCTCCACCGTCAATACGCGTTCCCCAATGCTCGTCGCATCCGCTGGAATCGTCGACGACAGATCCTCAATCAGACACCGCAAATCGTGGGCAAGCTCATTCCCGGGAATTTGGCTGCCTTCCGGATTCCGCGGCCGGTAACCCGTGACTCGGTGGCAAACATCAGCAAAACCGTAGACCCGATCCAGCTCCAGCTCCAAAAGCAGACGCTCTGCCTCTTCAAGCTGTGACTGGCGGACAGCGGTCGGAGCAAACCGAGTTTGCTGTTCCGCCAATGCCTGCAAGCCGTTGTTCTGGTATCTGGTCACGCCCACTCCTCCGAAGTGAACAAAAATCGAGTCGCTGCCGCTTATGCGGTTCAGCAACCTTCGTTCTTGAGCGGTCGCAAACTTCGTGCCAGTGATCCGCCGGATTTGTTCGGCCGTCTTGACCAAACACGCTGGATTGCATCAGAAGGCCGTGAAAGCCTGTTTTCTAACGGAAATCAATCCTCTGATTGATGATTCTACCCGTGGACGTTCGTTGTAATTACGTAAAACTGAGACGCAAAGATTACAAAAATGTTCACATAAACCGCAAAAGTTGTGCGGAGTTCCGGCAATCTCTGCGGTTTCCTGAGTCATTTCGATAACAATACCGCCGTCAGATCGATTTGTTGCCGCAGGGGGTTTGCGTCGAGTCCGATCCTCGAACGTTTTCCAAATTTGCAGTGCTCATTTTTCCTTCGCTCTCCTCCACGGATGCCGCTCAATGTCAGATCAGGCTTTTGTGACCGACTATGCGTTCCTGAGCGTCGGCATCATTGTCGCCGTTTTTGGGATCCTGATGATCTACTGGCACGTGCGACAACATCGCAGACATCAGGAAAACCTTGATCTCAGTGTCGAAGACCAACGATTCTTCGATGGTCAGTACCGACGACGAATCCAAACTTCGGCTCTCACCGTGACACTCGGAGCTCTCCTGTCACTCTGCGAAAACCTCCCGGCATTTCGCACTTCCCCAGTGTTCGCTACGTTCTATGTGATGGGTTTACTATTGCTTGCCTTCTGGCTCGTCTTGCTCGCGCTCAGCGATGCAGTTGCCAGCCGAGTCCACGTCAGTCAGTCGCTCAGACGGAATCGTCGAGCACGTCAGTCACTGACGGAGGCCATCGAAGAACTCAGACTGGCTCAGGAATCTCAGTGGTCCAGTCGCCCGAGTGATGATTCAAAAGAATAGAGTCGTTCGATGAGACAACCCGTGCGAGCTGCACTTCCCTGAAAAAGTAGGCGAGCCTCTCCGAAACTCGCAATACCGCTCTGTCGAATGAACGATCGCGTGGGCGATCTTCGCGTCGCTCAGCCGCAACCAAGTTCAGTCGCAGGCAGGGTTGGTAGTTGAACCACGAAAGACACGAACCACACGAAAGAATCGCAGGGTAAGGGTTCGGTCTTTGGCAGAAGAATGGGGGCAGGAGAATAGCAGAGTCCGGCATTCTTCTGCCCCAATTCTCTTGCCAACTGAATGCACCCAGAGACAGAGTTCGTTGTTGTGAATTCCAATCGCAGGCGGGGTTGACATTTGAACCTCGAAACACACGACAA